>NZ_SLYP02000001.1:152500-752500 GCF_004341505.2 Sphingomonas sp. JUb134
CGGCATGATGGTGGCGGCGCGTGCATGGGTGCGGCCGAGCTTCGACTTCCGGGGCGCCGGCGGGATTGCCCGCTATGGCGTCCTGATGGCGGCGGGCCAGCTGTTCTGGGTCATCCAGAGCCAGGCCGACGTCTTCGTGGCCGGCCGCCACCTCGATGCCCATGCGCTCGGCATCTACACGACGAGCCTGTTCCTGGCGCAGATCCTGGTCGCGAAGTTCGTGCCGCCGATCAACGACGTCGCCTTTTCCGCCTATGCCCGGATCCAGCATGACCGCAGCTCGGTCGCCGCCGCGTTCCTGATGGGTGTACGCATGGTGCTGCTGCTGGCGATGCCCTTCTACCTCGGCCTCGCGGGGGTGGCCGAGCCGCTGGTGTCGGTGGTGCTGGGGGAGAAGTGGCTGGAGACCGGCCCGGTCGTGGGGCTGCTCGCGCTCGCGATGCCGTTCCTGACCCTGCAGATCCTGTTCGCGCCGGCGTGCGATGCCTGTGGTCGGCCCGGGATCAGCGCGGGCAATGGTGCGATCGGGGCAATCCTGCTGCCGATCGCCTTCCTTGTTGGCGTACGCCATGGCGTCCTGGGTCTCGCTACCGCCTGGCTCGTTACCGCGCCCCTGTACCTCGCGCTTTGTGCTTGGCGGACGCTGCCGGTGATCGGGGTGCGCGCAGGGGCGCTCGCCGCGGCCGTCTCCCAGCCCTTGCTGGGGAGCGTCGGCATGGCGATTGCGGTGCTGCTGGTCGATCACCTGCTGCCGCCGCTCGCGCCCTTGCCGCGGGTCGCCATCCTGGTTCCGGCCGGAGCGCTGGTCTACGCGGGCTGGATGCTGACCTTCGGACGCGGGCTGCTGGCCGAGGCGCTGGCGCTGGTTCGGTCGCGGCGCGCCTGAGGGGGTCGGTCAGCCGCCGATATAGGCGCGCATCGCCTGCGCCTCGGCCTCGATGCGCTCGATCCGGTGCTTCACCAGGTCGCCAATCGAGACGATGCCGACGAGACGCCCCGATTCGAGCACGGGAAGATGGCGGATGCGCCGGTGCGTCATCAACGACAGGGCCGCGAGCACGGGGCTCCTGCGGGGAGACGGTGACGGCGGGCGCGGTCATGGCCGCGGTCACCGGACGATCGAGCGTGGCCGCCCCGCCTTGGTGAAGGCAGCCGATCACGTCGCGTTCCGAAAAGACGCCCAGGATCGAGTCTCCCTCGACCACCGGCACCGCGCCGATCCGTCGCTCGGCGAGCAGGTGGACGGCGTCGCCCACCGTCCTCCCAGAGTCGATCGAGACCACGTCATGGCCCTTGCCGCTCAGGATCACCGCGATGGTCATCGCACCCTCCTCTGCCGCCGCGTGCATCGACGGGGGTTGAGCATCCCATGTTTGGATGGGATTGCAAGACGATGCTGCACGATGACCGCGATCCGCTGGACGATCCGACCTATGCGCACTTCGCCTGGGGCAGGTTTCGGCGGCTGCTGAAGTGGATGGCCGCCGTCGCGGCGCTCGCCGCGGGCGTCGCGGTGGCGTTGCTGTGGCACCTGGTCGGTCCGCTGCCGATCCACATGGCGATCGCGACCGCGCTCGGCGTCGGCCTGTCGGTGTTGATGGCGGCGGTGCTGATGGGGCTGATCTTCCTGAGCTCGGGCACGGGCCACGATGCGGCAGTCGACCGGTTCGGGCGCAAGGACCGCCCCGAGGCCGACGCTCGCGACACGGAATAACAAAAGGGCCGGCACCGCTGGTTGCGGTACCGGCCCCTTGTTTTCAGGCGTGCGCTCGACCTCAGGCGGCCGGGGGCATCACCTCGTCGTCGGCGCGGACACGGCGGCGGCGGCGCGGACGCTCCTCGCCTTCGCCTTCCACAGCACCGAGCGCCGGCGGCAGCCGATCCGCATCGATCCCATGCGCCTCGGTCGCGGCCTCTGCCGGCTGCTCAGCGTCCCGGCGACGGGCGCGCGGGCGAGCGCGGGGCGTGCGCGCCTCCGCTTCCACCGGCTGCACGTCGACGTCGTTGGCGGCTTCGGCAGGAACCAGCTGCAGCTGCTCCACCGGAGCGCCATCCACCTCGGTCTGCGTTACCGACGGACGCTCGCCGCGCGGGCCACGCTCGGGCCGCGGACGTGCATCCCGCTGCGGACGATCCTCGCGCTGGGCTCGGTCTTCGCGGCGGGGACGTTCCTCGCGCTGGCCCCGCTCCTCGCGCTGCGGGCGGTCGTTGCCGCCGTTCTCGCCCTCGAACTCGAACTCCTCGCCCTCGTCATCGGAGGCGAAGTCGCCGCGCTGACGCTGGTTCTCTTCGACCCGCGCGCGATTGTCGTTGAGGACACGGAAATAGTGATCGGCGAACTGGAAATAATATTCCGAGTTCACCCGATCGCCCTGCATCTGCGCATCGCGAGCCAGGTTCTTGTACTTTTCCAGCAGCTGCGCGGCATTGCCGCGTGCACGACTGTCGATACGATTGCCGTTATCGGAACGGCCGGGGCTGCCGCCCCCGCCTTGAGGACGCTGCCCACCACGGCCGCGACGGCGGCCGGCTTGCCGGTTGTTTATCAACGTGTGTGTGTCCCGTTCAAAACTGTCCGTCGATCCTGTCGATCCCGGATGCTGCCTGTCGCGGAGGCGCGCTCTTGCGCGACCCCGTCTGCCATGGCCACCGGACCGCAGTGGCGCGCATGACGCTGGAGGGGGCAGTGCCCCGAACTCACCTGTGACTGGTCGAAGGTGGCTTGCCCCGCCCCGGTCTTAGCGGCTGCACGGGCGATCTCCAAGGGAAATATGGGGGTGCCAACGCCGGGTTCAACCGGCAACGATCGCGCGAGGGCGCCCGCCCAGATCCTGTGCGACGCGGACTGAAAGCCCCTGGGCACGGAGCAGCGCGGACACCGCCTCCGCTTGGGTGAAGCCGATCTCCGCCACTGCCACGCCGCCGGGCGCGAGCAATCGCGCGAGCTGCGGCGCGAGCAGGCGATAGGCGTCCAGACCGTCCGCGCCGGCGAACAAGGCCCCGGCCGGCTCATGCCCCACCACCTCCTGCGGCAGGCATTCGTCCGTGCCGATATAGGGCGGGTTGGTGAGCACCAGGTCGAAGCGCGCGTCCAACGCAGCCGCCCAGTCGCCCAGCATGAAGCGCGCCCGCCCGCCCATGCCGAGCCGCTCGGCATTGCGGCGGGCATAGCCCAGGGCGTCGGCCGACCGGTCGACCCCGAGCCCCTGCGCGTCCGGCCATTGGTCGAGCGCAGCGAGCAGCAGCGTGCCGGGTCCGGTGCCCAGGTCGAGCACGGTCGCCGGGGCGCGATCGGCGAAGTGCGCCACCGCCGCCTCGATCAGCGTCTCGCTGTCGGCGCGCGGGACCAAAGCGCCCGGCCCCACCTCCAGATCGATCGTCCAGAAGGCGCGGCTGCCGGTCAGATAGGCGACCGGGGTATGCGCCAATCGCGCCCCGACGAGCGCAGAAAAGCCAGCCGGCACCGGATCGGCCAGGCGCCCGAGCAGCAGCGCGTTGCGCTCGACGCCCATCGCATGAGCCATCAGCAGTTCGGCATCGAGCCGCGGCGTGTCCGAGACGGCGGCGATCCGCTGTGCCGCCTCCCGTACCGCCTCGGCGGCGGTGAGCGTCACGCGGCGTCGAGCGTCGCCAGCCGCTCCGCCTCGTCCTCGGCGATCAGTGCGCCGATCAGCTCGTCCATCTCGCCCTCCAGGATTTCGGGCAGGCGGTGGAGCGTCAGGTTGATGCGGTGGTCGGTCACCCGCCCCTGCGGGAAGTTGTAGGTGCGGATCCGCTCGGAGCGATCGCCCGATCCGACCATCGCCTTGCGCGTGCCGGAGCGTTCCGAGGCCAGCCGCTCGCGCTCGGCCTCGTACAGGCGGGTGCGCAGGACCTTGAGCGCCTTGGCCTTGTTCTTGTGCTGCGACTTTTCGTCCTGCTGGATCACGACCAGCCCAGTCGGCAAGTGCGTGATGCGGACGGCGGAGTCGGTGGTGTTGACCGACTGGCCGCCCGGCCCCGACGAGCGATAGACGTCGATGCGCAGATCCTTGTCGTCGATCTGGACGTCGACTTCCTCGGCCTCGGGCAGCACCGCGACGGTCGCGGCGGAGGTGTGGATGCGCCCGCCGCTCTCGGTCACCGGCACGCGCTGGACGCGGTGGACGCCGCTTTCGAACTTCAGCCGCGCGAACACGCCCTGACCCGTGACCGAGGCGACGACTTCCTTGAATCCGCCCGCGTCGGAGGCGCTGGCCGAGATCATCTCGACCCGCCAGCCGCGGCTGTCGGCATAGCGTTGGTACATGCGGAACAGGTCCCCCGCGAACAGCGCCGCTTCGTCCCCGCCGGTACCAGCGCGGATTTCGAGCATCGCCGGGCGCTCGTCGGCGGCGTCGCGCGGCAGCAGCGCCAGCGCCAGCGCGTGCTCGGCCGCCGCCAGCCGCTCCCGGTTCTCGTGGAGTTCCTCGGCGGCCATGCGACGCAGTTCCTCGTCGCCGTCCTGGCTCATGTCCTCCAGCGATTCGGCCTCGGCCCGCAGTCGCCGGACGGCGCCCGCGGCCTCGGCCACCGGCTCCAGCTCGGCATATTCCTTGGACACCGCCACGAAGCGGTCGCCCGGCAGCTCGCCGGTCGCCATCAGCGCCTGGAGTTCGTCGCGCCGCGCCTCGATCTGGGCGATGCGATCGGGAGAGATGGCGGTCATGCCTGGCGCAGCAGCTGCTCGGCACGCGGCTCTCCGCGCAACGTGCGGAAGGCGGTCGCAGACGCTTCGCCCTCGAACCGCAGCGATACCGTCTCGGCCGGCTCCAGCTTGAGCGCCTTGTCATAGCGCTTGCGCGGCGATCCGGTCGCGACGAGGTCGGCGATCAGCCCCGCCTTGCGCAGCCGCGCGACGGTGGCGACACCCTCGGCAAGCGCGCGCTCGTCCTCCACGACGACGGCGACGTCGAGCTGGGGCGCGGGGGCGCCGTCCAGCAGCATCGCGAGCCGCTCGATGCCGGCCGCCCAGCCCACGCCCGGCGTCTCGGGGCCGCCGAGCGAGCCGATCAGCCCGTCGTAGCGGCCGCCGGCGAGCACCGTGCCCTGGGCGCCGAGCCGGTCGGTCACGAACTCGAACGCGGTGTGGCGGTAATAGTCGAGCCCGCGCACCAGCCGATCGTTGCGGGTCCACGCCACGCCGGCGGCATCAAGGCCCGCCGTGACGGCGGCGAAGAAGTCGCGCGCTTGCGGCGTCAGATAGTCGTCGATCCCCGGCGCCGCGTCTGCGACCGGGCGATCGCGCGGGTCCTTGGAATCGAGGATGCGCAGCGGGTTCTTGTCGAGCCGCGCCAGGCTGTCCTCGCTCAGCACGTCGCGGTGCGCCTCGAAGTGCGCGACCAGCGCGGCGCGCCACGCGTCGCGGGTCTCGGCGTCGCCCAGCGTGTTGAGCTGCAGCGTCACGCCATCGGCGATGCCGAGTTCGTGGAGCAACTGGTCGGCGAAGGCGAGCAGCTCGACGTCGGCACCGGGCTCGGCGGCGCCGATCACCTCGGCGTCGATCTGGTGGAACTGGCGATAGCGCCCCTTCTGCGGCCGCTCGTAGCGGAATACCGGGCCGTGGGTCGCGATCTTGAGCGGGGCATACTGCTGCCAGCCGTCGGTCAGATACGCCCGGGCGATGCCGGCGGTGAACTCCGGGCGGAGCGTCAGCGAATCGCCGCCGCGGTCCTCGAAGCTGTACATCTCCTTGGAGACGACATCGGTGGTCTCGCCCAGCGAGCGCGCGAAGACGGCGGTTGATTCGAACACCGGCAGCTCGACGCGGCCGAAGCAATAGAGCCGGCGGATGCGCTCGAAGGCGTCGACCACGCGGCCGAAGCGGCGCTGGTCTTCGCCGAAGATGTCCTGGGTGCCGCGGATGGGGCGGGGCGTTTCGATGCGGGCCATGGCGGCTCTCTAGGGCTGGTCCGCAGCTCCGGCAATCGCGCGGCGAGGACGCCGTGGCGGGCGGAGGCGGAAAGAAGGTGGAGCGGGTAACGGGAATCGAACCCGTGTATTCAGCTTGGAAGGCTGCTGCACTACCATTGTGCTATACCCGCCCGATGCGCCGGAGGTAGCCGCGCGAAGCGGCGGACGCAAGAGGTGGGACGGCGGCGCACGCGACACCGGAAAGAATGCCCCTCCCCCACCCCCAAACCCCGTTTGTCTCGAGTAGGGATCGAGCTTGTCGAGAGCCCGTATCGAGAGAGCCACAACAACCGGCTTCTCGATACGCCGTCTCGACAAGCTCGACGGCTACTCGAAGCGAACGGGGAGTTGAATGACGATCGGGGTGGACGGGAGGAAGCCGAAGAGGATCGAATACGCCCCTCACCGCGGCCCGAACAGGATCGCCAGGCACCCCGCGAGACACAGCCCCCCGCCGATCAGGTCGAAGCGGTCCGGCGGCAGCCCCTCGACCAGCCACATCCAGCCGAGCGAACTCGCCACATAGATGCCGCCATAGGCCGCATAGGCGCGCGCCGCCGCGGGCGTGTCGGCGAAGGTGAGGATCCAGGCGAAGCCGGCAAGCGCGACCAGTCCGGGGATCAGCCACAAGGGCGAGGCGCCGAGCCGCGCCCATTTCCAGAACGCGAAGCATCCGCCGATCTCAAGCATGGCTGCGGCGATGAAGATCAAAGGGGTCGGCAGCGCAGGTGTCCCTTCTTCCGGGAAAACCGATCCGCCGCGCCGGGGCGGATGGTGGAAGGGGCTGGATTCGAACCAGCGTACACTTGCGTGGGCAGATTTACAGTCTGCTGCCTTTAACCACTCGGCCACCCTTCCACGGGGCCGCTTCGCTGAAGCGAGGTGGCCCATTGCCGTCCGACGCGCACGCTGTCAACGGCTTGCGCGCCTTTCCCGGGCCGCATAGCGTCGTTTGTGACACTTTTCTCTCCCTCGCATGAACGGAACCCGATGCGCGCGCTCAGCCTTGCCCTGCTTGCCACCGTTGCCGCCACGCCTCTTGCCTCCCCGCTCGCCGCCCAGTCGGTCGATCGGGACGCCGTCACCCGGATCATCGACGAGGGCACCAACCAGTCGGAAGTGATGCCGATCGCGCAGCACCTGACCGACGTGATCGGCCCGCGCCTCACCAACTCGCCCGGCATGCGCCAGGCAGAGGAATGGACCCAGTCGAAGTTCCGCGAATGGGGCCTGAAGAACGTCCACAAGGAAGGCTTCGAGTTCGGCCGCGGCTGGTGGATCGTCAGCTCGAGCGTGCGCATGGTGACCCCGCGCCCGATCCAGCTGACCGCGATCCCGATCGCCTGGACGCCCGGTACCAACGGCACCGTCACCGCGCCGGTGATCGTGGCGCCGATGTCCAAGGAAGCGGACTTCGCACGCTATCGCGGGCAGCTGGCGGGCAAGATCGTGATGGTGACCCAGCCGGACACCGGCTCGGAGCCGGACCGCCCCGCCTTCCGTCGGCTCAGTCAGCAGGAGCTCGCCGATCAGGACTTCTTCGAGGCACCGGTCAATGATCCGGACGCGGCGGACCGCCGGCTCAAGCGGCTCGACTTCTCGCTCAAGCTCGACGCGTTCCTGAAGAGCGAGGGCGCGGTGGCGATGGCGACCATGTCCAGCCGCGACGGCATGCTGCTGCACGGCAGCGGCTATCTGTTCGGACGCGATCAGACCCCGGCGACGCCCGGGATCGAGATCGCGGCCGAGGACTATCGCCGCCTCGCCCGCCTCGCCCGCGTCGGCCAGGCACCGACGCTGGAAGTGACCAGCAACGTCCGCTTCGACGACAGCGACGTGCAGGCCTACAACATCCTCGCCGACATCCCTGGCACCGATCCCAAGGCCGGCTATGTGATGGCTGGTGCCCATCTCGACAGCTGGGCCGCAGGCGATGGCGCCTCCGACAACGCCGCGGGCTCTGCCGTGGTGATGGAGGCCGCGCGCATCCTATCGCAGATGGGGGTGCGGCCGAAGCGCACGATCCGCTTCGCGCTGTGGAACGGCGAGGAACAGGGGCTGCTCGGCTCGCTCGCCTATATCGAGCAGCACATCGCCACGCGCGCGCCGGCCGCAACCGGGCCGACGACCGGCCTCGCCCGCTTCTATGGCTGGACCTCGCGCTGGCCGATCACGAAGAAGCCGGGCTACGACCAGCTCGCCGCCTATTTCAACCTCGACAACGGCTCGGGCAAGATCCGCGGCATCTATGCCGAGAACAACCAGGCCGCGGTGCCGATCTTCCGCGAATGGTTCGCGCCGTTCCAGGCGATGGGCGCCGGCACCGTGGCGATGCGCCGCACGTCCAGCACCGATCACTATTTCTTCCAGTCGATCGGGCTGCAGGGCTTCCAGTTCATCCAGGACCCGCTGGACTATGGCAGCCGCATCCACCACACCAATGCCGATACCTTCGACCATATGAAGGGCGAGGACCTGCGTCAGGCGTCGATCATCATGGCATCCTTCCTTCTCAATGCAGCCAACGCGGACAAGCCGCTGCCGAAGCCGCCGCTGCCCCGCCAGCCGAAGGTCACCGACCCGTACGCCTGGCCGAAGGCGGAGGACTGAGCATGGCACGTCGTGGTCATCGCCCGAGCCAAGGCTCCCCGCAGCGCCCCCGTTTCTGGGGCCGCCATGCGGTACTCGCCGCCCTCGCCAACCCTGAGCGCACGGTGCGCAAGCTGTGGGGCACGCACGAGGCGTTGTCGCAGCTCGACCTTCCGTCGACGCTGACCGTCACCTATGCCGAGGCGGCCGACCTCGGCCGGCTGGTTCCGAACGACGCTCCGCACCAGGGCATGGTGGCAGAGGTCGATCCGCTGGAGGACATCTGGCTGGGCGACCTGCTGGAGCGCGGCCGTTCCGACACCCGCCCGCTGCTGGTGCTCGATCAGGTCACCGACCCGCACAATGTCGGCGCGATCCTGCGCTCGGCAGCCGCGTTCGACGCGCTCGGCATCGTGACGCAGGACCGGCATGCACCGCCGGAGTCCGGCACCGTCGCCCGCACCGCGTCGGGCGCGCTGGAGATCGTCCCCTGGGTGCGCGTGGTGAACCTCGCCCGTGCGCTCGAGGAGATCGCCGAGGCCGGCTATTGGCGCATCGGCCTGACCGGCAACACCGACCTGACGCTCGACCAGGCGATGGGCTCGGACAAGGTCGCGCTGGTGCTGGGCGCCGAGGGCGAAGGCATGCGCCAGAACACCGCGGCGCATTGCGACGTGCTCGCGCGGTTGCCGATCAGCGATCAGATCGAAAGCCTGAACGTCTCCAACGCAGCGGCCATCGCGCTCTACGCGGCGGCGACACGGCGCGGCTGAGGCGGACGACGGGGGCGCGGCTTCGGCCGTGTCCCCTCGCCTTTGCACCCGGGACAATCGCGGCTACTCCTGCAGGCATGAAGTGTTTCCTCAGCTGTGCAGCATTGCTGCTCGCCGTACCCGTCGTTGCGAGTGCCCAGGTCGCCCGTCCCGCCCCAGCCGCCAAGCAGGCGGCGCAAGGCATGGTCAGCGCTTCGGACCCCCGGGCCGCGGCGGCGGGCGTCGAGATGCTGCGCGCCGGCGGCAGCGCCACCGATGCCGCGATCGCGACGCTGCTCGCGCTCAATGTGGTCGAGCCGCAGAACTCCGGCATCGGCGGCGGCGGCTTCTGGGTCGGGCATGATGCCAGGACCGGAAAGCTCCTGACCATCGACGGGCGCGAGACGGCTCCCGCGGCGGCCGATCCGCGCTGGTTCTACGCGCCCGACGGCAATCCGCTGAGTCATTCCGCGGCCGTGCCCGGCGGGCGCAGCGTGGGGGTGCCGGGCAACCTGCGCGAATGGGCGATGGCGCATGCCCGCGCCGGCAAGCTCCCCTGGGCGAAGCTGTTCGAGCCGGCGATCCGCCTCGCCCGCGACGGCTTTCGCATCACCCAGCGCCTCAACGCCGGGATCGACCGCTTCGGCAGCCACATCGACGCGTGGGCGCGGACAAAATATCTAACGCCGGACGGCAAGGCGCTGCCGGTAGGCACGCTGCTCAAGAACCCCGAACAGGCCGCCTTGTTCGAGCGCCTGGCACGGCTGGGCCCGGACAGCTTCTATGTGGGGCCGGACGCGCAGAAGCTCGTTACCACCGTCAACACCGCCGCCCGCAACCCGTCGAAGATGACCGCGGGCGACCTCGCCAGCTACGATGCCAAGGAACGCGCGCCGGTGTGCGGCAGCTACCGCGCCTATCGCATCTGCGGCATGGGCCCGCCCTCGTCCGGCGGCGTCGCGGTGCTGATGATCCTGAAGCAGCTCGAACGCTTCGACATGGCGAAGCTGGGTAAGGACTCCCCGGTCGCCTGGCACCTGATCGCCGAGAGCCAGCGGCTCGCCTATGCCGATCGCGACATGTACCTGGCCGATCCCGACCATGTGACGGTGCCGGTCAAGGGACTGCTCGACCGTACGTACATCGCCGCGCGCTCGGCCCTGATTTCGCCCGACCGGACAATGGCGAGCGTCGCGCCCGGCACGCCCGCCGGTGCTCCTGCCCGCATCCGGGTCCAGCAGAGCGAAGTGCCGGGGACCACCCATGTCTCGGCAACCGATGCGCGCGGCAACGCGGTGTCGGTCACGTCGACGGTGGAGGGCTATTTCGGCTCGGGCCTGTCGGTGAACGGCACCATGCTCAACAACGAGCTGACCGACTTCGACATCGTGCCGGAAAAGAACGGCCACCTGGTCGCCAACAGGGTCGAGGGCGGCAAGCGGCCGCGCAGTTCCATGTCGCCGACCATCGTCTACGGCCCGGACGGCAGGGTCCGCCTGGTGATCGGTGCGGCAGGCGGGTCGACCATCATCGCCCAGGTCGCCAAGGCGGTGATCGCGGTGATCGACTGGCGGATGACGGCGCAGGACGCGATCGGCCTGGGGCTGATCTATGCACCGGGCAGGATTGCGACTCTCGAACAGGGTACCCAACTCGACGCCATGGCGCCGGCACTCGAGGCGCTGGGAGAGCCCGTGAAGATCGCGCCCATGGGCCTGAAAGCCAATGCGGTGGAGCGCGTCGGCGGTCGCTGGGTCGGCGGCGCCGATCCGCGCAGCGAGGGTGTCGCCATGCGGCAGGATGGCACCGTCGTCGAAATCAAGCGGGTCGGCGGCTTCGGCACCCGTCCCCCGGAATAACAACAGGCAAGTCCCCGGCGCACGGATGCCGGGGCGGCAGGAGAGGCCATGCGTACCCTCGAGCACTTCCCGAATCTCGTCACGATGTTCTTCGCGCGTGCGCGCGAGAAGGGCGACAAGCCATTCCTGTGGCACAAGGCCGGGGGCGAATGGCAGCCGACCAGCTGGGCGGAAGCCGCGCGCCAGGTCGCCAGCCTCGCCGCAGGCCTGAAGGCGCTCGGCCTCAAGCGCGGCGACCGGGTGATGCTGGTGTCGGAGAACCGCCCCGAATGGTGCATCTCCGACCTCGCCATCATGGCGGCGGGCTGCATCACGGTGCCGACCTATGTCACCAACACCCAGCGCGACCACCAGCACATCATGGAGAATTCGGGCGCCTGCGCCGCGATCGTCTCCACCGCCAAGCTCGCGCGCGAGCTGATCCCGGCCGCCCTTCACGCATCCACCCCGCAGAAGATCATCGGGATCGAGGACGTTCGCCTGGTCCAGCCCGGCAGCATCGAATTCCACAGCTGGCATCAGCTGATCGCCGATCATCCTGCCAGCGCCGACGCGGCCGCGGGCGAGGCAAGCTTCCAGCGCGAGGACCTCGCCTGCATCATCTACACCAGCGGCACCGGCGGTGCTCCCCGGGGCGTGATGCAGCACCATGGCGCGATCCTGCACAATGTGGCCGGCTGCTCGGCGGTCATCGCCGAGGATTTCGGTTGGGACGACGAGGTGTTCCTGTCGTTCCTGCCGCTGAGCCACGCCTATGAGCACACCGGCGGCCAGCATTTCGCGATCGGCCTGGGCGGGCAGATCTATTATGCCGAGGGCCTCGACAAGCTCGCCGCCAATATCGAGGAAGTGCGCCCGACGATCATGTTCGTCGTGCCGCGGCTGTTCGAAGTGCTGCGCACCCGGATCACCAAGGCGGTCGAGAAACAGGGCGGCATGGCCGCCTATCTCCTCGGCAAGGCGATCGAACTCGGTAATAAGGAGAGCGAGGGTCGCCTGCGCCTGACCGACCGGCCGGCGCAGCTGGCGGTGCGGACCTTGTTCCGGCCCAAGATCGCCAAGCGCTTCGGCGGGCGGATGAAGGCGATGGTGTCGGGCGGCGCGCCGCTCAATCCTGAGGTGGGGCTGTTCTTCCAGGCGCTGGGTGTCACCTTCCTTCAGGGCTATGGCCAGACCGAGGCCGCGCCGGTGATCTCGTGCAACCGCCCATCGGCAGGCGTCCGCATGGACAGCGTCGGCCCGCCGCTCGCCAACACCGAAGTGCGCATCGCCGAGGACGGCGAAATCCTGGTCCGCGGCGAGCTGGTGATGCACGGCTATTGGCGCAACGAGGTCGAGACGGCGCGCGTGCTCAAGGACGGCTGGCTGCACACCGGCGACATCGGCCTGATCGACGAGGCGGGGCGGATCAAGATCACTGACCGCAAGAAGGACATCATCGTCAACGACAAGGGCGAGAACGTCGCCCCGCAGAAGGTGGAGGGGATGCTCACCCTCCAGCCCGAGATCTCCCAGGCGATGATCGCGGGCGATCGCCGCCCCTATATGGTCGCGGTGATCGTGCCCGATCCGGAGTGGACGCAGGAATGGTGCGCGGCCAACCGCGCGGTCTGCGACTTCAAGCGGCTGGCGGAGGACAGCGGCTATCGTGCAGCGTTGAGCGCCGCCGTGGACCGGGTGAACCAGGACCTGACCGTGACCGAACGCATCCGCCGCTTCATCCTGGCAGACCGGCCGTTCACCATCGAGAACGAGCAGCTCACCCCCAGCCTGAAGATCCGCCGCCACATCCTGCGCCAGGTCTATGGCGAGCGGCTGGACGCGCTCTACAAGGGGTAAGCTGAGAGGCAGGGCAGAGCCACCCGCGTCGAGCCCGCCGGCTCTGCACTCCTTCGCAGGAGCACGGAAACGGGCGAGACTCGCCGGAGTCGACGCGGCAGCCTGGGTAGGTCAGGAGCCACTATCGCCTAGCGTGCTCCTGCGCAGGCAGGAGCCCAGGGCCACAAGCGTGTCGCTCGTTGACCCGGGCCCCCGCTGCGCCGGACCCGACGAACTCAGTTCGCCTTTTTCTCCGGCACGACCACCAGCGACCAGTCCTTCTCCGGGCGCAGGTATTTCGCCGCGAGCGCCTGGATCTCGGCGGAGGTCGTCGTGCCGATGTCGGAGGCGATGGTGTTGATCGCGTCGATCCGCTTGGGGTCGAGCGTGCCGCCCGCGGTCTGCTGCATCCAGAACATGTTGCCGCTCGACACGCGCGCGATGAACTGCAGCACCGGCGCCTGTGCGCGCCGCAGTTCGTCCTCGGTGATCGGGTTCGCCACCAGGTCTGCCGCGATGCCGCGCGCCAGCTGGAAGAAGAAGTCCGTCTTGTCAGGCGGCACCGCACCGATCGCCAGGATCTTGCCGCCGCTCGGCAGGCCCACGGGCCAGTCGGTGGAAACGTTGGGCGTATAGCTCACCCCAGCCTCCGACCGCAGCTTGTCGAGCAACCGATCGCGGAAGATGGCGGCGAGCAGTTCCAGCTTGCGGCTTTCCGTCAGCCCCGCACTGCCACCGCCGGTCGGCCAGGCGATCACCGCGGCCGCCTGGTTGGGCTGGCCGGTATGGGTGCGCACGACGGGCGTCGCAACATGGTCCGGGAACCGCACGTCGACATTGCCCACCGGCGCCGCCGGCCGCGGCTTCAGCGCACCGAAGGTGCTGGCCACCGCAGCGATCGTGGCGTCGGCCGTGGTGTCGCCATAGACCTGTACCTCGATCGGGCCACTGGCGAGCAGCGGCTCCCAGAACGCGCGGAACCGAGCAGCATCCAGCCCCTCGATGTCCTTGCGATCGGGCGAGGCCCAGCGCGTGTCGCCGGCGTGGAGCAGGCCTTCCAGGTCGCGCTGGAGCACGCCCACCGGCGAGGAGGACTGGCTCTCGTAGCTGGCCAGCATCACCGCGCGGGCACGCGCCACGGGCTTGGGATCCCAGCCGGGGGAAGCGAGCTTGGTCGCGATCAGCCGGAGCTGGTCGTTGAGGTCGGCCGCCGTGGTGATGCCGCCCAGCACGAAGGCATCTTCCTGCATGCCGAAGGACAGGCCGATCTGGCGGTCGCCGGTCAGCTGGTCGAGCTCTTCCTGCCCGAACTTGCCGACGCCGCTCGCCACCAGCGCCAGATCGCCGGCGAAGGCGGGCGTCTGCTTGTTCGAAGGAAGCGCGCTCAGCCCGCGGCCGAAGCGGACCTGGACATAGACCTTGCCGGTTTCCGAGTTGTTCGGGAACATCAGCAGGTTGACGCCATTGGCGAAGCTCACCTTCTCGATCTGCGGATCGGTGAGCACCACGCTGCGGCCGGTGACCTTGCCGGGCGCGCCGAGCTTGGGAAGCTCGTCGAACTTCACGGTGCGCTGGGGCCCGCGCTTCTCGGCGGCTGCCGTCACATCCGCCTGGATCGCCGCTGCCAGCTTGTTGGCTGCGGACGGGTCCGGCGTCGGCGTGTTGACGAGCGCGCGGGTCTCGACGCCCTCGAAGACCTTGCGGGTCGCCGCCTGCACCTTGGCGGGGGTGAAGAACTTGCCGGCCACCGCACCGTCGAAGATGCGCAGCGACATCTCGGGTCCTGCGACCGTCTCGCGGATGTCGACCGCCTCCACCAGATTGTCGGCAAGCTTGGCGCCCGCATCGACGCGCGACGTCGCGACGGCATTTTCCATCGCCGCGCGGATCTCTCCCACCTCGCGGTCGATTTCCTGCTGCGAAGGCGGGTTGCGCAGGGCACTGGCGACGGTGGCGCGTACGTCGCGCACGGCCGCCTCCCAGTCGTTCCCCACCGGCATGATCGAGATCGCCGTGATGTTGGCCGAACGCGACACGTCTTCCAGGTCGGCACCCGCGCTGATGTAGCTGGCGCCCGCCCGCGCCCGGCTTTCCAGGCGGCGGTTGATGATGCGGATGGCGATCTGGTCGACCATGCGCTCCTGATTGAAGACGATGGTGTCGTTGCCGACGGTCCAGGGTCGCACCGTCGCCATCTGCACCAGCGTCGGCAGCGCCGGTTCGTTCACGACGGCGCTCAGCGGCCCGCCCGCCTTGGGCTTGCCGAGGTCCGGGTTCTGGGGGGCTGGCCCCTTGCCCTTCCAGCCGGAGAAATGCTTCACCACCGCCGCCTCGAGCAGCTTGGGATCGGCGTCTCCGGCAATCACCACCACGGCCCGGTCGGGGCGGTACCAGCGATCATGAAAGGCGCTCACCACGTCGGCCGTCGCCGCCTGCAGCGTCTCGACGTTGCCGATGGGCGAACGATCGGCGAGCGGCTGGCCGGCAAAGAACAGCGCGCGCGTCGCGTCGCCCAGCCGGAGCTGCGGACCCGGCTGCTCGCGCTGCTCGGCAAGCACCACCGGGCGCTCGGCATTGAGCGAGGCCGGGGTGATCGTGGGCTCGGCCATCATGCCGGCCAGGATCTTCATGCTCTCGTCCAGGCCTGCCTGGGTGGCCCCCGGAAGGTCGAGCTTATAGACCGTCTGGGTGAAGCTGGTCGCGGCATTGGTGTCCGAGCCGAACGTCACGCCCAGCCGCTGCCACACGCGCTTCGACTCGCCATCGGGCACATGCATCGAGCCGCGGAACGAGAGATGCTCCAAAAGGTGCGCGAACCCGCGCTCCTGCTCCGTTTCCATCAGCGAGCCCGCGTCGATCGCGACGCGGATGGCGATCTGCCCCGGCGGCACGCCGTTGTGGCGGACGGCGTAGCGCAGGCCGTTCGGCAACACCCCATAGGTCCAGGACCGGTCGGGCGGGATGTCGCTGCCCTTGAACAGCCAGGGGGTGTCCGGCCCCTGGGCCACGGGCTGCAACGGCGGCAGCTGCCGGCTCTGCTGCTGCGGTGCGGGCGGGGGCGCCGTCTGGGCGACGAGCGGCGTGGTGGCGATCAGGGCCAGAAGCGGCAGTGCGATCCGGCGTACGCGTACAGGGAATGCCATGCGCCAAGCGTAGCGGGCTTTTCCCAGCACCGCCAGCGCGGGCGACCAAGTGTTCGGAATCACCGGGAAACTGGCGGACACGATCTTCCACGCGACCGCCACCTTTTCGCCTTTTCTGCGGCGCAGCGTTGCAGGCTGAAGGGAGGGGGCAATGCACCGCGCAACACGACCGGCAGACGACGAGGCACGCGCTGCGCCGGCGACCGGCCAAGCACAGCATTCGCTCGTCCTGCGCGCGGGCAAGCGGCTGCGGCACGTCTTCGACCGGCTGATCCGCGCGTCCTCGCTGGTCTCCAACGCGCCGGTGCTGGACGTGCGCGCCTTTCCCTGGACCCGGGAGCTTCGCGGCCAGTGGCAGGCGATCCGCGACGAGGCGGAGCGGGTGGCGCTGCCGGAGGGTGCCGCTCCCCCGCTCGCCGCCATTTCGCCCGATCCCTGCACCCTCGCTGCCGTCGATCGGTGGCGGTCATTCGTGCTGTGCGGCTATGGCTATGACATGGACGCGAACCTCGCGCGCTGCCCGGTCACCGCCCGCGCGCTGCAAGGCATCCCCGGTCTCACCAATGCGATGTTCTCGATCCTGGCGCCGGGCAGCCATATTCCCGCGCACCGCGGCGTCACCAAGGGACTCATCACCTGCCACCTGGCGCTGGTGGTGCCGCGGGACGGCGACGTGCGCATGCGCCTCGACAATCGCGTACTGCGCTGGGCCGAGGGCGAGACCCTGGTGTTCGACGACACCTATGAGCATGAGGTGTGGAACGACACCGGCAGCACCCGCGTGGTGCTGCTGATTCAGTTCAAGCGGCCGCTTCGGCAGCCGGGCCGCTGGGTCGCGGACCTGCTGCTCGATCTGGTCCGTCGCTCGGCCTTCGTCCAGGAGGCGCGGCGCAACCTGCTCGCCTGGCACCGCGCCCCGCACGCCGGCGCATCGCCCGCCCCGAACGGATCGTTTCCGGCGTCCGCTTGATCCTGCCCCCCCGGCACGCCAAATGACGGTCATGTTGATCGAGACCGAACCGACGCCCAATCCCGCAACCCTGAAGTTCCTTCCGGGTCGGGTCGTGATGGAAACCGGCACCCGCGACTTCGCGACGCCTGAGGAAGCGGAAATCTCACCGCTTGCGGAGGCGATCTTCGCGCTGGGCGATGTGACCGGCGTGTTCTTCGGGCGCGACTTCGTCTCCGTCACCGCCGCACCCGGCGTCGAGTGGCCGAGCCTGAAGCCCGACGTGGTCGCGATCCTGCTCGACCATTTCTCGGCCGCGATGCCGCTGTTCCGCCAGGGCAGCGCCGGTTTTTCGGTGCCGTCGGCCGATAGCGACATCGTCGACAATCCTGAGGACGCCGACATCGTCGCGCAGATCCGCGAACTGATTGAGACTCGCGTGCGTCCGGCGGTCGCCAACGACGGCGGCGACATCGTCTATCGTGGCTTCGACAAGGGCAAGGTCTACCTCCAGATGCAGGGCGCCTGCTCGGGCTGCCCCTCCTCGAGCGCGACGCTCAAGAACGGCATCGAACAGCTTTTGAAGTATTACGTCCCCGAAGTGACCGAAGTGCGGGCCGTCTGATGGCGATGCTGGACGACGCCGCGCTCGACACGATCTTCCGCACCGCCCGCAGTCACACCCATTTCACCGACCAGCCGGTCACGCAGGCGGAACTGGAGGCGATCTGGGACCTGATGAAGATGGGGCCGACCTCTGCCAACCAGCTGCCGGCGCGGCTGGTGTGGTGCGTGTCGCCCGAGGCGCGCGAGCGGCTGGCCGTCTGCTGCAGCGACAGCAACGCGGACAAGGTTCGCCAGGCGCCCGTCGCGGTGATCGTCGGCATGGACACCGAGTTCCACGAGCATCTGCCCGAGCTGTTCCCGCATACGAATGCCAAGGCGTGGTTCGACGGCAATGCGGAGCTTCGCCAGGTGTCGGCCATGCGGAACTCGACGCTGCAGGGTGCCTATCTGATCATCGCCGCCCGCGCGCTCGGCCTGGACGTGGGTCCCATGTCCGGCTTCGACAATGGCGCGGTGGACAAGGCGTTCTTCACCGCAACCCCGGCCGTCCGCTCCAACTTCATCGCAGTGCTCGGCCATGGCGACCCGTCGCGGCTGCACGAGCGCTTGCCTCGACCGGCGTTCGACCGGTTCAACACGATCGCCTGATCCCTTGCGCACGCTGGTAATCGAGACCGCGACCGCCGCCTGCTCGGTGGCGGTGATGGAAGACGACCGCATCCTGGACTTCCGGCATGAGGTGGTCGGCCGCGGCCATGCCGAACGGCTGGTGCCGATGATCGCCGAACTTCCGGACGCCGGTCGCGCCGAGTGCATCCTGGTGGATTGCGGTCCCGGCAGCTTCACCGGCGTTCGGGTGGGGCTGGCGGCGGCACGGGGCCTAGCGATCGGCTGGGGGTCGCAGGTCTTCGGCTTCTCTTCCCTGGCGCTGATTGCGGCAGGGGCGTTCGACCGGCGGCTTTCGACCGACACGCTCGCCGTGGTACTGGAGGGCGGCCATGGCGAGGTGTTCGTGCAGGAGTTCACTGCCGATCCGTTGCGCGAAGCTGCCCCGTTCGCATCGCTGCGTCCCGAGGCTGCGCTGGAGCGACTGGCCGGACAGCTGGCCGTGGGTAACGGCGTGCGTCGGCTCCAGGCGCTCGACGCCGGCATCGCCGCCGCGGAAGCGCTGCCCGATGCGCGCGATGCGCGTCTTCTGCCGGCGGCGCTCGCCAGCCTGGCGCCCCGCCCCCTCTACGGCCGCGCGCCGGACGCGAAGCTGCCGCAGTCGTGAGCCGGACGCCGGGCCCCGTCACCCTGCGCGCCGGCTCGGTCGCCGATCTCGATGCGGTCTCGATCGTGATGCGCGAGGCGTTCGACGCCCGCTTCGGAGAGGCATGGACGCCTGCCCAGTGCCTGGGGATGTTGTCGCTGCCCGGCGTCTGGCTGACCCTGGCGGAGCAGGACGAGGGTATCGCCGGCTTCGCACTTTCCCGGGCGGTGATGGACGAGGGCGAACTCCTGCTGATCGCGACCCGCCCGGCAGCGCAAGGGCGCGGCGTGGGCGGCATGCTGCTGCGCTCCGTGATCGACGACGCGCGACGCCGGACGCTCTCGCGCTTGCATCTTGAGGTCCGCGCGGGCAATGCCGCCGTAGAGCTCTACAAGCGCGAAGGTTTCGCCAAAGTAGGCGAGCGGCCGCGATACTATCGGGGCCGGGCCGGAGAGGCTTTTGATGCGCACAGCTATGCGCGCACCATTCCCTGAACTGTAACGAAACAATTTGTTGCAAAAATTTCATCCTCACCGCTGTTGCGATTCAGTCGCACGGGGTGAATAGGTCCGAACGGGGACGGCGGTGTTTTGCCGTTCTTGTTGAAAGGGTAGTAGAATGGAAGTCCAGCAGCCGCCGGCCGACGCGCTGATCGCGTACACGGCCGATATCGTGGCAGCCCATGTCAGCAACAACAGCGTGTCGCTCGCCGACCTGCCGTCGCTGATCCAGAATGTTCACGGCGCGCTCACCACCCTGGGTGGCGCGAACACCGCACCCGAGGCGAAGCAGGAGCCGGCGGTGCCGATCCGCGCATCGGTGAAGCCGGACTTCATCGTCTGCCTTGAAGACGGTAAGAAGCTCAAGATGCTCAAGCGTCACCTGATGACGCACTATCAGATGACGCCCGACCAGTATCGCGCCAAGTGGGGTCTTCCGGCCGACTATCCGATGGTCGCCCCCAACTATGCCGAGCAGCGCCGCAGCCTCGCCAAGGCGATCGGCCTCGGCACCAACCGCAAGCGCTGATCTCCCCTCCACCGGTTTTGTGCCGTCCGTTCGCCGTGAGGGCGAAGGGGCGGCCAAGCCCGCTTCCCGAAGCGGCCACCATCCGCTAAATGTCGGGCTGCACTGAAAAACGGAGAAGGAATGCCGCGCAGGATCGACCTCGAGGCGCTGTGTCAGGAAAAGGGGCTGCGCATCACCGAGCAGCGCCGCGTGATCGCGCGCGTGCTGTCGGAAGCGGAAGACCATCCGGACGTCGAGAAGGTCTATGAGCGGGCCTCTGCCATCGACCCCGGCATCTCGATCGCCACCGTCTATCGCACGGTACGGCTGTTCGAAGAGGCGGGGATTCTCGACCGCCACGACTTCGGCGACGGACGCGCTCGCTATGAGCCCTCCCCCGAATCCCACCATGATCACCTGATCGACGTCGAGACCGGCAAAGTCATCGAATTCGTCGATCCGGAACTCGAGCTCCTCCAGAAGCAGATCGCCGAACGGCTGGGCTTCCGCCTCGTCGATCACCGCATGGAGCTCTATGGCGTCAGCCTCGACCGCAAGGGCTGATCCGGTGCCCGGCCTGGCCGGGCACGTCCGCTTCGCCGGGCGCCTGGCGGCAATCCTCGGCTGCCTGCTCGGCGCGCTGGCGCTGCATGGACTGTGGCGGCTGTTCCGCCGCCCCTCCCCTTGGCCGCCCCGTTTCCTCGGCGCCGTCGCCTGGCTTGCGGGGGCGCGCGTACGCGTCCTCGGGCGTCCGCTGAAACAGAACGTCCTGCTGCTCGCGAACCACCAGAGCTGGCTCGACATCCTCGCCATCGCCGGCGCGTCCGGCAGCACCTTTGTCGCCAAGGGCGAGCTCCAGTCGGCGCCACTCGTCGGCTGGCTGTGCCGCCTCAACGATACGCTGTTCGTGGAGCGGGGCGACCGCCTGGGAGTCGCCGCACAGGTGGCCTCCCTCCGCCGTGCCCTCGGCGGTCGCCCCGTCACCATCTTCCCCGAGGGCACCACCGGGGACGGCACGGCGATGCTGCCCTTCAAGGCGTCGCTGCTGGCGGTCGTCGACCCTGCCCCGCCCGGGCTTCGCGTCCAGCCGGTCGTCCTCGACTATGGAATCGCGACCCCCGAAGTGGGCTGGATCGGCGGCGAATCCGGCATCCACAACGCCGTGCGGCTGGTCTCGCGCGCCGGCACCATTCCGCTCACGATCCGCTTCCTCGAACCCTTCGATCCCGCGGGGCTCGGCCGCAAGGGGGTCGCGGCCGAGGCGCGGCGGCGGATGGAGGCGGGGCAAGCTGGCAGCGAAGGCCAAAGCGGCGTATAGGCCCGCCCCCATGAGCACGCCTCCAAAAAGCTTTCACGTCAAATCCTTCGGCTGCCAGATGAACGTCTATGACGGCGAGCGCATGGCCGAGTTGATGGCCGCGCAGGGCATGACCGCGACGACGGACGCGGCGGCCGCCGACCTGGTCGTGCTCAACACCTGCCACATTCGCGAGCGGGCGACCGAGAAGGTCTATTCGGACATCGGCCGGCTGCGCCGTGAGGACGGATCCCGCCCGATGATCGCGGTCGCGGGCTGCGTCGCGCAGGCCGAGGGCGCCGAAATCGCGCGCCGGGCGAAGGTCGACGTGGTGGTAGGCCCGCAGGCCTATCACAACCTGCCGTCGCTGGTTGCCGAGGCAGCCGGCGGCCGACTGGCGATCGACACGGACATGCCGCCTGAATCCAAGTTCGGCGCGCTCGCTCCCCGTCGGCGCTCGGGACCGACGGCCTTCCTGACCGTGCAGGAGGGTTGCGACAAGTTCTGCACCTACTGCGTCGTGCCCTACACCCGCGGTGCCGAAGTCAGCCGCCCCTGGGGCGCCCTGCTGGACGAGGCACGCGCGCTGGTGGATGCAGGCGCGCGGGAGATCACGCTGCTCGGGCAGAACGTGAATGCCTGGAGCGGCGAGGACGACACCGGCCGGATGCAGGGCCTGGACGGCCTCATCCGCGCGCTCGACCGGCTGCCCGGCCTCGCACGGATCCGCTACACGACCAGCCACCCCAACGACATGACCCAGGGGCTGATCGACGCGCACGGCGATGTCGAGAAGCTGATGCCCTATCTCCACCTGCCGGTGCAGTCGGGCAGCGACCGCGTGCTAAAGGCGATGAACCGCAGCCACACGCGCGACAGCTATCTGCGGCTGCTCGATCGGGTGCGTGCGGTGCGCCCCGACATCGCGCTGTCGGGTGATTTCATCGTGGGCTTCCCGGGTGAAACCGACGCAGAATTCGCCGACACGCTGAGGCTGGTCGATGCGGTCGGCTATGCGCAGGCGTTCAGCTTCAAATACAGCCCGCGGCCCGGCACCCCCGCGGCAGACTATGCGGGCCCGGTACCCGCCGAGGTCATGGACGACCGGCTGCAGCAGTTGCAGGCGGCGCTGCTGCGCGACCAGCAAGCGTTCAACGCGGCGGCAGTCGGGCGTGCCACCCAGGTGCTGATCGAGCGCCGGGGCAAGCTGCCGGGCCAGATGCTCGGCAAGTCGCCCTGGCTCCAGTCGGTCCATCTCCTCACGGAGGCACGGATCGGGGACCTGGTGGAGGTCGATCTGGTGGCCGCCGGCCCGGTGTCGCTGTCGGGGGCGGAGCGGGTCGCGCAAGCCGCCTGAGCGGTCTGCGCGTCTGCCCCCTAGGCTTTCGCACGGCAAAGCTTGGCGCCGGGGATCATGCTTCCCATATTCCCCCTGTCCGTGGATGCCCACCTCTGCCACATTCCCCCGGCATGCAGCCCGGCATTCTTCGCCCGCTCCGCTTCGGCGCAACCAACCACTGGCCGCGCACGTTCGTGGCGGCTGACGCTCGCATGTCTGTTCCGGGGGTAATGTCCGCCCCCTGCCGCATCCGCCACGAAAGGATCGCATGAGTCGCAAGCCCGTTCCCGCCCGCTCCGGCGATCGCAGCCGGGTCGAGGTCAGCTTCGACAAGCCCCAGTTGTTGCCCCGCCTGTTCGGCGAGTTCGACAGCAACCTGCTCGCGCTCGAAGAGCGGCTGGGCGTCTATATCACCGCGCGCGGCGATCGCGTGGGGATCGAGGGATCGGCCGATTCGGTCGCCCGCGCGCGAGAGGTGCTTCAGGAGCTGCACCACCGCATCCTGCGCGGCGAGGACGTGGACACCGGCCTGATCGACGCGGTGATCGCGATGGCCGACCAGCCCACGCTCGACGGGATCGTGCGTGCAGACGGGGGTGGCGCAGCGTCGTCGATCATGATCCGGACGCGCAAGAAGACGATCGTGCCACGCACCGCGGCGCAGGCCTCCTACATGCGCCAGCTCGTCGGCCACGACATCATCTTCGCGCTCGGGCCGGCGGGTACCGGCAAGACCTATCTCGCGGTCGCCCAGGCGGTTGCGCAGCTGATCACCGGTTCGGTCCAGCGCCTCATCCTGTCGCGTCCGGCGGTGGAGGCCGGCGAGAAGCTGGGCTTCCTGCCCGGCGACATGAAGGAGAAGGTCGATCCCTATCTGCGTCCGCTGTACGACGCGCTGCACGACTGCCTGCCCGCCGAGCAGGTCGAGCGGCGGATCGCGAGCGGCGAGATCGAGATCGCGCCCATCGCGTTCATGCGCGGCCGCACCCTCGCCGATGCCTTCGTGATCCTGGACGAGGCGCAGAACACCACGCCCGCCCAGATGAAGATGTTCCTGACCCGCTTCGGCCAGAACAGCCGGATGGTGGTGTGCGGCGACCCGAACCAGACCGATCTGCCCGGGGGCGTTTCCGCCTCCGGCCTCGCCGACGCGACCGCACGGCTGGAGGCGGTGGAGGGGATCGCCTTTGCCCGCTTTGGCGCTGCCGACGTGGTCCGCCACCCGATCGTCGGACGCATCGTCGAGGCATACGAAGGGAAGGACGCTTGACCGGCGGCACCGCCCGGCTACCCGTCGCTGCTGCCGACAACCGGAAGACGATGCATGCTTGATATCGCGGTTCTACCAGAGGGCGACTGGCCCGCCGATGTGGACTGGGAGGCGTTGGCCACCCGCGCCGCGGAAGCGGCGTTCGCGCGCACGCCTTACGCGGGCTGGTCCACCGATCCGGCGGTGATCGAGGTGGCGATCCGCCTCACCTCGGACGAGGAGGTGCACGGCCTCAACCGCCAGTATCGCGGCAAGGACAAGCCGACCAACGTGCTGTCCTTCCCGATGATCCAGCCGGACCTGCTCGACACCGTCACGCAGAACTCCGACGACGGCGAAGTGCTGCTGGGCGACATCGTGCTCGCGCATGGCGTGTGCGTGGCGGAGGCGGAGGAGCGCGGGATTTCGGTCGCGGATCACGCAACCCACTTGATTGTCCATGGTTGCCTGCACCTGCTAGGCTACGACCATCAGGACGACGCCGAGGCGGAGGCGATGGAGGATATCGAGCGCCTCACGCTGCGCCAGCTCGGCCTGCATGATCCCTATCACGTTCGCGAGGATTGACGAGACTTCCATGCCAGAAGGTTCCAGTAGCGCCGCCCCGGGGGGCGACAGTAGCCAGGCCGCCGGAGAGGGCGGCGTATGGCGGGGCATCCGCGCCCTGCTGTTCGGCGAGGAACACAACGAGACGCTTCGCGGGCGGATCGAGGAAGTCATCACGGAGCATGAGGAGGAAGAGGCCCGGCCGGTCGCCGGCGACCTTTCCCCGATCGAGCGGCAGATGGTCCGCAACATCCTCCACTTCGGCGAGCGCGACGCAGGCGACATGGGCGTGCCGCGCGCGGACATCGTCGCGGTGGAAGAGTCGACGCCCTTTTCCGAACTGGTCCAGATCTTCGCAGAGGCCGGGCACAGCCGGCTCCCCGTCTATCGCGAGCGGCTCGACCATGTGATCGGCATGATCCATGTGAAGGACGTGTTCGCGATCCTGGCGCGCGAAGGCGCGCCGCCTGCAAGCATCACCGACCTGATGCGCCAGCCGCTCTACGTCCCCCAGTCGATGGGGACGCTCGACCTGCTCGCGCAGATGCGCGCCAGCCGCACCCATCTGGCGGTGGTGCTGGACGAATATTCGGGCACCGACGGGCTCATCACGATCGAGGATTTGATCGAGGAGATCGTCGGCGAGATCGAGGACGAGCACGACGAGGCGCCGGCAGCGCTGCTGGTGCCGATCGACGGCGGCGGCTGGGACGCGGACGCCCGCGCCGAGCTGGAGGATGCAGCCGAGCTGATCGACCCGCGGCTGGGCGAGGTGGAGGAGGACGTCGAGACGCTGGGCGGTCTCGCCTTCGTGCTCGCGGGTCACGTTCCCAAGCCCGGCGAACGACTGTTGCACTCCAGCGGCTGGACGCTGGAGATCATCGACGGCGATGATCGACGGGTCACGCGCCTGCGCCTCCACCCCCCGGTTGCCGAAGCGGCGGTCGAGGAATAGCTCCGCCGCCTGCTGGCTGGCAGGCGGACCCGGCACCCTGGCCTCGCCGGGGTGCCGACCCGATTACACCCGCGCAAAACTCCGTCTGCCGCGGCTATTCCCACTAGCATCGATGTTTTCGATCACGCTGGGCACTTCTATGCGTTTGAGTCATTCCCTCGGCTGCGGCACCAACGTGCCCGGACGATCAGGAGACATGCCATGGCAGATGCCGAAAAGAAGCGACCGACGCTCACCACCTCCGCGGGTGCCCCGGTCGGCGACAACCAGCATTCTCTCACCGTGGGCCGGTTCGGCCCGTTGCTGCTGCAGGATTATCAGCTGATCGAAAAGCTGACCCACCAGAACCGCGAGCGCATCCCCGAGCGGGTGGTGCACGCCAAGGGCTGGGGCGCGTTCGGCACCTTCACCGTCACCCACGACATCAGCAAGTACACCAACGCCAAGATCTTTTCCGAAGTCGGCAAGCAGACCGAGATGCTGCTGCGCTTCTCGACCGTTGCCGGCGAGCAGGGTGCAGCCGATGCCGAACGCGACGTGCGCGGCTTCAGCTTCAAATTCTACACCGAGGAGGGCAACTGGGACCTCGTCGGCAACAACACGCCGGTGTTCTTCGTGCGCGATCCGCGCAAATTCCCGGACTTCATCCGCACGCAGAAGCGCCACCCGCGCACCAACATGCGTTCGCCGACCGCGATGTGGGACTTCTGGAGCCTCGAGCCCCAGTCGATGCATCAGCTACTGATCCTGATGTCGGACCGCGGCCTGCCGCAGGGCCCGCAGTACATGAACGGCTATGGCAGCCACACCTATTCCTTCTGGAACGACGCGGGTGAGCGCTATTGGGTGAAGTTCCACTTCAAGACCCAGCAGGGCCACAAGTTCTACACCAATGCCGAGGCGGCCGAGGTGATCGCCAAGAGCCGCGAGAGCTTTCAGGAGGAGATCTACGGCACGATCCACCGCGGCGAGTTCCCGAAGTGGAAGATGTTCGTCCAGATCATGCCCGAGGAAGACGTGGGCAAGCACTGGTACAACCCGTTCGATCTGACCAAGGTCTGGCCGCACGGCGACTATCCGCTGGTCGAGGTCGGCGAGGTCGAGCTGAACCGGAACCCGGACAACTACTTCGCGCAGATCGAGCAGGCGGCGTTCAGCCCGTCCAACGTCGTGCGCGGGATCAGCTTCTCGCCGGACAAGATGCTGCAGGCGCGCATCTTCTCCTATGCCGACGCCCATCGTCATCGCCTGGGTACGCATTACGAGGCGCTGCCGGTCAACCGGCCGCACTGCCCGGTCCACACCTATCACAAGGACGGGCTGCTGCGGTTCATGGAGGACGTGAACCAGGACTATCCGGACGCCTATTACGAACCCAACTCGTTCGGCGGCCCGGTCGAGGACCCGCGCTACAAGGAGCCGCCGCTGAAGGTGGAGGGCACCGCCTGGCATTGGGACCACAGCGAGGGCAATGACGACTTCCGCCAGCCGCGTGACCTGTGGAACCTGTTCGACGAGGACCAAAAGGTGCGGACCGCCAGCAACATCGCCGAGGCGATGCACGGCATCCCGCAGTTCATCATCGATCGCCAGATGGGCCATTTCGAGGCCGTCGATGCGAACCTCGCCGAGCGGGTGCGCGAGCGCCTCGCCACGATGAGCAAGTCGGAGGAGGACCGCGAAACCCAGAAGGACATGGATCGCATGGCCCTGTCCGACGCGGGACCGCGCTAACTCATACCGGATCGCGGGGCGGCTCTCCCCCCATTCCTGCCGCCCCGCCTGCGCTGTCGCACCGATCCCGTGCGACAGCGTGAGGCGCCGCCGCCGACGGAACTCTCCCATCCGTCAGCGGCGGCGCTTTTCATGTTGCGTGCAGGTCCGCAGCCCCTAATCCTCCGGCCATGCGCAAACACCTGCTCCGCCTTGCCGCCATTCTCCTTGTCCTGCTGCTCGCGCTGGGGTGGTGGCTGTTCAGCCCCGATCGCGCGGAGCTGCCCGAGGACGCGGTGACGGGTGCCCAGCCGCGCTTGAGCCGCGCACGCGAGCAGACCATCCCCACCGTCCGCATCGCCAAGCCGATCGGCTGGACCGGCGACACAATGCCGACCCCGGCGCAGGGGCTGCGCGTCCAGCCGTTCGCACGCGGGCTCGACCATCCGCGCTGGCTCTATCGCCTGGCGAACGGCGATGTGCTGGTGGCGGAGAGCAACTCGCCCCCGCGCGAGGGCGGCGGGCTCAAGGGCTGGGTGATGAAGCTGTTCATGGGCCGGGCGGGCGCAGGCGTGCCTTCCGCCAACCGGATCACGCTGCTGCGCGACGTGGACGGCGACGGCGTTGCCGAACAGCGCTCGGCGCTGCTGACCGGGCTCAACTCCCCCTTCGGGATGGCGGTGATGGGCGACTGGCTCTACGTCGCCAATACCGATGCGCTGGTGCGCTTCCCGTTCCGCGTGGGGCAGACGCGCATCACCGCGAAGGCGGAGAAGGTCGTGGACCTGCCGGGCGGCGGCAACCACTGGACGCGCAACGTCGTGGCGAACCCTGAAGGCAAGACGCTGTTCGTGACGGTCGGCTCGGCCTCCAACATCGCCGAGGACGGGCTGGAGATCGAGAAGAACCGCGCAGCGATCCTGGAGGTCGACCCGCTGGTGAAGAAGTTCCGCATCTATGCCAGCGGGCTGCGGAACCCGAACGGCATGGCGTTCGAGCCCAACAGCCGGGCGCTGTGGACCGTCGTCAACGAGCGCGACATGATCGGCTCGGACATGCCGCCCGACTATATGACGCGGGTGGAGTTCGGCGGCTTCTACGGCTGGCCCTGGCATTACTGGGGCGGCTATGTCGACGACCGCGTCCAGCCGCAGCGGCCCGACCTGCGCGAATACACGGCGCGGCCGGACTATGCGCTGGGCGCCCATACTGCCTCGCTCGGCCTCGCCTTCGCCGGCGATGCGAAGCTGGGGTCGCGCTTCGCAAGCGGCGCGTTCATCGGCCAGCACGGGTCCTGGAACCGCGTACCGCCATCGGGCTACAAGGTCGTGTTCGTACCGTTCGCGGCCAACGGCTTCCCGGTGAAGGGCGCCAAGCCCGTCGATGTCCTGACCGGCTTCCTGGACCAGGACGGCAAGGCGCGCGGCCGTCCCGTGGGGGTGATCACCGATCGCAGCGGCGGATTGCTCGTCGCCGATGACGTCGGGAACGTGATCTGGCGGGTGAGCGCGGCCGCGGGGCGCTGAACCCCGCAGACCGTGTTGCCGTGCCGGCAGCCTAGCGGCCGGCGCGCTTCACCTCGGGCAGGGTCAACAGCTGCTCGCGCGTCAGCGCAGGGGCGCGCAGATGCCACTGGTCGCCCACCGCGACCGGCTCGATTCCCTTGAGAGGCAACAACACCTCGCGATCGTCCGGCTGGGATTCGATCTCCACCACCAGGCCGTTGACGCTGCCCTGCGCGTCGGTGGTCACCCGGTCCACCTCGCCGAGCTTGGCATTGCCGGCACCGAGCAGGTCCGCATCCTCCAGCTGCTCCTTGGTCATGCCAAAGGCGGTCCCGGGGCCGCTCGCGGTCGGGATCGTCGGGGCACTGCCGGTCGGCGGCGCCTCGACCACGCCGTTGTCGGCGATCTGGGTCCCGACCGGGAGCGCGACCTGGTTCTCGGTCGAATCCCGGTCCGAACAGCCTGCCAGCGCCGATGCCGCAGCCAGCACGAAAAGCGGTGCCTTCATGAGCTTCTCCTAACCCTTGTTCAACCGAAACGAGCCCGTGGCGGTTCCGTGCGGCGCCCGATCGCTACTTGAGCAGGACGGGCCCGTCCTTCTGAAGCTTGGCGCGGATCTTGTCGGCGAACAGGCGCAGGAAAGGCGGCAGGTCGAGTTCGGCGCGGACCCGATCCTCGAACAGCTCGAGCCGGCTTGCCACGCGCTGCCCCATCGCCTGCACCGTGAAGGAAAGGGCGTCACCCTCCCAATGCTGTTCCGTCACCGTGCCGCCCGGGAACATGCCGGCGAGCTTGCCGATCCCCGCCTCGATGCGGGTACGCGCCCCCTCCCGGCCGAGCTTGTGGGGAATGTCGACGGTAACGGGTTCAGCCACGCGTAAATCCTTTAACTTGCGAACAGCATTGAATCATGGGCGAACGCCTTGAACTCCAAAGCGTTTCCGGACGGGTCGCGGAAGAACATCGTTGCCTGCTCGCCCGGCTGCCCCTTGAAGCGGACGTGCGGCGCGATGCCGAACTCGATACCGGCCGCCTCCACCCGGGCGGCGAGTGCCTCCCAGTCGGCCATGCGCAGCACGACGCCGAAGTGCGGTACCGGCACCTGATGACCGTCGACCGCATTGCTGGTCGCCTGCGGCCGGGCATCGGGGTCGAGGTGCGCGACGATCTGGTGCCCGCCAAGATCGAAGTCGATCCAGTGGTCGCTGCTGCGCCCCTCGCCGCAGCCCAGCACGTCCCGATAGAAGGTGCGTGCCGCCGCCAGATCGTGGACCGGAAAGGCGAGGTGGAAGGGGCGAAGCTCGTCCATGGCGCGAGCCTAGCGGATCGAGCGCGGGCGTACACGCGCGAACTGCTTGCCCGCACCGGCAAAGCGAACGATATCCGCGCCGTGCGTTTCCCCCCTGCCCTGCTCGTCCTCCTCGCCGGTGCCGTCTCCGCGCTCGGCTTCGCGCCCCTCGAATGGTGGCCGCTGACGCTCGCCGCTTTTGCGCTGTGGCTGCACTGCGTCCATGCCGCGCCCAGCCTGAAATCCGCGCTGTGGCGTTCCTGGCTGTTCGGCGTGGCGCATTTCACCATCGGCAACAACTGGATCCAGCACGCTTTCGACTATCAGGATCGGATGCCGCCGGCCCTCGGCTATTTCGCGGTCGTCGGGCTTGCGCTCTATCTCGCGGTGTATCCGATGCTCGCCGGCGGCCTCGTCTGGCGGCTGGGACACCGGGAGGCACGGCCGGACGTCGGGTTCGCGCTGATCGCGGGCGCCGCCTGGATCGCGACCGAGTGGCTGCGCGCGGTGATGTTCACCGGCTATGCCTGGAATCCGATCGGTGTCATCTGGCTGCCGGTGCCGGGCCTTGCGCATCTGGCTGCCTGGGTAGGGACCTATGCCTTGTCCGGGTTGACGGTGATGGCAGCCGGCGCACTGCTGCTGGCATGGCACCGCCGCTGGCAGTTTCCGGCCGGGGTCGCCGTTGCGGGACTTGCGCTCACGGTCGGGTGGCCGCTGCTGCATGCCGCCGATCCGCCCCTTCCGGACGATGCACCGCGCGTGCGCGTGGTCCAGCCTAACATCGGGCAGGAGCATGTCGCCGACGACGGCTATGCCGCCGAGGTGTTCGATCGCTTGCTGCGGCTGAGCGGACGCCCCGGGCCCGCCCCGCGGCTGGTCGTCTGGCCGGAGGGGACGCTCAACTATTATGTCGAGGATGGGTATCCGCCTTATTGGTACGACGCCAATCCGGCGCTCGTCCGCGCGCAGATCGCCCGCCTGCTCGGGCCCCGCGACGCCGCGCTGGTTGGCGGCACCGCGCTGTTCTTCGATCCGCGCGGCCAGGTCGCCTCGGCAGGCAACTCGGTGTTCTCGGTGCTGCCGGACGGTCGCCTCGGCGGCCGCTACGACAAGGCGCATCTGGTTCCCTATGGCGAATATCTCCCGATGCGGCCCCTTCTCCAGCCGCTCGGCCTCTCCCGCCTGGTAATGGGCGACATCGACTTTGCGCCGGGTCCCGGACCGCGCTCCGTGCCCGTGCCGGGCTTCGGCTCCGTCGGCATGCAGATTTGCTACGAGATCATCTTTTCCGGCCAGGTGGTGGACCGCGCCCATCGCCCGCGGCTGCTGTTCAACCCGTCCAACGATGCCTGGTTCGGTGCCTGGGGGCCGCCCCAGCACTTGGCGCAGGCGCGCATGCGTGCGATCGAGGAGGGGCTGCCCATCCTGCGCTCCACGCCGACCGGCATCTCGGCGATCATCGACGCCGACGGGCGGCTGCTGGCGACGATCCCGCAGGGTCGCGCCGGCGCGATCGAGCTGCCGTTGCCGGCTGCCCATCCGCCGACGCTGTTCGCCCGCTTCGGCAACGGCATCGCCGCGATAGTGGCCCTTTTCCTTGCCCTCGCGGCCGTTGCCATCCGTCGGCGCAACCGCTAGGGCGCGGTATATAAGGAAAGCTTTATATCGGCATGGCAACGGCCGCGCTTTCCCATAGAAAAGGGAAATCCATGCGTTCCAACTATCTCTTCACCTCCGAATCCGTCTCCGAAGGCCATCCCGACAAGGTCGCGGACCAGATCTCCGACGCCGTCGTCGACCTGTTCCTGTCGCGCGACCCCGTCGCCCGCGTCGCCTGCGAGACCATGGTCACGACTCAGCGGATCGTGCTGGCCGGCGAGGTGCGCTGCAGCCAGGACGTGTTCCCGACCCTCGACGAGATCGAGAAGGTCGCGCGGGATACGGTGAAGAAGATCGGCTACGAACAGCACGGCTTCCACTGGCAGACCGCCGAGTTCGCCTGCCACCTCCACGGCCAGTCCGCGCACATCGCGCAGGGCGTCGACGAGAGCGGCAACAAGGACGAGGGTGCCGGCGACCAGGGCATCATGTTCGGCTTCGCCTGCGACGAGACGCCCGATCTGATGCCGGCGACGCTCTATTACTCGCACCGCATCCTGGAGAAGCTGGCGCAGGATCGCCACGCCAATGTCGTCGACTTTCTGGAGCCGGACGCCAAGAGCCAGGTGACGCTCAAGTATGAGAACGGCCGCCCGACTGGCGCGACCGCGCTCGTCGTGTCGACCCAGCACAGCAAGGCGCTGTCCAGCGATGCCGGCCAGAAGCAGCTGCGCGACTATGCGATGACGGTATTCGAGGACGTCCTGCCGCAGGGCTGGATGCCGGCCGACCAGTCGCAGATCTACGTGAACCCGACCGGCCTGTTCGAGATCGGCGGCCCCGATGGTGACGCAGGGCTCACCGGCCGCAAGATCATCGTCGACACCTATGGCGGTGCGGCCCCGCATGGCGGCGGCGCGTTCTCGGGCAAGGATCCGACCAAGGTGGACCGTTCGGCGGCCTATATCAGCCGCTACCTCGCCAAGAACATCGTCGCGGCAGGCCTCGCCAAGCGCTGCACGATCCAGCTGTCCTATGCGATCGGCGTCGCCGAGCCGCTGTCGCTCTATGTCGACACGCACGGCACCGGCACCGTCGAGGAATCGAAGATCGAGGCGGTTCTGCCCAAGCTGGTGCGCCTGACCCCCAAGGGCATCCGCACCCACCTGGGCATGAACAAGGCGATCTACCTGCCGACCGCCGCCTATGGCCACTTCGGCCGCAAGGCAGAGGGTGACCTCTTCACCTGGGAAAAGACCGACCTGGTCGACGCGCTCAAGGCCGAGCTGGCCTGAGCTACCGGAAGGCGGGGCGGCGCAGGGCTGCCCCGTCTTAGCTTGTGCCCTTCCCCCAGCGGTGGCAGCTTTGCCGGCACCAGGGGGAGAGGGACGATGAAACGCGTTTTGGCGGCCACGCTGGCATTCGCCGCGGCTGCAATGATATCGGGCACGCCTGCCGCAGCCCAGCAGGCCACAGACCTCAAGGTCTCTGCCGGCAAACCCTACAAGCACAAGCTCAGCGGGCTTCGCTTGCCGGCCACCCTGGCAGGCGCGCCCCGCATTAAGGCGATCGCGATCGGCGAAGATCTGCTCGACGTCTCGGCCAGCTACGAGAGCTCCGACCGCGCCGAGTTGCTGAGCCTTTACGTCTACCGCCAGGCAAGCGGTGCGCTACCGGTGTGGTTCGATCGCGCGCGCTGGGCAGTCGAGAACCGGTCGGACGTCTACGGCAAGCCCGTCGCAGCGGTGGGCGCGCCTAGCTTCGTGCCCCCGGGCCAGCAGACGGCAAGCGGCCTGATCGCCACCTACACGCTCAACAAGGGTCCGTATCGGAGCACCGGCGTCGCCATCCTCCCGTTCGGCGCCTGGCTGGTGAAACTGCGCTACTCATCCAAGACTATGGAAGCCGCGAGCCTCGCCACGGCGATGCGCACGGCGCTTGCCGAGCTCGAATGGCCAGGCACCGTTCCCACGGCACCCCCAGCCGTTCCGATTACCGACTGTTCCACGCCGCTGGCAGCGTCCGGCAAGTCCCGGCCCGTGCCTGCCGATTTCAAGGCGATGTTGATGACGGCCCTCGTCGGCGCAGCCGCGAGGACCTCCTCGATGGAGGATGCCCCCTCCACCCGCTCCGTTTCCTGGTGCCGAGACACGACGGCCCTGAAGGAAGGCACCGTCTATCGGCCGGATTCTGCAACCGACCGCTATCTGATCGCTCTGTCCGATGCCGGGCGCGGCGTGCTTGTCGATCCGAGCCCAGCCAACAGCCTGCCCTTGGAGGGCAAGCCCGCGGCACCTAGCTGGAACGTTGCCTTCGTCGATCTCGGCACCACCGCCTATTTCCAGGCACAGGATCGGCTTCCTTCCCCATCGCACGTGTTGAAGCAGGTCGTCAGGGGCTCGGTCAGCTCGCGCGTCGTTACTCACGGCAAAAAGCGGGACATCGACATCAGTCGCGGAGCCCTGGGCAATCCCTCCGCGAAATAGGCCCGCCCCGGGGCCGCCGGGAACGGCCTTTCCTCTCGGCAAAGGCGGCAATCATCGCCCGGCAGTGCCACTGTGGGGAAGATTGCGGCTTTTGGCGACGCTTCCGCCAAACACCGGAGCTCCCGAAAACCCCGTTCTCCCGTTCCGCTGCATTCCCGCTGGCAAAAAATGTGGCCGCCCCGCCTCGAAAGACTTGCGCCCGAGTCCGGGGGCGGATAGGGGACCGCCTCCCAAGCGCCCGTAGCTCAGCTGGATAGAGCATCAGACTACGAATCTGAGGGTCGGACGTTCGAATCGTTCCGGGCGCGCCATTTTCCTACATCTACGTCTTCACGCCGACGGCACCCGCTCGGGCGCCGCGTCGGGGAAGATCCGCGCGACCAGCGCTTCCGAACCGACGCCGATCGCTGCTCCTGCGAGGACGTCGATCGGAAAGTGCGAGCCGGTCGGCAGTTGGAGCGCGCCGGTCGCCACCGCCGCTGCATAGGCGGGACCGCTAGCGCCTGGATATTCCCGCAGGATCGCGCGGCTTACCGCCATCGCCCCCGCCGTGTGGCCTGAGGGGAAGGAATTGTGCGGCCCCTCGTTGCGGTCGCCCCGTGTGAGCCGGTGATCATGGTCGCTGCTGAACAACCGCGGCCGTGCGCGATCGACCCTGCGCTTGATCGCGGCCTTGATCGCCGTGGCCGCGAGATGGCTGGCTAGCATGCGCGCGCCCGTGCGTGCGAGGCGGCGATCGCCCCGTGCCGCACCGACTGCTGCCGTGCCGATCGACAGCGCGATCAGCGGCGGCTGGTCGGCAAGCTCGCGCACCAGCTTCAGCGCACGCACCACGACGTGGTCGTGCCATTCGGCAGCGGCGTGCCCTGCCTTGATGTCGACGCGCTCCAACTCGTGCGCCAGCGCCTTGCCCGTCCTGCCCTTGCTCATTCGTCGCCTTCCATGGGTGCGCACGAACAACCCCTGGGAGCATGGCAGGCTCCATCGGCGCTTGGAGCCAGCGCGGCGGGCGGCTACAGCCCCGCGCCATGACCGATCCGACCTCGATCCGCCGCCTCTACGGCCGCCGCCAGGGACACAAGCTGCGCCAGGGCCAGGCCGCGCTGGTGGAAGACCTGCTCCCCGTCGTCAGCATCCCCGACGAAGGCCCGCTGGATGCGCAGACGCTGTTCGGCGACATACGTCCGCTGGAGTTCGAGATCGGCTTCGGCGGCGGCGAGCACCTCGCAGGCCAAGCGGCGATGCGGCCGGATCATGGCTTCATCGGCTGCGAGCCGTTCCTGAACGGCGTCGTCGGGGCGCTCAACCACATCCGCGACGCGGAGCTGGAGAACGTCCGGCTGCACATGGGCGACGCGCTGGAGGCGCTGGAGCGGCTGCCCGACGCCAGCCTCGAGCGCGTCTACCTCCTCCACCCGGATCCCTGGCGTAAGGCACGCCATGCCAAGCGCCGCATGGTCAACGACGGTCCGCTCGACATGATCGCCGCCAAGCTGAAGCCGGGCGGCGAGTTTCGCCTCGGCACCGACGACCCGACCTATTGCCGCTGGTCGATGATGGTGATGCGCGGGCGCCGCGACTTCGCTTGGGCTGCCGAGACGGCGCAGGACTTTCTCACCCGCCCGGCCGACTGGCCGGAGACGCGCTATGAGCGCAAGGCGCGGCGCCAGGGGCACGAGGTCTGGTACTTCCGCTACCTGCGGCTATGAGCGCTGGGATGACCGCTGCCGACCTGCTGGACCTGTTCGTCACGACCCTGGTGCGGGATGCGGGCGGCACGCGCCGGCACTGGCGGCTGGTGATCGGCCAGGTCACCGTCCACAGCCTGGACACGCACGCGCACTGCAACTGGTCGATCCACCCGTCGGGCAACGCCGCCGCGGTCGAGGCGGTGGAGCGGGTCGCCGACGACCTGCGCGAGCGGCATCCGATCGTACGGGGATAGGTCAGGCACTCCCTTTCCCCTCTTCCATTTGTCTCGGCTAGCCTTGGAGCCCGTCGAGACCGCGTATCGAGAGGCCGGTTGCGGGGCATCTCTCGATACGGGTTCTCGACAAGCTCGATCCCTACTCGAGACAAACGGGGAAGTATCGGCTCGGTCTTCAAGTGGATGCCGATGCCGGCTGACCGCTCCGGCCGCCGAAGCGCGGCCTCAGTCCGTGTTCGACCCCGTCCCGGCATTGGCGTTGGCGCCAGTCTTGCCCTCGCCTTCGCTGCCTTGGCCCGGACCGCGATAGTCGATATCCGTCTGGCCGCCATGGCCCAGGAAGCCGCTCTGCTTCTCTTCCTTCCCCGTGTGGGGGTTGGGATAGGCGCCGCCGCCGCTCTCGCCGCCGGCATTGCGGCCGTTCACCCGCTCCTGGTCGACGCCGTCCTTGCCCTCTGCCACGCCCTTGCCGGCTGCCTGCATCGGTTGCTTGTCGCTCATGGTCCGTCTCCTCGGAATCTCTCCTTTCCGAACCAGTGCCGGCGGCGAGGGTTCCGTTCAGTCGGCGGGCGTGGCCGGGATCGGCCCCTGCTCCGTCGCCTCCAGCAGCGTGTCGCCCCCGAGGGTGCGGTAGAGGGTGACGCGGTTGCTCGCGGCCACCAGCCGGGTCTGCACCAGGGTGCGCTGCGACTGGTAGAGCGATCGCTGCGCGTCAAGGCTCGCGAGGAAGGTGTCGATCCCTCCACGATAGCGCGCCTCGGTCAGGGTGAAGGTGTCCTCGGCGGCCGCGGTCTGCGCCTCGGTGGCGCGCAGCTGCTCGCCGATCGTCCCCTGCCGGGCAAGGGCGTCAGACACTTCGCGGAACGCGACCTGGATGGTCCGCTCATATTCCGCGAGCAGGCCCTCGCGCTGCGCCTCGGTCAGCCGGACGTTCGCGCGGGCGGCCCCGGCCTGGAAGATCGGGTAGGCGACCGAGGGCCCCGCCGAATAGGTGAAGGCGCCGTTGTCGAACAACGAACCCAGCGCATTGCTGGCGAGCCCCAGCACCGCCGTCAGCGAGATGCGCGGGAACAGCGCGGCACGGGCAGCGCCGATCTCGGCATTGGCCGCGCGCAGCTGGTACTCCGCCTGCACCACATCGGGCCGGCGCAGCAGCACGCCGGAGTCGACGCCTGCGGGAAGCGCCCGGACGGCAGGCGCCGCCTGCTCGATGGTCTCCGGCAACAGGGCGCGGTCGAACGGCGCACCGATCAGCAGTTGCAGCGCATTCACGTCCTGCGCCAGCTGGGTGCGCTGCTCCGCCACGTCCGCCTGGGCGGCGGTGAGGATCTGTTCGGCCTGGCGCAGATCGGTGCGGGGCGCGACCCCGCCCCGGAGCCGTGCTCGGGTGAGCGTCACGCTACGCTCCGCACTGGTGGCCGTCTGCTCGGCGATGCGCAGCAGGCTCGTGTCGGCGGCATAGACGAGCCAGGCATCCGCAATGTCCGCGACGAGCGTCAGCCGCGTCGCGCGTGCCGCCGCTTCGGTTGCGAAATACTGGTTCTGCTGCGCGCGCGTGAGCGAGCGGATCCGGCCGAACAGGTCGAGCTCGAACGAGGTGACGCCCAGGTCCGCGCCGAAGCGGTCGCTCGTCCTCGCCCCGCTTCCGCCTTGGTCCCCCGAGCTTTCATCGTCGGTGCCGCTGCCGGACGATTGCCCCGCGCTGCGCGACCGGGTGTAGCTCGCCGAGGCATCGACTTGCGGGAACAGCTCCGAACGCTGGATGCGGTACTGCGCACGTGCCGCCACGATGTTCGCAGCGGCGATGCGCAGGTCGCGGTTGTTGACCAGCGCCTGACCGATCAGCGTCTGGAGACGCGGGTCCACGAACACGTCGCGATAGCTCACCACCGGCAGGCTCGCCTCGCTCTGGCGCAGATAGGCATCGCCCACCGGCCAGGACGCGGGCACCGGCGACGGCGGACGTACGTCCTCCGGGGCCATCGAACAGCCTGCCAGCAGCAGCGGCAAGAGCGCGGTCAGCCGGGCGTTCATGCCGCGGGTTCCTCCTTCGGCAGGTCCTTGGGCTGGTGACCGGTCGGCCTGCCGCGGAGCTTGGCAAGACCGTCGCGCACGCCGCGGCGCACCAGCACGAAGAACAGCGGGATGTAGAAGATGGCGAGGATCGTGGCCGTCACCATGCCGCCGATCACCGACGTGCCGATCGCGATGCGGCTGTTGGCACCGGCGCCCGTGGACAGCGCCAGCGGCAGCACGCCGAAGATGAAGGCAAGGCTGGTCATCAGGATCGGACGCAGACGGATGCGCGCCGCCTCCAGCGCGGCGTCGATCACGCGCGCGCCCTTGCGCTCCGCCTGCTCGGCGAACTCGATCATCAGGATCGCGTTCTTGGCCGCCAGCCCCATGGTCGTGAGCAGGCCGATCTGGAGATACACGTCGTTCTCCAGCCCGCGCAGCGTCACGAAGAACACGGCGCCGATCAGGCCGAGCGGGATCACCAGCAGAACCGCGATCGGGATCGACCAGCTTTCATAAAGCGCAGCGAGGCACAGGAAGACGACCAGCAGCGACAGGCCGTAGAGCAGCGGCGCCTGGCCGGAGGACAGCCGCTCCTGAAACGACAGCCCGGCCCAGGCAACGCCGACACCCGGGATCTCGGCCGCAAGCGCCGCGATCCGCTCCATCGCCTCGCCCGAGCTGGTGCCCGGTGTGGCATCGCCCTGGAACTCGTAGGACGGCAGGCCCTGGAAGCGCGACAGCGTCGTCGGTGCCACGCCCCAGGAGGTCTGCGCGAAGGAGGAGAAGGGCGCCATCGAGCCGTCCCCGGTGCGGACGAACCACTGGTCGAGATCGGAGGGCGCCGCGCGGTAGGGCGCATCCCCCTGGACGTACACCCGCTTCACGCGGCCACGATCGATGAAGTCGTTGACGTAGCGGCCACCCCATGCGGTCGACAGGGTGGCGTTGACGTCGCTTTGCGAGAGACCCAGCGCGGAAAGCTTGGTCTGGTCGAGATCGACCTGCAGCGTCGCGACGTCGGGCAGTTCGGTCAGACGCACGCCCGTCAGCTTCGGATCGGCGGTTGCGGCCGCGAGCAGCTTGTCGCGCGCTTCTGCGAACGCCTCGGCGGACATGCCGCTGGTGTTCTGCAACTCCATGGTGAAGCCGCTCGATTGACCGAGACCCCGGATCGCCGGCGGGATCAGCGCATAGACCTGCGCGTCGCGCAAGCCGCGGAAGGCGGCACCGGCACGGGCGACGATTGCGTCGGCGCTGTTTTCCTTGCCCTCGCGCTCCGACCAGTCGACGAAGTTCATGAAGCCCTGGCCGGTGTTCTGGCCGGCCGCTCCGCTGCCGCCGCCGCTGACCGTCAGGATGGTGCGAACGTTCTTGCCTTCGTGCTTGAGCAGGTAGTCCTCGACCGCCCGCTGCACCGCCTCCGTACGCCCGCGCGTCGCCCCGGCCGGCAACTGGTAGCGTACCAGCGCCGCGCCCTGGTCCTCGGTCGGCAGGAAGCTCGTCGGCAGCCGCAGGAACAGCAGCACCAGCAGCGCGAGAACGCCTGCATAGATCAGCAGGAACAGCCACTTGCGGTTGATGACCCGCTGCACGCCGCCTTCGTAGCGCGCGACCATCCGTTCGAAGCCATGGTTGAAGCCATGGCGGGCGCGATCCGCCAGGCGGACGACGCCCGGGAAGCGGCGGGCGAACCGGCTGTCGCGCAGATGCTCGCCATTCTCGTCGCGCGGGTTCTGCTTGAGCAGCGTCGCGGTGAGCGCGGGCGAGAGAATTAGCGCCACCAGCACCGACAGCACCATGGCCGCCACGATCGTCACCGAGAACTGGCGATAGATCACGCCGGTCGACCCGCCAAAGAAGGCCATCGGCAGGAACACCGCGGAAAGGACGATGCCGATGGCGATCAGCGCGACCTGGATCTCCTTCATCGACTCGATGGTCGCCTCGCGCGGCGTCATGTCGGGATTCTCTTCGAGCAGACGCTCGACGTTCTCGACCACCACGATCGCGTCGTCGACCAGCAGACCGATCGCCAGCACCAGCCCGAACAGGGTCAGCGTGTTGATCGAGAAGCCCGCGAGATAGAAGACCGCAAAGGTGCCCAGCAGCACGACCGGCACCGCGATCGTCGGGATCAGCGTCGCACGCCAGCTTTGCAGGAACACGAACATGACGATGACGACCAGGATCACCGCTTCGATCAGCGTCTTGATCACTTCCTTGATCGACAGCTGGATGAAGGCGGTGGTGTCGTTGGCGTAGTCGTAGGTGTAGCCCTGCGGGAAGTCCTTGGCGCGGCGCGCCACTTCCGCCTTCACCAGCCGGGCGGTCTTGAGCGCGTCCGCCCCTGGCGCCAGCGAGATGGCGACGCCGGCGCCGGGATGCGCGTTCACGCGGCTGAGCGAGCTGTAGTTCTCCTGCCCCAGTTCGACGCGGGCGACGTCGCCAAGCCGGACGCTCGCACCGCTGCTCTGAGTCTTCAGGATGATGGCGCGGAACTGCTCGGGGGTCTGGAGACGCGCCTGCGCGGTCACGGTTGCGTTCAGCAGCTGGGTGTTCGGCTGCGGCTGCCCGCCCAGTTCGCCCGCGGCCACCTCGGTGTTCTGGTTCTGAATGGCGGTGATGACGTCGCCGGGGATCAGGCTGTAGCTCGCGAGCTTCGCCGGATCGAGCCAGATGCGCATGGCATATTGCGAGCCGAAGACGTTGGTTTCGCCCACGCCCTCGATGCGGCCGAGCGGCTCGACGAGGTTGGATTCGAGATAGTCGGAAACGTCGCCGTTGGTGCTGCGGTCGGTCTCGTCATAGACGCCGACGATCATCAGGAAGTCGGGGTTCGACTTGGTGACGCGCAGCCCCTGCTGCTGCACCTGCTGGGGCAGGCGCGACAGCGCTTGCTGGACCTGGTTCTGGACCTGCACCTGCGCGATGTCGGGATCGGTGCCCTTGGCGAAGGTCGCGCTGATCGTCACCTGCCCGCGCGAGCTGGACTGCGAGCTGAAATAGAGCAGCCCGTCGATGCCGGTCAGCTGCTGCTCGATGATCTGGGTGACGCTGTTCTGGATCGTCTGGGCATTTGCGCCCGGGTAGGTCGCGCGGATGTTGACCTGGGGCGGTGCGACGTCGGGATACTGCGCGATCGGCAGGCTGAAGATCGCGCCGATGCCCGCAAGCATGGTGATGATCGCGATCACCCAGGCGAAGATCGGGCGATCGATGAAGATCCGGGACATGCTGGCTCAGCCCCCCTTGGCGGAGGTGGCTGCGCCCGACTGGCTGCCCTGCTTGCCCTGGCCGGAGGGATTCCCCTGCGGCGGAGCGACACGTTGCGGGCTGTCCGCGGGAACCGGGCGGATCTGGGCGTTGGGACGCAAGTTGCCGGTCCCCTGCACGATCACCTTGTCGCCGGGCTGCAGCCCCTGGGTCACCACCCAGTTGGTCCCCTGGGTCAGGCTGGTGACCACCTTGCGCTGAACGGCGGTATTGTTGGGCCCCACCACGAACAGCGTCGCCTCGCCGGCCGGGCTGCGGCTGATGGCGGGCTGCGGCACGAGGAAGGCCCGGCTGTTGATCGACTGGGCGAACACCGCGCGTGCGAACATCCCCGGCAGCAGCAAGCCGTTCGGATTGGGGAAGCGGGCGCGCAGCGTCACCGTGCCGGTGCTGGGATCGACCAGCGATTCCGCGAACTCGACCGTGCCGGTCTGTTCATAGTCGCTGCCGTCCTCCAGCTTGAGCCGCACCGTGGCACGCCCCGGAGCGACGCCGTCGCGCGACAGCGAACGCCGCAGCGCGAGCAGCTCTGCGCTCGACTGCTGGATGTCGACAAAGATGGGATCGAGACGCTGGATCACCGCAAGCGGGTCCGCCTGGTTGGCCGTCACAAGGGCGCCGACGGTCGCAAGCGAACGGCCGATGCGCCCGGTGATCGGAGCCGGGACGCTGGTGAAGCGCAGGTTGATCCGCGCCGTTTCCAGCTGCGCCTGCGTCTGGGCGACCGAAGCCTGGGCCTGGCGCGCCGCTGCGGCGGCGTTGGTATATTCCTGCTGCGAGACCGCTTCCATCCGCGCCAGCGGGCGCAGCCGCTCCGCATTCACCCGGGTCGCCTCGGCGTTGGCACGGGCACTCTGGAGGTTCGCCTGCGCTTCCGACACGGCGGCGCTGTAGATGCGGGGATCGATCTCGTAGAGCGTCTGCCCGCGCCGCACGATGGAACCTTCGGTGAAGAACCGGCGGCGGATCACGCCCGCGACCTGGGGCCGCACCTCCGACTGCTCATAGGCGGTGACGCGCGCGTTCAGCTCGACGGTCTGTGCGACGCTGGTCGGCTGGACCACCACGAAGCCGACCTGCGCCGGCCCGCGTGCGCCGCCGCGTCCTCCACCCTTTTCCTGCTCTTCCTCATGCGAGCAGCCGACAAGCAGCAGAGCCGCCGCAAACATGGGAAGGGTCGCGCGAGGAAAAGCCGGGTGCATAGCGAAAGCCTGGTCGTTGCACGCCGCCACGGCCGAGGCCGCGGCTACGCGCCGGGGATACGGGCGGCCCCGCACGGAGCAGCCGGACGCAGACCCGGAGCTGGCGCTCTGGGCATCGCTGGCCGCCCGCCGAGGCGCTGGGCAAGGACGGGGCCTTGTTAGCCGTCGCCTCCGCGGGCTGGCAATCGCTACTTTGTAACCGATTGTCGCAGGTTAGCGCGTCCCTTGGGCGCCTCTTCCTTCGGCGCTTCGAGGGGCTCGACCGCCCCGATGCCGCCGTAGAGGGTCCCGAAGAAGTCACCCCGGTTCCAGACCGGCCGTTCGGGCGCATCGGCGATGTCGCGGGCGATCTGGTAATTCACCTTGATGAAGCGGACGCCGGATTCCCAGTCGATCCCCGGGTCCTGCACCACCTCGTCGGAGGGCTGGTGGTAATGCTCGGCAAAGAACTTCTCGACCGCAGCCTTGCCCGCGCCAGCCTCACCCGGCCACAGGAAGACCGAGGGGATGCCCTGCTGCACGAAGCGGTAATGGTCGGAGCGCACGAACAGGCCCTGCTCCGGCATCGGATCGGGCGAGAAGCTCGCACCCGCCATCGCGGCCGCGCGGCGCACGATCGGCCCCAGCGTCGAACGGTCCGCGCCGAACGCGATCACGTCGGTGAACTTGTAGGTGATGATCGGCATGTCGAGGTTGACGTTGGCGACCAGTGCCGACTTCGCGATCGTGGGATTGTTCGCGAAATAGTCGGAGCCGACCAGCCCCTTCTCCTCGGCGGTGACGGCCAGGAACAGGACGCTGCGCCGCGGCGGCTGCCCGGAGGCCTGGAACCGTTTCGCCTCCTCGATCAGCGAGGCGACGCCTACCGCATTGTCCATCGCCCCGTTGTAGATGCTGTCGCCCTTCACCGCGGTGCCGACACCGACGTGATCCAGGTGCGCGCTCAGCACGACCACCTCGCTCCCCACTGCGGGATCGCTTCCGACCAACAGCCCAGCGACATTGTAGCTGGTGAAAGGCGTGCTGGTGGTGGTCATCCGCACCGACAGGTTCTTGTGCAGCGGGATCGCCTCGAACCGCTCGGGGCCCTTCAGCGCGGCCGCGACCTGTTCCCAGCTGGTCGACGCGCCCGCGAACAGCTTGGTGGTCGCGGCCTGGCTGAGCATGCCCAGCGTCGGCGTGGAGGGTGCAGGGACGTTGGCGATGCCGTTGCGGTTCACCCAGGTGACGCGGGGCTGGTTCCAGCTCTCGGCCAGCTTGGCGAAGGGCCGCTGCTTGGCCGCCTCCGGCGTCTCCAGCGTGACGATGCCCACCGCGCCCTTCGACATGGCGATCGCGGCCTTGGTGGCAGGGCTGCCGAAGTGGGCGCGCTCCTCGCCATTCAGGCCATCAGGCGTTCCCGGCACGATCGCCACGATCTTGCCCTTCACGTCCACGCCCGAATAGTCGTCGCGACCGATGCTCGGCGCAACCAGGCCGTAGCCGACGAACACGACCGGCGCGTCCACCGCCAGCTGCGGCGTCGCAGGGTTGCCGGCGGGAATATAGTCCTCCCCGAACACCAGCGGCTCGCCGCCGATCGCCACCCCGCCCTTGTCGGCCGGCTTGTAGCTCAGCAGCGGCACCTTCTGCAGATAGCTGCCCTGGTCGCCCGCCGGCCGCAGCCCGGCCGCATAGAATTGCGACGCCACATAGTTGGCCGCGATGTCATATTCCGGCGAACCCGCCTCGCGCCCGCGCATCGCGTCGGAGGCGAGGAACAGCACATGCGCCTTCATCGCCGCCTGGTCGGCGGGCAGCGGCGCGTTCGCCGCGGCATTGCGTTGGGCAACATCGGCGGCGGGCTGCGCGGCCGGTGCAGGCTTGGCCTTCTGGGCCAGGACCGGGGATGCGATCGGAGCGGTGGCGACGAGGGCGACGAGCGGCAGGACGGTACGGAGCATTGGAATCCTTGGCGTCGAGGGCATATGGGTCGGCTATGCAGCGGGCCGCGGTGCGACGCAATCACGCGCGCACTCAGGCCCCGACCGCCTCCGCAAGGGTTTTCCGATGGCCGACGCACTCCGTTCCCCCGACCAGCCTCCCGCGCCGATCCTGCGCAGCGACTATCGCGCGCCGGACTGGCAGGTGTCGGAGATCGCGCTCGACTTCGACCTCGATCCAGCCCGCACGGTGGTGCGCGCGAAGCTGCACGTGACGCGCAACGGCGACCACGACCGGCCGCTCCGCCTCGACGGCGACGGGCTCCAGCCGCTGTCGGTGGGGATCGACGGGGTGGCCGGCAGCAACGACCGCTGGCGCATGGACGGCGACGCGCTGGTGGTCGACCTCGACGGCAAGGCCCATGTCGTGGAGACGGAGGTCGCGATCGCGCCGGAGCGCAACACCCAGCTGATGGGGCTCTATGCCTCAGGCGGGAACCTGTGCACCCAGTGCGAGGCGGAGGGCTTCCGCCGCATCACCTTCTTCCCCGACCGGCCCGACGTGCTCGCGCGCTATTCGGTGCGCATGACCGCGGACAAGGCGCGCTTCCCGGTGCTGCTCGCCAACGGCGACCCGATCGCGCACGGCGACCTGGAAGACGGCTGCCACTGGGCCGAATGGCACGATCCCTTCCCCAAGCCCTCCTACCTCTTCGCGCTGGTCGCGGGCGATCTGGTCGCCAACCGCGCCACCTTCGTCACGGCAAGCGGACGCGAGGTGCAGCTCGCCATCTGGGTGCGGGAGAAGGACCTCGCCAAGACCGATCATGCGCTCGACGCGCTCAAGACGTCGATGGCCTGGGACGAGCGCGTCTATGGCCGCGAGTACGACCTGGACGTGTTCAACATCGTCGCCGTCGACGACTTCAACTTCGGCGCGATGGAGAACAAGGGCCTCAACATCTTCAACTCGCGCTACATCCTGGCCGACCCGGATACCGCGACCGACCACGACTACGACGCGATCGCTGCCGTCGTGGCGCACGAGTATTTCCACAACTGGTCGGGCAACCGCGTCACCTGCCGCGACTGGTTCCAGCTGTCGCTGAAAGAGGGCTTCACCGTCTTCCGCGACCAGGGCTTCTCCGCCGACCAGGGCTCGGCGGCGGTCAAGCGGATCGAGGACGTGCGGAGCTTGCGCGCGGCCCAGTTCCCCGAGGACGCGGGTCCGCTCGCGCACCCGATCCGCCCAGACAGCTATCTGGAAATCTCCAACTTCTACACCGCCACCATCTACAACAAGGGCGCGGAAGTGGTGCGGATGCTCCACACCATCCTCGGCCCGCAGCGGTTCCGCGCCGGCACCGATCTCTACTTCGACCGCTTCGACGGCACGGCCGCCACCTGCGAGGACTTCGTCGCCTCCATGGAGGAGGCGAACGGCGTGGACCTCGCGCAATTCCGCCGCTGGTATTCGCAGGCCGGGACACCGCGGGTCACGGCCACGCTGGAGCACGAGCCGGGCGGCGGCACCGCGACGCTACACCTCGCCCAGGCGGTTCCGCCCACGCCCGGCCAGCCGCACAAGCTGCCGATGGTGCTGCCGCTCAAGCTGCGGCTGTTCGGCGGCAACACCGGCCGGCCGCTCGGCGACGAGCAGCTGGTGTTGCTGTCGGACGCGGAGGCGACGCTGCGCTTCGAGGCCGTCACCGAGCGGCCGGTGCTGTCGATCAACCGCGGCTTTTCCGCACCGGTGATCGTGGACACGAACCGGACGCCTGCGGACCTGGCCTTCCTCTCAGGCCACGACGACGATCCCTTCGCGCGCTACGAGGCGATGCAGCAGCTGATGCTCGACACGTTGGTCGCGTCGGTGGCGAGCGGGCGCGGCGACCATGGCGCGGTGGTGGATGCCGTGCGCGAGACGCTGCGCAACCCGGAGCTCGACCGCGCCTTTGTCGCGGAGGCAGTGCTGCTCCCTTCGGACAATTTCATCGGCGACCAGCTCCCGATCGTGGACCCGGACGCAATCTTCCGCGCGCGGGAAGCCCTGCGCCGCGACATCGGCCGCGCCCTCGAACGCGACTGGCGCCAGGCCTATGAGGACACGCGGAACGGTGCGTTCGAATATTCGCCGGAGGCCAAGGGCAAACGCCGCCTGAAGACGGTGGCGCTCGGCTATCTCGCCGCCTCGGGCGCGCCCGACATCGGCGAGCTCGCCTTCGCCCAGTTCGAGCAGGCGGACAACATGACGGACCGCCAGGGCGCGCTGATGACGCTGGTGAACGGCCCCTGGGACCAGCGGGTCGCAGCACTCGACATCTTCTACAATCGCTACCGCGACAATCCGCTGGTGCTCGACAAGTGGTTCTCGACCCAGGCGCTGTCGACCCGCGACGACACGCCCGAGCGGGTGGAGGAACTCGCCGGCCACCGCGACTTCACCCTGGCCAACCCGAACCGGGCGCGCGCGCTGGTGGGTGCGTTCGGGGTCAACCAGCGCGCCTTCCACGCAGCCGATGGCCGCGGCTATCGCTTCTTCGCGCAGCAGCTGATCGCGCTCGATCGGCTGAACCCGCAGACGGCGGCCAAGATGATGCCGCCGCTCGGCCGCTGGCGCCGTTTCGATCCCGCCCGGCAGCAGGCGATGCGGGCCGCGCTGGAGCAAATCCTCGCCTCGCCGGGTTTGTCCAAGGACATGCTCGAGCAGGTGAGCAAGAGCCTCGCCGGCTGATCTCCTGGACTCCACGACTAAGGTTGTTTGTTATGCGTTTTCCGCTTCTCGTTGCCCTGCTTGCCACCACCGCCTGCACGCAGGCCCAGAGCGTTTCCCCGCAGTCCGCGACCGCGTTGAAACCCATCCCGTCCACGACCGAGGACGACGGCTATTCGGTGGAGGCGCAGCGCGCCAAGATCGCGCGGGTCGACATTGCGCCGGACACCGGCTTTCTCTCGGCCGAGGAGCGCCAGGTGGTGAACCTGCTGATCCAGGCATCCGACCTGATGACGCCGATCTACCTGCGGCAGCGCTCGGTCCACAATCCGGAGACGCGGCTCGTGATTTCGCGCATGCGCCGGGCGGATCAGCCGCTGATCCTCGACTGGTTCGACGCCAACCTGGGTCCCTGGGACGACTTCGCCGAGCTGCGCCCCTTCTGGGGGGACCAGCCGATGCCGGAAGGTGCCGGCTTCTACCCCGAGGACCTGACGCGCGAGGAGTTCGACGCCTATGTCGCCCGGCACCCGGCGGAGAAGGCAGCGCTTACCAGCCTCTACACGGTGGTGCGGCGCGACGGCACCAAGCTGAAGGCGGTGCCCTATTCGGTGGAATATGCCGAATGGCTGGAGCCGGCGGCCAAGCTGCTCGAGCAGGCGGCGGCCGTCACCACGAACCCCAGCCTCAAGCGCTTCCTCACCCTGCGTGCCAAGGCGTTCCGCACCGACGATTATTTCGAGTCGGAGCTCGCCTGGATGGACCTGAAGGACACGCCGATCGAGGTCGCAATCGGGCCGTACGAGGTCTACACCGACCGCCTCTATGGCGCCAAGGCGGCGTTCGAGAGCTTCGTGACGATCAAGGACCCTGAGGAGTCCGCCGCCCTCGACAAGTACAAGCATTATCTGCGCGACATGGAAGCGAATCTGCCGGTCGACGCGCGCTACAAGAACTTCACGCGCGGGTTCGAGTCGCCGATCGCAGTCGCCGAGCAAGTGCGCGGCGGCGGCGACAACGAGCATGGCGGCCGCACCATCGCCTTCAACCTGCCCAACGACGAGCGGGTGCGCGAGGCCAAGGGCGCAAAGAAGGTGATCCTCTCCAACGTGCTGGGCGCCAAATACGACCGCATCCTCGCCCCCATGGCGCCGCTGGTGCTGGTGCCGGATCAGGCCGGGCTGGTCGCCAAGAAGTACATGCAGCTGGAAACCCTGTTCCATGAGCTGTCGCACAGCCTGGGGCCGGGCAACATCACGCTGAACGGCCGCAAGACCAGCGTGAACGAGGAGCTGAAGGAACAGGCCTCGGCCCTGGAAGAGGCCAAGGCCGACGTGATGGGCGTGTGGAACATCCTGTTCATGATGAACAAGGGCGAGCTGCCGGTCGCGGAGAAGCCGCAGCTGTTCTCGACCTATCTGGCCGGCGTCTTCCGGGCGATGCGGTTCGGCACGGCCGAGGCGCATGGTCGCGGAGCGGCGATGCAGTACGGCTACCTGCGCGACAAGGGTGCGTTCGCGTGGGATGCGGGTGCCGGCCGCTTCCGCATCGACGACGCCAAGATGGAAGCCGGGCTGCGCGACCTGCTCCGCGACATGATCGTGGTGCAGGGCAATGGCGATTATGCGGGTGCCAAGGCGATGCTGTCGCGCTGGCAGCAACTCGATGCCGATGCGCAGAAGGTCGTCGGCACCATGGCCGCGATCCCGGTCGACATCCAGCCGATCTACCCGACCCGCATCTGACCGGATGGGGAGGCGTATCCGTCGCCTCCCCTCTTCCGCCTCAAGCCTGTGTCTGCGCTTCGTCTTCTTCGTTCATCCGGATGCCTGCCTTGGCGGCACGCTCCGACTCCCGCTCCAGCGCGACCTTGATCATCGCCACCATCGGATCGGCGAGCGCCAGGCCCAGGATGCCGAACAGCGTCGATGCCAGGATCTGAGAGGACAGCGTAAGCGCCGGGGGCAGGTCCACCGTGCGGCGGGCCACGATCGGCAGCAGCACATAGCCGTCGAAGGTCTGCACCACGAAATAGATGACGATCGCCCACAGCCCGGTGTCGACGCCGGCGCTGAAGCCCACCGCCACCATCAGCACGCCGCTGATGAACGCGCCGATGTTGGGGATGAAGGCGAGCAAGCCCGTGATGATGCCCAGCAGCAGCGCCATGGGCACGCCGGCGATCCACAGCAGCAGCCAGGTGAGCACGCCTTCGAACAGCATCCCGGCCAGCCGCCCCGCGAGCAGCCGGCGCATGGTTGTCGCCATGCGATTGATGGTGACGGCGAACTCGGCGCGATTGCCGACCGGTACCATCCACTGAAGGCCGCGGTCGTAGATGCGCGGCTCCATCGCGACGAACAGCCCGATGACCATGATCATGAACAGGCTGGTGAACGCGCCGAACACCGTGCCGACCGCGGAGGTCAGCCGACCCACCGATCCCATCGCCTGCTGGACGATCCCGCTCAGGTCGGATCGCCCAGGCATCAGGCCCATGCCGTTGGCCCAGGCGATCAGGCGATTGCCCTGGATCTCCAGGGTGGAGCGCAACTGCTCCGCCTGGGCGGCGATCTGGACGCCGGTGAGGTAGAAGGTGCCGAGGATGAAGGCGAGGGCCAGCAGCACCACGATCATCAGCCGCAGCCCGCGCCCGATCGGCAGCACGCGCCCGAGCAGCCGCACGCCGCCGTCCAGCATCGCGGCGAACACTAGCCCGCCGAAGATGATGAGCAGCGGCTGGATCAGCAGCACCACCAGGCCGGCGGCGATCGCCAGGCCGAACCAGACCGAGGCGCGGCGCAGCTCCGCCCGCACCAGCGGATCGCGCAGCTCGTTCGGGCCGGGCGCGCGCTCAACCTCGACCCCCTCGTGCTTGCTCATTGGGCGCGTTCCGGATGCAGCGAGGTCCCCGCACGGCCACTGCGCAGCGACGACCACCAGGTCAGCGGATTCAGGCTCGTCGTCCCGTCGAGCGAGAAGGTGATGAATTCGGCGCGACCGCCGATGTTTTCCCAAGGCACGGGACCGCCCAGCCCCTGGTCCGCCAGCGAGAAGCGGCTGTCGGCGCTGTTGTCGCGATTGTCCCCCATCAGGAAGACATGGTCGGCAGGCACCGTGATCGGCCCGAAATTGTCGCCGATCGAGCCCTGTACCGCGTCGATCGTGTCATAGGATCGCCCGTTGGGCAGCGTCTCGCGATAGATTGGCAGGCGGCAGAATGCTTCCCCCGCTGCATTGCGCACCTGCGCATCGGGATACTGACCGGCGGGACAGTGGGTGTTGGCGTCGACCGGGATCATCCGGTCGCCGGCCGCATGCCGCTCCACCGGCTTGCCGTTGAGGTAGAGCATGCCGCCCGACACCTGCACCCGGTCCCCCGGAAGCCCGATCACGCGCTTGATATAGTCGGTCTTGGTACCCGGTGGTGTCACGATCACGACGTCGCCACGTTCCGGCAGGCTGCCGAACAGCCGGCCGTGGAAAAAGGGCAGCAGGTGGAAGGCGGGGGTGACGAAGGAATAGCCATAGGGATATTTGGTCACCACCAGGCGATCGCCGACCAGCAGCCCCGGCATCATCGATTCCGACGGGATGTAGAAGGGCTTGGCTACCAGGCTGTGAAAGCCGAGCACGGCCAGGACCAGCACCAGCAGGTTGCGGATCTCCGCCCCCCAGTCTGTGGGTCGACGCGTCGTTTTGGACGGCTGGTGGGTTTCGGACGGCAGCGCCAGGTCCTCTCCGGTCATCGGACTTCCTGCTGGGCGCCGGGCAGCGCCTCGATGATAACGAACGCCTGCGCCCAGGGATGGTCGTCGGTGAGCGTCAGGTGAATCTTGGGGACGTGCCCCGGCGGGATCAACGCATCGAGCGCCGCCTTGGCTCCGCCCGAAAGCGCCAGCGTCGGCGCGCCCGAAGGCGCGTTGACCACGCCGATGTCGCGCATGAAGACGCCACGGTTGAAGCCGGTGCCGACCGCCTTCGAAAAGGCCTCCTTGGCGGCGAAGCGCTTGGCAAAGGTCCCGGCGCGGGTGAACGGCCGGCGCGCGGCCTTGGCCTGCTCGACCTCGGTGAAGACGCGCTGGATGAACCGCTCGCCGAACCGGTCGAGCGAATTCTGGATGCGCTCGATGTTGCAGAGGTCGGAGCCGAGCCCGACGATCACCGCGCCGCGTCCATCAGCGCGCGCATCCGCGCGACCACGGGCGCAAGGCCGTCGAAGATCGCCTCGCCGATCAGGAAATGTCCGATGTTGAGTTCGCGGACCTGAGGAATGGCGGCGATGGGCACGACATTGTCGAAGGTCAGGCCGTGGCCGGCGTGCACCTCGATGCCGTTCTTGGCGGCCAGCGCCGCGGCGTCAGCAAGCCGCTTGAGTTCGACTTCCCGGGCGGCCTCGTCCAGCTCCGCATAGCGGCCGGTGTGGAGCTCGACCACCGGCGCCCCCAGCCGGACCGCGGCGTCGATCTGCGCCGCCTCGGGCTCGATGAACAGCGATACGCGGATACCGGCATCCCGCAGCGCCGCCACCATGGACGCCAGATAGTCAAACTGGCCGGCCGCATCCAGCCCGCCTTCGGTGGTGCGCTCCTCGCGCTTCTCGGGCACGATGCAGGCGGCATGGGGACGATGGCGCAGCGCAATGCCGAGCATCTCCTCCGTCGCCGCCATCTCCAGGTTCAGCGGCACCGGCAGCTCGGCGGAGAGGCGCGCGATGTCGGCATCGGTGATGTGCCGGCGATCCTCCCGCAGGTGTGCGGTGATGCCCTGGGCACCGACTTCTGCCGCCAGCAGCGCCGCGCGCACGGGATCGGGATAGCCGCTGCCGCGTGCGTTCCGGACGGTCGCGACATGGTCGATGTTGACGCCCAGGCGGATCGGCCCCGTCACGCCGCGGCCCTGCTCCCCGGCTTGATCGCGGGGATCGCCGCTAGTTCCGGCGGCAGGGCGTCTGCCTCGTAGCTCGGGACCTCGAGCCGGATCAGCGGATAGAAGGGCACGCCCAGGTCCGCCTGGCCGTTGGAGCGGTCCACCAGCGCCGCAGCCGCAACGACCTGGCCGCCCGCGGCACGAATCGCCGCGATCGCTTCGCGCGAGGAGAGACCGGTGGTGACGACGTCCTCCATCATCAGCACGCGCGTACCCGGATCGAGGCGGAAACCGCGGCGCAGTTCGAACGTGCCGGTCGGCCGCTCCAGGAACATCGCCGGGCGGCCCAGCGAACGCCCCATCTCGTGCCCCGCGATGACCCCGCCCATCGCGGGCGAAACCACCGCGTCGATCGCGCTGCGCACGTCGCTCGGCAAGCGCGCGACGAGTTCGTCCGCCAGCCGTGCACCCCGCCTGGGATCCATCAGCACCCGCGCGCACTGGAGATAGCGTGCGCTGTGGCGCCCGGAGGAGAGAATGAAATGCCCTTCCAGCAGGGCCTCGGCCGCGCGGAATTCCGCCAGGATGTCGTCGTCTGTCATGGTCGAGGCTCTCTCTAGGCGCAGCCGTGCGGCGCGGCAATCGGCGCGGCAAAAAGAGCCGGTACGCGCTTGAGGCACGGCAAAACGCTGCCTATACCCCTCAACTGGGCCTTTTTTCGGGGTTCCGGATGCGCAAGCCCGCGCGACAAAAACGGGTGGATGGGGATGCGAATGGCTGGAATGGGGCTTTCCGGACTGAAGCTGGCCTTGCTGGGTGCCAGTCTGGCGCTGGCAGCGGGCGGCCATGCGACGACGCCCGCGGTGCCGGCGAGCACGGGCACGCAGGCAGCGGCACCGCAGGTGGGAGCGCCGCCTCCCGGATCCGCAGAAGCCCAGCCCGACGGCAGCGTCACGCCTCCGGCCACTGCCGGTGCGGCCCAGCCGGCCGGAGCCGTCGCCGATCCCACGCTCAACGCCGACGGCAGCCCGAAGCTGCGCCCGACCGAAAACAAGGGCCAGCCGAGCCCGCGCGTGCTCGGCATCCAGAACCAGGTGACGCCCAATGGCGAGGAGGCGGCCCGCTTCCACAACAACCTGCTGATGCCGGTCGTCACGCTCATCGTCCTGCTGGTGCTCGCGCTGCTGGTTTGGGTGGTGATCCGCTATCGCGCGGCCGCCCACCCCAATCCGTCGCGCACCTCGCACAACACCACGATCGAGATCCTGTGGACCGCGGTGCCGGTGCTGATCCTGGCCGTGTTCGCCGTCCCCTCGATCCGGCTGCTCGCCCATCAGTTCAAGCCTGCACCCGACAATGCGGTGACGCTGAAGGCGATCGGCAATCAGTGGTTCTGGACCTACGAATATCCGGACAACGGCGGCGTTTCGGTGACCGCCAACATGCTCAAGGAGCGCGACCAGGTCGCGCCCGGCCAGCGCTATCGCACCGACGCCGACGGCCCGCGCCTGCTCGCCACCGACAACCGCATCGTGCTGCCGGTCGGCGTGCCGATCCGGCTGATCACCACCGCCAACGACGTGATCCACAGCTGGGCGATTCCGTCCTTCTGGGTGAAGCTTGATGCGATCCCCGGCCGGTTGAACGAGACCAGCTTCACCATCAAGGAGCCGGGCGTCTATTTCGGCCAGTGCTCCGAACTGTGCGGCGCGCGCCACGCCTATATGCCGATCGCCATCGACGCGGTTTCCCCGGCCGAGTTCGCCGCCTGGATCCGCGCCAAGGGCGGCACCATGCCGGGCGCCGCCCAACCCTCCACCGCCGCGCCGGCGCAGCCTTCGGCCGACCATGTCGACGACACCGCGACCCCGCCCACGGGCGGCGACGGTCCAACCGTCAACGCGACCGAAACCGCCACTCCCGTCACCCAGGGCGCAACCGGCAACCCGGCCGGCGCCGGCAACGTGGATCAGTAAGCCATGACCGACACCGCCCTGCAGCCCTCTGCGTTCGAGGCGCACTCCCATGATTCGCATGATCATCATGCGGACCATCGCCCTGGTTTCTTCGCGCGCTGGTTCCTGTCCACGAACCACAAGGACATCGGCACCCTCTACCTGATCTTCGCGATCTTCATGGGCGTGGTCGGCGGCGCCATCTCCGGCTTGATGCGCTGGGAGCTGGCGGAGCCCGGCATCCAGCATCTTGGCAGCTGGGCGACCTGGCTCGCGGGCTCGGAACAGAGCCTGGACGAGTCGCTCCACCTCTGGAACGTGATGATCACCGCCCACGGGCTGATCATGGTGTTCTTCATGGTGATGCCGGCGATGATCGGCGGGTTCGGCAACTGGTTCGTGCCGATCATGATCGGGGCACCGGACATGGCGTTCCCCCGCATGAACAACGTGTCCTTCTGGCTGCTGGTGCCCTCGGGCATCCTGCTGCTCGCCTCGCCCTTCTTCGGCGGCGCGGGTACCGGCTGGACGGTCTATGCGCCGCTGTCGACCTATGGCGAGCCCTCGGCCTCGGTCGACATGGCGATCCTGTCGCTGCACCTGTCGGGCGCCAGCTCGATCCTGGGCGCGATCAACTTCATCACCACCATCTTCAACATGCGCGCCCCGGGCATGACGCTGCACAAGATGCCGCTGTTCGCCTGGTCGGTGCTGGTCACGGCCTTCCTGCTGCTCTTGTCGCTGCCAGTGCTGGCCGCGGCGATCACCATGCTGCTGACCGACCGCAATTTCGGCACCACCTTCTTCGACCCGGCCGGCGGCGGCGATCCGGTGCTCTACCAGCACCTGTTCTGGTTCTTCGGCCATCCGGAGGTCTACATCATGATCCTGCCGGGCTTCGGCATGATCAGCCATGTGGTCGCGACCTTCAGCCGCAAGCCGGTGTTCGGCTACCTCGGCATGGCCTATGCCATGGTCGCGATCGGCGCCGTCGGCTTCATCGTGTGGGCGCACCACATGTTCACGACCGGTCTCAGCGTAAACACCAAGATGTATTTCACCGCAGCGACGATGATCATCGCGGTGCCGACCGGCATCAAGATTTTCTCGTGGATCGCGACCATGTGGGGCGGCAGCCTGCGCTTCCCCACCCCGATGCTGTGGGCGCTGGGCTTCATCTTCATGTTCACGGTGGGCGGCGTCACCGGCGTCATTCTCGCGAACGGCGGCGTCGACGATTACATGCACGACACCTATTATGTCGTGGCACACTTCCACTATGTGCTGTCGCTGGGCGCGGTGTTCGCGTTGTTCGCCGGCTTCTACTACTGGTTCCCGAAGATGTCGGGGAAGATGTACAACGAGCTGCTCGGCAAGCTGCACTTCTGGGTGTTCTTCGTCGGTGTGAACGTGCTGTTCTTCCCGATGCACTTCCTGGGCGCCAACGGCATGCCGCGCCGCATCCCGGACTATCCGGACGCGTTCGCGTACTGGAACCACATCGCCTCGATTGGCTATGTGATCATGGCAGTCGGCATTGTGATCTTCCTGATCAACCTGGCCGTGTCGCTGGCAAGCGGCCGCCGCGCCGGCGACAATCCCTGGGGGGAAGGCGCGACCACGCTGGAGTGGACGCTGTCGTCCCCGCCGCCCTACCATCAGTTCGAGACGCTGCCGAAGGTCGACTGACCCTCCAGCACCTCCGCAAACAAGAACGCCTCGGGGAGCATCCTCCTCGGGGCGTTTTCTTTATCCGCTGCCGCCGGAGGTCAGGGGCGGACGAACAGGCTAACCGAAGCCACGTGGTTGACCGCGGTCTCGCCCCCGGTGCGGTTCACCAACTGATTGAGGTATCCCGCCTCGATGGTCGATTTGCCCTTCAGCGGCACCTCGACGCCCACGAAGCTGCGCAGCTGGTCGAAGCCGCCGCGGGCGCCCCAGTCGGTGTCGTTGAGCGCGAACATGGCTTCCGCGGAGAGGAGCGCCTTGAGCGGCTTCGTCCCGCTGGCGATCGGCGTCTCCAGGCGGGCCATCTGGCGCACGCGCAGCCCGGTGTCGCTGAAGCCGTCCACCCAGCGCTGCTCGAATCGCGTGCGTGAGGACAGCTCGGTCGCGCCCGGCACCAGCGTCCATGACAGCTGCTGGAAGCTGCGGTGCTCGTCACGGTCGGGCGCGGGCCCCTCCACCGGCTGCACGACATAGGCATAGCCTTGGTAGACGCTGACCTGGTCGTTCAATCGCCAGCCGATCGCCCCCCGCAAGAGGGCCTGCCGCATCTCCGACAATCCTTCCATCAGCCGCGGCTGTGCCTCGACGAAGTAGAGGAGGTCGTCCTTGGCCGATCCGGTGACGGTAACGTTGATCCAGACCTGCTCGTCCTGGGTCGTCCGGGCGAGCGCCGGGGTCGGGGAGATGGCCGCGGCGAGAGCCGCGCAGGCTAGAAGAGTTCGCATGCCGCCCCCTGTATCGCCGCCGGGGGTGGCGGCAACCCTTTCGCGGCGGCGTCCGCCGGCCTATACACGGGCGCAGCCCATGACGACCGCAGTTTCCCTGACGATGCCCGCCGATTGGCGGGACTTCCTCGCCCTCACCAAGCCGCGCGTGATGACCCTGGTGGTCTTCACCGGCCTGTGCGGCATGCTCGCCGCCCCCGTCGGCATCCATCCCGTGCTCGGCTTCACCGCGATCCTGTGCATCGCGCTCGGCGCCGGGGCGGCAGGTGCGCTCAACCAGTGGTACGAGGCGGATCTGGATGCACACATGAAGCGCACCCGCGGCCGTCCGCTCCCCGCCGGGCGTATGGACCGGCAGTCGGCTCTGCATTTCGGTGTCGGGCTCGCGGTGTTCTCGGTTGCGCTGATGGGGCTGGCGATCAACCTGGCTGCCGCCGCGATCCTGACCGTCTCGATCCTCTTCTATGTGCTGATCTACACCGTCTGGCTGAAGCGCCGCACGCCGCAGAACATCGTCATCGGCGGCGCCGCCGGTGCTTTTCCGCCGCTGATCGGCTGGGCGGCGGCGACCGGCGAGATCGCGCTGCTGCCGCTGCTGCTGTTCGCGCTGGTGTTCCTGTGGACGCCCCCGCACTTCTGGGCGCTCGCGCTGTTCGTGCGCATGGACTATGCGGCGGCGGGCGTGCCGATGCTGCCGGTGGTGGCCGGCGAACGCACGACCCGTACCCAGATCGGCCTCTACACCATCCCCATGGCGCTGGCCGCGATCGCCCCCTGGCCGCTCGGTCTGGCCGGCCCGATCTATGGCGCGGTGTCGGTTGCGATGACCGCAGTGTTCGGCTGGTTCGCGCTGGGCGTGGCTCGGCGCACGACGGCACCCGAGGGCGACACGATGCAGCCGGAAAAGCGCCTGTTCGGCTATTCGATCCTCTACCTCTTCGTGGTGTTCGGCGCGCTCGTCGTCGACCGGTGGCTGCTGCCGTGACGCCGGAGGACGAAGCCCTGGTTCGCGCCCGCCAGCGATCGCGTGCGAAGGTGATGGCCTGGCTGCTCGGCGCGCTGGTCGTGCTCGTGTTCGCGATCAGCATCGTCAAGATCCAGGCGGGGATGATGTGACCCGCAACGGCCGCACCGCGCTGCTCGCCGGCCTTGCCGCCGTTTCGATGACGGGTCTCGGCTGGGCGAGCGTGCCCCTCTACCGCGTCTTCTGCCAGGTGACGGGGCTGAACGGCACCACGCAGCGCGGCGAGCTGGCGCCCGGCGGCATCGGCGACAAGGTCACCGTCCGCTTCGACAGCAACGTGGCGCCCAACCTCAAGTGGCGCTTTCGACCCGAGCGACCGGCCGAGACGATCGACATCGGCGCGCGCGACATGGCGTTCTTCACCGCCAAGAACCTGACCGATCGCCCGATCACCGGCACGGCCACCTTCAACGTGACCCCCGCCCAGGCGGGCAAGTATTTCACCAAGATCCAGTGCTTCTGCTTCACCGAGCAGACGCTCCAGCCGGGCGAGGAGGTGCGGATGCCCGTGATCTTCTACGTCGATCCCAAGCTCGCGAGCGATCCCGACACCAGCGACGTGCGCGTGATCACCCTGTCCTATACGTTTTACCCGGTGGATTCCCCCCGAACGCCAAGCTAGACCTTTGCGGACAAGAGAGGATGGGGACGACGATGGCCGGAACCAAGAACCACGATTATCACATCCTGCCGCCGAGCCCGTGGCCGATGCTGAGCAGCTTCGCCGCGCTGGTGCTGGCCGCGGGCGGCATCATGTACATGCGCGATGCGGCCTATGGCGGCCTGGTATTCGGCGCCGGCCTGATCGCGGTTCTGGCTTGCATGGGCCTGTGGTGGGCCGACGTGATCCGCGAGGCGCGCGCCGGCGACCATACCCCCGTCGTGCAGCTTCACCTGCGCTACGGCATGGTGCTCTTCATCGCCTCCGAGGTGATGTTCTTCCTGGGCTGGTTCTGGGCCTGGTTCGATTTCGCGCTGTTCCCGGCAGCCGTCCAGTTCAACCATGAGGACGGGGTCTCGCTCATCGATTCCGCATCGCAGCTCGCCGCCCAGTGGCCGCCGGCCGGGATCGAGGTCCTCGACGCGTTCCAGCTTCCGCTGCTCAACACCTTCCTGCTGCTGCTCTCGGGCACGACGATCACCTGGGCCCATCATGCGCTGATCCACGGGCAGCGCGGTGGCCGCCGCGTGGGCCTGTGGGGCCTGCTCGGCGTCGGCGAGGACGATGGCGTCAAGAAGGGCCTGTGGCTGACGATCGTGCTCGGGCTGCTGTTCTCGTGCATCCAGGCGTATGAATATGCGCATGCGCCGTTCCCGTTCGGGACGATCAACTACACCTCCGCCTTCTACATGGCGACGGGCTTCCACGGCTTCCACGTCATCATCGGCACGATCTTCCTGATCGTGAACCTGGTGCGAGTGTACCAGGGCGACTTCACGCCGCGACAGCATTTCGGCTTCGAAGCGGCGGCCTGGTATTGGCACTTCGTCGACGTAGTCTGGCTGTTCCTGTTCGTCACCGTTTATGTCTGGGGCGGATGGGGCGCGCCGGTCCACGCAGGCTGACGTGACCGGCCCCGCCGGCACGCCGCCGGAACCCCTGGCGGCCGCGACCGGCGGGCTTTGCCCGCGCTGCGGGGCGAAGACGCTGTTCGCCGGCTTCATCGCTTTCGCGCCCTGCTGCGCAAACTGCGGGCTCGACTTCCTCCAGTTCAACGTGGGCGACGGCCCCACGGTGTTCCTGACGATGGGAATCGGCACGCTGGTGACGGTGCTCGCCGTGGTGGTCGAGCTGCTCTTCTCGCCGCCGACGTGGCTGCACGTGGTGCTGTGGCTGCCGCTCACCCTGGGCGGCGTGGCGGTGTCGCTGCGCTTCACCAAGGCGCTGCTGCTCGCGCTGGAATATCGCAACGCCGCGCGCGAGGCCCGGCTGACTCGCGACGAGCCATGAGGCGCCTCCCCGCCGTCGCCACCGCAGCAGTGCTGCTGGCGGTGGCCGCGATGCTCGCCCTCGGCTTCTGGCAGCTCCACCGGCGGGACCAGAAGGAGGCGATGATCGCCCGCTTCACCGCCAACGCCGGAAGGGACGTCCTCCCCCTTCCCCGCGCCCCCACCGACGATCTGCTGTTCCGCCGCGTCACCGCGCAATGCCTCGCGGTGACAGGCTGGAACGTCAGCGTCGGTCGCACCAAAGACGGCACTCCCGGGTGGCGCCACATCGCTCACTGCAAGGCCGGTCCGCACACGGCGACGTTCCGCGCGGACATGGGCGTCAGCAACGATCCCAAGCTGCGCCCCGGCTGGCAAGGGGGCTGGGTCACCGGCCTGCTGACACAAGCCCCGACCGGCACACCTGCCATTGCCGCAGCTTTCGGCGCCCGGGCGGCAAAGGTGTGGATGATCGTCGCCGAGGCGCCAGCACCCGGGCTTGCACCCAGCCACCAGCCCCATCCCGCGGACGTCCCCAACAACCATCTCGCCTATGCCGTGCAGTGGTTCGCCTTCGCCGCCATCGCGGCTGCCATCTATGCGCTGGCACTTCGGCGGCGCCTGAAGGGCTGACGCGCTTGTGCCCTCCCGGCCGGGGGGCTAACGCCTCCGCATGCGCTATGTGAGCACCAGGGGGAATGCGCCGGTCCTCGATTTCGAGGGCGCGACGCTGGCAGGGCTGGCCGCCGATGGCGGACTCTATGTGCCGGAGGCGTGGCCGACGCTGTCGCGCGAGCAGATCGCGGACCTCGCCGGCCTCTCCTACGCGGAGACGGCGGTGCGCGTGATGCTCCCCTTCGTCGGCGACAGTCTGAGCGAAGACGAGCTGCGGGACCTGTGCGAACGCGCCTATGGCACCCGCTTCGCGCATGCCGCGGTCACCCCGCTCGTCCAGCTCGACCATCGCCACTGGCTGCTGGAGCTGTTCCATGGGCCGACGCTCGCGTTCAAGGACGTGGCGCTCCAGCTGCTCGGCCTGTTGTTCGAACGCTTCCTGACCGGCCGGTCGGAGCATGTGACGGTGATCGGCGCGACCTCGGGTGACACCGGCTCGGCGGCGATCGACGCGCTTGCCGGCCGCACCGGCGTCGACATCTTCATGCTCCACCCGCATGGCCGCGTGTCGGACGTGCAGCGGCGGCAAATGACGACGGTGCTCGCGCCCAACGTCCACAACATCGCCATCGACGGCAGCTTCGACGACGCCCAGGCGCTGGTGAAGGCGATGTTCAACGCGCCGGACTTCGCCGGCCGCTTCCACCTGTCGGCGGTGAACTCGATCAACTGGGCCCGGCTGATGGCGCAGGTGGTCTATTATTTCTACACCGCCGTCCGCCTGGGCGCGCCCGAGCGGCCCGTCGCCTTCTCCGTTCCGACCGGCAATTTCGGCGACGTGTTCGCGGGCTATGTCGCACAGCGCATGGGGCTGCCGGTGGCCAAGCTGGTGGTCGCGACCAACGTCAACGACATCCTCCATCGCGCGCTGTCCGCGGGCGACTATTCCACCGGCACCGTCACCGCGACCGACACACCGTCGATGGACATCCAGGTCAGCTCCAACTTCGAACGGCTGCTGCACGACCTCGGCGGCCGGGACGGGGCGGCACTCGCGCTGCAGATGCAGGGTTTCGAGACCAGCCGCGCGATGCAGCTGAGCGGCGCGCATCGAGACGGTGCGGCTGCTCTGTTCACCAGCGCACGCATCGACGCAGGCGGCATGATGGGCGCCATGCGCTGGGCGTGCGAGCGCACGGGCGAGCTGATCGACCCGCACACCGCGATCGGCCTCGCCGCCGCGCGGGAGCTGGACATTGCCCCCGAGGTTCCCGTCGTCACGCTCGCCACCGCCCATCCGGCCAAGTTCCCGGACGCGGTCGAGCGGGCGACCGGCCATCGCCCGGCCCTGCCTGCTCGCGTGGGCGACCTGTTCGAACGCGAGGAGCGCTGCGATCGCCTGCCCGCCACGTTCGAGGCGGTGACCGGCTATATCGCCGAGCGTGCGGTGGCACGCGCGTGAAGCTCATCAGCCTGATCGGTGAGCCCTGGCCCGACTATGGCCTGGTGGACTCCGGGCATGGCCGCAAGCTGGAGCGCTACGGCCCCTATCGCTTCATCCGCCCCGAGCCGCAGGCGATGTGGGCACCGGCCTCCCCGGACTGGGATGCGCACGGCGAGTTCGTGCCCGGATCGGACGAGGAAGGCGGCGGCCGCTGGCAGTTCGACAAGCCGGTACCGCGCGAGGGCTGGCCGCTCGCCTGGAACGAGGTCCGCTTCACCGCCCAGAACACGCCCTTCCGCCACCTCGGCTTCTTTCCGGATATGGCGCCAGTGTGGAGCTGGATGCGCGAGCAGCTGAGCGACGCGCAGGATCCGGAGTGCCTCAACCTGTTCGGCTACACCGGGGTCGGCACCCTCGCGCTCGCTTCGGCTGGCGCCCGGATGGTGCACGTCGATGCGTCCAAGAAATCGGTCGAGGCCGCACGCGGCAACGCCGTGCTCTCGGGCATGACCGACCTGCCCGTCCGCTGGCTGGTCGAGGACGCCAGCAAGTTCGTCGCGCGCGAGGTGCGTCGCAACCGCCGCTACGACGGCATCCTGCTCGATCCGCCCAAATGGGGCCGCGGCCCCAATGGCGAGGTGTGGAAGCTGGAGGATCACCTCCCGGGCCTCATCGCCGATTGCCGCCAGCTGCTGGACGAAAACTCCCGGTTCCTGTTCCTCACCGTCTACGCGGTGCGCATGTCCGCGCTGGCGATAGGCGAACTGCTGCGCCAGGCGCTCGCGGATCTGGGCGGCACGGTGGAATGCGGCGAGCTCGGCGTCCGCGAGGAAGCCCGCGGCCTGACGCTGCCGACGGCGATTTTCGCGCGGTGGCGGCGGTAGCGGCTGGGTCACATCGACCGTAAACGCCCCAACCTAGTCTTTTCCCGTTCGTCTCGAGTAGCCGTCGAGCTTGTCGAGACGGCATATCGAGAGACTGGCTGCGGCTCTCTCGATACGGGCTCTCGACAAGCTCGATCCCTACTCGAGACAAACGGAAGGGATTGGGTACAGTCCCGCGCTATTCCCTCGCAAAGCGCAGCGCGGCGCCCGCGACGAACGGCGCGCCGGCCAGCAGCAGCAGGCTGGTGGCCGCGACGAGCTTGAGGCCGGAACTGCCGCCCTCCAGCGCGCCGGCGCCGAACACCAGCAGGGGGAGCGCGAAGGGCAGCATCACCATGCCGGCCACCGCGCCGGCGCCGCGCAGGCCGGCGACCAGCGCGGCGGTTGCGACGGCCAATGCAGCCAAGCCCGGGGTGCCGAGCAGAAGCCCCAGTTGCAGCCTCAACAGCACGTCCGCCGGCATCTCCAGCAGCGCTGCGCTGAGCGCCGCCGCCAGCATCACGGCGGGTCCGAAGCCGATCCAGTGGCCCAGAATCTTGGCGAGCGCGACACCGGCGCCGGAGAGGCCGCGCACCGCGAACTGGTCGATTACGCCCGCCTCGAGGTCCGGCAGCACCAGCCGCTCGACGGGCAGCAGCGCGGCGAGCAGCGCGGTCGCCCACACCACCCCGCCGCCGATCCGCGCAAGCAACTTCGCGTCCGGGCCGATCGCGAACGGGAACAGCGTCGCCACCAGCAGGAAGAAGGCGAGCGTCAGCATCAGCCCGCCGCCGCTCCAGGCGCGGCGCAGCTCGCGCAGCACGATCGCGGTCATGCGGCCGGCTCCAGCGGCAGCACGCGGGCACCGGGCAGCGCCACCGGCACATGGCTCGCCACCAGAACGATGCCGCCATCGGCACGATGCCGCGCCACCAATGCTTCCAGCAGGGTGGTGGAGGCGGCGTCGAGGCCGTTGACGGGCTCGTCCAGCAGCCAGATGGCGGCACCGCCCGCGACCACCCGCGCCAGCGCCGCACGCCTACGCTGGCCGGTCGACAGCATCCGCACCGGTACTTCCGCGAGCGCACCGAGCCCCACCGCCTCCAGTGCATCCGGCACCCGCCCGCGCGCGCCATCGAGCGCCGCCCAGAAGCCGACGGCGTCGCCGAGCGTGCGTTCCGGATCGAGTGCGGCTGCCTCCGCCAGCAGCGCCCGCGCGCCGGCCGCCTCGACCCGGCCCGCGGCGGGGGCGAGCAGGCCGGCGGCGATGCGGATCAGGCTGGACTTGCCGACGCCGTTGGGGCCGGTCACCAGCGCCGCCTCCCCGGCGGCAAGCGCAAGGCTGAATCTCTCGAACAACAGCCGCCCGCCACGGATGCAGGCAACGTCGTCCAGCACGAGCGCCGCCGTGCTCACGCGCCCGCGGCTTCCTCCAGCGCGTGCATGTCGGCATCGGACAGGCCGAAATGGTGTCCCACCTCATGCACCACGACATGGGTGATGAGCGCTTCCAGCGAGACGTCGGTCTCGACCCACTCGTCGAGCAAGGCGCGGCGATAGAGGTGGATGCGGTCGGGCATGGCAGCGCCGGTCCAGGCCGATTTCTCGCCCACCGGCAGCCCGTGGTAGAGGCCGGTCAGCGCGAACGGATCCTCGATGCCCATCGCGTCCAGCGTCTCGTCGTCCGCGAACTCCTCGACCAGCAGCACCACGTCCTTCAGATGCTCGGCAAAGGGCTCCGGGATGCGGGCGAGCGCGGCGCGGGCCAGCGCCTCGATGCGGGCGGCGTCGGGGGCGAACTGCAAAGGCGCTTGCTCGGACATGGCTTCGTCCATAGGCCTTGCCGGCGAGGCCGCACAAGGAGGGTCGAATGGAGCTGTTGAACGAGGCGGAGCGCGCCGATGCGCTCGACGGACTGCCGGACTGGGACCATGACGACGCGCGGGACGCAATCACGCGCAGCTTCACCTTCGACAACTTCAGCCAGGCCTTTGCCTTCATGACCCAGGTGGCGCTGCTGGCGGAAAAGGCCAATCACCACCCGGAATGGTCGAACGTGTGGAACCGCGTGGACATTCTCCTGACCACGCATGACGCGGGCGGGCTGTCGTACCGCGACATCGACATGGCCCAGGCGATCGACGCCCTGGTGGAATAAAGGACCCTCTGGCGTCCCCGCCCGTTGGACGGGCGATGCCGAACCGATCCAACCGCCCGATGCGGCTGGGCTTCCCCGTCAAGGTGATGGGCAAGCCCGAGCTCAAGAGCAACGACACCCGCCGCTGGCAGGCGGGTCCGCACCTGAAATGCTCGCTCGAGCATGTCGACCGCGTGCTCGACTATTGCGCCGCCAAGGGCATCTCCATGTACCGGCTGTCGTCGGACCTGGCGCCCTATGCCACCCATCCGGACATGCCGCAGTTCCACGCCATGGTGGCGGAAAGCGACGCGGAGCTCGCCGCGTTCGGTGCAAAGGCGCGGTCGCTCGAAATGCGGCTGTCGTTCCACCCGTCGCAATATATCCTGCTCAACAGCCCCAACCCGGAGCTCACCGCCAAGAGCATCCAGGACCTGGCCAGCCAGTCGGAGATGCTCGACCGCATGGGGCTGGACGACGAGGCGGTGGTCATCACCCATGTCGGCGGCGTGTATGACGATCGCGAGGCGGCGCGCGCCCGCTGGATCGAGGGCTGGGAGCAATGCCCGGAGCATGTCCGCCGCCGGCTGGTGCTGGAAAACGACGACCTCCGCTTCTCGGCCGCCGACGTGCTGTGGATTCATGAGCTCACCGGCGTCCGGCTGATCTTCGACTATCAGCATTTCTGGTGCCTCAACCCGGAAGGGCTCGACCTGCGCGAGACGCTGGAGCGCTTCATGGCGAGCTGGCCCGACGGCGTTCGCCCCAAGATCCACTTTTCCTCCCCGCGCACCGAGATGCGCGAGGTGAAGCAGAAGATCACGCCCGCCAAGCGCGGCAAGGCGGCCAAGGACGAGGTCACCAAGGCGCCGGTGAAACCGAATGCACGCGTGAAGACGGTGCTGCGCCCGCCGGTGTGGACGGGCCATGCCGACTTCACCAACCCGTTCGAATTCGCGACCTTCATGCGCACCGCAGAGGGGCTCACCTTCGACGTGATGCTGGAGGGCAAGTCCAAGGACCTCGCCCTCATCAAGCTGCGCGGCGACCTGCTGCGCTACGCCCCGGACGTGGCGGCCCGGTTCGGCATCCATGCCGAGGACGCCGCCGCGCTCGCCGCCGACGATGCCGCGCTGGAGAACGGGGTGGACGCCGAGGATGCGCCCGACGTGGACGAAGGCGCCGCCTGATCCCCGGGATACCCGGCGCCCTCCGCTCGTTGCGTTCCAGACCATTCCAGGAGACTCGCATGCTTCGCTCCCTCCTCATCGGCCTCGTCGCGGGCCAGCGCGCCATGACCCCGCTCGCGCTCGTCGCGGGCGCCGCCCGGCGCAGCCGCCTGCCAAAGGATGCGCCGGCACGCGATCTGCTCGCTCATCCGCTGGTCGCGGGCGGTGCGGTGGCACTCGCTGCGGCGGAGATGGCGGGCGACAAGATGCGCACCGCACCCGACCGCACCGTCGTGCCGGGCCTGATCGCGCGCACTGCCACCGCAGCCTTCGCCGGCGCCGCCCTGGCCCCGGCCGAACAGCGCAAGACGGCTGCGGTGCTGGCCGCGGCGACCGCGATCGCCGCCTCATACATGGGCTTGTCGCTGCGCATGCGGGCGCTGCGCCGCTACGGTCAGGACAAGAGCGGCTTCGTCGAGGACGCGCTGGTCCTCGGCAGCGGATTAGCCATCACGCGCTGACGCGGCCACCATCGTGCTCCTGCGAAGGCAGGAGCCCAGGGCCACACGCGCTGCGTTCCGTAACCCTGGACCCCGGCCTCCGCCGGGGTTCGGGGCGTCAGCAGTCGGCTACCTCGCTCAGCAGCGCCTGTACCCGGGCGGCGCGCTCCGCGGCATCCTCGATGCGCTCGGCCAGCACGTACCGGTCCCCCTTCGCCTCCAGCCCCGCGGCCTTCAGCTTCGCCTTGCCATAGGGCGTGAGCGCGATGCCGCCCGGCCCCGCATCGACGCGGGCGACCTCGGCGACCCGCGCCAGCTGGCGGATACGCGCCACCGTCATCAGCCGCTGGGCGTCCTCCGGCAGTTCACCGAACCGATCCTCCAGTTCCTCCTCGAAGCCGTCGAGGGCCGCCTCGTCGGCCAGCCGCGCAAGCCGGGCATAGAGCGTCAGCCGTACCTCGGCTTCCGGGATCCACTCCTCCGGCAAGCGACCCTCGATCCCCAGGTTCAGCTCCGGCGTCCACACCGTCACCTCCTCCCCACGCGCCGATCGCAGTGCGAGGCCCAGCAGATGCTGGTAGAGATCGACGCCGATCAGCTTCATGTGCCCAGCCTGCGCCTCGCCCATCAGGTCGCCGGCGCCGCGCATGTCGAGGTCGCGCGCGGAGATCGCAAAGCCCGCACCCAGCCGGTCGAAGGCTTGCAGGGTGCGCAGGCGCTTGAGCGTGGACTCGGCGATCTCGGCACCGGCTTCGGTCATCAGCAGCACCTGCCCGCGACGGCCGCCACGCCCCACCCGACCGCGCAGCTGGTGGAGCTGGCTCAGCCCGAAGCGATCGGCATGGTGGACGATCATCGTGTTGGCGCGGGGCACGTCGAGCCCGGCCTCGATGATGTTGGTCGCGAGCAGCACGTCGCCCGCGCCATTGGCAAAGGCGACCATCGCCTCGTCGATCTCGGCCGCCGGCATCTTGCCGTGGGCGGTGACGAGCCGCAGTTCCGGCACCAGCTTCTTCAGCTCCGCCTCCAGCGGTGCCATGTCCTCGATCCGGGGCACCACCACGAAGCTCTGCCCGCCGCGTCCCTTTTCGCGCAGCAGCGCGCTGCGCACCGTCACGGGATCGAAGCTGGCGATGGCGGTGCGGATCGGCTGGCGGCGCGCCGGCGGCGTGGCCAGGATCGACAGCTGCTGCAGGCCGACCAGCGCAGTCTGCAGCGTGCGCGGGATCGGCGTGGCCGACAGCGCCATGACGTGCCCCGCGCCCAGGTCGCGCAGCTTGGCCTTGTCGGCCGCGCCGAAGCGCTGCTCCTCGTCGATCACCACCAGTGCGAGGTCGTGGTACTCCACTCCGGCACCCGCTACCGCGCCGGTGCCGATCACCACGCGGATCGAGCCGTCGGCAAGGCCTGCCTTGACCTCTCTCTTCTCGGCCTCGCTCGACAGGCGGGAGAGGCCGGCGACGGCGATACCGGTGCCTTCGAAGCGCTTCTGAAAGGTCTCCAGGTGCTGGCGGACCAGCACGGTGGTGGGTGCCGCGATCGCCACCTGGCGGCCGGCGAGCGCGACCATCGCAGCCGCGCGCAGGGCTACCTCGGTCTTGCCATAGCCGACGTCGCCGATCACCAGCCGGTCCATCGGCTTGCCCGAGGCGAGGTCGTCGCGCACCGCCGCGATCGCCCGCGCCTGATCCGGCGTCTCGGTAAAGGCGAAGCCGGCGGCGAAGCGCTCGTACGCAGCCGGGTCCGGCTCGATCGGGTCGGTGGTGCGCGCGTCTCGCTCGGCGGCCAGGGCTGCGAGGCCCTTGGCGCTCTCCGCCACCGCCGCATCGATCGCGCCGCGCCGCTTCTCCCAGCTCGATCCGTCGAGCGAGTCGAGTGTCACCGAATCGGCGTCCGCGCCGTAGCGCCAGATGCGGTCGGCCTCGGCGACCGGCACCAGCCGGCGGCCTTCGCGCGCATAGCCGAGCATGATCGCGTCGCCGCCATGCTCACCCGGCAGCGTCTCCAGCCCCATCACGGTCCCGATGCCGAAGTCCTCGTGCACCACCACGTCACCGATGCGCAGTTCGCCGGCACCCGCGAACAGCGGGTCGATGGCGGCGACCGCGTTGTCCTCTGCCAGCGCGCGTCCGCCGAGCAGGTCGGAGGCGGCGACCACCGCCAGCCCCTCGACGAGGAACCCGCGCTCGATCGGTACGACCAGGGTCCCGACCGTACCAGGCCCAAGCGCCCGCGCAGCCTGCCAGCTGGCGACCTCCTGGGGCTCGGCCTTGAGCAGCTTCCTCACCCGCGCGCCCAGGAAGCGCAGGTCGCGGCGCGATCCGACCAGCAGCAGCGCGCCATCCTCCAATGCGGCGCGGCCGAACCGCGCAAAGCCGCGCGAGGGCTGGCGCTGCTCGACGAAGCGCGGCGGCGCTTCCCCGCCCTCCGGCAGGGCGAGCGTATCGGCCGCGGCCAGCTGCGTATTCCAATCGCTGTCGGACACGACGCCAGCGCTTGCGCGACGACGCTTGGCGCCGTCCTCGGCCAGCGCCAGGAAGCGTTTCCGACGCTTCTCGGCACCCGGATCGTTCGCAGTCGCGACGGGGGGCAAGTGCGCGAAGAGCGATACGCCTGCCGCACCCTCACCAACGCCGGGCTCCATGGCACGGCCGATCTCGATGGTGTCCAGCGTCTCTTCGGAACGCTGCGTCGCGGGATCATATCCGCGGATCGCGGCGATCCGTCCCTCCACCACCTCGATCCGCACCGGGCGCGGGGCGTCCGCGGGGAAGATGTCGACCACGCCGCCCCGCACCGCGACTTCGCCGGGCTCGTCCACCCGGTCGTCGGTGAAGTAACCGATCGCCTCCGCCTCGGCCCGGAAGGCCTCCGGGTCGAGTTCGTCGCCGACCGCAAGCGCCGGCGGCGCCGCATCGAAGCTCTCGACCGGCGGCAGCAGCGGCACGGTCGCCTCCGCCGTGGTGATGCAGGCAAGCCGCGGCCGCTTGGCGTCCCCCGCCAACAGCCGCAGCCGGCGGAGCGCCCCCACGCGCCGGCCCACATTGGCGGCGGAGGGCGGCGCATCGTCGCCCGGGATCGCGTCGCTCGACGGCAGGTGCACCACCGCCGCGTCGGGAGCGAGGGCGGCAAGCGCCGCGGCAATGCGTTCGGCGCGCTGCTCGTCGGCGGCGATGAACAGCAGGTCCTGGCTGGCGATTGCGTCCGCCAGGGTGGCGGCAAGCGCGCCATAGGGCATGGGATCTGCGGTCGGCATCAGGCGGCGCCACCGGCGCGCACGGGCAATGGGTGCATCGGGAACTCCAGCGCGCCGGGCGGCGCGTGGGGGTTCAAACGAGCGCAGCCCAGCCGCGTTCCTTGGTCACTCGGCCTTGGCGATCCAGTCGGCGAGGGAGCATTCGCGGGTGGGGCCGATCTCCGCCTCCATGCTGTTGCGCATGATCTCCAGCGCCCATCTGGTGCGCTGCGGATCGCTGCTGGCGACGGCATCCTCGGGGACCCACAGGTCGTACGCCCGCATGTGCGCGTCCGCGGCGGTGAACAGCACGCAGATGTCGGCGGCTACCCCGGTCAGGATCAGCCGGCTGACCCCCAGCTTGGGCAGCAGCACCGGCAGGTTGGTCGAATAGAAGCCGGAGAACTGCGGCTTGATGATGAAGTAATCGTCCTTGCGCGGCGCCAGCTTGCGGGTGAGCGCGCGCCCCGGCGCATCGCTCTCGGTCACGTTTTCGACCAGGCGCGAGCGTTCGGAATGCCATTCGCCGTTGTTGTCGTTGACGTAGATGACGGGCACGCCCGCCGCGTCGGCCGCCGCGCGCAGCGACAGGATCGGCTCCGCAGCCGCCTCCGCCGCCTCCTGCAACGGCGCCGCGTCTTCGAAATCGAGCGCGTTGATCATGTCGATGATCAGCAGCGCCGTCTTGCCGGGCGCCTGTTCCGTGTCCGCCATCGCCTCTCTCCTCGCGCCGCCGGCGCTTGCGAGCCGGTGGATGGTTCCAGCGCGCGGGGGAGGCTCCTGGTTCCCGGGGGCCCGCGCTGGCGACGGACCCGATCGCCGCCCCCGCGCCTAGTCGAAGAGGCCGTCCTGCGTGTTCACCGGGGGCTCGATGCCGAGGTGCTTCCACCCGGCCGAGTTCAGGCAGCGCCCGCGTGCCGTGCGCGCCACCATGCCGATCTGGATCAGATAGGGCTCGATCACTTCCTCGATCGTGTCGCGCGGCTCGGAAAGGCCCGCCGCCAGCGTCTCCACGCCGACCGGGCCGCCGCGATAGACGTCGGCGATCATCGTCAGGTAACGCCGGTCCATCGCGTCCAGCCCCTGGTTGTCGACCTCCAGCCGGTTGAGCGCAGCATCGGCGGTGCGCGCGTCGACCGTCTCGGCACCCGCGACATTGGCGAAGTCGCGCACGCGGCGCAGCAGCCGTCCGGCGATGCGCGGCGTGCCGCGCGCGCGCCGGGCGATCTCGCGCGCACCGTCTGACGCCACGTGCAGGTCGAGCAGCCCGGCCGCCCGCGTCACCACCCGCTCCAGCTCGTCCACCGTATAGAATTGCAGCCGCACCGGGATGCCGAAGCGGTCGCGCAATGGCGTCGTCAGCAGGCCCTGGCGCGTGGTGGCGCCCACCAGCGTGAAGCGCGGCAGATCGATCCGTACCGATCGCGCCGACGGACCCTCGCCGATCATCAGGTCGAGCGCGCGGTCCTCCATCGCCGGATAGAGCACCTCCTCGACCGCCGGATTGAGGCGGTGGATCTCGTCGATGAACAGCACGTCGCCGTCCTCGAGGTTGGTGAGCAGCGCGGCCAGGTCGCCCGACTTGGCGATCACGGGGCCGGAGGTGGCGCGAAAGCCCACGCCCATCTCGCGCGCGACGATCTGCGCCAGCGTCGTCTTGCCGAGTCCTGGGGGCCCAAAGAACAGCACATGGTCAAGCGCGTCGCCCCGCGAGCGCGCCGCGTCGATGAACACGCGCAGATTCTCGCGCGCGGCTTTCTGGCCGACGAACTCGTCCAGCGAACGCGGGCGAAGCGCGGCGTCGACGTCCTCGCCGCGCCGGGCGGGCGTCAGGATGCGATCGGCATCGCTCATCGGCTTGCCGGCCCCATGGAGGACGGGAGTGCGGCCTTCGGATCGAAGATGTCCATGGTTCGTTCCGTACCGATGCACCCCGCCCCCTGTCGAGGCACATCGCACGCCGCTAGGCTGACGCGATGACCGATCGCCCGCCCCTGTTCGTCATGACGCCGCTCGCATCCGAGATGATCGAGCAGTTGGAGCAGCGCTTCACCGTCCATCGCGGCGGCGGTCCGGAGGACACCCGCGCCATCGTCGCCGGTGGCGCCAGCGTCATCGACGCCGCCATGATCGAGGCCCTGCCCCAGCTGGAGATCATCGCGATCAACGGCGTCGGCTATGACGGCATCGACCTGGAGGCGGCCCGCGCCCGCGGCATTCGCGTCACGACCACGCCGGACGTGCTGACCGACGACGTCGCGGACCAGGCGATCGCGCTCATGCTGGCGGTGCAGCGACGGATCGCGGCCAACGACCGGATGGTGCGCGACGGCGGCTGGATGGTTCCGCCCGGGCGCCAGGCGAGCGGCCGCCGCATCGGCATCTTCGGCCTCGGCCGCATCGGTCGCGCGATCGCACGCCGTGCCGAACCGTTTGCGGCGGAGCTTCTCTACACCGCCCGGCATGCGAAGCCGGACGTGGCCTGGCGGTTCCTCCCGGACATCCGCGCCCTGGCAGCCGCCTCGGACGTGCTGATCCTGTCTGCCCCGGGTGGCGAGGAAACGCAGCACATCGTCGGGGTCGAGGTGCTTGCGGAGCTTGGCCGCGACGGCGTGCTCGTCAACGTCGCGCGCGGCAGCCTGGTGGACGAGGCGGCGCTGATCACGGCGCTCGCCGAGGGGCAGATCGCCGGCGCGGGACTGGACGTGTTCGAGAACGAGCCGGACGTACCGCGCGCACTACGCCACATGGACCATGTCGTGCTCGCCCCCCACCAGGGGAGCGCCACCGTCGCCGGCCGCGCCGCCATGGCGGCGCTGGTACTCGCCAACCTCGACGCGCATTTTGCGGGGAAGCCGTTACCGACGCCGCTGGCCTAAGCGGTCTCCTTTCGCCTAAGCATTGCTCAGACAAAAAGGAGAGGCGGGCTTGGCGATCAACCGGAAGGGAACGCGCATCGGGCGCACGGTGCGGATGGTGGCGCTGCTGGGCGCAGCCGGCTTGCTGGGCGCGGGTGCGACGGCGGAGCCGCCGCAACAGTCGGCCGCGACCGCGCTGCGGATCGATGCAGACGCCGTGATGCGCGCCCGGTTCGGCAACGACGCGCCCTGGTATCGCGACAATATCCCACTGTTCGAATCGTCCGATCCGAAGCTCGACGCGGTCTATTACTATCGCTGGCAGCTGTTCCGCGCCCACCAGCGCGACCTGGGCGTGAAAGGCTATATCAGCACCGAGTTCATGGATGACGTGGGTTGGCAGCGCGAACCCTATGCCAGCCTGAACGACGCGACCGGCTTCCACCTCTACGAGGGCCGCTGGCTGCGCGATCGGCGCTACGCGGGCGACTATATCGACTTCCTCTACCAGGACGGCGGCAACGACCGGCACTTCAGCGAAGCGATCGCGGATGCCACCTATGCGCGCTTCCTGGTCGACGGCGACCGCGCCGATGCGACCCGCCACCTCTCTGCTATGCGCCACATCTATGGCCTGTGGGACGACAAGTTCGATTTCACCAAGGGTCTCTATTTCATCGAGCCGCTGCTCGATGCGACCGAGTACACCATCTCCTCTATCGACGCGTCGGGGGGCAAGGACGGGTTTCGCGGAGGGGATTCGTTCCGGCCGTCGATCAACGCCTATATGTTCGCCAACGCGCGCGCGATCGCTCGCCTGTCCGCCCTCGCGGGCGATGCGAAGACCGCCGCCGACTATGACGCGCGTGCCGACCGACTGCGTGCCCGCGTCGAGGAAGCGCTGTGGAGCCCGAAGCTCGGCCACTTCATCGACCGGTACAAGGTCGACAACGAGCATGTGAAATATTGGGAGCCGATCCGCGGGCGCGAGCTCGCCGGCTATGTGCCCTGGACCTTCGGCCTGCCGAGCAACGACCCCCGCTTCGCCAACGCCTGGAAGCATCTGCTGTCGCCGCAGGGGCTAGGCGGACCGTTCGGCATGCGCACGGTGGAGCCGGGCTACCCGCACTACATGCAGCAGTATCGCTACGAAGGCACTGCGCCCGAATGCCAGTGGAACGGCCCCATCTGGCCGTTCCAGACGACGCAGACGCTGACCGCCATGGCCAATCTGCTGCGCGACTATCGCCAGGACGCCGTCACCCGCGCCGACTATCTGCGCCTGCTGCGCCAATATGCGCAGCTCCACTATCAGGGCGACCGGCTCGACCTGGAGGAGGATTATCATCCCGACACCGGCAAGCCGATCGTCGGCCTGGCGCGCAGCCACCATTATTTCCACTCGGGCTTCACCGACCTGGTAATCGCCGGGCTGGTCGGCCTGCGCCCACGCGAGGACGATGTGCTGGAGGTCCACCCGCTGGTACCCGCCGGCACCGGGCCGGACTCGCTCCAGTGGTTCCAGTTGCAGGACGTGCCCTATCACGGGCGGCTGGTGACGATCCGCTATGACGCCGATGGCAGCCACTACCGACAGGGCGCGGGCCTGCGCGTGCTGGTCGATGGGCAGGAGGTCGCCCGCAGCGCCAAGGCCGAGCGGATCGAAGTGCCCATCGCGCGCCGCGCCGCGCCTGCCCGCGCAACCCGCATCGACCGCGCCGTCGAACTGGTCCGCGGCCAATTCCCCAAGCCGAGCGCGTCGAGCGGCACGCCCGAGCGCATCCACGACGCCGTGGACGGCCGCGTGGTGTTCTTCCCCGAGAACGGTCACGGCTGGAGCAGCCAGGCCGGCGAACGCGCGCCGTGGCTGCAGGTGGACTTCGGCAAGGCCACCGAGCTTTCCTCAGCCGAACTCGCCTTCTTCGCCGATGCCCAGCACGCCGCCCCGACCGGCTACACGATCGAGGCCCAGGTCGACGGTCGCTGGCAGAAAGTCACGGCTGAGCAGGACGCTCCGCTCGCCAACGGCATCACCAACGCTCGCTGGGCGCCGCTGCGCGCGACGGCGGTACGGGTGCGGATGCGCCCGCAGGCGGGAAAGCCGGTGCGCGTGATCGAACTGAAGCTGTTCTGACGAAGGCGTAGTCGGGCCTTTGCGGCCCCTCTACCGTGCGCCTGCGCAGCAGGAGCCCAGGATTCCAGGCGCCGCAAGCCGCGGCTCTGCTTGGCCCGAGACCCCGGCCGGCGCCGGGGCACGGGACGGGAGAGGGACGCTGCTTTTGGTTACTGCGACCTTGCCGGCGGAATCGGCGTGTATTGCGTCGAGATCAGCCGCCAAGCGCCGCCGGACCGATGCGCGACATAGCGGACGCGCATGGAACGCGACGCGCCGCCGGGAAGCATGACCGAGATGCGCGACGTAACCACTGCAGTATCCCCGGCCGATCGCACAGCGACTTCATCGCTCTGGATCGGCGGCGCAGGCTTCTTCGCCTCGGGTGCGTAGAAGGCGAGCACCTCCGCGCGGGAGTCGACAGCACCAGCCGGCGAGATCTCTTCGTACTCGGGCGAAAGCGTCTCTTCGAGCGCAACAGGATCGAACCCGAGGCGCGCCGCCTCGAACCGCTCGACCAGTCGACGCAGGGCCGCATCCTCAGCACTCGCAGGGCTTGTCGCAAGCAGCGCCACAAGGATCATCGCATGCATCGCCATTCCGACCGTGCTTTCTTTTGGTGCGTCACCCCTTCCGAGGACAGCGCCCCGGTCAGGCAGGGGCATCCTGCCGCGCACTGGCCGCGGCGTCCAGCGCTGCCGTTATCGCGCCGCCTTGCGTAGCGCGAGGCGGACGAGCGCATCGAGGCTGGCACCCTCGCCGACCTCTTCGGCGGCCGCCTCCACCGCGCGCGCGGCTTCGGCGGGCTTGAAGCCCAGGTTGAGCAGCGCCGAAACCGCATCGGCGCTCGCGCCACCCGCCGGGATCGTGGCGCCGGCGACGCCCGCGAGCCCGGGCGCGATGCCGCCGACCTTGTCCTTGAGCTCCATGGCGATGCGTTGGGCGAGCTTGGGCCCCACCCCATTGGCGCGGCCGATGCTGGCCTTGTCGCCCTTGGCGATGGCGGTGCGCAGCTCGTCGGGGGCAAGCACCGACAGGATCGCGAGCGCGACCCGCGCGCCCACGCCCTGCACACCGGTCAGCAGCCGGAACCAGTCGCGCTCGTCGGCGGTGGCAAAGCCCACCAGCCGGATGAAGTCCTCGGCCACCAGCATTTCGGTGTGGATGGTGACGTGCTCGCCCACGCCGCCCAGCGCCTGCAGCGTGCGGGACGAGGCGCCGACCAGATAGCCAACGCCGCCCACGTCGATCACCGCATGGTCGATGCCGGTCGACTCCAACCTGCCTTTGAGATGCGCGATCATGCCCCCACTCCCGTCCGTCGGGCGCGCGCATGCGCGCTCGCCAGGTGATGCGCATGGGTGATCGCCACCGCCAGCGCGTCGGCGGCATCCGGCCCGGCGAGCTTCACGCCCGGCAGCAGATGGCCCACCATCGCCTGGATCTGGCGCTTGTCGGCGCCGCCGGTGCCGACCACCGCCTTCTTGACGATGCTCGGATGATATTCGCCGATCGCCAGCCCTGCGGTGGCAGCGGCGAGCAGCACCACGCCGCGCGCCTGCCCCAGCTTGAGCGTCGACTGCGCATTGCTGTTGCCCAGCACTTCCTCGGCCGCAGCGCTCTCGGGACGCTCCGTGCGGATCACCTCGCCCAGCGCCCCGAACAGGTGCGACAGACGCCGGGGCAGCTGCATCGACGGATCGGTCCGGATCTGCCCATTGGCGAGGTGGCTGAGGCGATTGCCGTCCGCGCGGATCAGGCCCCAGCCGGTGGTGCCGAGGCCGGGGTCCAGGCCCAGGATGATCAGCCGAGCTTCTCCATCACCGCGTCGGACACTTCGTAGTTGCCCCACACGGTCTGCACGTCGTCGTCGTCGTCGAGCGCGTCGATCAGCTTGAACAGCGTCGCGGCGTCGTCCTCGGTCACTTCGACCATGGTCTGCGGCTTCCAGGCGAGTTTGGCGCCCTCGGCCTCGCCCAGCACCGGCTCCAGCGCCTTGGCGACTTCGTGCAGGTCGCCCTGGGCGGTCCAGATCTCGTGGCCGTCCTCGCTGGAGGTGACGTCCTCGGCACCGGCTTCCAGTGCCGCCTCGAACACCTTTTCGGCGTCGCCGGCACTTGCCGGATAGTTGATGAGGCCGACGCGGTCGAAGCCGTGGCTCACCGATCCGCTCGCGCCCAGGTTGCCGCCGTTCTTCGACACCGCGGTGCGCACGTTGGTGGCGGTGCGGTTGCGGTTGTCGGTCAGCGCCTCGATGATGAGCGACACGCCGCCGGGCCCGAAGCCCTCGTAGCGGATCTCCTCGTAATTCTCCATGTCGCCCTTCGACGCCTTGTCGATCGCGCGCTGGATGTTGTCCTTGGGCATCGACTGCGCCTTGGCGGCGTTCACCGCCGCGCGCAGGCGCGGGTTCATGTCGGGGTCCGGCAGACCCATCTTGGCCGCGACGGTGATTTCGCGGCTGAGCTTGGAGAACATGCCCGAGCGCTTCTTATCCTGCGCGCCCTTGCGGTGCATGATGTTCTTGAACTTGGAATGGCCTGCCATGTGCTCTCTCGAATCCAGGGGCAGCCGGCTTCCCCGGGAAGCGGGCCGTCAATGCATAGACGGGTAGAAGAAACACCGCCCCCGAGACAAGCGCAGTGCCTGTCCCGCGCGGCCGGGGCGGGAACGGCGCCCGAAGGCGCCGTCGATCAGATGCCGAGCGCCTGCTTGTAGGTCTCGAGCAGCATGTCCGCCTCGTCGCGGTGATGCTTTTCCATCCGGCGCAGGCGGATGATCGATCGCATCGTCTTCACGTCGAAGCCAGTCGACTTCGCCTCGGCATAGACATCCTTGATGTCGTCGGAGATGCCCTTCTTCTCCTCTTCCAGCCGCTCGATGCGCTCGATCAGAAGGCGCAGCTGCTCGGCGGAGATATTGTCGCTCATGATGGTCCTGTGGAATCTGTGGTGAACCGGGGCGTCTAGGCGATCCCCCGCCACCGCTCAACCGGTGCGTGAGGCTCGCGCGCCTCGTTCGGCCTTCAGGCGAGGTTGGTCGGATTGCGCGCCAGGCTTTCCTGCATGCGCGCGAGCTGCGCCTCCGTCGCCGGCGGCTGGTGGCTGGCCTTCCACTCGGCATAGGGCATGCCATAGATCAACTCGCGCGCGGTTTCCCGGTCGATCGGCTGCTCCGCGCGGATGCTCGCGTCCTCCACCCATTCCGACAGGCAGTTCCGGCAAAACCCCGCCAGCCCCATCAAGTCGATGTTCTGCGCGTCCGAGCGATGGCGCAGATGGCGCACCAGCCGCCGGAACGCGGCCGCAGCGATCCTGTCATCAAGATGATCGATGTCTGCCATTTATGCCCTCCAAGGTTGATCCGGATCGAAGAACAGTTAGAGCCGGTGGCTCGAAAACCAAGGATCGAGGATGACAAAGGCTTTCACGCCCCGCTCGCGCAAAGTCCGCGTGCTCGCGACACTGGGCCCGGCCAGCAACACTCCGGAGATGGTCGCTCGGCTGTTCGAAGCCGGCGCAGACGCGTTCCGGATCAACATGAGCCATGGCGACCAGGCGTCGAAGCTCCCGGTGATCGCGGCGATTCGCGCGCTGGAAAAAGAATATAACCGCCCGACGACGATCCTCGCCGATCTTCAGGGGCCGAAGCTGCGCGTCGGCCGCTTCGCCGAGGGCAAGGTGATGCTGGAGACCGGCAGTCAGTTCATCCTCGATCGCTCGGACGCGCCGGGCGACGCCACGCGCGTCGAGCTTCCCCACCGGGAGATCTTCGCCGCGATCACGCCGGAGGCTCGGCTGCTGCTGGACGACGGCAAGCTCGTGCTGCGCGTCGTGGAGCATGACGACACCCGCATCGTCACCCGTGTCGAAGTCGGCGGCATGCTCTCCAACAACAAGGGCCTGAACGTTCCGGACGTGGTGCTGCCGATGGCGGCGCTGACCCCCAAAGACATCAGCGACCTTCACTTCGCGGTGGACGCTGGCGTCGACTGGATCGCGCTCTCGTTCGTCCAGCGGCCCGAGGATCTGGCGGACGCCCGCAAGCTCATCCAGGGACGCGCGGCGCTGCTCGCCAAGATCGAGAAGCCGTCGGCCGTCGTCCGACTGGAAGAGATCGTCGAGCAGTGCGACGGCGTGATGGTGGCACGCGGCGACCTGGGCGTGGAGCTGCCGCCCCAGTCGGTGCCGCCGCTCCAGAAGCGGATCGTCGAGACCGCCCGCCGGCTGGGCCGACCGGTGGTGGTCGCGACCCAGATGCTCGAATCGATGATCACCTCGCCCTCGCCGACCCGCGCGGAAGTGTCGGACGTCGCGACGGCGGTCTACGACGGCGCCGACGCGATCATGCTTTCGGCGGAAAGCGCCGCCGGCTCCTGGCCGGCCGAGTCGGTCGCGATGATGGACGCCATCGCCAATTCGGTGGAGCGCGATCCCGGCCACGGCGACCGCGTCCACTTCACCATCACGCGTCCCGATCCGACCACCGCCGACGCGCTCGCCGAAGCTGCCAAGAACATCGCCCGCACGGTCGATGCCAAGGCGATCCTGTGCTTCACCATTTCCGGCTCGACCGCCCGGCGAATCGCACGCGAGCGTCCCGGCGTGCCGATCATGGTGCTGACTCCGAAGCTGGAGACCGCACGGCGACTCGGCCTGTTGTGGGGCGTGCACGCGGTCCACACCCGCGACGTCGGCTCGTTCGAAGAGATGATCGCCAAGGCCAAGCGGATGATGCTGCGCCACCACATGGCCGGCGCCTCCGACCGGGTGGTGGTCTGTGCCGGCGTGCCGTTCGGAACGCCGGGCTCCACCAACGTGCTGCACGTGGTGCGGCTGATCGGCGACGAGCTCAAGAACTACGAGAAGAACAAGGCCTGAAGCCGGCCCGGTGCTCCCGGAAAGCGGGAGCACCGGGTATGCGAACGCCAGCGCCTGCGGCCCTGGGCTCCTGCCTGCGCAGGAGCACGTGCCTGTTATTCGGGTAGCAGCCCCAGCCGCACCAGCTCGGCGCGGAAAGCCGCAGCGTCCGAGAAATGCACCGCGCGAAAGCCCGCGACATCGGCGGCGGCCACGTTGGCGAGGTTGTCGTCCACGAACACCGCCTCGCCCGGAGCCAAGCCGAATCGGCGCAGCGCCAGCGCGTAGATCGCCGGATCCGGCTTCACCAGCTTCTCATCGCCCGACACCACCACGTCGCGAAACCGGTCGAACAACTCCGGCGCGGTCGCGCGGAACGGCGGCCAGAACTCGCCGGAGAAGTTGGTGATCGCGTAGAGCGGCACGCCGGCGGCATCCAGTTCCGCGACGATCTCGGCCATGCCGGGCACGGGCCCGCCGATGCTTTCGTTGAAGCGCGGCCCCCAGGCGGCGATCAGCGCTTCATGCTCCGGATAGCGCGCGATCAGCTCGGCCGAGGTCTCAGCGAAGGCGCGGCCGGCATCATGCTGGAAATGCCATTCCTGAGTGACGACATCGCGCAGAAACGCCGCGAGCGCCTGATCGTCGTCGATCAGGCGCTCGTAGAGGAACCGAGGGTCCCAATGGTAGAGGACGTTGCCGACGTCGAAGACGACGGCCTTGACCGGGTTCGGCACGTCAACCGTCACCGAACCGGCAAGATCAGCCCTGGCGTGCCTTGAAACGGCGATTCGTCTTGTTGATGACGTAGATACGGCCACGGCGGCGGATCACGCGGTTGTCCCGGTGGCGATCCTTGAGCGACTTCAGGGAGTTGACGATCTTCATGACCGGGTTCGCTTCTCGAAATTTGGGCTGACAAAAAGAGGCGCCCGCCTAGAAGCTGACGGCTTCCAAGTCAAGGATGGCGGCATTGGAGCGGATGCGGCAAGCCGCGCGTTGAACACGGCACGACGATTCGGGCCGCACAGGAGCCAAGGCATGAACAAGCTCGTACTGGCGCTTACCGCAGGGATCGCAAGCCTTACCGCGGGCTGTGCGACCACCCAGCGTGCCGCCCCGATCGATGTGACCCGCTTTCACCTCGGTTCGCCCGTGGAGCCGGGCAGCTTCACGATCGAGCCGCTCCGCACCAACGCGACCATCAGCCCCGAGTACCAGACCTATGCCGACGCGGTTTCGCGCGAACTGAGTCACCTTGGCTTCACGCCTACACGCACCACGGTGAGCAGCGATTCGCGCTATGTCGTCTCGGTCGCATTCCTGCGCGCCACCCGCGGCTATGTGGAAAAGCCTGCACCCTTTTCCGTGGGCCTGGGCGCCGGCGGCGGCAGCTTCGGCCGGCGCTCGGGCGTGGGCGTCGGCGGCGGCGTGACCCTGCCCGTCGGCGGCGGCCGCCAGCAGGCGGTGATCGGCTCCGAGCTTTCCGCCCAGATCCGCCGCCGCGCGGACAACACGGTGGTCTGGGAAGGCCGCGCGATGACCGAGTCGCTGGAGGGCAAGACGTCGAGCCAGCCGATCACCGTGGCGGACAAGCTTGCCCGCGCCTTGTTCCAGGGCTTCCCCGGAGAGTCGGGGATCACTACCACGGTCAAATGAGCATCACCGTCAACGCCGCCTTCGACAGCGGCAACATCCGCCTCACCGGGATCGAGGGCGACACGCTGAACCTGGAGATCGTGCGCGATCACCAGTCCGACTTCTATCAGTGGTTCCACTTCCGCGTGGCCGGCGCCAAGGGGCGCCGGCTGACCTTCCGGATCACCAACGCCGGCGGCTCCGCCTATGCGTTCGGCTGGCCGGGCTATCGCACGCGGATGAGCACCGACCGCGTGGCATGGCGGCAGGTCGCCGACACCGACTATGCCGATGGCGTGCTGCGCTGGACGGCAGAGATCGACAGCGACCTCGTGTGGTTCGCCTATTTCGCGCCCTATACGATGGAGCAGCACGACGCGCTGGTGGCGCGAATCGGTGGGGAGCCCGGCGTCACCGTGCGCGAGCTGGGCCAAACGCTGGACGGCCGCGCGATCGATTGCCTGACGATCGGCACCGGCCCCAAGCAGGTCTGGTTCTACGCCCGCCAGCATCCCGGCGAATCGATGACCGAATGGTTCATGGAAGGCGCGCTGGAAAAGCTGGTCGATCCGGACGACGCCACCGCCCGCGCGCTTCGCGAAAAGGCGACGCTGCACCTGGTGCCCAACATGAACCCGGACGGCGCGTTCCGTGGCCACCTGCGCACCAATGCGGCCGGCGTGAACCTCAACCGCGAGTGGCATACGCCGACGCCCGAGCGCAGCCCCGAAGTGCTGTGCGTGCGCAACGCCATGGATGAGACCGGCGTCGTCTTCGCGATGGATGTTCACGGTGACGAGGCGATCCCCGCCAATTTCCTCGCCGGCTATGAGGGCATTCCCGCCTGGACCGATCCGCATGGCGAGAAGTTCTACGAATATGGCCGACGGCTCGCCGCGGCGACGCCCGACTTCCAGCTGGAGCTCGGCTATGTGAAGTCCGCACCCGGCCAGGCGAACCTGTCGATGTCGACCAACCAGCTCGCCGAACGCTTCGGCGCGGTGTCGATGACACTGGAGATGCCGTTCAAGGACCATGACGCGAACCCCGATCCGGAGTTCGGCTGGTCGCCCGAGCGTTCCAAGAAGCTCGCGCATTCCTGCCTCGACACGCTTGCCGGGATGATCGACGAGCTCTGATCCGTCCGTCCTGCCGTATCCATTTTCTCAAGGAGCCCCGATGCCCAGCCTCGTCCTCATTCGTCACGGCCAGTCCGCCTGGAACCTGGAGAACCGCTTCACCGGCTGGTGGGACGTCAACCTGACCGAGCAGGGCATCGCCGAGGCGACGGCGGCCGGCGAGCTGATGGCGGCCAAGGGCCTCGATTTCGACCAGTGCTTCACCAGCTTCCAGACGCGGGCGATCAAGACGCTCAACCTGGCACTGGAGTCGATGAGGCGGCTGTGGCTGCCGGTCGAGAAGGACTGGCGCCTCAACGAGCGGCACTATGGGGGTCTGACCGGCCTCGACAAGGCAGAGACCGCAGCCAAGCACGGTGAGGAGCAGGTCAAGATCTGGCGCCGCAGCTTCGACATCCCGCCGCCCCTGCCGGAGGCGGGAAGCCCCTACGACCTCAGCAACGATCGTCGCTATGCCGGCATCGCCGTACCTGCGACGGAGAGTCTGAAGGATACGATCGCGCGCGTGCTGCCCTATTGGGAGGCGCGGATCGTACCCGAGCTCAAGGCCGGCAAGCGCGTGCTGATCTCCGCGCACGGCAATTCGCTGCGCGCGCTGGTGAAGCACCTGTCCGGCATCTCGGACGCCGATATCGCCAGCCTGGAGATCCCGACCGGTCAGCCGCTGGTCTATGAGCTGGACGAGGCGCTCAACGCCACCGACCGCTACTATCTGCGCGACCGGTAAGGCCGTTTCGCAGCGTGGCACCTCGGGCAGGGCTTCCGGCCTTGCCCGGTGCCGTGCCGCTCTCTAGGAAGCCGGCTTCCTCGCATTCGGGACAGCGATGGCAGACCAACCTCTCGTCGGCATCATCATGGGCAGCACCTCCGATTGGGAGACGATGCGCCATGCAGCAGACGTGCTCGACGCCTTGGGCGTCCCGCACGAGACCAAGGTGGTGTCCGCGCACCGTACGCCGCGGCGTCTGGTCGACTATGCCGAGAGTGCGGCGGGACGTGGCCTCAAGGTGGTGATCGCCGGTGCCGGGGGCGCTGCGCACCTGCCCGGCATGGCCGCCTCGATGACGCGGCTGCCGGTGCTGGGCGTGCCGGTGGAATCCAAGGCCTTGAGCGGCATGGATAGCCTGTTGTCGATCGTGCAGATGCCGGCAGGCATCCCGGTCGGTACGCTCGCGATCGGCCGCGCCGGCGCCGTCAATGCGGGTCTGATGGCAGCAGCGATCCTGGCCGTCTCCGACGATGCGCTCGCCGCCCGCCTCGACACCTGGCGAGCCGCCCAGACCGACAGCGTGGCGATCGACCCGCAATGAGCCACGCGCCCGGCGCCACCATCGGCATCATCGGATCGGGCCAGCTCGGGCGGATGATCGGCATGGCCGCTGCCCAGCTCGGCTACCGCATTCATGTCTATGCGCCCGATACGGGGCCGGCCAATGACGTAGCGGCTGCGCACACCCGCGGCGCCTATGACGACTGCGCGGCGCTCGCCGAGTTCGCCGCCCAGGTCGACCTCGTCACCTACGAGTTCGAGAACATCGCCGCCGAGCCGATCGCGACGCTTGAGGAACAGGTGCCGGTTCACCCCTCCTCCAAGTCGCTGCGCGTGGCGCAGGATCGTGTCGCGGAGAAGCGCTTCGTCGAGGATCTCGGTGGCCGGCCCGCCCGCTGGGCGGCGGTCGCCAGCCGTGCAGAGTTGGACGCGGCGATCGCCACCATCGGCTGTCCCGCGGTGCTCAAGACGACGCGCTTCGGCTATGACGGCAAGGGCCAGGCCCGGCTTGCAGGGCCTGAGGACGCGGACGCCGCCTGGGCGGCGATTGGTGACGGCCCTGCGATCCTCGAGGCGTTCGTTCCCTTCACCCACGAATTCTCGATCATCCTGGCGCGCAGCCCGGACGGCGCGGTGGTCAGCTATCCGCCGGCGTGCAACGTCCACAAGGACGGCATCCTCGATACCTCGACCGTTCCCGCGCCGGCGGAAGTCGCCGCGCAATGGACCGAGGCGGCAGCACTCGCCGGCCGCGTCGGCGAGGCGCTCGGCCATGTCGGCGTGCTGACGCTGGAATTCTTCTGCGGCGCCGAAGGCCCGGTGTTCAACGAGATGGCGCCGCGCGTCCACAATTCCGGCCACTGGACGATCGAAGGCGCCGAGACCTCGCAGTTCGAGAACCATGTGCGCGCGATCTGCGGCCTGCCGCTCGGCCCAGTGCGGATGACGGGCCGCGAGGCGGTGATGACCAACCTGATCGGCGAAGACGCCGATGCCTGGCCCGAACTGATGGCGGAGCCGGGTGCCCACCTCCACCTCTACGGCAAGCGCGAGGTTCGTGCCGGCCGCAAGATGGGGCACGTCACGCGAGTCGTGCGCGACTGAGCCTCGCGGGGCGCTGCTCGCGCCTGCAAGTCCAAGCGTAGCCCTTACTTGGAGCGTCGCCATCTTCGGCGAGCGGTCGTCTCCCTGGCGACCGGCTCGGGCGGAGGTACGCACCTCCCGCGCGCGCTCCACTTTGAGATGCACGCCGCGCAACTGCCGGCAAGTTCATTGCATTTGCTGCAATCGCGCCGAAACGCCACATGGATGGGGACAGATGCTGCACCGCAGCAAACATCCAAGAGGTTCACCATGTTCAGCCTGATCGCGCTGTATTTCGCCTATCGCAACCAGACCGTCGGCGCGCACATCGCACCGGTCTCCAAGACCACTGCTGCCAACGACCGCGCGATCGTCGCCGAGTTCGCCAAGGCCGCCTGACGCCCGCGCCGCAACCGCGCGGCGCACTCCCGACGGGCGGAGCCGCGGCTCCGCCCGTGAGGGCTCAGCCCTCCACCCCGAGCTGCCACAGGACGAACGCCATTTCCTCGGCAGCTTCCTTCAGGCTCTCCCACCGGCCCGACTTGCCGCCATGGCCTGCGCCCATGTTGGTCTTGAGCAGCAGCACGTTGCTGTCGGTCTTGGTGAAGCGCAGCTTCGCGGCCCATTTGGCCGGCTCCCAATAGGTTACCCGCGGGTCGTTCAACCCGCCCGAGATGAACAGCGGCGGATAGCCCTGCGCCCGGACGTTGTCATAGGGGCTGTACGACCGAATCAGCTCGAACGCCGCCGGGTCCTCGATCGGATTGCCCCACTCCGGCCATTCGCCCGGCGTCAGCGGCAGCGTTTCGTCCAGCATCGTGTTGAGCACGTCGACGAACGGCACGCTCGCGACCACCGCGCCCCATAGCTCGGGGTCGGAGTTCACCACCGCGCCCATCAGCTCGCCGCCGGCCGATCCGCCCGCGATGGCGATCTGCCCTTCGCTGGTGAAGCCGTGCGCGATCAGCCCACGCGCCACGTCGACGAAGTCGTTGAACGTGTTGGTGCGCTTCTCCAGCTTGCCATCGAGATACCATTGCTGGCCGAGATCGTCGCCGCCGCGAATGTGCGCGATCGCGAACGCGACGCCGCGGTCGAGAAACGACATGCGGCTGGTCGAAAAGCCCGGCGGCACCGCATAGCCATAGGCGCCATAGGCATAGAGGTAGAGCTTGCCCGTGCCGTCGCGCGGGAAGCCGTTGGGATAGACCACCGACACCGGCACTTGCGTGCCGTCGCGCGCGACAATCTTCAACCGCTCGGTCGCGTATTTCGACGCGTCATAGCCGCTGGGAATGGTCTGGACCTTGAGCACGCGCTGCTCGGCGGTGGCGACGTCGTACTCGATCACCGTGCCGGGCGTGACCATCGATTCATAGCCGAGCCGCAGCGTGGTGACGGCATATTCGGGATTGTCACCAAGCCCCACGACATAGCTCGCCTCCGGAAACGCGATCGCCGTCGCCTCGCCGCCTTCGTAGCGGTGGAGAAAAATCTGATCGAGCCCGTCCTCGCGCCCCTCGACCACGAAGAAGTCGGCGAAGGTGGTGACGCCGGTCATGTAGAAATGGTCGCTCGGCGCCAGCCGCTCGGTCCATTCGGACGGACGTTCCAGTGGTGCGGTCACCAGCCGGAAGTTTGGGTGGGTGTCGTTGGTGTGGATGAAGAGCGTGCCGTCATGCTCCTCCACGTCGTACTCGACATGGGACTGGCGGGCGCGCACCAGGATCGGCTCGGCGGTGGGATCGTCGGCGGGGACCAGCCGCACCTCACTGGTGACATGGTCGCCGGCGGAGATCACCAGAAAGCGGCGCGACTGGGTCTCGCCCACCGACACGCGCCAGCCCTCGTCCGCCTCGTGGTACAACTCGACGTCCTGGTCGATTGGCGTGCCCAGCCGGTGCAGCCGGGCATTGTCGGTCCGCCACTGGTCGTTGGCGAGGCCGTAGAGGAAGCCTGAGGAGTCGGCGACCCACACAAGCTCCGACAGCGTGCCCGGGATCACATCGTCCAGCAGCGCGCCGGTGGTGAGGTCCTTGACCCGCGCCTCGAACCGCTCGGAGCCATTGTCGTCGATCGCGTACGCCAGGTAGCGGCCATCGGGGCTGATCGAGAGCGCGCCCAGCCGGAAATATTCCTTGCCCGCGGCCAGCGCCGGTTCGTCGAGGATCAGCTCGTCCGCGCCGCCTTTAACGGGCTTGCGCCACCAGCGGCGATATTCGCCGCCGGTCTCGAAGTCCGACCAGTAGAGCCAGTCGCCGTCCTTTTGCGGAACGGTGGAGTCGTCCTCCTTGATCCGTCCGCGCATCTCCTCGAACAGCCGGTCGGTGAGCGGCTGGTGAGGCGCCATGACGGCTTCGAAATAGCCGTTCTCCGCCTCAAGGTATCCGAGCACGTCCGGGTCGGTGACCTCCGGATAGCCGGCGTCGCGCAGCCAGGCCCAGGGGTCCTCTACGATGATGCCGTGGCGTTCGAAGCTGTGGGGGCGCTGCTCTGCGATGGGGGGCGTCGGATGGTTCATGCCCGCCCATGTGGGCCGGGACGCCGGCGAAGTCGAGGGGAGGCAACGCTTGCATCTATCGTGCTCCTGCGCAGGCAGGAGCCCAGGGACGAAGGGCAGCACGCCGCTCCCTTTCCGTACCCCGGCCCACGCCGGAGTTCAGTTGGGAAAGCCTCACCGTTCGCGCGCCTCCGCCAGACCATCGCGACTGGGCCCCGGCCTTCGCCGGGGTACACGGCTGGTTGGGATCTAGGGCGCCCCTAGCGCCCGCTTTCCAGCGCCAGCCGCTCGCGCAGGTTCGCCAGCTCCACCGCCGAGGCACGGGGCCGCTCCGGCGCCGGCTTGCCATCGCGCAGCCGCGCCCGGTCCTTCTCCGGCGGCTCCACCCGACGCACCCGCACCGCGGCATAGCCCTGCGTGCGGATGCCGAGTTGCTCGGCCGCGCCACGGCTCAGGTCCAGGATGCGCCCGCGCGAAAAGGGTCCGCGATCGTTGATCCGCAGCAAGATGGTGCGCCCGGTGTCGAGCGCCGTCACCTCGACATAGCTCGGCAGCGGCAGGGTGGTATGCGCGGCGGTGATCCCCTTAGGCCGGAAGCGCTCGCCGTTCGCCGTCTGGTTGCCGGATTCATTGCCGTACCAGCTGGCATAGCCGACCGCGTCGTAGCTCGGATCCTCGGCCGGCGTGTAGCGGATGCCGCGCACCGTATAGGGCTTGCCGATCTTGACCGGCGTGTCGCTCACGGGCCGGAAGTGCTTGCCGCCGCACGCGGCCAGGAGCGGCACCGCGAGCAGTGCCAGCCACGTCCCCCTGCGCATGGACGGGAGGGCGGACGGCATCTGGATCGCGTCGAGCATGCGGGCGAGGTATCGCAGCCGGCGGGGCGAATGAACCCCCAAGCGGTGAGCCGAGTCCCGGTGCGGCCCTGTCGCCCACCGGTTGAATCTGGCACAGCACAGCCTTCCGCAGCCGTGGGGCGTCCCCCGGCGCCGCCCCGACCGCCAGATGGATTGCCGATGCCTGCTTATTCCGAACGCCTCGCCACCCTCCGCACCCGCCTCGCACAAGAAGGGCTCGACGGGTTCGTCGTGCCGCTGACCGACGAGCATATGAGCGAATATGTCGGCGGCTATGCGCAGCGGCTGGCGTGGCTCACCGGCTTCCAGGGCTCGGCCGGTACCGCTGTCGTGCTGGCGGGCGAGGCGGCGATGTTCACCGACGGCCGCTATACGCTGCAGGTGCGCGAGCAGGTCGACGGCGCCGACTGGACCTATGTCCAGGTGCCGCAGGAGAGCATCGCCGGCTGGCTTGCCGGCCATGCGCCGCAGGGCGGCCGGATCGGCTATGATCCGTGGCTGCACACGCGCGAGTGGGTGGAGCGGACCGCCGCCGCCCTCGCCCCCCGCGGCGGCACGCTGGTGCCGGTCGCGGCAAATCCAATCGACGCGCTCTGGGCGGACCGGCCGGAGCCGTCCGACGCCCCCCTCGCCGTGCAGCCCGACACCCTCGCCGGCCGCAGCGCCGCCGACAAGCGGGCGGAAATCGCCGACTGGCTGCGCGCCCACGGCGCCGACGCGCTGGTGCTCTCCGCGCTCGATTCGGTCGCCTGGGCGTTCAACGTGCGCGGCACCGACGTGACCCACACGCCGGTCGCGCTCTCGTACGCGCTGGTCGCCGAGGACGGCACCGCCGAGCTGTTCGTGGCGCCCGACAAGGTTGGCGACGACGTCCACCGCCACCTGGGCAACGCCGTGCGCGTCCGCGACAAGGCGGAGTTCGCATCCGCCTTGCGCGCCCTTGCCGGCAAGCGCGTCGCCGTCGATCCCGAGCGGGCGGTCGCGGCGATCTTCGACGCGCTCGACGCGGGCGGGGCCATGCTGCTGCCGATGCGCGATCCGGTGGTATTGGCCAAGGCGATCAAGAACCCCGCCGAGATCGCCGGCCACCATTCCGCCCAGGCCCGCGATGCTGCCGCACTGGTGCGCTTCCTCAAGTGGTTCGAGGAGACCGCCCCTGCCGGTACGCTGACCGAACTCGACGTGGTGGCGCGGCTCCACGATTTCCGTGCCGAAACCGGCGTGCTCAAGGACGAATCGTTCGAGACGATCTCCGCCACCGGCGCGCACGGTGCCAGCCCGCACTACAAGGTCACGGACGAATCGAACGCGCCGATCCTGCCGGGCCAGCTGTTCCTGATCGATTCGGGCGGGCAGTACGCCGACGGCACCACCGACATCACCCGCGTGATGCCGGTCACCAAGCCCACGGCCGAGATGCGCGACCGCTTCACCCGCGTGTTGAAGGGCCACATCGCCGTCGCCACCGCCATCTTTCCGGACGGCACGACGGGCGCGCAGATCGATGCCTTTGCCCGTCGGCCGCTGTGGGAGGCGGGCCTCGATTTCGCGCATGGCACCGGCCACGGCATCGGCGCCTATCTGTCGGTCCACGAAGGCCCGCAGCGCATCGCCCAGCCGACCTATCCCGGCGGCGGCCCGCTGGAGCCACTGCGCGCCGGCATGCTGCTCTCCAACGAGCCCGGCTATTACAAGGCCGGCGAGTACGGCATCCGCATCGAGAATCTGATGCTGGTGGTGGAGCACACGCCTGCGGGTGGCGATGCGACCATGCTCGCGTTCCAGACGACCAGCTTCGTGCCGATCGAGCGGCGCCTGATCGAGCCTGAGCTCCTCACCCCGGACGAACGCGCGTGGCTGGACGCCTACCACGCCGAGACGCTGCGTCGGGCCGCGCCGCTGCTGGATGCGGATACCCGCGCCTGGCTGGAGGAGAAGTGCGCACCGATCGGGTGAGAGACCGGGATACGCATGCTCCCGTCACCCTGGCGAACGTCAGCGTGACAGGGGCGGGTATCCGCCCTCTTCAGCGGTCCCGATCCTCCTGCGAGGCGCCAGCGCGCTCCTCGACGGGCGCAGGCGCCCCTTCCCCCGCGCGCGCCTGTGCCTTGCGCCGCCGCAGATTGTCGCGCAGCGCCTGCGCCAGCCGGGCCTGTTTTTCGGGGTCGTTCATCGCGCTTCGCATAAACCGCGCCATGCCGGGTTGACAATCATCCGCGCCCCGCACATAGGCGCCCCTCCGCTGGCAACTGCCGGCGTGTGCTGCCGTAGCTCAGTGGTAGAGCGCATCCTTGGTAAGGCTGAGGTCGTGAGTTCAATCCTCACCGGCAGCACCATTTTCTCCTAGAAAATCAGAGACTCCCTTCGGGGACCCGCCCACGCACCAAGACGCGCGCGGCGCGCTTTCGCGCGTCGCGTTCAGGCTGCAGGCTTCGGGAACAACGGCGGCGCAGCGCTGCTGCACCGCCGCCGGAAGGATCAGTGCGCGGCGCTGGTGTCCGCCGCGCGGCGCGGCCGAGGGGCCAGCCAGATGATCATCGCCGCCCCGAAGAAGGCGAGGGCCGACAAGAGGAAGATGTGCGTGGTGGCAAGCGCCATCGCCTCCTTGTCCACCAGTTGCGCCACGATCGCGCGCACCTGGTCGAGCGGCATGCCCTGCGCGCTCAGCGCGTCGATGGTGTGGCCTTCGTTGAGTCGACCGGCCACCTCGCTGCGGGCCACGCGGGAGCTGTCGTCCCACATGGTCGTCACCACCGAGGTGCCGATCGCGCCCGCCATGGTGCGCAGGAAGCTCATCAGGCCGGCGGCGGCGGCCGTCTCCTTCGGGTCCACCGATCCCAGCGCCAGCGTCATCAGCGGCACGAAGAAGAATGGCATGCCGAACCCCTGGAGCAGCTGCGGAAAGGCGAGCGTCCAGAAATCCGCGCCGCTGTTCCACTGCGTGCGTAGCAGCGTCGTCATGCCCAGCCAGACGATACCGAAGCATACCAGCCCGCGCGGATCGACCTTGGTCGAGAGCTTCGCGACGATCGGCGACATCACCACCGCCGCCACGCCGTTGAACGCCGTCGCATAGCCCGCATAGGTCGCGGTGTAGCCCAGGCTCGTCTGGAGCCACTGCGGGATGATGACGGCGGAGGCAAAGAAGGTGCCGAACGCGAAGAACAGCGAGGTGACCGCCACCGTATAGCCGCGGTGCCGGAACACGCGCAGGTCCACGATCGGCTGGTCCTCCGTCGCCTCCCACGCAAGGAACACCAGGAAGCCGACACCGGCGATCACTGCCAGTCCGACGATCATCGGATCCGCGAACCAGTCATGCTCGCGGCCCAGATCCAGCATGATCTGCAAGGCGCCGATCCACAGCAGCATCAGCATCAGGCCGATCTTGTCGACGCGCAGCGGCTGGGTCGGCGTCTCGGCATGGCGCAGCAGTCGCATCGCGCCGAATGCGCACAGCGCCGCCACGGGGATGTTGATGAAGAAGATCCAGTGCCACGACCAGCTGTCGCTGATCGTGCCGCCTAGGATCGGCCCCAGGATCGGCGCGACCACCGTGGTCATCGACCAGGCGCCCATTGCCTGCGCGCGCTGGTCGGGGCGGAAGATGCGCATCAGCAGCGTCTGCGACAGCGGCATCAGCGGTCCGCCGCACAGCCCCTGCCCGATCCGGCACGCGATCAGCATGCTCAGGCTGGTCGACAGTCCGCACAGCACCGAAAAGATGCCGAAGCCGATCATGCCGACCGTGAATACCCGCACCGCGCCGAACCGGCCGGAAAGCCAGCCGGTGAGCGGCACGCACACGGCCTCCGCGACCGCATAGGAGGTGATGATCCACGTCCCCTGGCTGCCCGAGATGGCGAGGCTGCCGGAGATGTGCGGCACGGAGACGTTGGCGATGGTGGTGTCGAGCACCACCATGAAGTTGGTGAGCGCGAGGACCGCGCCCGCAAGCAGCAGCCGCACGCCCGTAAGGGGCGTGGGCGACTCGGCCTTGGCGTTCATGGGCCTGTCCTTAAAGCGGTTGCGAGGCAGGTGGCATCAGCTGCCGGCTCGGCAACCGCGACAACAAAAGGAAACCAGAGCGGCGATCCGGGGAAGCCGGATCGGACACCGCTCTAGTGCGAGCGGAGGTCGATCTCGGCGTCCATCGACAAGCCGACGCGCAGCGGATGCGCCTGCAGCTCCTTGGGGTCGAGCGCCACGCGCACCGGCAGGCGCTGGACCACCTTGATCCAGTTGCCGGTCGCGTTCTGCGCCGGGATCAGCGCGAACGACGATCCGGTGCCGCCCGAGAAGCCGATGACGCGGCCGTGATATTCGATGTCGCCGCCATAGAGGTCGGAGGTGAGCGTCACCGGCTGGCCGACCTTCACGCGATCCAGCTGGCCTTCCTTGAAGTTGGCATCGACGTAGAGCTGGTTGAGCGGCACGATCAGCATCAGCGCGGTGCCCGGAGCGACGCGCTGTCCGACCTGGACGTTGCGGCGCGTGATGACCCCGTCGATCGGCGCGCGGATCACGGTGCGCTCCAGATCGAGCTTGGCCTGCGCGAGCTTGGCCTGGGCGGCGAGCACTTCGGGTGCGGTCGCAGCCGTAGTGCCGCGGATCAGCGCATTGTTGGCGGCCAGCTGGCCAGTCGCCTGACCGCGGGTCGAGCTCGCCTGGGCAACGCCGGCACGCGCCAGCTCCAGGTTCGCACGGGCCGTGGCAAAGGCGTTGGTCGCGCTGCTCAGTTCTTCGCCCGAGACGGCGCCATTGGGCGCCAGCCGCTGGCGACGCTCCAGGTCCAGCCGCGCGCGCTCATAGTCGGCCTGTGCGGCGACCAGCTGTGCGCGGGCACGGGCGATGTCGGCGTCCCGCGCTTCCACCTGCGCAGCAAGCGCGGTGCTGGTGGCGGACGTCTGGCCATATTGGCGCTGCGCCCGCGCCAGATCCGCCTCGGCCTGCGCGACGGCGATGCGCGCGTCGCTGTCGTCGAGGCGGACCAGCACCGTGCCCTTGCGCACCGTCTGGGTGTCCGCAACCGCGACGCTCGCGACCTGGGCCGCGATCATCGGCGTGACGCTCGCGGTATCGGCGCCGACATAGGCGTTGTCGGTGCTGACATAGTGGCGGGAGACCAGCAGGTAATAGGCGCCGAAGATCACCGCTGCGATCAGCACCAGTACGGCGATGATCCCCAGCAACTTCTTGCGCCGGCCGTTGGGCTTGGCGCCCTCGCCTGCGGCAGCCTGGTTGGGAAGGGCGGCGTCAGCCATGGGTCGGGTCCTTGCGTGCGGTCGTGGCCGCGATGTTGGTGGAAAAGCCGCCGCCGAGCGCGCGGACGAGCTGGACGTCGAGCGCGAAGGACCGCGCCTCCAGGTCGGCAACCGCGGTGCGGTTCTGCAGCACCCGGTCTTCGGCGGTGAGAACGTCGAGGAAGGTCGAAAGCCCGCCCTCGTAGCGCTGTCGCGCGAGCGACCACGCCTCTTCGGAGGCGGCAAGCGCCTCGCGGGTCTGGGCGAGCCGCTCGACGAGCGCGCGCTGGCTGGTCACCGCGTCGGCGACCTCGCGATAGGCGTTGGCAACCGTGCCGTCGTAGCTCGCGACCGCCTCGTCATAGCTGGCGCGCGCGCCGCGATACTGGCCCGACAGCTGCCCGCCGCGGAAGATCGGCAGGGTGAACGCCGGCCCGACCTGACCATAGGTGGACCCGCCCTTGAACAGGTTGCCCAGGCCGAGCGACTGGAAGCCTACCAGCGCGTTGAGGTTGATCGCAGGATAGAAGTCGGCACGTGCGACCTTGATCTCGCTCGCCCGCGCCTCGACCCGCGCCCGCGCGGCGGCAATGTCGGGCCGGCGGCCGATCAAGTCGGTGGTGACGCCGGCCGGCAGCGCCCGCGCCCCCGGCGGAAGCGGCGGCAGCGCGATGCTCAGCCCCCGGTCCGGCCCCTTGCCCAGCAGCGCGGCGAGCCGGTTGCGGGTCAGGCCGATGTTCTCGTCGATCGCGGCAATCTGTGCGCGGATCGTTGGGATGGCTGCCTCTGCCTGCTTCACTTCTGCCCGCGTATCGAGGCCGTTGGTGACGCGCTGCGCGACCAGTCGCTCGGTCTGCCTGCGGACTTCCAGCGAGCGCAGCTGCACCGCCCGCTCGGCGGCCTGGCGCGCCAGATCGGCATAGGCCGAAGCGATGTTCGTCGAGAGCACCAGTCGCGCCTGCTCGACATCGATCCGCGACGCTTCCGCTTCCGAAGTGGCGGCGGCCAGGGCTGCTCGGTTACGGCCCCACAGGTCCAGATCGAAGCCCAGGGTCGCGGCGACCGAACCGGTGTCGTTCCAGCCGTGCGGCACGAAATCGGCTGGGATGCCGTTGTTGTAGCTCTGCTTGTTCTCGCTGACGTTGCCCTCGATGCCCACCGACGGCAGCCGGGCAGCGCCGCGCTGCTCGACGATCGCGCGTGCGGCGCGTAGCCGGGCGGCGGCGGCGACGACATCCGGGGAGTCGGCCAGCCCCTCCTCGATGAGCGCGCTCAGTTGCGGGTCGCCGAAGCCCGACCACCAATCGGTTGCCGGCCAGGCGGAGGCGGTAGACGTGGTTGCCAGGCTCTGCTCGGCGGCAAAGCTCTGGGAGGTTCGCACCTCGGGCCGGGCGCCCAGGTTCGGCACTGGAGCACAGGCCGCCAGCGGGACGACACCGGCCGCGGCGGCAAGCAGCAACGGCCGGAAGGAAAATCGGATCATGAAGCAAAACCGTACTGATTGGTACGGTGCGGCAGATGGCCCTGCGCCGCAGCCTTGTCAACCGAAAACTGTACTCTATAGTACGGTTATGGAACAGGATGCGAAAAGGAGCTGCGGCAAGCGCGAGGCACGCAAGCAGGACCGGCGCCTGACGATCATGGCAACGGCGCGCCGGATGTTCCTGGAGAACGGTTATGCCGCGACGTCCATGTCGGCGATCGCGGCCGAGCTGGGTGGCTCAAAGGCAACGCTGTGGAACTACTTCCCTTCCAAGGAAGAGCTGTTCGATGCGGTTCTCGACGACGCAACCGCAGTTTATCGCCAGCAGCTGACGGATCTACTGCGACCCACGCCCGACATGGCAGCAACGGTGCTGGCCTTTACGCGCAGCTTCATCGCGAAGATCACCTCTCTGGAAGCGGTACAGCTCCATCGCCTGGTCGCCACGGAAGCGGCGCGCTCGCCTGAGGTGGGCAGGATCTTCTCGCGCGTGCCCCAGCGCACTCGCCAGCTGCTGGCTGAGTTTTTCGCCGCTGCCATGGCCACAGGGCAGCTTCGCCAGGCGGACCCGGCCGATGCCGCCAACGTGGTCACCTATCTTTGCATGGGGCTGCAACAGCGCATGCTGTGGGGCGGCGCGGCGCCCTCTGCGGCGGAGATCGAGGCCGGTGCTCAGACCGCGACCGAGGTGTTCCTGCGCGCCTACGCGCCGGACGGAACCGGCGGCGCCTGAGCTCTCGTCTTGGTGGGGCCGAGGATGCATCCGTTCGCTCCCTCGCGCATTCTGCCCCGGTGACTGTTTCCGAAATTCCCAGCATCGTCTGGTTCCGCCAAGACCTCCGGCTTTCCGACCAGGCCGCGTTTGCCGCCGCCGCGGCAGAAGGGCCGGTGCTCGCCGTCTATGTGCTCGATGACGAGATACCGGGCGAATGGCGGATCGGCGGCGCGCAACGCTGGTGGCTGCATCATACGCTCGCCGCATTGGCCGAGTCGCTTGCCGATCTCGGCGTCCCGCTGGTGCTGCGGCGTGGCCGCGCACCCGACGAAATTGCCAGGATCGCGGAGGAGACCGGCGCCAGGCGCGTCCATTGCCTCGCCCATCAGGAACCCTGGTGGCGTGAGGCTGAGGATGCACTCGCCCGCTCGGTCGATCTGGTGCGCCACCCTGGTCGCCTGCTCGCCGAACAGGGCATCGTCCGCACCGGCAGCGGCGGGCCCTTTCGCATCTTCACCCCGTTCTGGCGCGCGCTCCAGCTCCACATGCCGCCACCGCCGCCCGAGCCGGCGCCCACCAACGTGCAGGGCATGGTCCATCCGCCGCGCAGCGATCGGCTCGAGGAGTGGCACCTGCTCCCCACCGCCCCGAACTGGGCGGAGGGCTTTGGGCATTGGACGCCGGGTGAGGCCGGTGCCCGGGCGCGACTGGAGGCGTTTGCGGACGAAGTCGGCGACTATGATCACGCCCGCAACCTGCCTTCCACCGACGGCACCTCCAGCCTGTCGCCGCACCTGCACTTCGGCGAAGTCTCTCCCGCCGCCGTCTGGCACGCGCTCGACGGCAAGGCTGGCGCGGAGAGCTATCTGCGCGAGATCGGCTGGCGCGATTTCGCGGCCAACCTGATCGTTCAGCAGCCGGATTATGGCACCGCCCACGGTCGCGCGAAGATGGATGCGCTTGCCTGGCGCACCGGCCCAGAGGCCGATGCGGAGTTCCGCGCCTGGACACGAGGGCAGACGGGCTATCCGATCGTGGACGCAGGCATGCGGCAGCTCTGGCACATCGGCTGGATGCACAATCGCGTGCGGATGATCGCGGCGAGCTTCCTGGTGAAGCATCTGCTGATCGACTGGCGACGTGGCCAGCACTGGTTCTGGGACTGCCTGGTCGATGCGGACTATGGCAACAACGCCGTCAACTGGCAGTGGATCGCCGGCACGGGCGTCGACTCCAGCCCCTTCGGCCGGATCATGGCCCCGCTGGTGCAATCGCCCAAGTTCGATGCGGGAGCCTATATCCGCCGCTGGGTACCGGAACTTGCCGGCTTGGACGACAGCAGCATCCACGACCCGCACGGCGCGGGCGTGGCGCCGGCCGGCTATCCCGAACCGCTGATCGCCCATCGCCCCGCGCGCGAGCGGGCGCTTGCGGCGGCGGCTGCGGCACGCGGCTGACGAAAGGCGTCGGCGCACACGCCGACGCCTCCCTGGCTCAGAAGCGGTAGCTCAAGGTCACCGTCGCGTTGCGCGGCGCCCCGTAGCGATATTGGCTGAACGAACCCACGTTGCTGTAGAAGGTCTTGTCGAACAGATTGTCGACGTTGGCCTGCAGCTGCAGCTGCTCCGTCACGGCATAGCGCGCCATCAGGCTGACCAGGGTATAGCCGTCCTGCTGGAAGCGATACGGGGTGTTCAGGACCGGGTTCGTGCCGTCCGAATACGCCTTGCTGCGATAGTTCACGCCGCCGCCGATGGTAAGGCCCGCCAGCGGACCCTGCAGGTCATAGGTGGTGAAGATCTTGAGCAGCTTGCGCGGCTGGTCGGTGTTGGCGGGTATGTCGTCGGCATCTTCGGCCTTGAACTGGCTGTAGCTGGCGTTGACGTTCCAGCCCGGGAGTGGCTGGCCGGTCGCCTCCAGTTCGAAGCCTTTGCTGACCACGCCCTGGGCGGCGCGATAGGGTTGGAATATCTGGCCGTCGAGGATGACTTCCGGTCCGTCGATCTGCCCCACATTGTCCTGCTCGATGCGGAACAGCGCGATCGAGGTTTGCAGCGCGTCGCCGAAGAAGCTGCTCTTCAGGCCGATTTCATAGGCATCGCCGTCCAGAGGATCGAGCAACTGGTGTTCACGATCGTAAAGGTTCTGCGGCTGGAAGATCTTGGTGAAGCTGGCGTAGAGGCGGTGATTGGGCGTGATGTCGTAGAGCGCCCCGACATAGGGGATGAACACGTCGTCATCGCCATAGTCGCTGTTCGTTCCCCAGGCATAGCCCGTCTGCTTCCAGCTGGCGATGCGCCCGCCCAGAATGACCTTGAACGGATCGGCCACGTTCAGGCGGACGGCGCCGTAATAGCCGGTCTGCTTGATCCGCTCCTGTTCGTTGCGCACGGCCTCGGTGCCCCAGACCGGCTCGGGATAGGGGATGCCCTCCTGGCCGATCACCGGGACGTCGGTGAGCCAGGGCAGCGGCGCGTCGTAATTGTCGGTGTGGCGCTTGAGGATGCTGTGCAGCGCGCCGACCACCACTTCATGCTCGCGCCCGAACAGGGACACCGCACCCTTTAGCTGGGCATCGAAGCTGTTCTGATAGCTCACGCCTGCCGACTTGTACGGATTGGTGCCGTCCATCGTGCCCGTCGCCTTGTCGACGGTACCGTACAGGTAGAGCAGCTGGGTATCGCTGGTGTTCTTGAGGCGGTTGTAATTGACCGTCAGGTTCCACCGGTCACCGAGTTCCTGGCGGACGGTGGCAAAGATGTTCTGGTTGGTGCTGTTCCAATAGGTCCAGTCCGCCGCCGTCGTCTGCGAACGCGGAAGATCGGTCAGCGTGCCGTCGCTGTAGAAGGTCGGCAGCGCACCCCAGGTGGCGCCCCCCGGCTTGGTATCCTGATGGCTGATCCCTGCCCGCACCAGCGTCGTATCGGTCAGGTCGGCGTCGACCACGCCATAAAGCACCCACTTCTTCTTGTTCTGGATGTCGATGTAGCTTTCGCCTTCCTCATAGCGGCCGACGACGCGGGCGCGCACGCGTCCGTCCGCCGTCAGCGCGCCGCCGACATCCGCCGACAGGCGCCAGGTGTCCCAGCTGCCGAGGCTGGCGCTGACATAGCCGGTCAGGTTGGTGGCATCGGCATGCTTGCGGACCAGATTCACCGAGGCCGAGGGGTCGCCCACGCCCGACAGGAGGCCGGTGGCACCCCGCACGATCTCCACCCGCTCATAGATGGACACGTCGATGCTGGTCTCGCCGTTGCCGCCCGCCAGCGTCCAGGCCGCCGGCACGCCGTCCACCTGGGTATTCCGGATTTCGAAACCGCGCGCGAAGAAGCTGTTTCGGACATCGTCGAACTCGTTCGCGGACACGCCGACCGCGTTGGTGATGACGTCCTTCACCGTGATCAGATTCTGGTCGAGGATGCGCTGCGCGGTCATGATGCTGACCGACTGCGGCGTTTCGCGGACCGTGAGGCCCAGGCCGGTCGCCGTGTCGATCGCGTCCGGGAGGGTGTAGGAACCGACGACGACGATCTCTTCGTCCGATGCGTTCGCGTTCGCGTCCGTTTCCTGCGCGGCTGCAGGAACCGCGACGAGCATGGCTGCTCCGCCCAGCAGAAACGCGATCTTCAATTGCATGACTTTCCCCACAACGCTCATTGCCCAAGGCATGGCTCCCGCTAGGAGAGTTGCGCATCATTCGCAATAGCAGGTCGTGAGATTCTTGATCTCCGCTGGGACGGACGCGGCCCTGGTCGATTAACCGACTAGGCGGCTGTCCTGACCCAGCCTGCGAGTTCCCGTGCCAGAACGGCCCGGAGCATCGCGATCCCGCCGGCGCTGGCGTTCAGGCACGGCAGATAGGCGAACTCGGCGCCGCCCGCTTCGACGAAGGTCTCGCGTCCCCGGATCGCGAGTTCCTCCAGCGTTTCGACGCAATCAGCCGAAAAGCCCGGCGCGAAGATCGCCACCTTCGTCACGCCCTTGGCGGGAAGGCCGGCGAGCACCGTGTCGGTGGCAGGCCCCAGCCACTTCGCGGGGCCGAAGCGCGACTGGAAGCTGACGGTCAGATCCCGGCCCAGCGCCTTCGAGAGAAGCTGTCCGGTCTCCAGGCATTGGCGGTAATAGGGATCGCCCAGGTCCATGGTGCGCAGGGGCATGCCGTGGAAGCTCGCCACCAGCGCCTCCGGCTCCCAGTCGAGTGTCGCGAGACTTGCCCCGACCGAAGCCTTCAGCGCGTCGATATAGGCTGGATCGTCATGATAGGGCGGCAGCGTGCGGATCGCCGGTTGCCAGCGCATCCCCGCCAGCGCCTCGAACGCCTTGTCGTTCGCCGTCGCCGTCGTGGCCGCGCAATATTGCGGGTAGAGCGGCGCCAGCAGAATGCGCGCGCACCCCGCCTCTTTCAGTGCACGCACCCGGTCGCCGATGGCGGGGCTGCCATAGCGCATCGCATAGTCCACCACGACGTCCGCGCCGAACGCGCCCTGCAGCGCCGCCGCCTGCTCCCGGGTGATGGCCGCAAGCGGGGGTCCGGCGTCGGTCCACACCTGGGCATAGGCATGCGCCGACTTGCTGGGGCGGGTGGTGAGGACTGCCCCGCGCAGGATCGGCTGCCACAGCAGTTGCGGAAGCTCGATGACCCGGCGGTCGGACAGGAACTCGGCAAGGTAGCGCCGTACCGCCCCGGGTTCCGGTGCGTCGGGCGTGCCCAGGTTGATGAGCAGCACGCCGACGCGGGGAGAGGGGGTGGCGGGATGGTTCGCCGGGATCATGCGACCGCCTCCCCTCACTTGGCGGAGAGCGCCGCTGCCAGCGCCGTGTTGCCCTGCGCGGCAGCGACCGAGGCGGCGGTCCGGCCGGTCGCATCCGCGATATTGGCATCCGCTCCGGCCGCCACCAGCAGGTCGACCTGAGCGGTCCGGCTGAACAGCGCGGCCATCATCAGGGCGGTCTGACCGGCCTTGTTGCGCGCGTTCACGTCGCAGCCGGTCTTGAGCAACCGAGCGGCGATGGCGTCGTCACCCTTGAACGCGACGCCCATCTGGGCGGTGTTGCCCTGGCCGGCGTCCGGCTTGCACGGATCGGCACCGCGTTCGAGCAGCGCCTCCACTGCCTCCTTCTGGCCGTTGTACGCGGCGAGGATCAGCGGCGTGAAACCGCGCCTGTCATACCCGTCGACGTCGGCGCCGGCCCTCACAAGGGTGTCGATCATGTCGACCCGTCCCAGGCGGGCGGCGTCGAACAGCAGTTCCTGCCGGCGCTCCGCCGACGGGACGGCGGCTGCCGGAGCCGCCGAGGCGGCCGGCACCTGCTGGGGAGTCGCCGCTGCAAGCAGCGCGGCAGTCAGCACGACAAACATCAAGGGTCCTTTGCTGAAGGGGGTGGGTCCCGGCGCGGGAGAGGGGGGGGCGAGCGCCGGGACCCTCGGGGCGATCAGTTCGCCCCGAACTGCTCAGGATAGGCGGCGCGATATTCGTTCGCCGCCTTCACGACTTCGGACAGGGGCACGTTCACCGCCTTGGCGACGCGCGTCCCATAGTCCTTGTCGGCCTGGTAGAAGTAGCTGAGCATCATGGTCTTCACCCGCATCGAGGTGACCTGGCCCAGGTCGCCCGCCAGGTTCTTGACCAGGTCCGCCTTGTCCTGCGGCTTCAGCGACCGGTAGAAGATGCCTGCCTGCTCGAAATTGTTGGTCTTCTCGATCGGCTTCGAGTCCACGATGCCGGAGACTTCATAGGTCGAGTTTCGGAACTCGGCCGCCGTCGTCTTGGGCGCCGTGTCGGCCGGGAAGTAGTTCACGTCCGACGAGCGCTGCGTGGCGTTCAGCTGCCCGTCCTGGTTGTTGTTCACCACGGCTACCCGCGGCCGGTTCACCGGAAGCGTCATGACGTTGGCGCCCACGCGATACCGCTGGGTGTCGGCATAGGAGAACAGCCGGCCCTGGAGCATGCGGTCGGGCGACGGTTCGATGCCCGGCACCATGTTCGACGGGGCGAATGCCGACTGCTCGGTCCATTCGAAGAAGTTGTCGGGGACCTTGTTGAGCGTCATCTCGCCGATCTTCTTGAACGGCACGCCCAGCCACTCCTTGGTGTCGTCGAAGGGATTGTAGTTCAGCGACGCGAACTGGTCGGCGGACATGGTCTGCACCATCAGGTCCCAGCTCGGGTGGTTGCCTGCGGAGATCTGGCCGTAGAGGTCGTCGGTCAGGAAGTTGAAGTTTGCCTTCGCGACCTGTTCGCCGTTCAGGTTCTTGACGCCCTGGCGGCTGATCCAGCGGAACTTGGCGAAGATCGTCTTGCCTTGGGCATTCACCAGCTTGAACGCGTGGACGCCATTGCCGTCCATCGTGCGATAGGATGCGGGCGTGCCCAGGTTCGTCCATACCTGGGTGATCATGTTGGTGGCCTCGGGCGTCTTCGAGAAGAAGTCGAACAGGCGGTTCGGATCCTGCTTGTTGGTGACCGGCGAAGGCTTGAGCGAGTGGATCATGTCCGGGAACTGGATCGCATCGCGGATGAAGAAGATCGGCAGGTTGTTGCCGACGAGGTCCCAGTTGCCCTGATCGGTGTAGAACTTGGTCGCGAAGCCGTGGGGATCGCGCATCGTCTCCGGGCTCCCCGCGCCGTGGATGACGGTCGAGAAGCGGACGAACACCGGCGTTTCCTTGCCCGGCGCGAACAGCGACGCCTTGGTGATGTCGGAGATGTCGGCGGTGGCGCGGAACACACCCTGAGCACCCGTGCCGCGGGCATGGACGACGCGCTCCGGCACGCGCTCCCGGTCGAACCGGGCGAGCTTCTCGATCAGGTGCGCGTCTTCCAGCAGCACCGGCCCCATGTCGCCCACCGCCTTGGAATGGCGGTTCTCGCCGATGGGCGCGCCGTTATCGCGGGTGAATTGGGGTGCGCTGGCCGCAGCGCCATCCCCACCGGCCTGAACGGTGCCTGCGACGCCCGGCTGCGACAGCACGGGCCGCTCGGGAACGGTCGGCGCGGCGGCGGTCTGCATGCGGCTGGCGGCCTGGGTCGAGGCGGGATCCGCGACCTGGTGTGCCTGTGCAAGCACGGGCCCGACGAGCGAGAGATTGATGCACGCAGCCAAGAGCCCGGCGCGCGAGGTAGTGAAAGCCATCATGTCGTCCATGTTGTCGGGTTACGGGATGTCGGCGGTCGCCGGCATCACAGCGGTGCGGCCCCTTGGCCCGGCCGGGCGCCGGACCGCCAACGAGCAATGCCGATCACTGTAAGCGAGGAATTTGTCGGAGCATTGGGGTGCGCGCGAAATCCGGAAGCGATGCCGGGGCTCCGAGCCTCTGGCGCCTGCAACTCGCCGCACTCGGCGTCGCCCCGACTGGTTCAGCGGCTGCAAGTGCGCGATAGCTACGCGCCATGACCCGCCCTTCCGCTCCTGCCGCCGCCCTGCTTGGCATGCTCGCGCTGCTTGCCGGCAATCCAGCCGCCGCCCAGCAGTCGGGTCCGCCCGGTTTGAGCGTGGTCGATGCGGTGCAGAAGCTGAAGCCCGGCGGTTACCTGTGGGCGCCGCAGGTCGCACCCGACGGGCCGATGATGATCGTGGTGAGCCTTCGCCTGCAGCGCGCCTATGTCTATCGCAACGGGGTGATGATCGGCGTTTCCACCATCTCTTCCGGCGCCAAGGGACACGAGACGCCGACCGGCGTCTTCACCGTCCTTCAGAAGGACATCGACCATAAGTCGAACCTGTACAACGGCGCGCCCATGCCGTTCATGCAGCGCCTGACCTGGGACGGGATCGCCATGCATGCCGGCAACCTGCCCGGCTACCCGGCCTCCCACGGCTGCATCCGGCTGCCGCTCGCCTTTGCGCGGCTGCTCTACGGCGCCACCAGCAAGGGCATGACGGTGGTGATCACCCAGGATGCGCCGGTACCCCGCGTGGCTCCGACCCCGCAGCTGCTGAAGGCGGGCAAGACCGCCCGCTCTCCGTCCGGGGATGCCGGTTTCTGGCAGCCCGAACGCGCAACCTCCGGCCCCGTTTCGATCATCGTCAGCGCGGCAGATCGGCGGGTGGTGGTGCTGCGCAACGGCGTGGAGATCGGGGCAGCCCCCGTCACCCTGCGCGGCGCCATTCCTCGCCCTGCGGCCTATGTCGCCAGCAGCGTCGATGCCGCCGGGGCGCACTGGACCAAGGTCGCGCTTCCCTGGGACGGCAAGGCGGCGAACTCCCCCGTCGCGGAGGACAAGGACCCCATCAGCGTCGATCCGCGCTTCCGCGATCGCCTGTTGCCGCTGCTGGTCGCGGGCACCACCGTCGTGGTCACGCCCGACAGCCTCAGCAGCGGCAGCACGGGTGCGCCGATCACGCTTATGACGGACACCGGCGAGCCCTGACCGCCGGCCATGACCGAGTTACCGATCCGGTGGGGCGAGCAGGGCTCTGGGAGCCCCCTCCGCTCAGTTGGCGTCGGCGAGCGCGGACGAGTGCCCGCCGACGCGGAACACCGCGTCCATGGCCGTCGCGGGCATCGGCCGGCTGAGCAGGTAGCCCTGGAGCGAATTGCAGCCGATCTCGGACAGGAAGAAGCGCTGCTCGGCAGTCTCCACGCCTTCCGCCGTCACCTTCAGGCCGCTCGCCTTGGCGAGATCGATGATCGCCTGGATGATCGGACTGCCGTCCTCCGTGCTGCCGATGCCGCTCACGAATGACCGGTCGATCTTGATGCGATCGACGTCGAAGTTGCGCAGATGGGTGAAGGAGGAATAGCCGGTCCCGAAATCGTCTAGTGCGACCTTCACCCCCCGCGCGCGCAGCGCCGTCAGATTGGGCTGGCAGGTGGCCGCATTCTCGATGAAGCTGGTCTCGGTGATCTCCACTTCCAGCCGGGCCGGGTCCAGGCCCGTTCGTTTCAGTATTTCCGTCACGCGCTCGGCGAAGCGCGCGTTGCGTAGTTGAACGGCCGACACATTGACCGAGATCGTCCCGATCGGCCAATTCACCGCTGCGCGACAGGCCTGCTCGAGCACCCACTCCCCGAGTTGCTCGATGAGCCCGGCCTCCTCGGCGATCGGCACGAAGATGGTAGGCGAGATGACGCCCTTTTCCGGATGCCGCCACCGAACGAGTGCCTCCGCCCCGGTGATGACGTCGCTCTGCGCCGAATAGAGCGGTTGGTAATAGACCTCGAGTCCACTGCCGGTGTCCAGCGCGGTGCGCAGCCCCGTTTCGATCTCCTTGCGTCGCCTCAGGCTGGCGTCCATTCCTTCGGCAAAGAAGGTGTAGCGTCCCTTGCCCGCACTTTTCGCCTCGTAGAGCGCGATGTCCGCCTTGCGCGCGAGTTCGGTCCGCTCGCCCGCATCGGCGGGCCCCATGGCGATGCCGATGCTGACGCCGACCCGCGCCTGGGTGCCGGCGATGTCGATCGGGCGGCTGATCTCCTCGACGATCCGCATGCACAGGATCTCGGCCTCGGCCGGGCCTTCGATGTCGCACTGGATGATCGCGAATTCGTCGCCGCCCACGCGCGCGACCAGGTCCGTCGAGCGGACCAGCGCGGCGAGCCGAGTCCCCACCTGCCGGATGAGTTCGTCGCCGGCAGGGTGGCCGAGGGTGTCGTTGACGTTCTTGAACCCGTCCAGGTCGAGGTACAGAAGCGCGAGCGAGGTGGATGCGGCACGCGCATGGGCGAGCTGATGCGCGAGGCGATCGTCGAACAGCGCGCGGTTGGCGAGCCCCGTCAGCGAGTCGTGGAAGGCGAGATGCTGCGCCTGCGCCTCGCTCGCCTCCAGCCGCAGTGTGCCCTGTCGCACATGGCGCAGCAAAATGGTCACGATCGCGAAGATGAGGAGAAGCGATGCGCCCATCACGGGGGCCACGCGCTCCACCAGCAGCGAACCCGGCTGGAACGGTTGCCAGACGACGTAGCCGAGCAACTGGTCGGCCGAGGAGCGCAGCGGCACCGCCCCCTCTGCCTGGGCAGCGAGCGGCCGTTTCGCAAAGGCCGCGCCTTGGAGCTGGTATCGCTCGGAAAGCTCCCTTGTGAAGCCCGTGTCGAGATACCGCACCGCGATGTGCAGGAACTCGGTACCGGCAGCCTGGGGAATGGTGCCGGTGTCCGAGGTGATCGGCTTTACGCTGACGATGGCAGGGTGACCGCTGACGATGGCGAGGTCGATCGTTCCCGGCGTCAGCGCCGATGGCCCCACATCTTCCGGAGAGGGGTGACGCAGCTTGCGGCGCAGTTCCGCGACGAGCGGAACGGCGATGCGCGCGATGTCATGATGGTAGGCGGAGGCAGAAAGGCGGCGCCCGGCGCGCATCGCATAGAGCGGCTCGTCCTTGGGGTTCAGGACAAAGGCTTCGTCATGCCCGTAATAGGTGCGCATCCACACGCCAAGGTTGGTATCCAGCCACACCGGGTCCTGACGAAAGGCTCGCACGTGCCGGACCGCATCGTCCCAGACGGTGACGCCCTCCTGGTCGTGCGCGATCCGCGCGATGCTCTGCGCAAGCACGGTCGAGATCACGCCATGTTCGCGCTGGAAGGCGAGCCGGTCGGCCTGACGCGCGGAGAACAGGACCAGCGCGGCGATCAGCACCGCCATCGCCGCGACCGTGGCGAGGGCAGGTGCGACCACTTGGGCGACGAACCGCCTGCGGCCCGCGCGCCCGGCTGAGTTCTGTGCCGGCTCCATGCTTCAAGGGGTAGGGAGTGGCAGTTAAGGAGGTCTTGCTGCAAAGCCTTGCCACGCCCGACTCCTCAAGAAAAAATCTCCGGTGTCCCAAGGAGTTGCGCCACCCGGCACTTTCTCCCTGTGCGGGTCGTGAGGCCCCAATTCGAAGCCTGGCGGCCCTTCTTGCGTTAACGCCGAAATCATCAATCTGCTGGATAGCCGCGGGCATGATCCCGATCTCTTGCCGTGCGCGCCTCATGTCCTGCGCCGCCCCGGCCCTCATTCTCTTGGCAACGCCCGCAGCGGCCGCTCCCGTGCAGGAGCCTATGCCTGCGGCCGAATCGCAGGCGGAGGCGCAAGAAGAAGTCATCGTCACCGCGCAGCGCCGTCCGGAGCGTATCCAGAACACGCCCGTCGCGATCACCGCGCTCGACGAACAGGCGATCGTCCAGCGCAAGCTCAGCGACATCAAGGACGTGGTGACCTACACGCCCGGCTTCTCCGGCAACTCCGAAGACAGCTACATCGATACGCTGGCGATCCGCGGCATCGTCTCGAACGACTACGGCATCGGCGGCGATCCTTCGATCGGCATTTTCAAGGACGGCGTCTATCAGGGGCGGACCGGAAGCGCGGTCACCTCCCTGTTCGACATCGAGCGCGCGGAGGCCCTGCGCGGCCCGCAGGGCTTCCTGTTCGGGCGCAACGCCATTTCCGGGGCGATCAACATCGTCACCAACAAGCCCGACACGGATCGAGTGCGGGGGCACGTCTACCTCGGCTATGGCGAGGTGGATCGCGTGGAGGCGGAGGCTGCGGTCAACCTGCCGCTGAGCGAGCATTGGGCGCTGCGCGTGGCCGGATATCACACCGCCTCGGACGGGTGGGTGGACAACGTTTTCACGCCCGGTCGCGACGATCGGCTGATGGGCGAGAACCGCACCGCGGCGCGCGCCTCGCTGCTCTATACGGTGGGTCCGCTGCGCGTGATCGCCATGGGCGAGTATGAGCGGCGGCGGCTGGATGGCACGCCCTATCGCGCTTCCAACGACGATCGCGAGGTGCTGGACGCGATCGACGACGCGCTTGGCATCGATCTCGTGGTCGGCGGTGGTCCTCGCGATGTGGATACGGAGCTAACGGACCCCCGCGACGACGGTGAGATCTACGGAGGCACGCTTCAGGCCGACCTGGATCTGGACTTCGCCACGCTGAGTTCCATCACCGCCTATCGCCGCCACCGCTTCTTCTATTCCGAGGATTATGACGGGACGCCGCTTCGCATCGGCAACTACAGCCAGCGCCAGCGCGGCACCTATGCAAGCCAGGAGGTCCGCCTCGTTTCTCCGGGCACGGGTCGGTTCACCTGGTCGGCCGGGCTGTCCGGCTATCGCGAGACGGTGCGGGCCCGCTTCACCGAGCAGGCGGACGAGACCGCCGTCTGCCTGGCCGGCTACGGCTACTCCAGTTGCGAGGAACTGACCCAGGACCTCTATGGCACGCTCTATGTTGCCGCGCCGGAGGGGATCCTGGTCGACACGAACGAGGCGCGGACGGTGAACACCGGCCTCTCCGCCTATGGCGACGTAAATTATCGCGTCCTCCCCAAGCTGAACGTCGGCCTGGGACTGCGCTACACCTGGGACCACAAGAAGTTCGGGCTGAACATCCTCCCGAGCGAAACCACGCTCGGCAACCTCTGGACGTTCGCCTACTACACCGATGGCTTCGTGACCGATGGCAGGTCCTGGCAGGGTACGACGCCGCGACTGTACGTGCGTTATGAGATCCAGCCCCGCTTGAACGTCTACGCCAGCGTCACGCGGGGCTATAAGTCGGGCGGGTTCGGCTCCTTCACGGTGGCAGCACCGGGACCGATCGAGGAGTTTGGCCTCGTCCCCGACGGCACCAAGCCCGACGCCTTTGCGCCCGAGACGATCTGGAGCGAGGAACTGGGGGTGAAGGGCGACCTCCTCGGCGGACGGCTGCGCTTCGACCTCACCGGCTTTCTCTACAACTACCGCAATTTGCAGAGCGTCTATTTCGACACCCAGACGCGCACGCAGCGGGTCCTGAACGTCGGGCGGGTGCAGGGATATGGCGCCGAGTTCGCGACGACCCTTCGCCCCAGCCTTTTCTTCGATCTGACGGGGACGCTCACCTACACCCACACGCGCAAGCGCGGCGACCGCGATTGCACGCTGAAGGACTGCGGCGGCCTCCCGAACCCCACCTGGGCTTCGAGCGGTGTCGGCACCTTCCATTATCCCCTGGCCTCCGGCGAGGCCTATCTCGCGGGCGAGTGGGTCTACGAAGGGCGCGGGCGCCAAAGCTTCGACTGGCGCGGTATCACCCGCCGCCACGGCTATACCGCGGTGAACCTCCGCCTCGGCTATCGCTCGGACGCCGGGTGGGAAGCCGTGGCCTACGTCGAGAACCTGTTCGACGCGCTCTACTATCACGGCGCGGAAAACGGTGGCGACCTGACCCCTGCCACGGTGTGGGGCGTAGCGCAGCCGCGCAACGTCGGCCTGAACCTGCGGTGGCGCTTCGGCGACTAGCGCTCGCGAGGATGCGCTTCGAACGCGGCCGCCAAGGCATCGCGCATCGGCTTGGGGCGAAACTCGGCGTCGAACGGCAGCGGGCGCTTGGGCAGCGCATCGGGTCGCGGACGAAAGTCGTTGAGCCAGCTGTATCGGTCCGACAGCCCCCAGCACATGACCGTGCGGCACTGCGGATAGGAGAGCATGAGGTCCAGGTACGCGCGCGTATGCGCCGCGACCTCGGCATCGCGCTTGGCGATATCGCTGGGAAGCGGATTGTCGTGCACGTCCATCTCCGTGATCAGCAGCCGGAAGCCCATGGCCGCGACCTCGTCGAGGAACTTGCGCCACGCCGTCTCGTCGAGCGCGCCGAGGCCTGTCGGCGAGTCCGAATATTTGCTGCCCAGATGGCTCTGCACCCCGAGCGCGTCCACCGGCACGTTGCGCTTGCGGAAGCCCTCCAGCAGCTTCAGCACCGCGTTCCGATGCACGGCCTCGTCGCCGCGCCAGCCCATATAGTCGTTGTAGACCAGCTCGGCCGCGGGCGCCGCCGCGCGCGCGCTATGAAAGGCGAGATCCAGCGTCTGCTGTGCGCCGCTCATGGCCTTCGACAGGGCCGTCTCGCGCAGCATGCCGGTGTCGGAGTCGATCGCCTCGTTGACCACGTCGAAGCTGTCGATGACGCGGGCATAGCGCCCGGCGACCCTGGTCACATGCTCCTGCAGCAGCCGCTCGGCCGCGCGGGCCGGCTGCGCACCGAAGTCGTGTTCGGTGACCCATTTCGGCGTCCAGCGCTCCGAATGCCACAGCAGCGTGTGCCCGCGCACGCCCAAGCCGTTGCGGGTCGCCCAGCCGATCAGCGCGTCCGCAGGGCCGAAGTCGAACGTCGTCGCGTTCGGCCGGGTGATGCTCCATTTGAGTTCGTTCTCCGGCACGATCAGCGCACACTCGCGGGCATTGAGCGCGCGATAGGCGGCGTCGGCGAAATTGCCCTTGCCGATCGTGCTGCCGAACCGGATGCCGCTGGCGGCGGCGATTGCGCCCAGACCGTCACCGCGGGGCGCGGCTTGGAGTGGCAGCGCGAGCGCGCCGGCGGCCCCTGCGGCTCCGGCAAGAAATTGGCGGCGATCGAACATGGGCTTTCTCCGGTTTCCGGGGCTCAGCCCTGGTCGAGGGCGATGCGGCGATTGGGCTGGATCGTGATCGTGCGGGGCGGCCGCCCGGCGAGGCGGAGCGTGACCCGCTGTGGCTTTGGCTCGATTCCGAGCAGCGCGCGCGGCGTGCCCTCCGGGTCGGTGATCAGCCGGACGGCGCCGCCCTCGATCCGGCCGAGCAGCTTGCCCGACAGGGTGAGGCTCGCCCCCCTGCCGTCATAGGCCATCGCCGCCGTTCGCCCTGCGTCCGTCGGCAGGGACAGCTGCGTTCCGGCGGCGGCGGCGTGCCCGGGGCGCACGTTCCAGTGGAGCGCGTCGGGCTCCTCGACGACGCCCACCAGGCGCCAGCTATAGTCCACCATCACCAATGCGCAGGGCGAATAGCGTGGCTGGTCCTCGCCATGGGTGAAGGCGCCGGTCTCCGGATCGATCTGCTGGCGGAAGCTCGGGTCCGCCTGGATCGCCTCGCACCAGGCGTTCATCATCTCGGTGAACTCGGCCGTGCGGCCATAATGCTCGATCCAGCGCGGCGCGCGCATGGCGGTGAGCGCCTGCGACGCGCCGCCCCAGCTGTTCGCCGGGATCGGCCGGACGAACGTCGGATCGTCCATCGCGATCGACGCCATCGGGTAGCGCGTCCAGAATACCTGCCGGTTGCCCAGCTGCCGGGTCCACAGGATGTCGAAGGTCTTCTGGTCGACGACATGCTCCCCGCAGACGCGGCTGAGAATGTCGGAGCGCACGCGCACGAACTGATTTTGCGCATCCAGGTCGTAGAAGGCCGCATCCTCGGCGACATAGAGCGTGTCCAGGATCCGCCGCCGAATGGCTTCCGCCTGCTCGGCCCAGCGTGCGGCCTCGTCGCGGTTGCCCAGCGCCTCGGCCATCGCCGCCAGTGCGCGGCGGCCGCCGTAGACCGTCGCCGAGAGGTCCGGACACAGCCGCGGCAGGGAGGCGATCGGATGATGGGTGCGCGCGTCCTTGTTGGGGCACTGGTTGGGCATGCCCTTCCACCGCGGCGAATTGTCGTGGCCGGTGTCATAGGTGCAGAAGCCCTCGACCAGCCCGGTGCCGCGCGTGTTGCGATGGCGCATCAGCCAGCCGTCCCACGCGCCGCACGCCCGATAGGCCGTTTCCAGCAGTTCGCCGTCGCCGGTCGCCCGCGCCAGATCCCAGGCGGTGGCGGCGATCGGCACCACCATCTGGATCTGGCCGAAGCCGGTCTCGACGACCTTGTTGTTCGCCGGCAGCTGACCGTCGGCGCGCTGCAGTTCGAAGAAGGTCAGGTGGCTGTTGCGCGCCACGTCCGGTCGGAACTTGCGATAGAGCAGCGCCTCGTGCGGCCCGCATTCCTGCCAGATGCCCTGGTAGACCGATCCCTCGATCAGCACCGGCTTGCTGACGTAGGGCATGACCTTCACATTGCCGGCGAGCACGTCGAGGGCCGCGTCATAGGCCGCCTGCCAGCGCGGGTTCGTGGTCGAGAAGCGCGGAACACCTGCTCCCCCGCCCTGCTGGGCGCGAGCAAAAATAGGCAGGGCCAGCGTCGCGGCGGCGCTTGCGGCAAGGAATGACCTGCGATCCAAGGACGACCTCATGGGTTGAGCTCCGGATGGTCGACGTGGAACCAGTCGACGTCGATGTGGCCGCTCGGACCCCGCTTGTTGAAGGTGAACAGCGCCGGGCGCGATCCCTTCCACCAGGAGAAGCGGGCGAGCGGGATGGCGTCCCCCAGCGGCGTGAAACCGCCCGTGCCCAGGCGGTAGCTGTAGCGGACGGTCTGGTCGCGACCGACCTCGGCGCGCAGCTCGATGGTGTCGGCGGTCAGCCGCGGCCCGGCCTGTTCCTCGCCTTCGCGGGTCAGGGCCAGGTGCGTCTCACCCCGCTCGCGCACCGCGCCGATCCAGCTCGGGCGTACCCCGAACAGGGTGAGACCGGCACGCTGGCCATCCGCCATGTGGGACAGATCGATCCGCGCGGTGATGCGGCTCTCCGGTCCCTGCAACACCTGGGTCAGCGTGTTCCGCGCCGTCACCAGATGCTGCGCCTCACCCGCCTCCAGCCGCAGCCAGCCCGGGCGCGCCGACAGGCTCCAGCGCGTGTCGTCGGGATTATGGTTCCAGGCCCATTGCAGGCCCAGCTTCGGCGCGCTGAACTCGTCGGAGTCCTGCAGCCGGTCCCGGGCCGGTGCATGACCGGTGTTGGGCCGGGGCGGCGTCATCATCGGCTCGCCCGAGGTCTTGCCCGCGAGCGGCCGCCCCATCACTGGCCAGTCGCCCACCCAGCGCACCGGCTGGAGGTGGACGATGCGGCCGAACGCACCGGTGCTGTTGAAATGAGCGAACCATCCCTCGCCCGACGGCGTCTCGATCCAGCCGCCCTGATGCGGCCCTTCCAACTGGGTCGAGCCCTGCTCCAGCACCACGCGCCATTGATAGGGCCCGCGAATGTTGCGCGCGCGCAGCGCGACCTGCTGTCCCTTCTCCACCCCGCCGATCGGGGCGAAGATGTAGTACCAGCCATTGCGCTTGTAGAACTTCGGCCCTTCCAGGATCGGCAGGTTCGCCTTGTCCTCGACGATCACCTCGCCCTTGTCGAGCACGCGAGTCCCGTCCGCGCTCATGCGGTGGAGGATCAGCGGGCCGGCGCCGTGGCGCGAATGGACCAGCCAGGCGGTGCCGTCCTCGTCCCAGAAGGGGCACGGGTCCTCCAGCATCCGCTCGTCGATGACCTTGACCGGCTTGCTCCACGGACCGGCCGGGTCACCGGCGGTCGCCATGAACACGCCTTCGTCGATCGTCGCCCAGTAGACGTAGAACCGGCCGTTGTGATGCCGGATCGACGGCGCCCACACGCCGCCTGCGTAGCGCGTGCCCCCCACCGGCTTTGAGATCTTGTCGGTGAGGCTGTGCGGTCCCGGCATGTCATATTCGGGCGCGAACGGCAGGCGCGGCAACACGCTGCCGATGATCGTCCAGTGCACCAGGTCATAGGACCGCAGGATCGGGAGGCCGGGCGAGAAGTGGAAGCTCGACGACACCATGTAATAGGCGGTGCCAAAACGGATGATGTCCGGATCGGAATAGTCGGCGAACAGGATCGGGTTGCGGAACGTGGCGGGTGCGGTGGCCGACTGATCCGCAGAGACTGATTTCGCACCGCCGCACAAGATCAACGCAAGCAGTGTCAACCCGGTGCGTACAGACCTCCGCCGTCCCAAGCCTTGAACCATCAACCCCTCCTCATCCCAAACAGCGAGAGCGTTACCACGCTTCTTGTTGCTGCATCTGCGTTGTTCGCGTGGCGACTTGGCGCCGCTTTCCAGACGTAGAACATAGCATTGACGTGTTCAACAAGTGGAACTAAGTTTCAACATATCTCGCGAGACGTTAGCGCTATCGCTTACGACTTGGCAGCAGACGGGCCTACCGTCGCGCCGCGGGGCGACAGGCCGATCAACGGGTCGGCAGCAAAGGGAGGATGTTTGATGGGGACTCGGGCTCTAGTTCGCGCGCACCTGCTGGCCGGCTCAGCGGTACTGATGGCCGGAGCGTTGCCCGGCGGCCCGGCGTTCGCTCAGGCGGTGCCCGTCCAGGCCACGGAGCAGACGGCGCCTACCCCCATCGGCTCCAACGGCACTGCCCAGACCAGCACCGTCGCCGATCCCAACGGCCAGGCGGGCAGCCAAGTCAATGGGGAGGGTGAATCCGGCGCCGATGTCGTCGTCACCGGATCCCGCATCGCCCGCACCGGCTTCGACGCGCCGACCCCCGTCAACGTCGTCGACGCGCAGGAGGTGAAGCTCTCGGGCAACGTCAACATCGAACGCACCCTCCAGCAAATCCCGCAGACGGTCGCCTCCCAGCTGGGCGGCGCCACGTCGAACACCGTTCCCGGTGGCTACGCCGACGTCAATCTTCGCGGCTTCGGCTCGACCCGAAACCTGGTGCTGGTGAACGGCCGGCGCTTCGCGATCTTCGGGCCGGAACAAGTCGTCGATCTCAACACCATCCCCTCGACGTTGATCGCCCGGACCGAGATCGTCACCGGCGGTTCGTCCGCGGTCTATGGCTCGGACGCGATCACGGGCGTGGTGAACTTCATCATGCGCACCGATTTCGAGGGCGTGGAGGCGCGCGCGCAGCTCAACCTGGCGGGGCCGACGAGCACGCCCACCTATAATTATGATCTCACGGTTGGTGGCAACTTCGCCGAAGGGCGCGGAAACGCCGTGGTCTCGATGAACTATCTCGACCGCGGCTCCATCACTCGCGGGCAGCGGGGTAGCTTCGCCTATCTGTCGCTCGCCGATGGGTGCGTCGTGCCCGGATCGGGGAGCGCGAGCGGCCCGGGCACACCGTTCACGCCTGCCGGAGGACTTGGCTGCGTCGCCGGCGGCGGTGAGCTCGGCTTCGTCGCGAGCGGATCGGGCGACATCCCCGACGGCCGCTTCTCCGGCATTCCGGCCTTTGGTGGCACCAACGCCGCGCTGAACGCCGCCTATGCCGCAGCCGGCCTGAGCGGCCTCGGCGGCCGCGGCTTCACCTTCAACGACGAAGGCTCCTCGGCCCGGCCGGCGCTTACCCCGCAGGACGACTTCAACCTCGGCCCGGACAACTACCTCATCCAGCCGCAGAAGCGCTGGATGATCAACAGCTTCGCGCACTATGACTTCACGGACTCGATCACCGGCTACATGGAGCTCCACTATTCGCACAACGAGGTGGATGCCCGGCTCGCGCCGACCAACGTCGGCTCGCCGACGCTGTTCAACGTCGACAATCCCTATCTCACGCCCGCGTTGCAGGAGGTCTTCCGGCAGCTCGACCTCGCCGAGACCGGACCCACGACCGTCACCAGCGGCACCGCCACCCGGATCAACAACCCGGGCGATGGCCTTGCGCTCGTCACTGCTGGCCGCCGTTACGTCGAGGTCGGCGCGCGGGCCGCGACCGAGCGGCGCAACGTCTATCGCGGCGCCTGGGGCCTGCGCGGCGATCTCGGGAACGCGTCCGAGAACTTCCTGACCGACCTGAAGTGGGACGCCTACTACACCTACTCGCGCAGCGAGAACACGCTGCAGCTGCGCAACGCCCTGTCGCGCAGCCGGCTCCAGGAGTCGCTGCTTTCGGAGGGCGGCGCGGCCCCCTTGTGCAACATCTTTGGCGCGAACGTCAGCGCGGAATGCGCAAGCGCGATTCGCATCAACGCGACCAACACCACCGTCGCCACCCAGCAGGTCGCGCAAGCAAGCCTCACCGGCAATCTCGTCAACCTGCCTGCCGGCGGGGCGGGCTTCTCGGGCGGCTTCGAATGGCGCAAGGTGAGCGCGACCTTCTCGCCCGACTCCTTCCTCGCGTCCGGGGACGTCGCCGGCTTCAATCCGGGCCTCCCCACCCAGGGCTCGGTGTCGGTGAAGGAGGCCTTCGGCGAAGTCCGAATCCCGCTGATCCACAACACGCCGCTGATCGAGCATCTCGCGTTCAACGGCGCATTCCGCTACTCCGACTACAGCCTGAAAGGCGTCGGCGGGCAGTGGACCTATTCGGCCGGCTTCGACTGGCGCGTATCCCGCGACCTGACCCTGCGCGGCCAGTATCAGCGCGCGATCCGCGCACCCAACGTGGGCGAGCTCTACGGCGGCATCAATCGCGTCGTCGGCGCAGCGACCGATCCCTGCTCGAGCCGCGCGCCGGTGTCGCAGCAGACCGACGCGGTTCGCGCGGTGTGCATCGCGACCGGCGTGCCAGCGGCCGCCGTCTTCTCGCCCGAGGTGCAGCCGAACGCGATCATCCCCGCGGACTTCAGCGGCAACCCCAACCTCGATGCCGAAAAGTCCAACACCTACACGGCAGGCGCCGTCATCACGCCGCGCTTCGCGCCCGGCCTGTACCTCAGCGTCGATTACTTCAACATCGACCTTAAGGGGGCGGTTGCTGCACTCGGCGGGGGGCTGCAGAACACCTTCAATCTCTGCTATCTGACGCTGCAGGACGCAAACAGCGAATATTGCCGCGCACTCAACCGCGATCCCCGCACGGGCGAGATCAACGATCCCTATGTCGCGCGCATCCTGAACGCGAACACGGGCGCGCTCCAGACCGAGGGCATCGACTTCGCCGGCCGCTACCGCTTCGACATCGGCTCGGGCGATACCTCGGTCGAGCTCAGCTCCACCTTCACCTATCTGCTCGACTTCACCTCGACGCCGGTGGCAGCCTTCCCGGACATCAAGAACAAGTGCGTCGGCTCGTACGGTCCCACCTGCGGGCAGCCGCTGCCGGAATGGCGCGGCACCACGCGGGCGACGCTCAACATCGGCGATTTCTCGGCGAGCGTGCGGCATCGCTACATCGGCCCGGTCACCACCGACCGCTACATCGTGCCGCTGCGCCAGAATGCGGAGACGGCCCCGCCGATCACCAACTTCGCCTACCCGCGCCTTGCCGCGCAGAATTACGTCGACGTCTCGTTCAGCCTGGGCGTGACCGACAAGGTGGAGTTCTTCGGCGGCGTCAACAACGTGCTCAACAACAAGCCCCCGATCACCACCCAGGGCCCGAGCGCCAACACCTTCTCGGCCACCTACGACGTACTCGGGCCGGAGTTCTTCCTCGGCGCCACCGCGAAGTTCTGATCTGGCAGGGGTGGGCTCCCCCACCCCGGGTTTGCGGAGAAGAGACAGGATGCTGATCGATCGTCGTGCCGTGCTGCTGGGCGGAGCCGTTGCCGCCGGAGGCCTGCTCCTGTCCCCCGCATGGGCCGCCGGGCAGGTGGCAGGCGACGGCTGGGTCAGCGTGCGCCGCTTCGGGGCGAAGGGCGACGGCCGGGCGCTCGACACGTCTGCGATCAACCGCGCGATCGACCACGCGGCGGCGCGGGGCGGCGGCACGGTCGTGTTCCCCGCCGGCACCTATGCCGCCCACACCATCCGGCTGAAGAGCCGGGTGTCGCTCTACCTGGATCAGGGCGCGACGATCCTCGCCGCCGCCCCCACCCCCACCGCCGGCTATGACGTCGCCGAGCCGCAGGACCCGCGCGCCGTCGGCTTCCAGGATTTCGGCCACAGCCACTGGCGCAACAGCCTGATCTGGGGCGAGGGGCTGCACGACATCGCCATCCTCGGCCCCGGCCTCATCTGGGGCAAGGGGCTGGGCCGCGGCGACGGCAAGGACAATTGGCTGAAGGACCCCTCGGGGCCCGGCACCGGCAACAAGGCGATCGCGCTGAAGAACTGCCGCAACGTCCTGCTGCGCGACTTCAAAGTGCTGGAAGGCGGCTGGTTCGCGCTGCTCGCCACCGGCGTCGACAACATGACGATCGACAATGTCGTCGTAGATACCAACCGCGACGGCTTCGACATCGACTGCTGCCGCAACGTGCGCGTCACCAACTGCACGGTGAACTCGCCCTGGGACGACGGCATCTGCCCGAAGTCGAGCTATGCGCTGGGCGAGCCGCGCATCACCGAGAACCTGACGATCGCCAATTGCTTCGTGACCGGCAACTATCAGGTGGGGTCCGTCATCGACGGCAGCTTCCGCAAGATGCCGGCCAACTTCGCCCCGCAAATCCACGGTCGCATCAAGTTCGGGACCGAGACCAACGGCGGCTTCCGCAACGTCGCGATCAGCAACTGCGTGTTCGAGGACAGCCGCGGTCTCGCGATCGAGACGGTCGATGGCGGCGTGATCGAGGACTTCGCGATCAGCAACATCACGATGCGCGGGATCGTCGACGCGCCCCTGTTCCTGCGCCTGGGCAAGCGGATGCGCGGTCCCGCCCGGCGGCCGATCGGCACGCTCAAGCGGATCATGATCCAGAACGTGACCAGCAGCAATGCGACGCCCCTGCCCTCGGTCTTCGCCGGGCTCGCCGGCCGTCCGATCGAGGACGTGTCCCTCTCCGACGTCTACCTCCACCATGTCGGCGGCGCGCCGGCAGCGATGGCGCAGCTGCGCCCGCCCGAAAACGAGCTCGGCTATCCCGAGGCCACCATGTTCGGAGACCTTCCTGCGACAGGACTATTCGCGCGCCACCTGCGCAATCTCGAGATGCACCATGTCGAGATCGCGACCGCGGCGCCCGATCCGCGGCCCGCGATCTGGCTGGAGGATGTGGTCGATGCGGACATCACCAATTTGCGCGCGCCGCGGGGCGAAACCTTCACGCTCACCGACGTCACCGGATTTCGCAGCACCGGCGCCCGCTGGCTGAAGGACCGGCAGGTCGACGGCCGCATCACCGACCGCTTCTAGCGCGCCGCCGCCCGGGATGGGCGGCGGCGGCGGGGTTCAGAAGCGGGCGCCCAGTTCCACGCCATAGAAGCGTGGCTCGCCTGCGATATAGGTGGGGATGCCGAAGCCGCCGCCGGTGTTGCCGGCGTCGATCAGATACTGCTCGTCCGTCAGGTTCCGCGCAAAGCCCCCGATCCGGTAGCGGCCGTCCGCGGTTTCGATGCCGGCGCGCAGGTTGACCAGCGCATAGCCGTCCTGGCTGATCGCTTCGTTGTTCGGGACCTCAAAATAGACCTTCGATCGGTAGGTGACGGTCGGGGTCGCATAGAGCGTCCAGTTGCCGACCGGCACGCGCAGCGATGCACCGCCCGAGGCCGTCGTGTCGGGCTGCAGGCGGAAGCGGTTGCCGGCATAGACGCCGTTCGCCGCATCATCGGCGATGCCGCCGTCGAGGTAGGAGAAGCTGCCGAACAGGGTCAGCACGGGCGAGATCGCCAAGCTGGCTTCCAGCTCGACGCCCAGATTGTCGGCCGATCCAGCGCTTTGCGTCCGGGTGACGCCGTCTTCGCCGGTGACGGAGACCTGGAACCCCTTGTACCGCTGGTAGAAGACGGACGCAGCGCCGGTGAACGGGCCGACCCGGCCCTTGATGCCGCCTTCGTAGTTCCAGACCGTCTCCTCGGGCACCAACTGGAGGTTCGGCACCACGCCGGCGGCGCTGTTGGCGGCGCTCAGCTGCACGACCGGCGAGCGCCGGCCCTTGCTGACGGTGCCATAGAGATTGAGGCTGTCGTTCAGCCGGAACAGCGCATTGAACCGCGGCAGCAGCGCCGCGAAGCTGCGCTGCGCCGTCAGCTTCGCGCCCTGGGTGTTCGCGGTGCCGATCAGGCTGGTGCGAATGCCGAGCGCGGCCAGGATTACGGAGTTGGGCTGGATCGAGCTGTAGCCGGACTTGCGATCCTCGATCAGCACGCGGGCGCCCGCGGTCAGTTCCAGGCGCGGCGTCGGGATCCAGGTGGCGTCGGCGAACACCGAATAGGTGTCGTTGTTGCCGTAGTTGCTGAACTCGGACGCGTAGGGAAGCTCGCGAAGCGCCCCGCCGGTGACGATCGACGTCACCTGCGTCGCCGGGATGGTGCCGTTCGGCAGAACGCAGCCCGTACCTGTCGGAATACCGATCGCCTGCAATTGCGCGCGGACCGGCGCATAGGCTGCCGCCACCGAGCAGGCGAGATAGGTCCCTTCCTCCGTCGAGAAGGGCACGCGCTGGTAGCCGTTCTCGAAAAAGGCGTTCCAGCCGAAGGCGGCGCGATACTCGGCACCTTCGAACGAGAAGCGGCCCTCATGGCTCCACTGCTCCCCCTTCGCATCCTCGGCGAACTCGAGGTACCAGGCCGGGCCGCCATCGGCGTCGAACACCTCCAGCGCGTCGAAATGGCGGAAGCCGTTGACGGTCGTGAAGCGGATGCCGTCCGCGAGGTCGACGTTCACCGTCAGATTGGCGTCATAGACGTTGCGGTCCAGTCCCAGCTTGCGGGCGCCGAGCACTTCCTCGCTGTAGGGAGAGCCCGACAGCTCGGCATAGCCATAGTCGCCGGTCTGCCCGCCGGTGGGGGCATGCGCGCGCGACTTGAACGCGGTGCCGGGGTTGCGCTGCCCGTCATAGGTGAGGACCAGGTCCGCGGTGACCGCATCGCTCGGCTGCCAGCGAAGCGATCCGCGGATGCCGCGCTGGTCCTGCCCGTTGAGGTCGTCCTGATCGACCCGGCCCTGGTTCTGGTTCGGCACGTCCGGATCGCCAGCGATGTTGCGGACGTAGCCGCGGCGGTATTTGTAGGCAAAGGCGATACGCCCCGCCAGCACCTCGTCCCCCGCGTTCACGAAACCCGAAACCTGCGTGCGATCGAAATTGCCATAGGAGCCGGCGAGCTCGCCCGAGAAACCCGGCTCGGGTGCGGCGGGCACGATGCTGATCGCACCGACCGCAGCCGCGGTGCCGAACAGCGTCGCCTGCGGGCCCTTCACCACCTCGATGCGGGCCAAGTCGTACAGGTCCTGATAGGCGCCACGCGAACGGCTGATGTCGACGCCGTTGTAGTAGAGCGTGACGCGCGCGCCCTGTTGTGCGGAGCCCGAGTCCGACGTGATGCCGCGGATCACGAAGCCGGGATTGTTGGCGCTCTGCTCCTGCACCTGAAGGCCGGGGATGAACGCCGCCACCTCGTCGAGCTCGGACACACCGATGTCGGCCATGTGCTCGCCGGACAGCGCGGTGACCGTGACCGGCACGTCCTCGATCCGCTGCGCCCGCTTCTGTGCCGTGACGATGACGTCGCCTGCTTCGAACGCCGACTCGTCGCCCTCCGGCTGCGCACTTGCCTGCGCCAGCGCCCCCGAAGAAACCCCCGCGCCGAGCGTCGCCAGCACGAACCCCAAACCAAACTTCCGCATCTTTCTGTTTCCCCCAAACGGCGACGCGGCCCGACTAGGGAGGACAGGTGACAAAGCGGCGGCAGCCGCATGACGCGGCGGTGACGCGCGCTTCCCCAAAATGTCACGCCTCCGCAACCGAAGTGTCGCGCGCGCTGCTTAGTGGCCGCGGCAGATTTGGGGAGCATTTTCGATGACGATCAACCGCCGCGGCGCCCTGTCCCTGCTGGGGACGGGCCTTGCCCTGACGTTGCCCGCAGGCGCTGGCGCGGCACCGGCCACGGGCCGGTTCGACCATGGGGTCGCAAGCGGCGATCCCGCCGCAGACGGCGCGATCCTGTGGACGCGAGCCACCCCGCCCGCCGGGTCCAACGCCGACGTTCCGCTGCGCTGGCACGTAGCCCCAGCCGCAGACGCAGCGCCGATCGCCTCGGGCGAGGTCGTGGCCCGCGCGGCACGCGATTTCACGGCCAAGGTCGCGGCGAGCGGCCTTTCCGCCGGCTCCGAATATTGGTTCTGGTTCACGAGCGAAGACGGCACGCGCTCGCCCGTCGGCCGCTTCCGCACGCTCCCGACCGGTGCGACGGCGGAACTGGTGTTCGCGGTGGTCTCCTGCCAGCTCTATCCGGGCGGGCTCTACAACGCCTATGACGCGATCGCGCGCAGCGACCGGCTCGACGCGGTGCTCCACCTGGGCGACTATATCTATGAATATGGCGCGGAAGGATATGGCGCGGAAATGGGCGCCAAGCTCGGCCGCCTGCCAGAGCCCCGGCACGAGATCCTGACGCTCGCCGATTACCGCCTCCGCCACGCGCAGGTGAAGCGCGACCCCGACATGCAGGCAGCCCACGCCCGCGCCGCCTTTATCTGCGTGTGGGACGATCATGAGGTCGCCAACGACAGCTGGATGCATGGCGCCGAGAACCACGACGCCGGCACCGAGGGCGACTGGGAGAAGCGCAAGGCGGCAGCAATGCAGGCCTATTTCGAATGGATGCCGATCCGCGATCCGCGTCCGGGCGAGCCGTGGGACGCGATCAACCGCAGCTTCGAATTCGGCGATCTCGCGACCCTGGCGATGGTCGAGACCCGCCTGCTGGCCCGCGCACGCCAGGTCGCGGCCAAGGGCGCGGCTCCGACCCAAGCCGATTATGCGCCGATGATGGCAGAGCGTGCGCGCGCGGATCGGGAGCTGTTGGGCCCGCGTCAGCAGCGCTGGCTCGAGGGAACGCTTGCAGCCTCGGTGAAGGCGGGCAAGCCGTGGCAGGTGCTGGGCAATCAGGTGGTGATGGCGCGCGTTGCCGGCCCCGACGTCGAGCGCCAGCTCGGCGCGGAACGCTACGCGGCGATGATGGCGAAGATGCCCACCGCCTATCGCCAGCGGATGGCTGCGGCGCTCGCCTCCTATCGCGCCGGCCTGCCGTTCAACTTCGACAGCTGGGACGGCTATCCGGCCGCGCGCGAGCGGCTGTACGCCAGCTTCCGCCGGGCAGGGTCGCGGCCGATCGTGCTGTCCGGCGACAGCCACGCCGCCTGGGCCAACGACCTCCACGACCAGAAGGGCACGCTTGCCGCGGTCGAGTTCGGCACGACGGCGATCAGCAGCCCGTCCTACGGCTCGCTGCTGCCGGGCATCGGCCGGCTGATCGCGGACGCGAACGAGGAAGTGCAGTTCTGCGATCAGGACAACAAGGGCTTTCTTCGCCTGACGCTCACGCGGGAGGCCGCGGTCGCGGAGTTTGCGACCGTCTCCACCATCGTCGCCAAGCCCTACACGACCGCGGTGGCCGCCCGTTTCCGGGCGACCTCCCGCGGGCCGCTCCAGCGCCTGGCCTGAGCGGACCCGGCGGCGGGGACACTCCGCCGCCGGCCGCGATCAGATGCCGGTCGCGTACAGGCTGTGATGGGTGAGGATGTAGAGCGTCCGCCGGTCCGGCCCGCCCAATAGCAGTTGCAGCGGCCGCTCCGGCACGTCGATCCGCCGCTGCAGGCGCGAGTCCGGGCCGTAGACGAACACCTGCCCGTTCGCGACATAGAGGTTGCCGGAAGCATCCCGGGCCACGCTCTCGCCGCCGCGATCCGCCACGATCTTGAGGTCGGTCACCCGGCCGCTTTCGGCCACCCGGCCGCTGTAGGTCCGGTTCTCCGAAGCGTTGGTGACGACCACCCGGCCCTCGGCATCGGCCGCGACCAGCCCATAGGCGTCGAGGGTGTCCGACCAGCGCCACCCGCGATGATCGTCCGGCCCCTGGTTCCACACGCGGAAGGCCGGCAGCACCAGCGATCCGTCCGGGGAGACATATTCCTGCGCCTTCGCCTCCCCCAGCTTGTCGACGAAGAAGTGGGACAGCGGCGGGTAGGCGTAGGTCGCGGGATCGATGCGGTCGGCGAACTCTCCATTCGCCCAGACGTTGACCGGGAGCAGGGTCGAGGCGCCGTTGTGCGCGCGCGCCGGCGTCGGCGCGATCACCCGGACATCGACCGGCTTCTTCGGATCGATGCTGAACACCGTTCCGTCCCGACCGGCGGAGGAGAGCACCAGCAGGTCGCCGGAACGATCGACCGCCAGGTTGACCGCGTCGAGCGGCGCGTCGGCGACGATCGTCAGCCCCTCGGGCTTGGACCAGCCGTGGATGCGCTGGAAGAAGCGGTCGATGAAGAAGAGCTTGCCGTTGGCATCCACCGCCCCGCCCGCGATCGAGTAGAAGCCGTCGGCGAGCTTCTCCACGCCCGGCGACACCGGCACCCCGGACTGGGTTGCGGCCGCGGTGGGCGCGGCAGGCAGGTCGAGCCGCGCGAACTCCCGCTCGCGGACCTCCTGTTGCCGGGTCATGTCCTTGATCGCGTTCTCGAACGGGAATTTGCTGACGCGGGTGAAGGTGCCGCAGCCTTTCGCGTCGCAGCTCGCAAAGCCGCTCTCGGCGTTCACATGAACGTTGCGGAAGCGGATGTCGCCCGAGTTGTAGAGCTTCACCGCCGCATCCATCGGCTTGATCGACCGCGTCACGCGATAGCCGTGGTAGTTGGCGAACAGGATGTTGCGGGAGTTGTGGAATTCGGTCGAGACCGCGTTGACGCCGTCCTGCACCTCCTGCTCGGTCTGCGGCGCCAGGAACTCCCAGTTCTCGACGTTCTTGAGCACGATCTCGGCACGATAGTGGTGCTCGGCCGACAACTGGTAGACGTGCCCCGGCGTCTTGGTGTCCGAAACGTAGAAGCCGGCCGACGCCAGCGTGTTGGGCGACCATAGCGCCGCAAAGGTGCCGCCGCCGCCGTCGGTCACCCAGATGCTGGGATATTGCCCGTCGAAGCGCGCGCGCGGGTCGCCGAAGCCGATCGGGCTGCCCTTGGTCAGCACGGTGCCGCCGCCGCCCTGGATCTTGACGTCGTTGACCTCCGACGCCTCGCCCGCGCGCCACAGCAGCGCCGTCGCGCGCGGGTTCACGCCGCCGGTCCACAGGCCTAGGCCGTGGACGATGGCATTGCCACCCTTGGCGCTCTGGATCAGCGCCTTGGGCCCGCCGACGCCCATGAACGCGGGCGTCTCGTCCGGCAGGTAGAGGTGGGTAAGGCTCGGATGGAGCGCGATCAGCACGCTGTCCGGACGCAGCTTGAGCGTGTCGGTGACGCGGTACCGCCCCATCGGCAGATACAGAACGCGGTGGGTGTCGATGGCACGCTGCAACGCCGCCGTATCGTCGGTCGTATCGTCGCCCTTTACGCCGAGGTCGCGGACGTTGGTCCATTGCGACACCGGCGGCAGCGCGCGGATCTTTGCCGCCGGGCGCGCCGGCGCGCGGCTGAGCGGCGCCATCTCGACGTCGGTCGCATAGTCGCCGATCGTGCCCAATCCGGCGAGCTTCAGCCCGTAGGAGAAGTCCTTGACCTGGTAGCGGGCCCCCGACCCGGCCACCGTCTTCCCGCTGTCGCGGAAGCGGGCGAACGTCGGCGTTTTGACCGCCACCGCATCGGCGAAGCCGATCTGGGTGAAGACGTTGTTCTCTTCGGAGATCAGCACGCCCGCGTTCGAGACATTCTCGAACCGCACCTGCTTGCCGAACAGCGAGTCCGAATAGCCGCGGTCGATCTCGATCCCGACCGGCGTGTCGCGGATGGCGACGTTCACCAGCGTCAGGTCGACCTCATGCTCGCGGATCGCGGCATCGCGCTGGCCCTGGAACTCGGAATCGATCAGCGTGAACTGCCAGGCAGGCGAGGTCTTTTCCGACATGATGCCATAGCGGCCGCCGTAGAAGCGGAGGTTCTCGAACTCGTTGCCCGCCTGATAGACGCCCGCGAGCCCGGAGCCGATGTGGAAGTCGACGTGGCGCAGATAGCCGTGCTGCGCGACGCGGAAACGCACCGCGACCGCGCCCGCATTGCCCGAGCCGATGCGGAAATCCACGTTGGACAGCGCGGAATAAAAGGTACTCGACGTGGCGTCGAAGATGCTGGGATCGAACGGCACGCTGGTGCGCGGCGGCACCGGCGCCTTGCCGACACGATACTGGTCCTCGCCCGTGAAGGCCACCATCGCCGCAACGCCCGAGCCGAAGCCGGCGGTGTTGTCCCCAAGGATGATCTCGGGACGAGTCGGGCCGACGCCGAACACCCGCACGGCGGACTTCACGAAGATGGTGCGGCTGATGCGGTATCGGCCGGAGGGAAGGAAGACCACGCCGCCGTGGCCGCCTTCCGCAGCGGCATCGATCGCCTGCTGGATCGCGGCGCTATCGTCCGCGCGTCCGTCGCCGACGCCCCGGACGGTGATCGCACGCGGGTCGTCGGGAGCCTGGAGGTAGACCGATGATGACTTTGCCAGAACCGGGGCGGGCAGCATCAATGCCGCCGCGCCGAGCAGCCAGGTCGCCTTCATCCATCATCTCCCTCTGTTCTGGTATCGTTATCATTTTCGCACGGACGGAAGCGCCGAATGCAGCCGGGTTCCGGCCCGTGCGTAGCGGTGATCTCAGGAAAGGTGGTGGGCCAGCGCCTGTGCGGCGATCGCCACCTGGGTACGGTTGCGCACGTTCAGCTTGCGCATCAATGCGGTCATGTGCGCCTTCACTGTCGCCTCGGCGATGCCAAGGTCGAAGGCGATCTGCTTGTTGAGTAGCCCTGAGTGGACACCGCGCAGAACCTTGATCTGCGTAGGTGTCAGTTGCGCCAGACCGAACTCGGCCGCGTGGCTCGCGAGCGGTTCGGATCGGCGAGTCTGTTGGGCGGTCCCTCCCATCGACATCCTCCTCCTGGTCGGCTTCTTTGGCCTTGTCCGACCGGACGCGCGGTCCAGGCGGCCTCTTGGTCCAGCGCTCCACTCTTGTGGATTCGGTTGGACAGGTTTTGAGTATGATCCCTCTATTTGGGCCTGATCAAGCCTTTTTCATTGCTGATCCGCAAAAACCTGTCCTACAGCTATGGGCGGAAGGCAAAATGCCGCCAGACCCTTGGGAGGGATGTCGATGGCCGAAGCGCTGGTTTCTCGCGCGTATTTCCACGGGCTCGCAGGATGACCGGCGAAGACCTTCGCCTGATCGGCGCGGCGCTGGGCGGCATTCTGCTGGCGGTGCTGATGATCGTGCGCGGCCGCCTCCACCCCTTCATCGGTCTGCTCTGCGGCGCCTTCGCCGTGGGTCTGCTCGCAGGTCTTCCCCTGCCGGAAACCGCCAAGGCGGTGCAGAAGGGCGTCGGCGACATCATCGGCGGCACCGGCCTGGTCGTGGCCCTTGGCCTGTCGCTCGGCGCGATGCTGCATCTGTCGGGCGGCGCCGCCACGCTGGCGAAGGGGGCGCTACAACTCACGGGCGCCCGAGCCGCACCCTGGGCTACTCTGGGCATCGCGATCGTCATCGGCCTGCCGCTGTTCTTCGAGACGGGCCTGGTGCTGTTGCTGCCGATCGTGGTCGCGGCAGCCGAAACGATGGCGGGCGACGATCCTGCCGAACGGGATGCGGCCAAGCTGCGCCTGATCATGCCGGCGCTCGCAGGCCTGGGCGTCGTCCACGCGCTGGTGCCCCCGCATCCCGGTCCGCTGCTCGCCGTCGAAGCGCTGGGCGCCGACCTCGGCCGCACGATGCTCTACGGCATCGTGATCGCAATCCCGACGGCGATCGTGGCAGGGCCGATGCTGGCAAAGGTCACCGCACGCGGCGTGCGGCTGGAGGCGCCGGTCCTCACCGATCACCGGCTGGACATCGCGACACCCGGGCGCGGGAGCGCACTGCTCATCGTGCTTCTTCCCGTCGTTCTGATCGCCGCGGGCGAAATCGGGCAGATGCTGCCCGGGCTGCGCGGCAACACGGCGCTTGCCGCCGCGAGCAACCCGGTCGTGGCATTGCTGATCGCCAACCTGCTCGCGCTGCCGCTGCTGTTCGGAAGGCGCCTGCGCGAGGCGGCGATCCAGAACGCGGTCTGGTTCGAAACCATGGGTGCTGCCGGTGCGATCCTGCTCGCGATCGGTGCGGGCGGCGCGCTCAAGCAGGTGCTGGTGACGGCCGGTCTGTCGGACCTGCTCGCGCGGGTCGTGCTGATGTACGCCATCTCGCCGCTGCTGCTCGGCTGGCTGATCGCGGTCGGCATCCGCCTGGCCGCCGGCTCGGCGACCGTGGCGACGATCACTGCGGTGGGCATCATGCCGGGTGTGGTCGCCGGTTCCGGCGTCTCCCCCGAACTGGTAGTGCTGGCGGTGGGCGCCGGATCGGTGTTCTTCAGCCATGTGAACGATCCCGGCTTCTGGCTGGTCAAAAGCTATGTCGGCACCAGCACCGCCGACACGTTCCGCACCTGGTCGCTGCTGGAGACGGCCATTTCGGTCGTCGGCCTCATGCTGGTGCTCGCGCTCAGCTATGTCGTCTGACCGCGGGCGAAGCCGGGCCGCGGAGCCGGTCGGGGACCTCCCATGAGCGAGGGACGTCTCGCGGATCGCGCCTATACGGAGATCGTCCGGATCATCAACGATCAGGGGATGGTGAGCGGGGATCGCCTACCCTCCGAGGCCCGGCTGGCCGATCTGTTCGGCATGTCGCGCACCATCGTGCGCGAGGCGCTCGCCCGCCTCGCCTCCGACGGCATCACCGAGGCACGTCGAGGCGCGGGCTCCTATGTGAAGCGGCGGCCGTCCGATCGGCTCGGCTCGCACATGCCGATGGACGCGCTGGCGGCAACGCTGGGCACCTATGAAGTACGCTTCGTGCTGGAGGCGGAGGCGGCACGGCTGGCGGCCCAGCGGCGTTCGCACCAGCAACTCGAGGCGATCGAGCGGGCGTTAAGCGCGTTGCGCGCCGCGCTCCTCTCGAACGCGCCCGCGCATGACGAGGACTGGAACCTCCACCGCAGCATCGCGGAGGCCACCGGCAACGCGGCGTTCCCGCCGGTCTTCGATCACCTGCAGGACGCGGTGATGCAGATCCTGCGTGCAGGCGTCGAGATCTCGCGCGCGCGCCCGCCCGAGGTGATCGGCGCGATGATGGACGAGCATGACGCGATCGTGGACGCGATCCGCGCCCGGGATGCCGATGGTGCGGCGCTGGCGATGCGGTGGCATCTGTCGCAGGGACGCAAGCGGCTGATGCCGTGATTGCCGCTCCCCTCAGCGGGACGCGGGCACGAGGTCGAGCCAGGCACGGACCTCCGCACAAAGACTTTCCGGCGTCCGCGCCGCATCCAACGTCAGTGCGCGCTCGTCCGGCATGGGACGCTCCAGCGTCGCCAACTGGCTGTCGAGGAGGCTGGGCGGCATGTAATGGCCGTCGCGGCTCGCCATCCGCCGCGCGATCTCCTCGCGCGCAGTGTCGAGCAGAACAAAGTACATTGGCACGGCCGATGCAGCGGCCAGCCTCTCGCGATAGGCACGCTTGAGGGCGGAGCAGGCCGCGACGGCGATGCCCCGCGTCGAGCTTGCCTCGCCGATCGCGCGCCCCAGCCGGTCGAGCCAGGGCCAGCGATCCGCATCGGTCAGGGGGTGGCCGGCCCGCATCTTGGCGACACTTGCCGCCGAATGAAAGGCATCACCCTCCAAGACGGGGCAGCCGAGCTCTGCACCGAGCCTTACCGACAGCGTCGTCTTGCCCGTGCCGCTCACCCCCATCACCACGATCGCGCGCGGTCGGTCGATCCCTTGCCGTTGTGCCTGCACGCCTGTGCCCTCAGCTTTGGCCGGCCGGCCGTGTTGCCCCGGCGGTATTGGGTCTGGCGAGTTGCTTGGCCATTGCGACCTTGGTCGAGGTCGCCACTCTGGGGAGGCCGAACTATCCAGGCGGGCACACTCGCGCAGCGATCAAGGGACGCATCGCCATGACAGCCAGCACCGCCCTCCGTCTGCTCCCAGCGCTGCTGCTCGCCGGCACCGCCCTGCCGGCACTGGCGGCGCCCGGCTCGACCTCGGTCTACGCAACCGCGCCGAACGACCCACGCGCCATCACCGTGTCGGCGCAGGGCGACGGCACCACCGACGATAGCGCCGCGATCCAGCAGGCGATCGATGCGGCCGCGGGCCATGGCGGCGGCGGTCTCGTCTTCCTTCCCTCCGGTCGGTACCGGATCACCCGCACGCTGTATGTCTGGCCCGGCGTGCGCCTGTTCGGGGTCGGCAAGAAGCGCCCGGTCTTGGTGCTGGCACCCAACACGCCCGGCTTCCAGAGCGGCGTCGGCAACATGATCTTCTTCACGGGCAACCGCCCTCAGCCGGACGGGGCAGGCCCGCGCGTGCCCGTGCCGCCGCCCACCAGCGTTCCGTTCAACCCGGGCATTGCCGACGCCAATTCGGGCACCTTCTACTCGGCCATGGCGAACGTCGACTTCGAGATCGGCAGCGGCAATCCGGCGGCGACCGCGGTCCGGTTCCACACCGCCCAGCATACCTATCTCAGCCACATCGACTTCCACCTCGGCTCCGCCCTCGCCGGCATCTACCAGGTCGGGAACCTGGGCCAGAACCTGCGCTTCTTCGGCGGCCGCTATGGCATCCTAACGGAGAAACCGTCGCCGGCCTGGCAATACACGCTGCTGGATTCGACCTTCGAAGGGCAGCGCGACGCCGCGATCCGCGAGCACGAGGCCGGCCTCACGCTGGTCAACACCAGCTTCCGCAACGTGCCCGTCGGGATCGAGATCGACCGCGGCTATGGCGATTGGTTGTGGGGCAAGGACGTCCGCTTCGAGAATGTCTCGCAGGCCGGCGTCATCATCAGCAACGAGGGCAACGCGTATACGCAGATCGGCTTCTGCAATGCGGTGGCGACCGGGACGCCCGTCTTCGCGCGCTTTCGCGACAGCGGCCAGACGGTCGCGGGCAAGGGGAGCCGCTACCGCGTGCGCGAGTTCACCTATGGGCTGACCGTGCCGGCGCTGGGCGCCACCGGCAGCTACGCGACGCGCATGGATGCCGCACCGCTCTCGGGCACCCCGCGCCGCCGCGATCGCGCGATCCGCCTGCTGCCGCCCGTCGCCGACTGGGTGAACGTGCGAGACCTGGGGGTGCGCGGGGACAATGCGACCGACGACACCGCCGCGATCCAGCGCGCGATCGACAGCCGCCGGGTACTCTACTTCCCGGCCGGATTCTACCGCGTCTCCGACACGCTGAAGCTGCGCCCCGACAGCGTCCTGGTCGGGCTGCATCCCAGCATGACGCAGATCGTCCTGACCGAGGACAGCGCGCCCTTCCGCGGGGTCGGCAGTCCGCGCGCGCTGATCGAGAGCGCAAAGGGCGGGGATGCGATCGTCTCCGGCCTGGGCCTCTTCACGGGCGGTACCAATCCGCGTGCAACCGCGCTCTTGTGGCGTGCAGGCGAACGATCGCTGGTGGACGACGTCAAGTTCCAGGGTGGTCACGGCACCTTCCTTGCCGACGGCAGCCGCTTCGATCCGTACAATGCCAACCACACGGCCGATCCGGACCCCAAGAAGCGCTGGGACGGCCAATATGCGAGCCTGTGGGTCACCGACGGCGGCGGTGGCACCTTCAACGGGCTGTGGACGCCCAACACCTATGCGCAGGCGGGGCTCTACGTCTCGGACACCAGCACGCCCGGCTATGTCTACCAGATGTCGGCCGAGCATCACCGCCGCGCCGAGATCGTGCTCGACCGCGTCCGCAACTGGCAATTCCTGGCGCCGCAGACGGAGGAGGAGGCGGGCGAGAGCCGGGACGCGGTGGCGCTGGAGGTCCGCAACTCGCGCGACATCCTCTTTGCCAATCTGCACGCCTATCGCGTCACCCGCTCGCTCCAGCCTGCGCCCGCAGCCGTGACGCTGGATGGTTCGAGCGGCATCCGCTTCCGCAACGTGCACGTGAATGCCGAGAGCGGCTTTGCCACCTGCGACGGCAACGGATGCGGGACCTACCTGCGCGCCAGCAAATATCCGTATGAGAACGCGATCGTCGACGTGACTCGCCGCGCCGCAGTGCGCGAACGCGAGTTTGCGGTACTCGACGTGACGGACGCGCCGGCACCGGCAGCCAGCCCCTCCCTCGCCCCGGTCCGCATGCTGGCGGAGGGCTTCTACTCGCTCGGCGGTGGCGCCGTGGACCCGACGGGCAAGCTCTATTTCGTCGACCGCTATTTCCAGCGCATCCATGGCTGGTCGGAGAGGGAGGGACTGTCGATCGTCGCCGACGCGCCGCTCGATCCCGTCAACCTCGCGGTCGACCGCTCCGGCAAGCTGATGGTGCTGTCGTCCGCCGGCGCCGCGGCGACGGTGTACAGCATCGATCCCGCGGCTCCCCAGGCGCCGCGGATCATCGCGCCCACTCCCGCCTCCGCCGCCACGGGCGGGCGTATCGCCCTGCCAGCGAGCTTCTGGAACAACGGCGAGTTCCGCGACCAATATGATCCCGCCACCGATCGCTTCACGACGCTGGCAGAGATGTTCGCGCGCGACATGGCACTGCCCAAGCCGCTGGAATATCGCTCGCCCGACGGAAGCATCGCGCTTCCTGCCTACCGGGTTTGGCAGCAGGGTCCGGCCGATCACCTGGGCTGGCGGTTCTCGGACACGCTCGACACCTATGGCTTCGTCCACGGCACCGTGGGTTCCCGCGTCTATGTCGCGAACGGCTCCGAGGATCGTACCTACAGTGGCCTCCTGGGCGCTGGCGGCGCGGTGACCGACCTCAAGCCCTTTGCGCCGCGCGGCGGCGAAAGCGTGGCCGTGGGCCCGGACGGGCGCGTCTATGTCGCGAACGGCGAGATCTTCGTCTACGGCGTCGACGGGCGCGAGCAGGGGCGCATCGACGTGCCGCAGCGTCCGCTCCAATTGCTGTTCGGCGGCCCGGACGGCGCCACGCTGTTCATCCTCGCCCATCATGCGCTGTTCGCGGCGCGGCCCTGACCGGCCCCTTCGACTTTGGTCGTAGATGCTGCGCCTGCCGGCATCGGATAGAATGCACGCACACGGACACGACGCCACGCCGGACCACCGGCACGCGCCGGCACCAAGGAGGGGATGGATGATGGGCAAGGTCCTTCGCGATCGTCGTCGCAAGACACGTGCGTATGATAACGTTACCAGCTTTGCGGTGCTTGCGGCCTTGCTCGCAGGCGCACCTGCCCTGGCGCAGCAGCAGACGCCCCCCAACGAGCCTCAGGACCAGACCGACACCACCGCGACACCCGCCGACCCGGGCATCACCGGCTCGACCGCGGCCCAGCCGGAGGCATCGCCCACCGAGGTCGTCGTGACCGGCACCCGTATCACTACCGGCTTCAACGCGCCGACCCCCACGACCGTGATCGGCGAGGACCAGCTCCAGAAGAACGCGCAGCCCAACATCTTCAACGCGATCGCGCAGCTGCCGTCGCTGCAGGGCTCGACCGGCGCTTCCACGGGCACGTTCAGCACGTCGAGCGGCACCCAGGGCCTCAGCTCCTTCTCGCTGCGCGGCCTCGGCCCCATCCGCACGCTGACTCTGCTCGACGGCCAGCGCGTCGTCGGCGCGAACGTGACGGGCGTTCCCGACATCAGCATGTTCCCGCAGCTGCTGGTCAAGCGCGTGGACGTCGTGACCGGAGGCGCCTCCGCCTCCTATGGCTCGGACGCGGTTGGCGGCGTGGTCAACTTCATCACCGACACCCGGTTCGAGGGCTTCAAGGCCAACGTCCAGGGCGGCATCACCAACTATGGCGATGACGAACAGGTGCTCGTGCAGGGAGCCTATGGCACCGCCCTGCTCGACGATCGCCTGCACCTGATCGTCAGCGGCGAGTTCGACCATGAGGGCGGCGTCGGCGCGGGCAACTTCGGCACGGACCTGGCGGGCGGCCGCAATTGGTACCGGGCGACGACGCTGCTCAACACGGGGGTTACCGACAACGGGCTCCCGCAGTTCAACTATCGCGACTTTGCGCAGCCTTATCAGTACGCGCTCTACGGCCTCATCAACAACGGGCCGCTGCAGGGGATCGCGTTCGACCAGAACGGTACGCCCTACAACTTCAACTATGGATCGGGCGGCACGCCCACGGGCACCGGCCGCGTCACCAACTGCTATCCGGGCAACAGCTTCTGCGTCGGCGGCGACCTGTCCGGTGCACCGGGATCGGGCGCGTCGCTGAAATCCGAACTCGAACGCCTGAACGGCTTCGGCCGCATCGGCTTCGACTTCGCCGAGGACAACGAGGTCTACCTGACCGTGAACGTGGCGCAGGTGAAGACCTCAAACCAGCCCAGCCCCGGCTACAATCGACCCAACCTGACCGTGCAGTGCGCCAACGCATTCCTGCCGCAGCTGGTACGCGATCGTTGCGCGGCCGCCGGAATCACCCAGTTCAACTTCGGCACCAGCAACGGCAGCTTCCCCGACCCCCAAGTCCGCACCGATCGCCGGCAATATCGCTTCGTCGGCGGGCTGAAGGGCAAGTTCGACATCGGCGGCAGCGACTGGACCTATGATGCCTATTACGAACACGGCATCACCATGTCGGACATCGATGTCGACGACATCGTGCTGCAGAACCGCTATGTCGCCGCGACCAACGCGATCACGCTGAACGGGGCGGTCGTCTGCGCCGATCCTGCGGCACGGGCCGCAGGATGCCAGCCGATCAACATCTTCGGCGGCTTCGCCCCGTCCGCCGCAGCGCTTGCCTATATCACGCCCGAAAACGGTCCGTTCCAGCACACCAAGCTGACCCAGGATGTCGCGAGCCTCAACTTCTCCGGCGCGCCCGTCGAGCTGTGGGCCGGTCCATTGTCGGTCGCCTTCGGTGCCGAGTACCGGCGCGAATATTATCGCGTACGCGCCGACCCCTATGGCGCCGGCGTCATGGACGTGAGCCCGAACAGCCCGGAATATCCGGCCGATCCGCTGCTCAACGCGGACCAGGGAAGCAACTGGGCGGCCGGCAACTACAAGAACGGCAGCGGCAAGTACGACGTCTATGAAGGTTTCCTGGAGGTCAACCTGCCCCTGTTCGACAGCCCCTCGATCGGGCGTGCGAACCTGAATGCCGCCGGCCGCGGCACCCATTACAGCACGTCCGGCACCGTATGGGCATGGAAGGTCGGCGGCACCTGGGACACGCCGCTGGAGGGCCTGCGGCTCCGCGCCGTCACCTCGCGCGACGTTCGCGCTCCCAACCTGTCGGAGCTGTTCGCCGCACCGACGGTCACCACGGTGCCGAACTTCACCGACCCGTTCCGCAACCGCGCGGTCCAGATCTTCCAGAACACCATCGGCAATCCCGACCTGAAACCGGAGATCGCCCGCAATACCGAAGTCGGCATCGTGCTCTCGCGCCCGTCGTGGCTGCCCGGCTTCAGCCTCTCGCTCGACTATTACAACATCAAGCTCGACGGGGTCGTCTCTACCCTCAGCCCGGACCAGATCGTCCGCTTCTGCTTCGAGGGGAACCAGGCCTTTTGCGGCGGCTTCGAGCTCAACAGCCCCGTTCAGGGCGGCAACTTCGTCAACGTCCAGCCCTTCAACCTCGCCTCCTGGAAGACGAGCGGCTTCGACATCGAGGCGAGCTACCAATGGACCCAGCCGCTCGGCCTGCCCGGCAGCTTCACCGTCCGGGCGCTCGGCACCCACGTGCGGGAATTCCTGGTCAGCGCGGGCATCGCTGGCGTCGCGACGGTCGATCAGGCCGGCGCCAACACCGGCGCCACGCCGGACTGGAAGTGGCTCGCGGTCCAGACGTACGAAAACGACCGCTTCAGCCTCACCCTCCAGGAGCGCTGGTTCTCGGACGGGGTATTCGGCAACCAATATGTGGTCTGCATCTCGGACTGCCCGGTTTCCACCGGAAACAACCCGACCATCGACTACAACCGGATGAAGGGCGCCTTCTACCTGGACATCGGCGGCTCGTACAACGTGACCAAGGAGGTCACGACCTTCTTCAAGGTCGACAATGTGTTCGACCATGATCCGGCACCGTCGCCGCAGACCAACACCGGCCTCGACGTCAATCCCGCGCTCTATGACACGCTCGGCCGCATCTATCGTCTGGGCGTGCGGATGCGCTTCTGACCGCTTCCCCGGGGTTCCCCCGACCCCGCCACTGCAGACGGCAGCCTCAAGCGCTTCGGCCCTTGAAGCTGCCGTTTTTGTCAGTTCGCCAGGTAGCTGATCGTGGTGATGCGGTGCAGCACCGCGACGGGGCCTGCGGGGGTCGTGTACGCGCCCTCGTCCTTGAGCGCCGCCGTCAGCAGATACCGCCCCTTCGCGCCGGCCGGCGCCGTCACTTCGCCCTTGGCATCGGTGACCAGCTTCTGCGTCGACTTGTCCGGCGCGATCAGCGTGACTTCGGTTCCGGCAACGGGCTTGCCGTCCCGCACCAGGCGGAAGCGGTCGGCGCCCGCCGTGGCAGGCACGAACTCGAACGGAAGGGCAGCCCGCGTCTCGGTTCGTCCCGCGCGGGCGTAATAGACCACCGACTCCTGCTTACCCGGCTCGCCCCAGGGCGCGAACACCGTGTCGTCCCACGCGCGCACGTCCCCTGCGGGGACGGCCGCTTCCAGATAGCCCGTCTTGCGCTCCAGCCGGGCATTCGGCGCCTTCAGCAGCTTGGGCGCCTTGAGCTTGGCGAACTCGGGATCGCCGCCCGCGGGCATCGGCTCGGCGGGTTCCCCCAGGTAGATCCGCGCGGGACCGTCGCTGTCGCGCTCGATCCAGACTTCATGCGCCTGAGCCGCCGTCGAGAGGCCCAGCAGCAGGGCGGCGAACAGCATCTTTTTCATGGCAGAGGGTCCTTTCGAGAAAGCGAGGGCGCTCACGGGTAGGTGAGCCGGATGGTCGCGAACACCGTGCGCGGGCTGCCGTAGTAGTTGCCGCGCCCGGTGGAGGAGATGCGCGAATAATAGCTGCGGTCGAGCAGGTTGTTCGCGTTGATCGAGAAGGAAAGCTGGTCGTTGACCTTGTAGCCGGCACGCAGGTCGACCACCGCATAGGCGCCCTGGCGCACGACGGTGGAGATCGTCGGCTGTCCGTTCGCGCCGATGATCGACGGCGTGCCGCCGGAAGTCTCGCTGAACCACGTCAGCCCGCCGCCCACGCTGGCGCCCGCCAGCACCCCGTCTTGCGGGGCGTAGTTGGTGAAAACCTTGATCATGTGCTTCGGAATGATCGGCGTCAGCGACAGCCCCTCGAACTGCGGCTGGGTGTCCTCCAGATACTCGGTCTTGGTATAGGTATAGCCGCCGTTGATCCGCCAGCCGGGCAGAATTTCGCCAGTCGCCTCCGCCTCGATCCCGCGTGCGCGGACCTTGCCGATCTGCAGCACGATCGTCGGCTCGTCGGCGGGGTTGAACAGCCGGTTGCTCTGCGTGAGCTGATAGACCGCCGCCGAGAGCAGCAGGCGATTGTCCATCAGCGCCAGCTTGGTGCCGAGCTCATACTGGTCGCCGATCAGTGGCTTGACGGGTTCGCGATCCGGACGCGTGCGGCCGGCGGGCGCCGACTGCGGCGTGAAGCTGTCCGCATAGCTGCCGTAGATGTTGAGGTTCGGGGTGACGTCCCACACGATGCCCGCATAGGGCGTGAGCTGCGCATCCACACCCGTGGAGCGCGGCGCGGCCGGAGTGGGCAGCAGGGTCTCCGTCGTCTGCTCCCACCAGGTGAGGCGGCCGCCGCCGACCAGCGTCAGCCCCTCTACCGGCTGTAGCCGCATCTGGCCGTAGAGGCCGTATTGCTCGACGAGCGTGCTGGTGCCGCCATAGGATTGCAGGACGCAATTGACCGGCGCGGGCGTGATCGGCGTGCTGGTGGCCGGGCAGGTCGCATTGCTCCCCTGCACCGGGTAATAGGGCAGCGGGCCATAGGGGTTGAGCGGCGGTTCGGTCGGCGAGACCGGATCGAACACGTTGATGCGCGCATAGTTCGAAAGCCGCGTGAAATAGCTGTCATAATCTGACGCCTGATAATCGGCGCCCAGGATCAGCGTCTGCTCGCGCCCGAACAGGGGGAAGCTGCCGACGCCGTTCATGTCGAACGACCGCGTCTTGGCGAAATTGTCGCCGCGATAGGCGATGTGGCTGGTGTTGCCGCCGTTGGCAGGCGTCACAGCTTGGTTGCCGATGTAGCTGTAGACGTCGATCCGGTCGACGTCGGTCATCAGGCCGGTCGCGCGCAGCGTCCAGCGGTCGCTCACCCGGTGCGTCAGCTCGGCATAGGCGGTCCAGGTCTCCGAGCGGAAGCGGTTCCAGTCGGCGCCCAGATAGGTCGAGCGGTCGACATCGAGCAGGCGGCCCTCGCTGCCGTCGGCACCGCCGGCATAGCCCGGAAGCCCGGACTGGATCGCGGGTTTGAACCGGTCATAGCTCCCCCCGATCGTCAGGGTCGTCCGGTCGCCGATCTCGATCGCGGTGATGCCATAGAAGCCGAGCCGGTTGCGGTGCGCAACGTCGAAGAACTGGTCCTGGTCCTGCAGCATACCGCCGACGCGCACCCCGGCGCGGTCGCCGAGCGGGGCGGAAACGTCGAGCTCGAGCCGCAGATTGTCGTAGCTGCCGTAGCCGGCCGAGGCCTGGACCTTGAACGCTTCCAGCGGCCGCTTGCGCACCAGATTGATGCTGCCGGCCGGATTGCCCGATCCGCTGAACAGGCCGGCAGGCCCGCGCAGCACTTCCAGCCGGTCATAGGCGAACAGGTCCGGCACCACCCCCGGGAAGCCGAACGACAGCGTCGGCACGCCGTCGATCAGGTAGTTGGTGATCGCAAAGCCGCGCGACATGAAGGACGGGTCCTCGCTGCCGATGCCGGTGACGGTGATGCCGTTGGTCGCGGTCATCGCGTCCTCCAGCGTGAACAGGTTCTGCGCCTCGATCTGTTCCCGGTCGATGATCGTGACCGTGTTGGGCATGTCCTTCAGCGGAGTGACGGTCTTGCCGACCTCGCGGCCGTAGCTCTTGCCGACGACGACCACCTCGTCGCTGCTAGCGTCCTCCGACCGCACCTGCGAGCCGTCGGAAACGGGCGCCGCATGTGCAGTGGCTACGCCCAGGCAGGCGACGGCGACGCTCGACAACAGGCTCTTCGGCAAACGCATTCGGATCCCCCTTTGATGTTGCGGGGCCTCTAGCCGAAGGCAAGTTGCGAGTCACTAGCAGTATCAACAGAACGAGCGCTATTTCCCTTCGAGCAGCGCTGCGGCCAACCCGGCGGCGGCGCACAAAGCTCCGTTCCCGATCAGTAGCGGTAGCGGAGTTCCGCCTCCGAACCCGCCGCCACCGTCGGCGACCAGGTGCGGAGCCCGTCCGCTGCCACGGGAACGTCCCCCTCGATCTTCAGATCCACGTCGGCAGTGCCGACCTGTATCGGTATTTCCAGCGCCACGGGAAACGGATTGGCATTGGTCACGCGGATCCGCGCCTCGCCGGGCTTCTCTGCCAGCTGTTCGACCAGCACCTGCGTGCTGACGCCGGCTCCGATCCGGAAAGTTTCGCCCTCCGCCCGGTCGTCGAGCGCGCCCAGCCCCAGCAGCAAGGTTTCGCCCCCCTGCCGCTCGGCATAGGCCGCCGTGCTCCCGGACGGCAGGGCCAGGCCGAGGCCGGCTTCCTTACGGTTGCGCATCACCAGCACCACGGCAGTGGGCATGGGCGAGAGCGCCGTACCGATGGGGATCGGGCGCCGGTAGCGCCGTTCGAAGGGCACGCCCGTGCGCCCCAGCAGCGCGACCTGTTTCTGGGCACGGCCCTGAACCGTCACCGGTTCGGGCACGCGATAGAGTTTCAGGTCCCCCAAATCCTCGGGCGGTGGCGGCGGCGGCGGGGGTGGCGGCGGAGGAGGCGGGGCCGCCACAGGCAGCGGGGCATACACTCTGGCCAGCGCGGCCGTGACCACGATCTCCTCCGCCGGCTCGAACGCCTCGCTCCGTAAGTCCGACGTGGTGGTGCCGAGCGGATAGCAGGTCAGCGACAAGGCTCCCGCTTCTTCGGGGAGCGCGCGCACGGCCACCCGGTTCAGCCGACCGGCGACGGCGTTTACTTCGGCTTCGGCGAGCGATCCGGGGTTGCCGTTCGCCAGGGTAAGCCACGCAAAGAGATCAAGCGTGCGGCCATCCGCCGCGACCGTGGCGACATAGCTCGCGCGCCAGTCGAAGCCGGAGGCGAGGTAACTCAGCCGGACCGTCACCGTACGGGCCACAGGGGACACCGCGGCCACGCTCAGCACCGGCTTGTCCGTCAGCCCCGCGGGCGTACCGTCGAAGGAGAGCGCCTCCGGAAGCCCGGAGCAGCGTAGCGCCTCGATGCCTCCCGCGGTCTGGAGCACGACGCCCGGACGCGGCCCGGCAATCAGGGTTGCCTCCTCGCTTACGGTCCGCCCGGTAGCCCGGTTCGTGCGGGTGAGCGTCACCTGCCGACCGAGCGTGCCGTCGACCAGCGAGGCGGGGGACAGCAGGCCGGCATCGCGGTTTTTCTCCACGACACCTCCCGGAAGCCCCTCCACCACCGCGCTCACCGGGATGATGCCTTCGGCCACGCCTTCGAAACGGAGCGTTGCCGGCCCGCGCGGCAGCTTCACCCGCCGCGTCTCCGTCACCAGCGCGGAGCCCCCCAGATAGCGCAGGTTGATGCCGCCCCGGCCGAGGGGTGCGCGATAGACGGTCAGCCCGACATGGTCGGGCGCGCGCGAGGTCACGACGCGCTCCTGCGCCGCTGCCGGTCGCAGCAGCGCAAGCGCCACGATCATCGCGGCCAGAAATGTCGATGCGCGCATCAGTAGCGCGTGTCGAACGTCGCGGTGACCACCGCCTCCCCATTGGCGGGCACGGGCACCTGCCACACGGCCGCGCCGGCATCTTGCCGCTCGCTTGGCCGGCTCTCCTCGAGGATGCGGGTATCGGCCCAGCCCAGTCCAGCCTGAACCAGCTCCACCGTCACGGCGCGGGCGCGCGCATTGGTGAGGCGATAGCGCAGCTGGGTGCGCCAGCGATCCCCACTCAGGCGCGTGCGCGAAACCGTCGTCGGCTGCACCTTCACGTCGAACGCGTCGCCGGTGGGCAGCGCGATGGTCGAGCCCTGCGGGGTATGGTCGATCCGGTTTTCGCCCGTGAACTGCGGCTGGCCCCGTGCATCGCGGACATAGACGCGAACCGTTCCTGCCGGCAGCGCATCGCCGAGTCCGGCAGCCCCGGAGTTGGCGAAGTAGAGAACGCTCTGCGCGCTGCGCGGCTCGTTCGCGGTTCCGAGCCAGGGATTCTCGAAGCGATAGCCGGAGCGTGCGGCGACCCCCTTGCTGTCGAGGAAGCTGACCTGCTTGGTCTGCTTGTCCGCGATCGTCGTCCTTGCAGCCAGGGGATAGAGATAGAAGTCCCCAAGTTGCTCGCGCGCCGCCGATTCCGTGCCGGGCCGCACCTGTGTCCCGCGTCGCGGCCTAGGGGCATAGGCGTCCGGATTCTCCGCACTTCCGACATCGCCTGCCACCAGCAGCGTCTTCGCATTGTTGAAGGTCGTGCCGCTGGTGTTGCGCAGCGTCACCCAGCCCTGGACATCGACGGTGGGGCTCTTGTCGTCGAAGAGCGCGACATAGTCGGCGCTCCAGCCGAGGCCACGGCTGAGATAGGACAGTCGCGCCGGGCGGCTGCCCGCACGTTCGCTCGCCAGCGTGACGGAAAGCGTGGGCCGTGCGCGCAGGGACTCGGGCACCCGATCGAACACCGCGCGCACCGGCAGGCCGTCGTCGCGCAACACCTCCACGCGACCGCCGATCTCCAGCACGACGCCGCCGTTCACCGCCAGCACGCGCGCCCGCTCGCGCGTCTCCACTCCGGTGGCAGGGTTGGTGCGGACCAGGGTGATCGTCTCGCCGACCGCCTTTTCCATCAGGCTCGACGGGCTCAGCAGATCATAGTCGAAATTCTGCTCCACGATGGCTGCATCGGCGACGGAAAGCGAAACGGTCTCCGGCCGGATCTGCGCACTGACGTCGGGGAAGTCCTGCCGCACGCGCCGGCCCGGGAGATCGAGGACGCGCACGTCCTGCACCAGCGCCACGTCGTTGTTGTAGATAGTGACGGAAAGGTCGCCCTGCGCGCTTGCCGCACCAGGAGCGGCGGCGGGCGGCGGCAGGGCCTCCTGCGCCGCCAGGCCTGCCGGCCACGCCGTCATCAAAAGCAATATCCCGAGTGCCCGCATGTCGCCCCTCCCGTTGTTCGGGCAACATGCTCGGCCGCGGCTTCACAGGCAATGCGCCTTTGTGATTGCGCGTCAGCATCCGGGTTGATCGGTCACCTCGACGCTGGCGACGTCGACGAGCGCGCGCAGCTTCTCCAGGCTCGCCTCGGCGGGCGGCGCCGCACCTGCCAGCTCCAGACGGATCGCCATGCCGTCGTCCTCCATCGCCGCCGCCAGCGCCACGAACGGCAGTTCGTGGAGCGCAACGAGATTGACGACGCGCAGCAGCAGCGAGGTGGAGGCGGCGCCGGTGACCGTCACGCGCATCGCCCTTTCCCCTCAGGCCGCGAGCCTCGCCTTGTCGCAAGGCTGCCGCCCCTGGACGATCACCTCGCGCGCGAGCAATGCGGCCGCACGCGCGGGAGAAACCCGCTCCGCCTCCGCCAGGTCCAGCACCTCGCCCAGCCGCGTGGCGACGCCGTCGACGCGGGACGGCACCACCGCTTCGCTCCAGCCGAGATATTCGGCCGCCACGTTGATGATGCCGCCGGCGTTGACGACATAGTCGGGTGCGTAGAGCACGCCGCGCTTCGCCAGCAGCTCCCCCACCTCCGCCGAAGCCAGCTGGTTGTTGGCAGCACCGCACACCACCTTCGCCTGCAAGCTGGTTGCGGTCGCAACGTTCAGCACACCGCCCAGCGCACAGGGTGCAAAGACATCCGCCCGAACACCGGAGATCGCGCGGGAGGACACCAGGACCGCTCCGAAGCGGGTCGCCGCCCGCGCCGCCAGCTCCGATCGAGATTCCGCGATCACCAGCCGCGCACCGGCGGCGTGGAGCAGTTCGCACAGCGCCATGCCGACATGGCCGACGCCCTGCACCGCCACCGTCACCTCCGCCAGCGACTTGCCCAGCCGTCGCGCGACCGCCACCTCCATCGCCCGGAACACGCCGCGCGCGGTCCAGGGGGAAGGATCGCCGCCGGGCCGCTCGCCCTGCCGGGGCAGGCCGGCGACGTGGGCCGTCTGCCCTGCGACAACCGCCATGTCCTCGACGCTGGTGCCGGCATCCTCGGCCGTCACATAGCGCCCGTCGAGCGCTGCGACCGCGCGACCGAACGCCTCGAACAGCTGCGAGCGGCTGAACGGCGCCTCGGGGAGCATCAGCACGGCCTTGCCGCCTCCCAGCGGCAACCCGGCCAACGCGTTCTTCATCGTCATGCCGGCGGCGAGCCGAAGTGCATCCTCGCTCGCGGCCGCCTCGTCGGCATAGTGCCACAACCGGCAGCCGCCTGCTGCAGGCCCCAGCGCGGTGGAATGCAGGACGATGAAGCCCCGCAAGCCCGTCTGCGGGTCGTCGAGCCGGACTACGGCTTCCGGGGGCAGCAATTCATTCATGGCGGGACCTCATCTGTGATGCAGCGAAGCAATAGCTCCAACTGTCAGGGCGAACTGATCTTTGTTGACCGCAGCCTTTGCTGTACTCGCAAAGACTGACCGCTGTTTTCAGTTCTGGAGGATAGTTTGACCCAGCCGCTCGACGATGCCGAACGTCGTATCCTGCGCGTCCTTCAGGAGGACGCGAGCCTGCCCACCGCCGCAGTTGCAGAACGCGTGGGCCTCTCCCCCTCGCCGTGCTGGCGCCGGATCGACCGGCTGGAGCGGGATGGCATCATCCGCAAGCGCGTGGCGCTGCTCGACCGGCGCGCCATCGGGCTCAACGCGCACGTCTTTGCGCAAGTGAAGCTCAACGCCCATGGCCGCGCCCATCTCGACGAGTTCGCCGAGGCGATCCGCGCCTTTCCGGAGGTGCTGGAATGCTATGTCCTGATGGGCCCGGTCGATTTCCTGATGCGCGTCGTCGCCGAGGACATCGAGGCGTATGAACGCTTCTTCTTCGACAAGCTGTCGCGCGTACCCGGCGTGCAGGAGGTCGTCTCCACCGTCGCCCTGTCGGAGATCAAGTCGACGACCGTCCTGCCGGTGTGATGCCTCAATAGTTCAGGTTGTAGCTCATCAGCTTGCCCACCCAGGCGAGCCACAGCACCCCGATCAGGGCGGCGGCGATCAGGATCGCGCGCAGCCGCTCGCCCCAGCCACGTCCCGGCTGCCAGGTCACTACCGCGTTCCACACGCCCAGCATGGCTCCCAGGACGGGAACGATCCCCGCGATCTGGAGCGCGCGAATGGTCGCGTCCATGCCGTTGTTATAGACCTCGACCTGCAGCTTCAGGATCGGCGCAAGCACCGTGTACCAGCCGACGAGGTACATGAGGTCGGCCAGCGCCGCGAGCTGCACCAGCCGGTGGGCGAGCCTCGCCCGGCCCGCCAGCAGATTGGCTGCACCACAGCGGCGGCGGATCCAGGCCGACGCCGGCCAGGCGAGCACCGTCGCCAGCAGCACCAGCAGCGAGAACGCCGCGATCACCATGTTGAACACCGGGTTGCGCGATAACGGTGTCGCCTGCAGGATTTCGACCGGGTTGTGGCTATCAAGGATTGCGCGACGCCCGTTCACCTCCGACACCTGCAGCATCCGGGTGCCGTCCACCTCCCGCCACCGGCCCTGCGCGATTTCCCGGAACTTCTGCTCCGGCGCGGACGTCAGGCTGATCGTGCCATCCGGATTCGCGATCACCTGGGTCTGCTGGACGAGGTAGAAGAGACCGATAAAGCCGCTCTCGACCCGTCGAGAGCCCTCGTAATAGCCCGCAAGCGCTGCAGCATCGGCCGCCGCGCCAGCAATGGCCGGAGGATTGGTGACGCGGGGCGCCGGGAAATAGCGGTCCAGGAACAGCTGGAACAAGCGCTCCCGCGCGCCATACACCGCCTCATTCTCTCCACGGCTGTTGAAGCTGGCATAGAAGCCGACCCCTCGCTGCGGCAGCAGGTTGAAATCGGTGTGGAACACGATGGTGTCGCCGCCGTGGCCGATCACCAGCCGCCCGTTGCGCTGACCCCAGAAAAAGCCGTACGCGAGGGTATCGAACCCGGGCTGCGGCGGGACTGCTGGCGTGTGCATCAGCCGCGCCGTCTCCGGTCGCAGGATCTGGGTGTCGCCGAACCGCCCGTCCTGCAGATGCGCGATCATGAAATTGCCCATGTCCGCGCCCGTGGTGCTCGCGGAACCCGCTGGCGCAGTTCCTACCAGCTCGAACGGCACCGGCGGCATGTCGCTTTGGGGATAGCCCTTGGACATCAGCGGGGCGAACGCCCGGGGCAGCGGCTGGCGGAAGGTCGTGTGGCCCATGCGCAGCGGCGCCAGGATATGCTGCTCGACATAGGCGTCATAGGATTGGCCCGAGACCCGCTGGACGATGTAGCCGGCAAGCGCGGTGCCATAGTTGGAATAGGCCGGTGCCTCACCCGCGACGAACAGCTGCGGGCGCAGGTTTTCCTTGAGGTAGCGTTCCGTCGTCTTCCACTTGGCGGGATCGGTCGCCATCAGGTCCTTCAGCCCCTCTTCGAACCCGCCGCGGTGACGCATCAGGTCGTTCAGGGTGATCGCCCGGCCGCCCTTGGGCTCGATCCGGAAATCCAGGTAGCGGTTGACGTCGGCGTTCAGGTCGAGCTTGCCCGATTCCACCAGCTGCATCACCGCGGTCCAGGTGAACAGCTTGGAGGTGGAGCCGATCCGCATCAGCGTGCGGTCGACGTCCATCGGCTTCTTGGCCGCCACGTCGGCATAGCCATAACCCTTCTTGAAGAGCACCTGGCCGTCCTTGACCACCACCACTTGCGCACCGGCGATCTTGCCTCCCTCCAGCGTGGTCGGAAGGAAGCCGTCCAGCCACGTGCCCACGTCGTTCGCGGTCAGCGCGGCGGCGGCAGCCCCGGCCGGCTGGGCCGAGGCGGTCGCGGCGGCTGGCACAGCCGGCGCCGCCGGCTGCGGCGCGACGACCATTTCGTTCTGGGCAACCGCCGCCGTTGCGGCAAGCGCGCAGGCAATGCCCACCAACCAACGTCGCATCATGGCCGCTCTCCCTCGGGCACGAAGTCCAGGTCCTTGTAATCGAAGCTGAAGTCGGCGATCGGCGACACGGGCTTGGCGGTTACCCGCGCCACCTTGCCGTCCGCGTCCAGTGCAAAGGTCAGATAGGCCGGCTCGATCGCCGGATCGTCGAAGCGCGCTACGAAGCTGTCGTACTGGTAATGCTCCAGTCGGCCCGTCATCCCGGGCGTCGTCGTGAAGTCGACCGTCAGCCCCTTTGCATCCGATCGCACCGCCAGCGCGCCGTACCAGGGATCGACATAGCGCCCGGCATAGCGCGCTACCGGCAGCGACGGGCCGACCTTGGCGGGCGTCGCCGCCTGCTCGCGCACCACCGCCTCGGCCCCTGCGATCCGGTTGCGCTTGAACGCGGCGAACCGGGCGGGCCAATCCTGCTTTGGCAGCCCCAGATAATGGTCGAGGAGTTCGTACATGAGGCCATAGCGGGGCTCGATCTCCTCGCTGTTGATGGCGATGGCAAAGCCGACCTTCTTCTCCGGGATCAACACGACGACGGTCGTGAAGCCGAAGAGGCCGCCCGCATGCCAGATCACCTTGGCGCCATGGTAGTCGCGAACATCCCATCCCAGCGCGTAGGATTGGTAGCTGGGGGTGATGCCGGCGACCGGCTCCGGATAGGGCTCGATCGGCATTGGCGTGACCGGCGTCCACATCTCCTTGGCCGCCGCTTCGCTGAACAGTCGCCCCTTGCCTCCGGGCAGCGCGCCCCCCGCCAGCTGGATCTGCAACCAGCGCGCCATGTCGTTGGCGCCCGCCGCCATCAGCCCCGCGGGGGCGCCCGCCTGTCCCAGCCGGTCGCGCTCGTCTAGCACGCGGACCGGACCGGTGCCGCGCACCGAGCCGCCAAAGCGCGCGTGCGGCTGCGCCCGGTCCGGCACGGACAACTGCCGCGCCATCTCGGCGGTCGCATTCGGAAAGCCGCCGGGCCGGAACACATGCTCGCGCATATAGTCCTCCCAGCTTTGCCCGCTGACAGCCTCGATCACCGCACCCGCAACGATGTAGAGGATGTTGTCATAGGCATAGCCGGAGCGGAAACTGGTCGCCGGCTTCAGATAGCGCAGCCGCCGCACCACCTCGGCCCGCGACAGCTTGCCCCGCGGCACCAGCAACAGGTCGCCCGCGCCCAGGCCCAGGCCGCTGCGATGGACCAGCAGGTCGCGCACCGTCATCTCGCGCGTGACCCCGGGGATCGTACATCTGGAAGCCCGGCAGGTGGTCGATGACCTTGTCGTCCCAACCGACCTTACCGGCATCGACCAGGGTCGCCAGCGCGGCCACCGTAAACGCCTTGCCGGTCGAGCCGATCATGAACAGCGTGTCGGCGTCGACCTTTGGCGCCGCCCCTTGCCTGCGCACGCCATAGCCCCTGGCGAGCACGACCTTCCCGTCCTCGACGATCGCGATCGAGATGCCGGGCGTCTCACTGGCGATGCGGATGGATTCTACGCGTGCGTCGAACCCGGCGGGCGGGTCGGCCAGCGCCGGCGCCCCGGCCAGCAGCAGCGGCAGGGCGAGGAGGCAGCGCTTCATCATGGCGTCTCCGGCTGAATCGCCGGGCCCGCGACGCGGCGCAGCGCCACCATCACGAGCAGCGGCAGGACGTAGAGGAGGATCAGGATCCAGGCGAGCGCGCGATAGCCCGAGGCGATCAGCGCCACGAGGCCGATGCGCTCGGCGATCAGCATGCACGGCACCAGCAGCGCCAGCGCCGCAAGCGCGCGGACGGCGGGGCGCAGCACTATCCGCCCCGCGCTTGCATGGGCGATCCGTTCGTTGACGGCGTGCACCGCGCCGCTGCCGCTTTCCAGCAGCGCCGCAAAGATCATGCCCTGAAACAGCAGATGGAAGGCGGGGTGGCCGAGCCGGACCAGCATGTGGTCGGACGGCAGCACCGCGCTTGCGATGTCGGGCAGGAATGCTGTCATGCTGACGAAGAACAACAGCGCCGGCAGCATCGCCAGCGGGGCTGCGATCATCCCGGCGACCACCGCGTCGCGGCCTGACCGGAAATGCCGCGTCACTGGCAGCACGATCACCGCACCTACGACGTTGTAGCCGGCGTAGGTGATACCCCCCAGCGCCCAGTCGCCCGATGGTGCGGGCGCGCTCGCAAAAGCCGCGACGATGCGGTCGCCGACACCGGTCAGCGCCAGCAGCAGGAAGGCTGCATAGGTTGCGTAGAGCAGCACCGAGACCCAGACGAACACCCGCTCGACCCCGGCATTGCCCCAGGCGACGCAGGCGACGATCCCGACCATCAGCGCAAGCGTTCCCGCAAACGGCGGCGCCCCCAGCGTGGCGTCGGCGATCGCCCCCGCCGCGGCCCCGAAAACGGCGAGGATCAGGACGATGAACACCAGGTACGCCGCCTCGAACGCCACCCATCCGCGCCCGAGCAGCGCCTGGAAGAAGGTACGATAATCGCGCGCGCCGATCTTGTGGGCGAGGTGAAAGGTCGCGGCCGCCACCGCCGCCCAGATGAGCGTCGCCAGCAGCATTGCCGCGAGGCCGCCCCAAGGGCCCGCCGGCAGGAAGAACTCGGCGATCTCGCGGCCGGTCGCATAGCCGCCGCCGATCACCACCGCCTTGAATGCGAGCCCCGGCAGCACGAACCGGTGAAACCGGTCGGCCGCGACAGGGCTCAGCCCTGGCATGCGTCGAGCAGCCGTTCGAAGGCGTCACCGCCCCGGATCGGATCCGCCGCCGGCAGCCCCAGCCGCGCGCCCGTATCGGCGATGACATCGACCGCCTCTTGCTCGGTCATGCCGCCGGTGTTGAGGCTGATCCCGACGCAGCGGATTGCGGGGTTGGTCAGCCGCCCCACCAGCACCGTCTGTTCGATCACCGCCTCGATCGGCGGCACTGAATAGCCTGGCGTTCCCAGGATGCCCTGCCGGCCGGGCTGATGGCAGACCACGAACTCGTCAGGCTGGCTGCCGTGGAGCAGGGCCAACGACACCGCGGCATAGGCGGGATGGAACAGTGATCCCTGCCCCTCGATCACGTCGAGATGATCGGGCGCGGCATCCGGGCTCAGCAGCTCGGCAGCACCTGCGGCGAAATCCGCGATCACCGCGTCGATCGCGATCCCTCGGCCGGCAATCATGATTCCGGTCTGTCCGCTCGCGCGAAAGGTCGCATCGATACCGCGCGCGGTCAGCCCACGTGCGATCGCCAGGGCGGTGTATTTCTTGCCCAGCGCACAATCGGTGCCGACCGTCAGCAAGCGCCGGCCCGAACGCTTGCGCCCGGTCGCGATCGGCAGATTTGCCGGTGGCACGCGCAGGTCGTGCAGGCGCACGCCGTGCTTGATCGCCGCTTCACGCAACGCATCGATCTCGCTCAGCCGACGATGCATGCCGGCCACCAGGTCGAGCCCAGCCTCGATCGCCCCCAGCAGCTCCGGCATCCAGCCCGGCGGGATCACCCCGCCCTGGTTGGCCACCCCAATCACCATTGCCCGCGCGCCGCGCGCCGCCGCCTCTGCCGGCGTCAGCCGCTCCAGCCCCGTGGTGACGGTCGCGGTCGGCAGCGCATGTTCGCCGATGCAGCGATCGCCGGCCCAGTCCCGCAGGCCGAAGGCGGTCTTGGCAAAGCCCGGTTCGGTGACATCGCCCAGGAACAGCAGATAGGGCGCTGGCAGCGCATGCACCCCGCTGACGGTCGGGGAAACGGCAGGCCCGGCGTCCGTCACGACCTCAGAACCCTGCGCCGAGCGTCACGCCCACGCTTCGCGGCCGGATCACCCCGGTGCCCACCGCGCCGAAGGGATAGTTGCCCTGCCCCGTCACGCTGGTCTTGCCCTCGGAGTCGGTCACGTTCTTGGCATAAGCTTCGACCGAGAAGCGGTCGAACTCGATGCCGGCGCGCAGGTCGACCACGGCATAGGAGGGGATCCGGAATTGCCGACCCGTCGCCGCCACGAACTCGGGGCTGTAGGGGCCGGACTGGTCTCCCAGGAAACGCAACGAAGCGCCGACATAGGGCTTGGCGCCGCTCCCCATGTCCCAGTCGTAATCGACGTTGGCGGACACGGCGACCTTGGGTGTGTAGGGTAGCTGGTCCCCCTTTCGCCCGCCGACGATCGCAAGATCCGTATCCTCCTGCAGCTTGGCATCAGTGTAGGCGCCGTTCAGCGACACCACGAAGCCGCGGGTCGGCCGCAGGATCGTGGTGAACTCGACACCGTCACTCTTCGCCTTGCCGCCATTGGCGTTGATGCCGAAGTCTTCCACCTGTGCAAACAGCTGGATGTCCTTCCAGTCGATGTGGAAGGCCGCGACATCGATGCTGAAGCTGCGGTCGGCCGTCTCCGCCTTGAACCCGACTTCGTAGCTGATGAGCGAATCGGAGTCATAGGTGTTAATCCCGGTCGGCGCGTTGGGCGGTACGATGTTCGGGCCGCCCGGGCGGAAGCCCTTGGCCACGCGGGCGTAGAGGGAGGCGCTCTGACCGAGCTTGAACTTGGGTGCGACCGACCAGGTGAACACATCCTCCTTGGACGCGGATTCGAGTGCCGGCGGCGCGAGCAACCCGGTACCGCCCTGGTCCGCGTCCTGGTCGTTGTGGCTGTACCGACCGCCCAGCGTCAGGTCGAAGCGGGGTCCGAAGTGGATCGTGCCGTTCGCAAAGCCGGCGAACTCCTCATAGCGCGACCGCGTCCCGCCATCGAACAGCTGCGGCACGCCGTCGAAGATCGTGAAGGTGCCCTGCTCGTACACATCGATCCGCTGGAGGATCTCACCCTTTTCATGGTTGTAGTACCCGCCGACCAGCCACTCGAAGGTGTCGCTCGCGGGCGAGGACAAGCGCACTTCCTGGGTGAAGCGTTCGGTGTTCGTCTGCTGAACCAGGCCGATATCCGCGAGCGGCCCCGTGGCATCGTCATACAGGCCCAGCTGGCTACCGTAGGAGACGGTGAGGTCGTCGCGCAGCGATTGCTTGAGCGTGCTATAGCTCGTGGACGATGTGAGCGTCGCGAAGCCCAGGTCGACATCGAAGGCGCCATTGTAGAGGCGATAGGCGATGTCGGTGTACTCCGGCACATATTGCGACTGGCTCTGGCGGCCATAGAGGGTGCGGAGCGTCGCCGGATCGCTCTCCACCAGGTTGCCGGCATCGGTGTTTAGGTTCTGGAGGATTGCCGTCAGGCGGATCTGGAAGCTCTCGTTCGGCTTGAACAGAGCCGACACGCGCCCGCCGTAGCTCTTCGAGTCATTGATGTTCTTTTGAACGTCCGACCCGCCCGTGCCGATCGAATCCACATAACCGCCATAGTCGCGATAGAAGCCGGAGGCGCGCACCGCCATCTTGTCCGAGAGCGGCACATTGACCACTGCGGATCCCATGTAGGAGAGATCGCCGCCCTCCACCGTCTCGACAGAGGCGCGGCCGCGGGCCTCGACGGCGTCCAGGTGCGGCGGGGTGGTAACGAACTTCAGAACGCCGCCCAGCGAGCTCGCCCCGTACAGTGTCCCCTGGGGGCCACGCAGCACCTCCACCCGCTCGACATCGAAGGTGTCGAACTCGCCCGCCAAGATTGCGGCGTTCACTTGACCGCTGGACGATCCGAACGGCGTTTCGTCGACATAGGTGGCGACCGTTGCGGCCACGCCGCCGGTGTTGATGCCCCGCAGCACGATCCGCGACTCGCCGGGATTGCTCTGCTCCAGCTGCAGTCCCGGCACCAGCTTCGCATAGTCTTGGAAACTGAACGCCTGCTGCCGCTCCAACGTCTCGCCGCCGACGACCGAGACGGACTGGGGCACGTCGATCAGTACCTGCGGGCGCTTCTGCGCGGTGACGACGACGTCCTCAATCGGCACATTGTCCTGGGCGCGAGGGGTCGCGCCAGATTGCTCCGCCGCCGTCGCACCCGGAGTGTTCGCCATCGACTGGGCCGATGCGCCGCTTGCGAGGAACAGCGCGGCCAGTGCGCTGGAGATCGAGCAGGCCAAGACCGTCTTCTTCATCGCCACCCCCGCGCAGCATTCATGCTATAGCAGAAACTATTGTCCTAATCAGAGAATAGTCAACCTGATTATACGTTCTGATCTTCGCGCGTGCGCCGCTGCTCCATTAGATCGAGCGCGCACAACATCAGCGCCGCGAGCCCTGCCAGCCCTGCCAGCAGGAGGAAGAAGGCCGCGTGGCTCGTCCGGCTCCAAAGCGTCCCTACCAGGCCGGCTGCAAGGCTTCCGGCGAAGGTTGCGAGGTACCAGGCCGCTACCGTCGTTGCGCCGAGTCCAGCCGGCGCCAGCCGCGCGAACAGCCCGAGGCCGGTCGGCAGGATGTAGAGTTCGCCGAGCGTCAGCAGGACAAAGAACAGCACCAGCCAAGCCCAATGGGTCTGTCCGCCGATGCCCTCCAGTGCGGCGAGCAGCAGATAGGCGCCACCCACTACCAGTGCCCCGGTCGCCATCTTGCGCGCCGGCCGCGCTACGCGCCCGCGCTCTGCACGCTGCCGCCAGAAGACGAGCAGCGGAGGCGTCATCACCATCACCAGCAGCGGGTTGAGCGCCTGGAACCAGGTCATCGGAATGACACTGCCGCCCGCGCGGCGATCGACGCCGACATCGGCCCACAGCGCGACCGTGTTGCCGACCTGCTCATAGGCGCTGCGGAACACCGTCACCGACAGGCCGATCGCCAGCAGCAGCACCGCTGTCTCACGCGGGAAGCGCACCCGCGGCGCTGCACTGCGCTCGACCGCTGGGCGGCGCGCCTGCTCGGGGAGGTAGCGCTGTCCCCATAGATAGATCGCCAGCCCTCCGACCATGCCGATCCCGGCTGCGCCGAACCCCCAGTGCCAGCCATAGAGCTCCCCCAGCGTCCCGCAGATCAGCGGCGCCAGAAAGCCGCCGATGTTCACGCCGACATAATAGACGTTGTAGGCCCAGCTCACGCGCGGATCGCCGGGCTTGTAGAGGTCGTCGATCTGGCTGGGCAGGCTCGGCAGGAACAGCCCGTTGCCGATCGCAATGGTGGCGAGCGCCGGGTAGAACAGCGGTTCGAACGCCATCATGAAATGTCCGGCGGCCATGATCGAGCCGCCCAGAATGATCGCGCGCCGCTTGCCCAGGAGGCGGTCGGCGATCACTCCGCCCACGATCGGCGTGAAATAGGCGCAGGCGGTGTAGGTGCCATAGACGATCGACGCGGTGCCCTGCGCCATCATCAGCTGCTTGGTCATGTAGTAGACCAGCAGCGCGCGCATGCCGTAGTAGGAGAATTGCTCCCACATGTTCGTCAGGAACAGGATTGTCAGCCCGCGCGGCTGGCCGAACCAGGCGCGGGGCTCGCTCATGCCGTGACCGTCCTGGGCGCGCCCCAAACCTCGGGCCCGGCGTAGAGCGTGCCGTCGCGGTAGGTGACTGCCGGTGCGCGGTCCGCCGCCAGGAAAGTGGGGCCATCCAGGTCGACCAGGTCCGCAAGCTGCCCCAGTATGAACCCGGGCGCCGTCGCAAGGCTGGTACCGATCATGGTACCCACCATTACGCCCAGCCCCAGCCGCCGTGCCTCGGCCACCATCAGCAGGCCTTCGGTAAGGCCTCCGCACTTGTCGAGCTTGATGTTGACCACGTCGAAGCGGCCCTTGGCGGGGCCGACGTCTTCGAGCGACAACAGGCTCTCGTCTCCGGCGATTGGGATCGGCGAGCGAAACCCCTCCAGTTCTGCCTCCCGGCCCCGCGCGAGCGGCTGTTCGAGCAGGGAGACGCGATAGGCGCCCAGACCCGCGACCAGCGCCTCGAGATCGGCCGCGACGAACCCCTGGTTGCCGTCGACACCCAGCCACACGTCGGGCCGCGCGGCCCGGATCGCGGCGACGCGGGTGAGATCCAGGTCGAGGTCGCCGGTCAGCTTGACCTTGATCGAGACGGCCTGCGCATAGCCTCTCGCCACCGCCGCCATCGCCTCGGGCGTGTCGGCACTGATCGTAAAGGTGGTGACGATCGGCTTGGGCTCCGACCCGAGCCCCGCGAGCGCCCACACCGGCCGGCCGGTACGCTGCGCCTCCAGCTCCCAAAGCGCTGAGTCGATCGCGTTGCGCGCGCCGCCCGGCGGCAGGATCGCGCGCAGTTCCTCGCGCGTCGGCCCCACTTCGATCGCCGTCCGCGCTTCCTCGATCGCCGCCCGCATATGGGCGAGATCGTCGCCGAGGTAATAGACGCCCGCTGCCTCTCCGCGCCCCTGGTAGACTCCATCATCGAGCGTCACCACCAGCACGTCCGCGGTGTCGAACACATAGCCCGCGATCCGGAAGGGCTGAGCCAGCCGCAACGTGTCGGTTGCCACGGAGAGGCGAAGCGCACCCATCAGTAGTTCACCGTCATCGCCAGCAGCCCGAACGCCCAGGCGACGTAGAGCACCACCACGGTCGCGAGCAGCACCAGCAGGCTCCAGAGCTTGCGTGCCCAGCCGCGCCCGTCGCGCCAGGTGAGCCAGGCATTCCAGCCGGCAATGCCGACGGCGCCGACGAACACGATCGCCCCGGCGATCTGCAGCAGCCACAGCACGCCGTTCGTGCGGTCGGAAAGCAGCGAGATCCTGCTGAACGCCTGGATTACGAAGATCGTCCAGCCAGCAAGCACCAGCAGGTCGGCCAGCGCCATGATCCGCGTCGCGCGATAGGCCTTCAGCGCCGCCCCATGCACTCCGATCGGCGTTTTGTAGCGGCGCCGCAGGAACCAGGTTGCCGGCCAGTAGAGCGCGGTCAGCAGCAGGATGACGAGGCTCGCATACAGGACCGGCTTCAGCCATGCCGCCGACAGGGAAGCCGGCACGCGGTCGAACACCATGAAGGGCGCGACCAGGTCGAAGCTCCAGCGCACGACCTTGCCGTCCACCACCTTGGCGGCGAGCCGGTCATGCCCGTTGACGTCGCGCCAGACGAACGGCGCGATCTCCTCCCAGCGCTGCACTGCGCCGCCGGGCCCGGTGAGAGCAGGCACCACCAGCCGCCCCTCGCCGTCGACGGTGACCTCGCTCTGTCCGAACAGGTTCAGGATTGCAGGGAAGGCGGATTCCGAGTGGCGACTGTTCTGCCAATGGCCAACCATCATCCGCGCATGCTCGGCTGCAGTCCGGGCATCCACCCGTCCGTCGCGGCCGCTTGCGGGAAAGTAGCGGTCGGCGAAATCCTGGAACAACTGGCCGCGGATGACGTGCGCCGCTCCCTCCCGTCCGGCGCTGTTGAACGAGACGTAGAAGCCGACATGCTCCGCCCGGAACAGGTGCAGCGAGGTGTGGAAGTTGTTGGTGTCGCCCAGGTGCGCGATCACGTCGCGCCCGTTGATGTTGGTTTCGAAGAAACCGAGCTCCATGCGGTTGAGCGGCGGGATCAGCGAGGCTGGATCGACGCGATCGAGCGGACTGTCGTGCATCGTCGCCGCGGTCGCCGGGCCCAGGATGCCGCGGCCGCTTTCCAGATGCGCGATCATGAACTTGGCCATGTCTAGGCCGGACGCGGACAGCGAGCCCGCCGGACCTGGCACCACGATCTCGAACGGCTGTGCAGGTTCCGAGGCGCGCGGATAGCCGACCGCCATCAGCGGCGCGAGCTTGCCCGGCAGCGGCTGGCGGAAGGTCGCGGTGCGCATGTCGAGCGGCGCGAAGATGCGCTGCTCGACATAGGTGTCGAACGGCACGCCCGACACCCGCTCGACGATGTAGCCCGCCAGCGCCGTCGCCCAATTGGAATAGGCAGGCGTCGTGCCCGCATCGAAGATGCGGCGCGGCGTCCAGCGCTTGAGGTACCCACCCAGCGACTGCACGTCCTTGGGATCCTCAAGGATCAGGTCCTTCATCGCCTCTTCGAAGCCGGCGGTGTGGGTCATGATCTGGCGCAGCGTCACGGGCTTGCCGTTGCGCGCGGGGATGCGGAAATCGAGATAGGCGTTGACGTCGCGGTCGAGCTCGAGCCTCCCCGCCTCCACCTGCTGCATCACCGCCGTCCAGGTCACCAGCTTCGACACCGATCCCGGGCGGAACAGCGTGCGCGCGGGGTCCACCGGCTGGCGTTTCGCGATATCGGCATAGCCATAACCGCGCGCTGCGATCACCTGCCCGTCCTTTACCACCGTCACCACCGCCCCGGCGATGTCGCCGCTGTGCAGGGCGTAGGGCAGATAGCCGTCGAGCCAGCCGTCGAGGTCAGCGGCGGTCAGCGCGCGGGCTCCATTCCCCCCCGGAGCCACCGTCGGCAGTTCGGGCGCGGCGATCGCTGGCGCGGGTGTAAGCGGCGGCGCATCCGGCGCCTGGGCAAGCGAAACACCTCCGACCAGCGCGGCCATCGCCGCAACCATAGCCACCAGTCTGTTGATGCGCATCGCTGCCTCCCCGTTGCCGCGCCTCGCCGGTGCCGATAAGCTGCTGGCGTGTCGGTTCAGGATAGTGATGTCCTGATCGGAGAATTGTCAATGGGTTTGCGCCCGAGGAGAAACGCGTGTCGGTACCACCCGCCCAGTCCCCGCCGACGCTCGGCGCCCTGCTGCGCGGGCTTCGCTCCCGCGAGGGCTGGACGTTGAAGGAGATGAGCGCGAGGATCGGCATCCCGGTCTCCACTCTTTCCAAGATCGAGCACGACCGGCTGACGCTCACCTATGACAAGCTGCAGCAGCTCGGCCAGCGGCTGGGCATGCGCATGTCGGAGCTTTTCGCGGAAGGCGAAGAGGACACCGCTCAGCCGGTGACAGCCCGCCGCAGCTTAGGCGACATCACCCGTTCCGTGCGGGTCGAGACGCCCAACTACGACTATCACTACCTCTGCACGGAGCTCCGCCGAAAGCGGATGGTGCCCGTCCTCACCACGATCCGCGCGCACTCGTCCGAACAATTTGGCGAACTGGTGCGGCACAGCGGAGAAGAGTTCCTCTACGTCCTGAGCGGCAGGGTGGTGGTGCACACGGAATTCTACGATCCGGTCACGCTCGAGCCGGGGCAGGCGCTCTACATCGATTCGAGCATGGGGCACGCCTACCTGGCCGCCGAGGATTGCGAACAAGCGGAGGTATTGGCGGTCATGTCCAGCCAGGAGGAAGAGTTGATGCAGTCGCTGCTAACCATTCACGAGGAACAGCGACTTGGCACGGGGGCAGTGAACGAGAACGGCCCTACGGATGCCAAGCCCCGCCGCGGCAAGGCCGGCCGATGAAGCGCGCACTCCCGCTGCTCGCCGCAATGCTGGCGATGCCGATCTCCGCCGCACATGCTCAGGACTATGACGCGCGTGTCGCCCGCGTGCTGAAGTCGACGCCGCTGATCGACGGCCATAACGACTGGCCGGAGGCGCTGCGCGAACGCGAGGGCGATGCGCGCTGGACGATGGACCTCAACGACCTCTCGGGCAGTCCGGAACGCTACAACACGGACATCATCCGGCTGCGCCGCGGCAAGGTGGGCGCGCAATTCTGGTCCGTGTGGGTGTCCCCCGACCTTCCGCCCAAGGAGCAGGTCGAGCAGACGCTGGAACAGATCGATCTCGTGAAGTCGATCTGCACGCGCTACCCCCAGACCTTCACCATGGTGCGCACCGCCGAGCAGGTGCGCCGCGCCCACCGCGCGGGGCGGATCGGCTGCCTGATCGGAGTCGAGGGCGGCGGCCAGATCGACGGCAATCTGTCGGTCCTGCGCAGCTATGCGGAGCTTGGCGCGGGCTACCTCACGCTTACCCATTCGCGGACGATCGAATGGGCGGATTCAGCGACCGACAACCCCAAGCACGACGGGCTTACCGACTTCGGCCGGCGGATCGTGGCCGAGCTCAATCGGCTGGGTATGCTGGTCGATCTCAGCCATGTCAGCGAGGCGACGATGCGGGACGCGCTTGCCGTCACCAAGGCCCCGGTTATCTTCTCCCATTCCGGCGCCCGAGCGCTCAACGACCATCCGCGCAACGTCTCCGACGCGGTGCTCGCGCTGGTCCGCGCAAACGGCGGCGTGGTGATGGTGGACTATGCACCCCCCTACGTCTCGGATGCCTACCGCCGCTGGTCGGCGGACGCGGCAGCCGAGAAGACGCGGCTGAACGCACCACCCTATGGCGGTCTCGCGATCGGCCACCCGGAGAAGGCTGCCGCGGCGTATGCGACGTGGCTTGCCGCGCACCCAGCGCCCCGCGTCACGCTGGCGCAAGTCGCCGACCATATCGACCACGTCGCGCGGGTCGCCGGGGTCGACCATGTCGGCCTCGGCTCCGACTTCGACGGCGTCGGCGACACGCTGCCCGACGGACTGGAGGACGTTGCGACCTACCCGGCGCTCCTCGCCGAACTCATGCGCAGGGGCTGGAGCGACGCGGACATCGCGAAGCTCGCGGGCGGCAATGTCCTGCGGGTGATGGAGGCGGCAGCGCGGGTAAAAGGGGAACTCGCCTCCTAAGGAGCGGCCCCGAAGCAGTCACACTGGCAAGGCGGTCGTGTATTTGGTGGTGGCCAGCACGAAGTGCGACGATCCGCCGGCGACGGAGGGGTGGCCCAGCATCGTCTGCATCAGGAACTGGTTGTAGTCGACGACGTCCGCCACGACGACCCGGAGCAGATAGTCCCATTCGCCGGACATGGAGAAGCACTCCACCACCTCCGGCCGGCCCTGGACGAACTCCTCGAAGCTCTGCCGCGCCTCGGCCGCGTGGCTGCGCATGCGGATGTTGCACATCACGTTGACGCCGCGGCCCACGGCTTCCGGGTCGACGAGCCGGACGGTGCGACCGAGGATGCCGGCCGCCTCCAGCGCCTTTACCCGCCGCCAGCAGGAAGCCGGAGACGCTCCGACCTCCTCCGCAAGCTGGGCGTGGCTGAGCGTCGCATCCTCCTGCAACAGCCGGACGATTCGGCGATCGACCGCATCCATCGTGCGATCCTGTTTCATGTTCTTGCCGATCCTCGCGAAACCGTTTCAGCGGAGTCGATAAAGCCGCTTCGAATGATGAGCAATCATCGGCGTTGGGTGAGATCGTGTCGGCATGAGCGAGGATCCGGGCACACCACCGGCGGGCGCCGCCAAGGACTGGACCATCCCCCAGCGGTGGGAATCCTACACGCCGGAAGACCACGCCACCTGGGACAGGTTGTTCGAGCGCCAGGCCCAGCTTCTTCCCGGGCGCGTGACTCCGCTGTTCCTGCAGGGCCTGGACATCCTGCGCCTCTCCAAGCCCGGCATTCCAGATTTCGAGGAACTGTCGGAGCGGCTGATGAAAGCGACCGGCTGGCAGGTCGTGGCGGTGCCCGGGCTCGTCCCCGACAGCGTGTTCTTCGATCATCTCGCGAACCGGCGGTTCGTTGCCGGCAACTTCATCCGGCGTCCCGACCAGCTCGATTATCTCCAGGAGCCCGACGTCTTCCACGACGTGTTCGGCCACGTCCCGCTGCTCACCCAGCCGGTTTTTGCCGATTACATGCAGGCCTATGGCCAGGGCGGCCAGCGCGCGGCGGCGGCGGGCACGATCGCAAAGCTCGCGCGGCTCTACTGGTACACGGTCGAGTTCGGACTGGTCCGGTCGGGTGATGCGCTCCAGCTCTATGGCGCCGGCATCGTCTCCTCCTACGGCGAGTCGCAGTTCGCGCTCGACGATCCCTCGCCCCACCGCATCCGGTTCGATCTCAAGCGGGTGATGCAGACCCGCTATCGCATCGACGACTACCAGCAGAGCTACTTCGTCATCGACAGCTTCGAGGACCTGCTCGACCAGACGCTGAACACCGACTTCGGCCCGATCTATGCCGAACTGGCGGACGCCGCCGACATCGAGACTGACGCGGTCCTGCCGTCCGACCACCTCTACACCCGGGGCACCCAGGCCTACGCGCAAGGGAAGCGCTCCGCATGAGCTGCCTTCCGCGGCGATGCCGCCCCTCCCCATCTTCCAACGCTTCGAAAGGCTTTGCATGACCACGCAGAACAATCCGCTCGGCCTCGATGGCTTCGAATTCTGCGAGTTCACCTCGCCCGATCCGGAACAGCTCGGCCACCACTTCGAGCAGATGGGCTTCGTGCCGACGCACCGCCATCCGGCCAAGCAGGTCACCCGCTACAAGCAGGGGCGCATCAACCTCCTGCTCAACGCCGAGCCGGAGGGGCAGGCCGCCGAGTTCCGCGCCGCCCACGGCCCGTCGGCAAGCGGCATGGCCTTCCGCGTCGCCGATCCCCGTGCTGCCCGGGACCATGCCGTGGCCGAGGGCGCAGTGGCGGTCGACGCCGGGCGCGGCACGCTGGGCACCGACGCCTGTGCGATCGAGGGGATCGGCGGATCCTACCTCTACCTCGTGAAGAGCGGCGAGGATCTCTACGCCGGGTGGCAGGAAGTGCCGGGCTGGCAGGAGGCGGAGGCGCGCAACTCCGTCGGCCTCGACCTGCTCGACCACCTCACCCACAATGTCCGCCGCGGCGAGATGCGGACCTGGTCGAGCTTCTACGGCCGGCTGTTCGGGTTCGAAGAGCAGAAGTATTTCGACATCAAGGGGAAGGCGACCGGCCTGTTCAGCCAGGCGATGATCGCCCCCGACGGCGCCATCCGCATCCCGCTCAACGAGAGTCAGGACGAAAACAGCCAGATCGAGGAGTTCATCCGCGAGTATCAGGGCGAAGGCATCCAGCACCTCGCCCTCACCACCGAGAACATCTACGAGACGGTCGAGAAGCTGCGTGCGCGCGGCGTGCGGCTCCAGGACACGATCGAGACCTATTACGAGCTGGTCGACAAGCGCGTGCCCGGCCATGGCGAGGACCTGGAGCGGCTGCGCCGCAACCGCATCCTGATCGACGGATCGGTCGAGAACGGCGAAGGCATCCTGCTCCAGATCTTCACCGAGAACATGGTCGGACCGATCTTTTTCGAGATCATCCAGCGCAAGGGCAACCAGGGCTTCGGCAACGGCAATTTCCAGGCATTGTTCGAATCGATCGAGCTCGACCAGATCCGCCGCGGGGTCATCAAGGTCGATGCCTGATTCCGGAACGGTAGGCTTGCGGAGCAACGCGGCATGACGATGCACACGCCCGCCGGGGCGCATACGGGCGCCGCCTATGTGCCCGGCTTCGGCAACCATGTCGCGACGGAGGCGGTTGCGGGTGCGCTGCCGATCGGCCGCAACAGTCCGCAGCACGTGCCCTTCGGCCTCTATGCGGAGCAATTGTCCGGCACCGCCTTCACCGCCCCGCGCGCGGAGAACCGGCGCTCCTGGCTGTACCGGCTTCGCCCCGCCGCCCAGCACCCGGCGTTCGTGCGGTCGGCCGCGGCCCCGCGCCTGCGCTCGGGCCCGTTCGCGGAGGTGCCGCCGTCGCCCAACCGCATGCGCTGGGATCCCCTTCCCTGGCCGGAGGTCGCGACCGACTGGCTCGACGGCCTCGTGACCTATGGCGGCAACGGCAGCCCCGATGCGCAGACCGGGGTCGGCATCCATCTCTATGCCGCGACCGCCGACATGGCGCGCGCCTTCTTCTCGGCCGACGGCGAGCTGCTGATCGTGCCGCAAGAGGGCCGGCTGTCGATCACCACCGAGTTGGGCCAGATCGACATCGCGCCGCTCCAGGTGGCGCTGATCCCGCGCGGCATACGCTTCCGGATCACGCTGCCGGATGGGCGGGCGCGCGGCTATGTGCTGGAGAACTATGGCGCGCTGTTCCGCCTGCCCGATCTCGGTCCGATCGGCGCCAATGGCCTTGCCAATCCGCGGGACTTCGAGACGCCGGTCGCCTGGTTCGAGGATGTCGATACGCTCTGCACCGTCGTCCAGAAGTTCCAAGGTGGGCTCTGGGAGACCACGCTCGATCACTCACCGTTCGACGTGGTCGCCTGGCACGGCAATCTCGCGCCCTGCCGCTACGACCTGACCCGCTTCAACACGATCAACACGGTCAGCTTCGACCATCCCGATCCGTCGATCTTCACCGTGCTGACCAGCCCCAGCGACACGCCGGGAACGGCCAATTGCGACTTCGTGATCTTTCCGCCGCGCTGGATGGTGGCCGAAGGCACGTTCCGCCCGCCCTGGTTCCACCGCAACGTGATGAGCGAGTTCATGGGGCTGGTGACCGGCGCCTATGATGCCAAGCAGGGCGGGTTCTCGCCGGGGGGCGCCAGCCTGCACAACCAGATGAACGGGCACGGGCCCGACCGCGCGAGCTATGACAAGGCAGTCGCCGCGGAGCTCGCGCCCCACCGTATCGAGGACACCATGGCCTTCATGTTCGAGACCCGGCACGTGGTCGCGCCGACCCGCTGGGCCACCGAGACCCCGACGATGCAGTTCGACTATGATGAGGTTTGGTCCGGTTTTGCCAAGGCGGAGTTGCCGCGTTGAGCTGGACCATCGACGAGACCCACGACCCCGCCCGGACGAGCTGGGTGCCCGGCGCGGATGACCACCCCGAGTTCCCGATCCAGAACCTGCCCCTCGGCATCTTCTCGACCGGCGGGGCGCCGCGCGGCGGCATCGCCATCGGCGACCGCATCCTCGATCTCGCCGCACTTGCGGAGAGCGGGCTGCTAGAGCGCGAAGCGCAACACGCTGCCGTCGCGGCCTCCGGCCCGACGCTGAATGCGTTGCTGGCGCTCGGTGCGGCGCCCCGGCGCGCACTCCGCCGGACGGTGTCGGCGCTGCTCAGCGACCCGGCGCAGCAGGACGCCGTCTCGCGCTGCCTGTACCAAGCCGCGGCATGCACGCTGCACCTTCCGGCGGCAGTGGGCGACTACACCGACTTCTACGTCGGCATCCATCACGCGAACAACGTGGGTAAGGTATTCCGCCCCGACAATCCGCTGCTGCCCAACTACAAATATGTGCCGATCGGCTATCACGGCCGCGCCTCCTCGGTGCGCGTGTCCGGCACGCCGCTGGTGCGCCCATGTGGCCAGCTCAAGGCGCCGGACGCCGACGTTCCCGTGCGCGCACCCACCCGCCGGCTCGACTTCGAGCTGGAGATGGGCGTTTGGATCGGCACCGGCAACGCGCTCGGCGAAACCATCCCGATCGGAAGCGCCGGGGAGCATGTCGCGGGTTTGTCGCTGCTCAACGACTGGTCGGCACGCGACATCCAGGCATGGGAATATCAGCCGCTCGGGCCCTTCCTGGCCAAGAACTTCCTGACCACGGTCTCGCCCTGGATCGTCACCGCCGAGGCGCTCGCCCCCTTCCGCACGGCGCAGCCCGCGCGGCCGGCGGACGACCCCGCTCCCCTGCCCTATCTGCTCGACGCCGGGGATCAGGCGGAGGGCGCGCTTGCCATCACGCTCGAAGTGACCTTGGCCACCCAGGCGACGCGCGCGGCGGGCATGGCGCCGGTCCGGCTGAGCCGCAGTGCCGCTACCCACATGTACTGGACGATCGCCCAGATGGTCGCGCACCATGCCTCCAACGGCTGCGATCTTCGCCCGGGCGACCTGCTCGGCACCGGCACCATCTCCGCGCCGACGCGCGAGGGCCTCGGCAGCCTGCTCGAACTCACCCGCGCCGGTGCGGAGCCGATTGCGCTGCCGACGGGGGAGGTCCGCAGCTTCCTGGAGGACGGCGACGAACTCACGCTCGTCGGACGTGCCGAGGCGCCGGGCTTTCGCGCGATCGGCTTCGGCCCGTGCACCGGCATCGTGCTGCCTGCGATCTCGGCGTGATCCGCCTGCACGGCTACTGGCGGTCGAGCGCCGCCTATCGCGTCCGCATCGCGCTCAATCTGAAGGGCCTCGCCTACCACCAGGTGCCCCATGACCTGCGCACCGGCGCCCATCGCCACCAGAGCTATACCATGCTCAACCCGCAGGGACTGGTCCCCGCCCTGGAGACCAACCAGGGGGTCGTGACCCAAAGCCTCGCCATCCTCGAGTGGCTGGAGGAGACGCACCCGGCGCCTGCCCTGCTCCCCGCGTCCGCGCGGGGCCGCGCAACCGTGCGCGCCATGGCGGGGCTGATCGCCTGCGACATCCACCCGCTCAACAACCTGCGGGTGCTGACCACCCTGCGCAGCGAGTTCGGCGCCGACGAAGCGCAGGTCTCCGCCTGGATCGGGGGCTGGATCAAGGAAGGGTTTGGCGCGCTGGAGACGCTGGTGGCGCGGCACGGTGGCCGGTACGCCTTTGGCGACACGCCCACGCTCGCCGACTGCTGCCTCGTACCCCAGGTCTATTCGGCGGAGCGCTTCGGCGTCGATCTCTCCCCCTTTCCCAGGATCCGCGACTGCTCAGCCGCAGCCCTGGCGCTCGAGCCGGTCGCCGAAGCCCGTCCCGATCGCCAGCCGGATGCCGACCCCGCATGAGCGATCTTGCGCGCCTTTCCGCCACTCCGGCCGGCATTGCCCTCTGCGCCCTGGATCTCCTTGCGGAGGGCACGGCCCGCAACATCGTGATCGAGACCCGGACCGGCCGCTTTCACGGCTTCCTGGTGCGGATCGGCGACCAGGTCCGCGGCTACGTCGATCGCTGCCCGCACGCAGGGCTTCCGCTCGCCCAGACGCTGGACGCCTACCTGACCCCCGACGGCCGCTTCATCAGCTGCAGCTGGCATGGCGCGCTGTTCGAGCCGGAGACGGGCGCCTGCGTCGGCGGACCGTGCGCCGGACAGCGCCTCACCTCTTGGCCAGTCACGGTACGTGATGGGCGGATCGTCACCTGCTGACCGGAACCGCAGAGGCCGTTTGACCAGGAGCCCGGCTACCGCGGGTTGGCGCTCACCCCGCATCGGGCGTGGTCACCCGCCTTGCAGGCGGCGACATCGGCCTGCCAGCGCCGGCGAGCGGCCTCGGCAGCGGCAACCTGATTCGCATAGTTGGTGAGCGCCTCGTCATGGAGGCGCTGTTGCTCGCGATACTGCGCCAGCCGCGCCTCCTGCGCCTGCCGGTCCGCGGCGATCCGCTGCGAGTCGGCCTCGGCCAGGACGCGCTGCGCTGCATTGGCTTCCCGCACCCGCGCCGCCTCGGCCTCCGCAGCCGCGCGCGCCTCCGCATCGTCGGCGATGACCATTTCCGTTTGGCCAGAGCGAGAGGCATCGGCGCGCTGCGCCTCCTCCACCGTCGGCAGGTCGAGCCTCAGCCCGCCGCTTGCGCGATCCTGTTGCGGAAGGGCGCTCGCCGCCGTCGACACCATCCATAGCGCTGCAACCGCAAGCGTGACCCTGTGCTTGGGGACCATCACCCCTCCTGATCGAAGTTCAACATCGCCTTAGAGGGCTGGTCCTGTGAAGGGCGGTGACAAACCAGGCCACAGGACCGCCGGCGCAGTGCCGTCGGGGGCGGAGTAAAATCCGGCCAGTTGGTAAGCTGCTCCCTTTGCGGAGCGGCGGGGATGTTTGTCGTGGAGAGCTACGCAGCGGTCAGACGGTTTGTATTTGTCGAGGGGCATAGTCGCCGGGAAGCGGCGGAGGTGTTCGGGCTGAACCGGGATACGGTACGCAAGATGTGCCTGTATTCGGCGCCTCCTGGATACCGCCGGACGAAACCTCCGACCAAGCCGAAGCTCGGGACGCTGCTACCGGTTATCGACGCAATCCTGGCAGCCGACCGCGAGGCGCCGGGCAAGCAGCAGCACACGGCCAAGCGGATCTTTGAGCGGCTGCGCGACGAGCATGGCTATACGGGCGGCTACACGATGGTGAAGGACCATGTGCGGCTGTGCAGGGCCCGCGGGCGCGAGACCTTCGTGCCGCTGGCGCACCCGCCGGGGCATGCACAGGTCGACTTTGGCGAGGCGGTCGCGGTCGTCGGCGGGGAGCGGATGAAGATCCACTATTTCTGCATGTCGCTGCCGCAGTCGGATGCCTGCTTCTTCAAGGCGTATCCGCGCGAGACGACCGAGGCGTTTCTTGACGGGCACGTGTCGGCATTCGCGTTCTTCGGGGGCGTGCCGCTGTCCATCCTCTACGACAACACAACCATCGCCGTGGCAAAGATCTGCGGCGATGGAACGCGCGAGCGCACACGCGCCTTCACCGAGTTGGTCAGCCACTACCTGTTTCAGGACCGTTTTGCGCGTCCAGCGCGAGGCAACGACAAAGGCAAGGTCGAGGGGCTGGTGAAGTTTGCGCGCAACAACTTCATGGTGCCCGTGCCGGTCGCTGCCAATTTCGATGTCCTGAACGCCAGGTTCGAGGAGTCCTGCCGTACGCGCCAGGGCGAGCATGCCGGTCAGCACGCGCAGACCATTGCCGAGCGGCTGGCGGCAGACGTATCGGCATTGCGCACGCTGCCGTCCGTACCACTGGAGCCATGCGAGAAACGCGCGGCGCGCGTGTCGTCGACCGCGATGGTGCGCTACCGGACCAACGACTATTCGGTGCCGACCGCGTACGGCTACCGCGACGTGATGGTGAAGGGGTTCGTCGACGAGGTCGTCATCATATGCGCGGGCGAAGAGATTGCCCGGCACGCGCGTTGCTACGACGAAGGCGTATTCGTCTCCAACCCACTGCACTATCTCGCGCTCATCGAGACCAAGCCCGGTGCGCTCGACCAGGCGGCAGCCCTTCAGGACTGGAACCTGCCGGACATCTTCCAGCATCTGCGCCACCTGCTCGAGGCCCGGATGGGCAACAAGGGTAAACGCGAGTTCATCCAGGTGCTGCGGCTGCTCGAGGCGATGCCGCTTCCCATCGTCACGGATGCCGTGACCGAGGCAGTCCAGTTGGGCGCACCTGGTTTTGACGCGGTAAAACTCATCGCGCTGGCGCGTATCGAGCGCCGTCCGCCGCGCCTGGATTTAGCGGCGTATCCGCACGTGCCCAAGATGGACGTCAAAACGACGTGCGCGGCCGACTATGCGGTGCTGGCAGCATGACGGACAAGGACGCCATGCCGGTGGGCACGACCGCAGGTACGCCACAGGTGCTGCTCGCCCATCATCTCAAACAACTCAAACTGCCAACCGTTCTGCGCGAGTACGAAAAGGTCGCGCGCGAATGCGCGCAAGGCGGGGTCGACCACACGCGCTACCTGTTGCGGCTTATCGAGTTGGAGCTCATCGACCGCGAGCGCCGGACCATCGAGCGACGGATCCGCGCAGCCCGTTTCCCGGCTGTGAAGAGCTTCGACACCTTCGAGTTCACCGCCATCCCCAGCCTGAACAAGATGATGGTGGTCGAGCTCGCACGGTGCGAATATATCCTGCGCCGCGAGAACGTCATTGCGCTCGGCAACAGCGGGACAGGCAAGACGCATGTAGCCCTCGCGCTCGGCCTGGCGGCTTGCCAGAAGGGCTTCACAGTCGCCTTCACTACCGCGGCCTCGCTGGTGAACCAGTTGATGGAGGCGCGAGACGAGCGACGGCTGCTCAAGCTCCAACGCGAGATGGCGGCCGTGAAGCTGCTCGTCGTCGATGAACTCGGCTACGTCCCGTTGTCCCCGACCGGCGCCGAACTGCTCTTCGAGGTGCTGTCGCAGCGCTACGAGCGCGGCTCGACCATCATCACCTCCAACCTGCCGTTCGAGGACTGGACGCAGGTGCTCGCCTCCGAGCGGCTGACCGGCGCACTGCTCGACCGGCTCACCCACCATGCCACCATCCTGACCATGAACGGCGACAGCTATCGCCTCAAGCAGTCCACCGGACGCAAACGTCGCGGGGCGGAGCAAAACCAGGCCAGTGCCCTGTCCGACCCGGACACCGGTGAGATATTATCTTCCTGACCATCAGGCCGAGGACGGCAACGATATGAAAAGGGCCCCGATCGGGGCCCTTTTCATATCGTCAGCGCGCGCCTCAAGTGGCCTGCTTTTACTCCGCCCCGCTGGCCTGGTTTTGCTCCGCCGTTGACATGGTCCGCTTCCTGTCCACGAAGGGAAGTGATCTGGACGCCCATGGGCGCGAGCGAGATTGTCCTCGGCCACGCCGCCTGATCTAGTGCCTGCGGGCTTCCCCCCGACCGGATTCCCGGAGTGTGCCAATGACCATCCGAAGCAGCGACGTCGAAGGCGTCGAGCAGATCATCCTGCCACCGGTGCGCGATCTGGGGGATGGCTTCACCGTGCGTCGCGCGCTGCCGTCGGCGCATCGCCGCATGGTTGGCCCCTTCATCTTCTTCGACCAGATGGGGCCGGCGGCGTTTCGCGGCGGCGAAGGCCTGGACGTACGCCCGCACCCGCACATCGGCCTCGCCACCGTCACCTATCTGCTGGACGGGGAGATCCTGCACCGCGACAGCGTGGGCTCGGTGCAGCCGATCCGGCCGGGCGAGGTCAACTGGATGACGGCAGGCTCCGGCATCGTGCATTCGGAGCGGACCGGACCCGAGCAGCGTGCAGCCGAGAGCAGCCTGTTCGGTCTCCAGACCTGGCTGGCGCTGCCGACCCATGTGGAAGAGGCCGCCCCGGACTTCGCGCACTACAAGGCGCAGGAGATCCCCGTCGCCGAAGCCGAGGGCACGCGGCTGACGCTGATCGCCGGCACGTCGGACGGCATGGCGTCGCCGGTGAAGACCTTCTCCGACCTGGTCTATGCCGACATCCAGCTGGCGCCCGGTGCACGCTATCAGGTGAAGGCCGAGCATATCGAGCGCGCGATCTATGTCGTCGAAGGAGAGCTGGCGGTCGTGCGACAGACCGGCACCTTCGCCACCGGCGAGCTCGTCCTGTTCAAGCCGGGTGCGGAGATCGTCGTGCAGGCACCCCAGGGTGCGCGCCTGATGCTGATCGGTGGCGAGCCCTTCCCCGAACGCCGCTACATCTTCTGGAACTTCGTCTCGTCGCGCGAGGAGCGGATCGAGCAGGCCAAGGCCGATTGGAAGGCGCAGCGGTTCGCGCCGGTGCCCGACGAGGACGAGTTCATCCCGCTCCCGGAGACGCCGGCCTCGGTGCGCTACCCATGATCGTCGTATCCAGGCCGCGCACTTAGGATTACGCCGCGTCTTCCGCCGGGCAATAGTCCTGCAGGAAGGTGGCGTGCGGGGGCAGCAGCAAAACCTGCTGGGCTACCCGCGCCTTCATGTCCGCGAGCACTTGGCGCAGGCGCGGCGCACCCATGATCTCGCCCATGCGGTGATGATGATGCGGCAGCGATCGCTGGCCGATCATCACCTGTGCCCAGGAATCGACGCGGAACAGGTCAGCGCCATCCTGGTATGCGATGCCGCCATCGCGGAACAGCGCGATCCGATCGCGCAGCGACTCCGGAATCTCCATCGCCCGCATATCGCGCCAGAACGGCGTGTCGTCGCGTTCGGTGAGCACATAGTGGAGGATGATGAAGTCGCGGATCCCGTCCAGCTCCGCCGCCGCCTGCGCGTTGAAGCGCCGTGCCGCCGCCGCGCAGTCGCCGGCGAAAGGGAAGAGCTGAAGCAGCCGCGTGATCGCGATCATCACGAGGTGGATGGCAGTGGACTCGAGCGGTTCGACGAAGCCGCCGGCGAGCCCGAGTGCGACGCAATTGCCTCGCCATGCCTCGGCCCGCCGCCCGGCACGGAAGCGGATCAGCCGCGGCTCGGCGACGATCTCGCCCTCGATGTCGCGGAGCAGTTGCGCACGCGCTTCATCGTCCGAGAGGTGGCGGTTGTCGTAGACGAAGCCGTTGCCGACGCGATGCTGGAGCGGGATGCGCCACCGCCACCCCGCGCGATGGGCGATGGCGCGCGTATAGGGGCGGGCGGGCTCGACGGCGCGCGTCTGCACGGCGACGGCACGGTCGGTCGGCAGCCAGTGCCCCCAATCCTCGAACGGCGAGCCCAGCGCCTGCCCGATCAGCAGCGCGCGGAAGCCGGTGCAGTCCAGGAACAGGTCGCCTTCGATCCGCTGACCCGAACGCAGCACCAGGGCAGTGATGTCCGCGCCATCGCCCTGCTGCTCGACCCGCTCGATCATCCCTTCGACACGGCGGACGCCGGCCTGCTCGGCGATGCCGCGCAGGTGGCGCGCGTAGCGCCCCGCGTCGAGATGATAGGCGTAACTGAGCTCCGGCACCTTGGCGCCGATCCCGAAGCGCCCAGCATCCGCCGCCTGGAGCTCCAGGCAATATTCGCCGAAGTCTCCGCCGAAGCCCTGGTCGCGCGCCTGCAGCCAGAAATGGTGGAATGCGCCCATCCAGGTCGACTGGCCGGTCTCGCCGAACGCGTGGATGTAGCGATCGCCCTTCTGCGCCCAGTCCTCGAACGCGATGCCGAGCTTGAAGGTGGCACCGGTCTCCGACATGAACCGCTGCTCGTCCAATCCGATCAGCCGGTGGAAAGCCCGCGCGGTGGGGATGGTCGATTCGCCGACGCCGATCGTCCCGATCTCCTCGGATTCGACCAGGGTGATGTCGAGCAGCGCACCCAACTGCTGGGCAAGCGCGGCGGCGGCAAGCCAGCCGGAGGTGCCCCCGCCTGCGATCACCACCCGGCGGCGCTGCGGGACATCGGTTGGGGTCATGGTGTTCACCTGTTCAGACGCTGCATCACTTGCGCGCGCAGCCGGCGCGCGGTGCGGTCGTCGAGAGGCGCGAGCGGGCCGCGGGCGTGCGGGGGCAGGTGCTCGCCTGCGCGGCCTCCGGGCCCGAAGACATAATAGTCGAACAAGGCGCGCCAGCTCTGCTTCTCGTGCTCCGGGCGGTCGCGCAGGCTGAGCAGCGCATGCAGCAGCGTCGTCATGGGCGTATCGGCGAACGCGGGTGCCTCGTTCCACCAATAGTTCACCATGACGTTGAAGGGGTCGAGCGCCTCCACCTGGTGCCACCACAGCGCCGGATAGACGAGCACGTCCCCGGGTTCGAGCTCCGCCACCTGCGCCGTCGCCAGCGCCTGCCGGAATCCCGGGTAGCGGGCGTGATCGGGTGCGCGGAAATCCACCATGCTGACGACCTGCCCACCCGGGGTCGGCTCCAGAGGCCCGGGATAGAGGTTCGCGACCTGGTCCGGCGGGAACAGGGTGAAGCGCCGTCGGCCGACCAAGGGACAAGCAACGTTGTTCGACATGTCCCAGTGCGCCGCGGCCGTGGTCCGGTTCCCGATCCAGATGCTCGCAAGCGGCGCTTGTGCGCCCGGCAGCGCACCATCGGGCACCACGGGATTTTCTTCGCGGAACCCGGGAAGGTAGATGTCCAGGTCTGTCGAGCCGACATAGATGGAAGGCGCGTCCGCCTGTCCCATGCCGTCGCGGATCCGCTCCAGATAGTGGGCCAGAGGTGCGCGTCCGCCCGCGAAGTTCATCGCGCTCAGGTCTTCGTTGTAGAAGAAGCGGCCGCCGATGGCAGGATCGCCGACGAAGCCGACCACGCCGCGGCCCGCGTCGAAGCGCAGGAGATAGGCCATCGCCGCCTCGACGCCCTCACGTCCCGCGGCGAGCAGCGGCAGATGCTGAGCGGCACCCTTGAGCACGACCGGCTCCCCCGCATCGACCAGCGCCTGGTAGTTCACGTTCCCATGCGGTCCTTCGATCACGCGGACCGGGGACAGGACGCCAAGGGCGGTCACGGCAGGGGCGACCGACGGTTCTTGCTATTGATCAGCCGGGCGACATTCGCAAGCGAGGACACCGCCCAGAACGCCGCCTGCAGGAAGCCGCGTTGGTGCAGGCTATGCAGCGCCGGTCCCTCCAGCGCGCTCAGACGCTCCGCATCGATCGTGAGGAAGCCGTCGAGCGTATAGCGCTTGGTCTCGCTCAGCGTCACTTCCAGGGCGATCGGCTGGATCAGGCCGTGCGCCTCGAACGCCTCGAACATCGGATCGGCGACCAGGACTCCGGCGTGGATCCGCCTGAGCACGCCCGTCATGGCGTCCAGATAGGGAGAGTTACCGCCGTGGGGCAGGAAAATCGCCTGTGCCTGCGCGCCGCCGACCCGGGGATGGTCGAGGTCGACGTGGATCATCGGTTCCGCCTCCGCGCCATCTTCCGAAGCCTGGAGCCCGATGGAAAAAGGCCCGCGCTGGTGCAGGGCGGGCACGTAGCGACCGTCCCAGACGCCATCACCGAGGAACAGGTTCTCGTCGCGGTCGAACCCGAGCAGCAGCACCGACTGGAGCCGCCCGTCGTCGCCGCGACGGAACAGGATCGGGTATTCGCGCTGCGCCTCTTCCCATTCAGTCGGGAAGACCAGCGTCTGGTTCACCGCGTCGCCGAACTCCGGGCCGTGGCCGATCGCGACCGTGAGATCCGCGTGGTCGACATTGTTGAGGAGGACGATGTTCGTCACGTTGCGCCCTTTGCGGCTTGCAAGCGTTCGCGCCGCAGCCGCGGCATCATGCGGGCGCCGGTGCTTGAGTGCAATCCGCCCAACGACGATGGGGCCGCCTCTGCAGACGGCCCCATCTTCTTCAAGCTCCGCGCTCAGAAGCGGAAGCGGCCACCCAGCAGGAACCGGCGCTGGAGTTCCTGCGCGAACCAGAGCTGGCTCTTGCTGCGGGCATAGGTCCGCAGCGACTCCTCGGTCAGGTTGATGCCTTCGAACGAGACCGCGAAGTTGGGCGTGATGTCGTAGCTGATGTTGAGATCGAGCTGCCCGAACGGCTCGGTGAACTCCGGATTGCGCGAACCCTGGCGGTTGATGCCCGACAGGAACTTGTCGCGCCAGTTGTACGCCACCCGGGCCGACAGGCCGTTCTTGTCGTAGATCAGCGTCGCATTGAACGTGTCGGAAAGGCCGAGCAATGCGAACTGGTCCTGCGACGGGCTGGCACCGATGTTGAACCCGACGTCGCCACGCACCAGCGTATAGGCGGCGCCGATACCGAACCCGGTCGATCCGAAGAAATGCTGCCCCGCAATCTCGAGGCCGTAGATCTCCGCATCGCGGTTGTTGACCGGCTGGGTCACCTGGAACTGGTAGAGCACGTCGGTGCCGTTCGCCACGACGTCGCGCGCGCTGTTGATCTGCTTGACGAAGTCGTCGTTCAGCGAGCCGGTCGTGGTGTTGTAGTTCGCCTGGAACGCGGCCGTGGCAGCGGCGACCGAGCCGGTCTGGTCGATCAGCGCCGTCAGCGCGAACAGGTTCACGTCGCTCTGGTCGGCACCCAGTGACTGCAGTGCTGCGCGTGCTTGGCCGGACCGGGTGCCTTCGGCGCCCGAGCTCGGGTCACGCAGGCCGAACAGTTCCGAGGTGAACTGCCCGTTGCCGATGAAGTTGCGCACGCGCTTGTCGAACAGGCCGAGCGAGATGTAGCTGTCCGGCTTGTAATACCATTCGATCGACGCATCGAAATTGTCGGATTCGAGCGGGATCAGCCGGGCGTTGCCGGTGGAGCCGGTCGCGACGCCGCCGTTGGCGATCGGGCGCGGCGGCCCGCCGACGCTGGTGGAGGTGAACAGGCTGCCATATTCCGGCCGGGCGATCGTCTTGCTGTACGACACGCGGCCGATCACGTCGGGACGCAGCTCGACCTGGAAATCGATCGAGGGCAGGAAATTGTCGTACGAGCCGCCGTCCGTCAGGAAGCTGTTCTCGTTCGAGATCACGACGGTGAAGTCGTTGTCCGACACCCAGTTGATGGCCGCCGGCACTGCGACCAGCGAGGTCGATTCCGAATCGGTGTGTTCATAGCGCAGACCGCCGACCAGCGTCGCCGGGCTGTTGCCGATGTCGCCCTTCCAGGTGACCTGGGCATAGAGCGACCAGATCTTCTCGCGGACGCGATTGTCCTCGTTGCTGGTCGTGCCGATCGCATTGCCTTGCCCGGCGTAATAGGGCGAGAGGATCGAATAGATGTTGGCCGCATCCCCGCGGAAGGCCGTCTGCGAGTCGGGATCGTTCCCCGGATCGAAGGCGTTGAACTTGCAGACCAGGCAGAAGGTCTGGAGTGCGCCCGGCGCCAGCCGCTCGATATCGCCGGGGCTGGTGATGCCCCAGTCGCCGAGCGTCTGCTGGGTGGCCACGCGGGTCTGCCGCATGCGCGTGTCGCGATAGTTGCCGCCGAAGTCGACGCGGCTGCCTTCACCCAGGTCCCAGCCGAAGTCGGCACGCACCTCCTTCACCGTCTGGGACTGGGACGACGCATAGGTGCGCCCCATCTGCGACCCGACTTCGGCGAGGGTGAGCGGGCCGTTCAGGGTGACGTCCTGCTTGGGGATGTCGCCGCTATAGTCGACCGAATGCTCCGTCACGACGTTGGCGCCGATACCCACGAGGGTCGAGCTGTTGCCGTTGGGATTGTTCGGGCGGCTCCACGCCTTGCTGTAATGGCCGTCAAGGTTGAGCGAGAAGTTGTCGGCGATGTCCCACTTGCCGTTCAGGCCATAATCCTGGATCCGGCTCTTCTGGCCGCGGTTCTGCGCCTCGAAGCCTACGTCCTTGGCGCCGTTGATGGTTTCGTGGAGGTAGGTGGCGGTCGCAACGGTGGGGTTGCCGTCGAACTGCACCTCATCGAACGGCCGGCTGAACCAGTTCGACAGGTCGGACCGGACTTCCTCCTGGGTGTTCTGCGCGAACAAGGTGTCCGCGGTCAGCGTCAGCGTCTCGACCGGCCTGAACTGGAACACCGCCTGGCCGTTGATGCGCTCGCGGCTGCCCTCGGCATAATGGTAGCGGCTGTCGTTCGGGACGCCCACCAGCTGGTCCGGATCGGAAGGTGCGCCGGTGATCTCGGTGCTGCCGTCCGCCTTGACGAACCCGCCGCTCAGGAAGGTGCTGTAGGGAATGATGTTCCAGTCGTTGGACGTCGCGCTGATCGAGGTGAAGTTGCGCTTCTGGTAGCTGCCGAACAGCGACACGCCGAAGCGGTTGGTCGGATTGGCCCAGCTGACGACGCCGGACAGTTCGGGCGTCACCTTGGATCCGCAATCCAGGCAGCCGTGGGTGCTGGTGTCGTAGAGCGCCTTGGCGCCGATGCTGCCGGTGAGACCGCCCTCGCCGTCGAGAGGTCGGCGGGTGACGATGTTGATGGTCGCGCCGATGCCGCCGGTCGGGATCGAGGCGCGGCCGGTCTTGTAGACCTCCAGCGTCCGCACGCCTTCGGAGGCGAGGTTGGAGAAGTCGAACGAGCGGCTCGATCCTTGCGCGCTGTCCGAATTCTGGTCGCCGCCGACCACCTGCACGTTGGCAGTGGCGAGCTGGCGCCCGTTCAGGGTCACCAGATTGTAGCTTGGCCCGAAGCCGCGCACCGTGACCTGGGAGCCTTCGCCGTTGGTGCGGTTGATCGACACGCCGGTGATGCGCTGGAGCGACTCGGCGAGGTTGGTGTCCGGGAACTTGCCGATGTCCTCGGCCGAGATCGCATCGACGATGCCGGTCGAGTTGCGCTTGATGGCGATGGAGCGCTCAAGGCTGGCGCGGATGCCGGTGACGACGATGTCGCTGCCGGTCGAGTCCTGATCGGTCGACGCGGCCTCCGACGTGGGCGCCGCCTGCGGCGACGTCAGCTGGCCGGCGTCGCCCGCCGGATCTGCCGTCGTGCCCGGAGCCGTGGTCGGCTGCGCATTGGTCGCTTCCGCGCCGCTTTGCGTCTGCGCAAAGGCAGCCCCCGAGACCGTCAGACACGTGGCGAGCGCCATGCCGGAAGCCGAGCGCGCGAGCGCCGACGCAAGACCCTTGGCCTTCATCATCATCCCCTCCCTAGTCGCGGTCGCTGACCGCGTATGCTTTTCCGGTCGTACGCCGGCTATGTGACCGCTATCGTAACGCCAGTTCTTCGGCTTTCACAAGCGCTTTCAAGACCAGCGGGAGCAGTTTTCTTGAACTTGGCTTCGCAGCTTTAATCATACGAAATATTTGTCGGACATTCGGCAGGATACCGATAGATGTCCGGAATACAGCCGGATCAAGCGCTCGCCGGAACCGCCGCCATCCGCCGAAGCAGCCATTTGCGCGCCTCGGCGAACCACAGCACCGCGCTTCCCATGCCCAGGCACAGCAGCCAGTCGGCACCGGTGAGCGGGGTGGTGCCGAACGCGGTGTTGAGAAGGGGCAGATGGACGACCGCGACCTGCAGCAGCGCCGAGAGGATCACCGCGCCCCACAGCCAGTGATTGGCAAATAGGTGGCGGAAGGCGCTGGCTGTTTCTGAGCGGGCGCTGAAGCAGTTGAACAACTGGGCGAACACCAGGACCGTGAAGCCCGCCGTTCGCGCATATTCGAGCGCATGGCCTCCCTCGAACAGCCCGCCGGGCAGGAACAGGTCGATGGTGAGGAGCGTGGCGATCGCCATCACCAGGCCCATTTCCAGGACACCGCGCCACATGGCGGCGTCGATCGCGGGCTCTCCGGACCGCCGCGGCGGGCGGGTCATCACGTCCTCCGTCTCCGGATCGACTCCCATCGCCAGGGCGGGACCTGAATCGGTGATGAGGTTGATCCACAGGATCTGCGTCGCAAGCAGCGGCGCGACCAGTGTCTTGCCATCGCCGGCCTCGTTCAATCCGATGAACCCGGCCGCGATCACGCCCAGGAAGACGGTAAGCACCTCGCCCATGTTCGAGGACAGGAGGTATCGCAGGAACTTGCGGATGTTGTCGAAGATCGCGCGCCCCTCGCGCACGGCGACGACGATGGTCGCGAAATTGTCGTCGGCCAGGATCATCTTGGCCGCTTCCTTGGTCACCTCGGTACCGGTAACGCCCATCGCGATGCCGATGTCGGCGGACTTGAGCGCGGGCGCATCGTTGACCCCGTCGCCTGTCATCGCCACGACCTCCCCGTTCGCCTGGAGCGCGTCCACGATCCGCAGCTTGTGGACCGGGGCGACACGGGCATAGACCGAGGTCTCGCGCACGGCCTTGGCGAGTCCGGCCTCGTCCAGCGCCTCCAGATCGGTGCCCGTCAGCACGGGAGCATCCGCCGGCGCGATGCCCAGCAGTGCGGCGATGCGGGCTGCGGTTCGGGGATGGTCGCCGGTGATCATCATCACCCGGATACCGGCGCGGTGCGCCTCGGCGATCGCGACCGCCGCCTCTTCGCGCGGCGGATCGATGATGCCGACGGTCCCGACGAAGATCAGATCGCGTTCCAGAGCCGGATCGAGGGACCGTTCCTCCCCCTTCGCCAGCGGACGATAGGCCACCGCCAGCGTGCGCAGCGCCTCGCCGGAGAGCCGCTCGACCTCACCCGCGGCGCGGGCGCGATGGCCTGCGTCGAAGGGAAGTACCTCCATGCCGACGCGCACGCGGGTGCAGCGCTGCATCAGCACATCGGGCGCCCCCTTGGCGACGAGCACCAGTTCGCCGCCATGCTCCATGTCGCGGGCGATCGTGGACATCATCTTGCGTTCGGACGTGAAGGGAAGCTCCGCGACCCGCTCGAAGCGCGTCTGGCGCCGCCGGTCCGCGCCCAGCTTCTTCTCGGCGACCAGGAAGGCGGCTTCGGTCGGATCGCCCTCGATCTCCCACACGCCGTTCGGCGTCTGATGCAGGCCGGCGTTGCTCGCCAGGCTGCCGCCGCTCAGCACCACGACGAGCTCCGCCTTCAGCGCGCCTGCGATTGCGGCTTCGCCCGGGGCGGTGATGGCGCCCTCCGGGACATAGCCGACGCCTGCCACGCGGCTGTCGCCGGACGCGGTGGCGATCCGCTGGATCGTCATCTGCGAACGGGTGAGCGTCCCGGTCTTGTCGGAGCAAATGACCGTGGCGGCGCCCAGCGTCTCCACCGACGAAAGCCGCTTCACCACCGCCTTGCGCGCTGCCATGCGCTGGACCCCGAGCGCCAGCACCAGCGAGAGGATCGCCGGCAGCCCTTCGGGCACCGCCGCGACCGCGAGGGAAACGCCGAGGAGCAGCACCGCGACGACACCGCTGAAGGTGGCGACGTCGGACACGGCGAATACCGACGCGATCACGATCAAGGCGATGACGACCACGGCGAGGCCGAGCATGCGGCCGATGCGGGCGACCTCCTGCTCCAGGGGCGTCGTGCTCTCCTCGGTCGCGTCGAGCAGCGTGGCGATCGCCCCCATCTGCGTGTCCATTCCCGTGGCGGTGACGACGGCCCGCCCCGTTCCCTGCGCCACGGCGGTGCCCTTGAAGACCATCGACGTGCGATCCGCGAGCGGCGCGGCCGCGGCGAGCGGGTCCGGGCTCTTTGATACGGGTTCGCTTTCTCCCGTCAGCGACGCTTCCTGGACGCGAAGCGCCGCAGCGGCGATCAGGCGCGCGTCCGCGCCGACGGAGTCGCCTTCCTCCAGCAGCAGGATGTCGCCGGGAACCAGTTTGATGCTCGGGATCCGATGGCGCTCGCCCGCCCGCAGCACCGACGACGTCACTTGCGTCATCCGCCCCAGGGCGGCGACCGCATCCGCGGCCTTGTTCTCCTGGGCAAAGCCGAGGGCCGCGTTGACCAGCAGCACCGCCAGGATGACGATGGTGTCGATGGGCCAACCGCCCTCATGCTCGAACCACCAGGCGAGGAACGCGACCGCGCTGGCGCCGAGCAGCAGATAGACGAGCGGATCCCGGAACTGCGCGGCGATCCGGCGCCAGAGCGAGGGGCCAGCGGTTGTTCGAAGCGCATTGGGACCATGGTCGGCCAAGCGCCGGGCCGCTTCCCCGGCCGACAGACCAGACTCCGGATCCACGCCCAGCGATGCGGCCACGCCCTCTGCCCGCTGCGTCGAGGGATCGGCGGTCGAGGCTGACTCGGTCCTGCTCATGCGCCTGGATTAGCGTCTCTCCACGCCCGCTTCGATCCCCCTCTCACGGGCGCGGCGCTGCGCCGGGACGGGAATAGGGCGTGATCGCGTCCGCTTTGCGGGTTTTGGCCGATGTTGATGCCACTGCGCATGCGCAACCTAGACGCGGCAAGCAGAAAGGGAAGTTCGATGCGTGTTCTGAGTACGGCGACCATCTTTCTCGTCGCGGCCGGGTTTGCCGCTCCGGCGTCTGCCCAAGAGGACGGGAGTTTCACGGGCCCCAGGGTCGAGGCAATCGCGGGCTGGGACAATTTCAGCGCCGGACACGGCGAATCCGATTCCGAGGACGACTTCGTGTTCGGCGGTGCGATCGGCTACGACTACCAGATGCAGAACATCGTCGTCGGTGCCGAGCTGGAACTCACCGGCGCCGGCACCTCGTCGACGGTCAGGAGCTACATGACTCCGTCCGATCTCTTTCGCGTGGAAGCGGATCGCGACATCTATATCGGCGCACGGCTGGGCTACGCCTTTACCCCGCAATTCCTCGGCTATGTGAAGGCAGGCTACACCAACCTGCGCATCGAGAGCACCTACATCCCGAGCGTGCCGGGCCAGAACACCATCGACGATGCGGCGGACAGCGACGGCTTCCGGGCAGGCCTGGGCCTGGAGTACCGCTTCTCGCAAGGCTTCTATGGCAAGGGCGAGTATCGCTATTCGAACTATGGGGACGTCCGGGGCTACGACCTCGACGTCGACCGGAACCAGATCGTCGTCGGCCTCGGCTACCGCTTCTGAACGACGCTGCCGAAGGGGATCGACAGCGACACCGCGCCATAGAGCGTATCCCCCGTCGACGGAGCATTGGGCGCTTCCTTGAGGAAGCGCCCTTTCTTTAGCCAGGCCGCATTCAACTCGAGCTGCGCCCGGTGAGGCAGCAGCCACCAGCGGACCCGCCCCTCCACCTGGTGCCCGGCAAAGCGCCCCGATCCGCCGGAGGCGTCGCGCACCGCCGTGGTGGAAAAGCTGTCCGTGCGGGAATCAAGCCACATCGCCCGATAGGCGAGGAAGCCGTCGAGCCGCTGGTTCGGCGTCACCTCCAGGCGGACCGACGGCGTTAAGATGTTCGCCCGCCCGACCGCACCATAGATCGCGCCTGGCCCGAGGTCCGACCGCCGGGCCCCGAACAGCGTGTCGAACCGGCCGTAGCGCCCGCCCGATCCGTCGCCGCTCGCCTGATCATAGGTCAGGGAGACCCGTGCATGAGGGGCGCCGGGGAATCGATAGCCGGCGGCCGCGTGCACGAACCAGGCGGAGACCGGCAACTCGGCGGCATCGGCGGTCGTGTCGGCGCGGATCGAGCCGAACTGGTACACTGCCTCCAGTTCGAAATCGGCCCCGTCCCGCCCCGGCGCATCGGCCAGCCGCAGGTCCAGGCTGTGCAGCTTGCGATTGCGGGTGGGCCTGTCCGGCGTGTCCCGCTCGTTCAGCCCGAAATAGCCGATGTCCAGCGTGCCCGAGCCGATCGGGACCCCGGCCAGGTGCGTGCCCCAGAACTGCAGATCGAACCCCTCATGATCCCATTGCACCCGGTTGGCGAGCACCGCATCCTGGTCGTCGGGGCGGTGCTGTTGCGGCAGCGTGTAGAACAGCGTCGCCGTGCCGCCACTCGCCGGGAGAGTCGCGACCAGGCCGGTGAAGGCACTTGCCGTGTTCCGGTAATCATGCGCCGCGACGAGCCGCCGAGATCCGACGTCGAACTTGACCCGGCCGATCCGGACGAGGCCTTCGCTGCCCACCGTCAGCCCGGCATAGGCCTGGATCCATTCGAACGCGTTCACGTCGTTCGCGCTCACTTCGCCGCCCCGCTTTCCGAAATAGCCGCGGCTGTCCTGGAGTTCGACGCCGGCGCGCAGCCGGTCCTGGGCATAGGCGAGCAGCACCGTGGTCCGGATGCTGAGCAGCGAGTCCGTGTCCGGAAACCCGGCATGGGCCTGGCCACGCAACGCTTCGTAGCGCACGCGCATCGACCCGGTCAGGGAAAGGGGATGGTGCGGCGCCGGCTCGGGAGCGCTGGTTTCCGCCTCCTGCGCATGTGCGGCAGGCGCGCCGGTCCACGCCAGCGGCAAACACGAGAGCAGCAATCCCAGCCGCACTGCCCGGCCGGAGCGCGAGCTCGGGCGGAACGTCGCGCCGGGACCGGAACGCACCCGCTGCCCGCCACCGACCCGATCCAAGGACACCGCGCCGCCTCCTCCACGGGCCGGAGAATGCGCCGCGGTGGCCGGGTCTCGCGATCGGCGATTCCCCGGACCCATGCGCAAACGCGCTCCGGAGAACGATCCCGAGGCGAACCGGGGGGAGTTCCCCCCGCCCCGTCTCGGGGATGTCCCGATGCTGGCGGCTCAGGAAGGTCGATACCGACTAGGGGTCCGCAATAGGGGTGAGTGTCATGCCGCGTGATCCTTTGCACCAGAATAGCTGCCTGTTCCTGATCGCGGCCGCGGTGCTCCCGCTAGGAGCAGTGCCCGCGATGGCCGACGAAAACGGCGCAAGTCTCTATCTGCTGGGGTCGGGCGGGCCAGGCGCGGCGGTCTCGCCGCCGCTGCCGGGCGTGTACCTGGACAATATCGTCATGGTCTATGATGCCAGCTCGCATGCCAGCCGGGACCTCACCATCGGGGGCAACGTCGTGGCGGACGTCGATTCGACGGTGGCCGCCAACTTCACGACGCTGCTCTGGGTCCCGAGCACGAACGTGCTCGGCGGCACCCTGACGGTCGGCGGCACGCTGCCGGTCGGCGCACCGATGATCGATGCCTCTGCCGTGCTCACCGGACCCCGCGGGCGCCAGCTCGGCGTCCGCACCCATGACTCCGCACTGATGGTCGGAGATCCGATCGCCACGGCGATGATGGGCTGGAAAAGCGGCAACATGCATTACGCCGTCAGCGGCATGCTCAACGTTCCGGTGGGGCATTATCGGGTCGGCAGGCTTGCCAACATCGCCTTCCACCGCTGGGCCGGGGACGTTTCCGTCGCCGCGACGTGGCTCGACCCGAAGACCGGCTGGGACGTCAGCGGCAAGGTCGGCTTCACATTCAACGGTCACAACGAAGACACCGACTATAATTCCGGCAACGACTTCCACGCGGAGCTGGCAGCGGAGAAAAAGCTCTCCTCGAAGTTCTCGCTGGGTGCCCAGGGCTATTACTTCCAGCAGGTGAGCGATGACACCGGCGCGGGCGCGAAGCTGGGCGCCTATCGAGGACGCGTGCTCGCGGCGGGTGGGACGCTGGCGTATGACACCGTGCTCGGACGCAGCCCCGCGACGATCCGGCTGCAGGTCCTGCAGGAGTTCGATGCCAAGAACCGCGTCGAAGGCACGAACTTCATGCTGAGCCTCAGCCTGCCGTTGCACATGAAGATGCCCGCAAAGGAGTGAGCGGCACCCGCGTCAGGGGCGCCGCACGCAGCGGAAGCCGACGTGCGACGTGGACGTGTCGATCGGATGCGCATGGCGCGCCGCCGGCCGATAGCGTCGGCAATAGTTGGGCGCACACAGGTGCGATCCGCCCTTCAGCACCTTGCGGGCGATCCGGGCGGCATCGCCGGGATCGGCGCTGGCCTTGACCTTGTCTTGCAGGGACGCGCCGCAGCAACTTCCGCGCATGGCGCCCGGCGTGCTCCACCAGTCGGCCGTCCACTCCCAGACATTGCCGATCATATCCACCAGGCCATAGCCGTTGGCCGGGAAGCTGCCCACCGGCGAGGTCCGCTCCCATCCGTCCAGCGCGAGGTTGCGGTGCGGGAACTCGCCCTGCCAGGTGTTGGCCATGTGGGCGCCGTCCACCAGCAGCGCATTGCCCCAGGCGAACTCGGCGCTCTCGAGGCCGCCGCGCGCGGCAAACTCCCACTCGACCTCGTTCGGCAGGGACAATCCCGCCCAGGCGGCATAGGCCTCCACGTCCGCAAGCGCGACGTGAACCACCGGATGGTCCTCCAGCCCCTCGATCGTGCTGTCGGGACCCGTCGGGTGCCGCCAATCCGCGCCGGGAACGAAGCTCCACCATTGCGACGAAGGACCTCGCGGATCGATCGCGCCCGCAGGCGGTGCGAACACGAGCGACGCAGCCACCAGCATCTCGGGAAGCGCGCCGGGGTAGTCGGCCGCATCCGGCGGCGTTTCGGCCATCGTGCGATGTCCCGTCGCAGCGACGAAGGCGGCGAACTGCCGGTTCGTCACCGGCGCACGGTCGATCCAGAAGCCGCTCACCGACGCGCGCCGGCTGGGGCGCTCCTCGGGATAATGATGGTCCGAACCCATGGTGAACGCGCCCCCGCCGATCCAGACCATATCCGGGTGGGAGTTGCCGCGACCATCTGCTTCGAAACGCGTCTCGGTCATGCGCCGAATACCTCGATGTGGAACACGATGCCCGTGATCGCGAGAACGCCGATCGCGAGCAGCAGGATGCTGGTGATGAGCGTGAGGGAGACCGGATAGTCCATCTCTCCGTGGACGAGCCCTGCCTCCTTCAGTTCGGCCCGGACGTGGCGCAACTGGAACGCGAACTGCAGGTGACGCGAGATGCCGCCGACCAGCAGCAGGATGCCGAGGACGATCAAGGCTGCGCCAAAATTCCGAGGCGCTGCCGAACTGCGGATCGTGCCCATGTCGTGCAGTTTGTCGAACGTCTGGTACAGCGTGAAACCAAAGCCGATCAGCGAAAGCGACGTCCGCTGCACCGACATCAGCGTCCGATCCGCGCTCATCCTGGTGCGCTGGATCGACATGCCGGTCCGGCGCATCGACATCTCGGTACGTTCGCCGGACAGATCGGTACGGTGCTCCGAAAGATCGGTACGGTGCTGGGAAAGGCTGGTCCGGAACTCCGAAAGGTCGGTGCGGTGTTCCGACATGCGGCTGCGGAGTTCGGAAAGCTCGCTGCGGAAGCGGGAAAGCTCGACCGATGCCGCACCGGTTTCCTGGCCAGCGGTGTCCGGAACGGGCGGTAGCGGCGGCAGGGCCATGGGCGCCGGGCGCTGGAGATGAGAATCTTCGGCCATCGCTTTCCCCATTGCTGTCGGGGGCAAGAATCGCCGAGCGGTCGCGGCAAGCCCATCGGGACAACTCCCGAGCGGCGCGAGCGCCAGAACCCCGGCTTGAGGACGATCGCTCCGGCTTGTGCCCTGCCCTGCCAGCGGGTTGATCCCGATGGCTGGCCTGCGGGTCCGTGGCGACGATGGCCCATCAGCCAGGGAGGCCGCCATGACCCTTTTCAGCGCAATCGGTGCCGTACTCCTGATGGCGGACCCGACGTCCGCCGGTCCCGAGGATCCGCCCGTGGAGCAGGGTGCGCTGGCACCGGCACCGGCACCGGCAGCGCAGGGTGTCGGCACGCCGGGGAGTGATGCCAATCTGGCGCAACAGGTTGCGAACCCGGTGGCGGAACTGATCAGCGTGCCGTTGCAGAGCAATCTCGATTGCTGCTTCGGCCCCGCCGACGCGAACCGCTATACGCTCAACATCCAGCCGGTCATCCCCGTCCGGTTGAACTCGGAACTGAGCCTGATCACGCGCACGATCCTGCCGTTCATCGCGCAGGAACGAACCGTCTCGGACGGGCGCGGCACGAACGGCTTCGGCGACATCACGCAGAGCTTTTTCTTCAAGCCCCAGATCAACGGCATCACGATCGCCGCCGGACCGGCTGTCGTCTGGCCGATCGGGAACAAGGAATTCGGCAGCGGGAAGTGGTCGGCAGGCCCGACCGCCCTTGTGGTTAAACAGACGCCCAAGGGGACCACGCTCGGCATGCTCGCCAACCATCTCTGGTCCTATGCGGGCAAGGATGACCGGCCGGGCGTCAGCGCCACCTTGCTGCAGCCGTTTGTGACACAGACGTTTCACAACGGCATGAGCATCGGTGCGAACACCGAGGCGAGCTACAACTGGAAGCAGAAGCAGTGGACCGTGCCGATCGACATCACGCTGGGCCAGCTGATCCGCATCGGCCGGCAGCCCATGCAGATCTCGATGAGCGGCAAATATTATGCCGAGCGGCCGAGCGGCGGGCCCGACTGGGGACTGCGGTTGACCCTGACCTTCCTGTTCCCCGAATGATGGCGTCAGCGACTCGCCGCTGACCTCCTCGACTCGCTGATCGCCGCGTGCCGGCGCAGGGCGCGTCGTCCCTTCTCAACAACTGCTCAAGACCAAGTCCCTGCGGCTTCGCAGCGGGCCGCTGCTAGGCTGCGCGCAGCGCCGGTGGCGCGCAGACCGCCGCCCCGGGACTCGACCGATGCTGGTCCGCGGGAAACCCCTGATGCCAGCCGGTCTCGGGACTCGGCACCCTTCCGGCGCAACGGCAAGAAGGAGTCCGATCATGCCCAAAGGCAAACCAAACATCCTTGTGATCTGGGGCGACGACATCGGCATCAGCAATCTGAGTTGCTACAGTCACGGGCTGATGGGCTATCAGACGCCCAACATCGACCGGCTCGCCCGAGAGGGCATGATGTTCACGGACAGCTATGGCGAGCAGAGCTGCACGGCCGGGCGCTCGTCCTTCATCACCGGGCAGAGCGTGCTGCGCACCGGCCTCTCCAAGGTCGGCATCCCCGCCGCGCCGATCGGCATGAACGAAAAGACGGCGACCATCGCCGCGCTCCTCAAGGAGCAGGGCTATGCCACCGGCCAGTTCGGCAAGAACCACCTGGGCGACCTCAACCACATGCTGCCCACGAACCATGGCTTCGACGAGTTCTTCGGCAACCTCTACCACCTCAACGCCGAGGAAGAGCCGGAGATGACGGATTATCCGAAGGATCCGCGCTTCCACGAGGCGTTCGCCCCGCGCGGCGTCATCCATAGCTGGGCCACCGATACCGACGATGGTACCGAGCACGAGCGCTGGGGCCGCGTCGGCAAGCAGCGGATCGAGGACACGGGCCCGCTGACCAAGAAGCGGATGGAGACCGTCGACGACGAATTCGCCGCGGCCGCCAAGGATTTCATCAAGCGGGCCGCCAACGACGACCAGCCGTTCTTCCTGTGGCTCAACACCACCCACATGCACCTGTTCACCCACCCCAAGCCCGAGAGCAAGGGACAGGCGGGCCGCTGGCAATCCGACTATCACGACACCATGGTCGATCACGACAAGCTGATCGGGGAGGTGCTCGCCTTCCTCGACGAGCTCGGCATCGCCGACGACACGTTCGTGCAATATTCGACCGACAACGGCCCGCATCGCAACACCTGGCCGGACGGCGGCATGACGCCGTTCCGCAGCGAAAAGAACACCAATTGGGAAGGCGCCTTCCGCGTGCCCTTGCTCGTGCGGTGGCCGGGCAAGATCGCGCCCGGATCGATCGCCAACGGCATCGTCCAGCATCACGACTGGCTTCCGACGTTTCTCGAGATGGCCGGAGCCCCGGACGTCGTTGAGAAGCTGAAGAGCGGCTATGACGCGATCGGGCGCACCTACAAGAACCACATCGATGGCATGAGCCTGCTCGGCTATATCACCGGGGAGGAGGAGAAGAGTCCACGCGAGTTCTTCTTCTACATCAGCGACGATGGCGACATTCTCGGGATGCGCTACGACAATTGGAAAATCGTCTTCATGGAGCAGCGTGTCGCCGGCACGATGCGGGTGTGGGCCGAGCCTTTCACCCGGCTGCGGCTGCCGAAGGTCTTCAACCTGCGCACCGACCCGTACGAATATGCCGACATAACGTCGAACACCTATTACCACTGGTTCCTGCACAACGACTATTTCATCTTCATCGCACAACTCGCTGCGAAGAAGTTCGCGGAAACGTTCCGAGAGTTCCCGCCCGTGCAGCGGCCGAACAGCTTCACGATTGACGATGCGATCGCAAAGATGGCCGACGCGAACGCCGGCGCCAGCTGACGCGGCGCATCATCACGCGGGCTCCGCTTCCTCTCCGGCGGAGCCCGCACCCGCCGCACCGCTCAAGGACGGGCGGCATTTCGAACCGGAATTCGGAGGTTGCGATGGCGCCTTTCCACCGAACCGCCGGGCGTCGGGCGGCGCGTGCCGCCGCCCTCGCCGGCACGTTGCTTCTCTTGTCGAGCGGCGCTGTCTCACAGGACGCGCCGCCGTCGATACCGCCGTCGCTGCAAGGCGCCCATGCGACCCCGCAGGGCTATCTTGCGCCCTCGGAACTTCCCGACAGCCTGGCGCTGCTGCCGCCCCCGCCGCCGCCGAACTCCGCGGGCTTTGCCCGGGACGAAGCGGTCAGCAAGGCCATGTCCCTGCCGCCGGGAAGCAGTCGCTGGACGCAGGCGGCGCAGGACGCGGACCTGACCTTCGGACATCTGACACAGACCTTCGACTGCGCGGCAGGATTCGCTCCCGATCCCAAGCGGACCCCGGTGCTCTACCGGCTGCTCCAGAAGTCGATGATCGACATCGGCCTTTCGACCTACAAGGCCAAGAACCACTATCGCCGGACGCGGCCGTTCGTCGCCCATGCGGGCGCGACCTGCTTCCCCAAGGATGAGGCGGCGCTGCGTACCGACGGCTCCTACCCTTCCGGACACAGCGCGATCGGCTGGGGCTGGGCGCTGATCTTTACCGAGATCATGCCGCACCAAGCCGACGCCATTCTCGCGCGCGGTCGCGACTTCGGCGAAAGCCGCCTGGTCTGCAACGCGCACTGGGAAAGCGACGTGGAGGCAGGTCGGACGATCGCGGCCGCCACGGTAGCGCGACTCCACGGCGATCCCGGCTTCCGCCGCGACATCCTGGCCGCCCAGGCCGAGGCGACACGCGCGCCCCCGCCCCCGGCCGGTACTTGCCGCGCCGCGTCCTAGAGACGTCGCCCGGCCAAGTCCCGAAAGATTCAGCGGGTTTCCCCTGATTGGAGAGCCAAGGCCCCGGGACAATTCTTTCAAGGTCAACAAGCAATGGAGATGCACGATGTATCGACAAGTGCGATGGAAGCTGGGCTTGGCCGCAGCCGTTCTGATCGGTTCGCCGGCATATGCCCAGAGCGCGCCGCAAGCAGGTGTGGCCGGGACGGCCGCCACCACCGTCGATCCCGTGGCGATCCAGGCGCTTCGATCGATGGGGAATTATCTGAAGACCCTCAACTCGTTCGAATTGCGCAGCAAGGCGACGATCGAGACCAACATGGAGAACACCGATCTCAAGGTGAGCCTCGGTCTCGAGAACACCTATCGCGTGCAGCGTCCGAACGCGTTCTTCATCGAATTGCGCTCCGATCGACAGTACCGCCAGTTCTACTATGACGGGCGCAAGTTCACGGTGAACGTCCCGCGCCAGGGCTTTTATGCCGCCGTCGACGCGCCGCCGACCATCGGCGACCTGATCGATGCCATCTACGAAGACTATGGCATCGCCCTGCCGCTCTCGGACATCTTCTATTGGGCGGATGCCGGTACGCCCACCGAGGATGTGCGCTCGGCGGTACGCGTCGGCTATGCCAAGATCGGCGGCGTCGACACCGACCAGTTCGCATATCGCGGGGACGATCTCGACTTCCAGCTGTGGATCGCGCGGGGGTCACGGCCGCTGCCGATGAAGATTGCGATCATCAACCGCGAAGATCCGATCCACCCGTCCTTCACGGCGGAGCTGACCTGGAACACCAACACCCGGTTCGCACCGTCGACCTTCGCGTTCAAGCCTCCCAGCGGCGCCAGCAGCATCCAGATGGCGCGTCTCGACAGCCAGGAGAAGTAGCATGCGGCAATCCACTTTCCTGATAAGCGCCTGCACCGCCTTCGCGCTCGTGGCAGGGTCGATCGAGGCGGAGGCACAGCGCCGTTTCGGCGGCGGCGGCTTCCACATGCGGGGCGGGAGCATGCATGCGCGCGTACCCACCAACGTCCGCGGACCCGGCAGCGGCAAGATCCATACCGCTACCCCGCCGCGCCCGGCTGGCGGTGGCGCCCGTCCCGCTGGCGGGCCGCCCCCGGGACCGCATCCCGGTCCCAATCCCGGGCCGCACCCCGGCCCCAATCCGGGTCCCGGCCCACATCCTGGACCGGGCCCGCACCCGGGACCTGGACCTGGACCAGCCCCCCATCCCGGGCCCGGGCCGGGACCGGGTCCGCACCCTGGCCCTCCGCCGCCGCCACCGCCGCGGCCGCTGCCGCCGCCCCCACCGCCGCCGCCTGGATGGGGCTGGGGATGGGGCTGGGACGATGATCCGTTCTGGGATCTCGCTGCCGGTGCGGTGATCGCCGGCACGACCGCGGCGGTGGTTTCCTCGGCCACGCAGCCCGACGTGGTGGTGGTCGACACGTCCAACGCACCCGGTACGGTCGTCTATGCGCTGCCGCCGAACTGCCCCAAGGTCATTCGCAGCAACGTCACCTACTTCTCGTGCAACAACGTCTGGTACCGGCCGCAGTATCTGTCCTCGGGCGTCTCGTACGTGATCGTCACCGCCCCCTGAGGTACCTCCTGGGGCCCGCATCCCTGCGGGCCCCTTTTGCGGCTCAACGGCGCTGAGGACGCGCCGCGTCCATTTCGGCACGGGTGACATACCCGTCGCGATCGGCGTCCACCCGGTCGAAGCCCGGTGCCGGCGCCTTTTTCAATTCCGCTCGCGTGACCTTGCCATCGCCGTTGCGATCCGCCTCTCCGAGCAGCGTGTCCAGCCGCGCAGAGGCCTGCGGGTTCCCTGCCGCGCGCGGAAAGTCGGATCGGGTCACCACGCCGTCGCGATCATGGTCGAGCTGGTCGAATCGCTGCGATCGCGCTGCCACATACTCTGCGCGGCTGACGCGCCCGTCCTTGTTGGTGTCCATCTTGGCGAACATCGCCGCGGGATCGGGGCGCGGCGGCGGGTTCTGTGCGAGCGCCGGCATCGCGGATGCGGCAACCACGACGACGAACAGGCTGCGGTGTGACCGGATATGCGGGGTCATGGGAGATTCTCCATCTACGCTGTGCAAAACGCACGCTCGTGGCTTGTCACCTGCGTCGCCGCCTTCGCACCGGGAGATGGCGCAGATTCGTTGCCCACCGCTCCCTAGTTCGCGGATGCGAGCGCATCCGGTGCGCGGTCCGGACTTCCCGCCCGAGCTTCACGGTAGAACCCCCGATCCAGATCGCCCGTTCGGCGGCCCAATCTCGTCATGTCTCCGCTCCCCGCGCAGCTGCATTCCTTTGCCAGGCGCTGCTCATCCCGGTGGAGACAGAAAAGGGGGAGGCTGGGCTGGTTCGGGATCATTCCCGGACCAGCCCACCCTTCGCGGCGGCAGGGCCCAGGCTCGTGCGGCATGCCGCACTCGGTAGTTTGGCCTCGATCGCGGAGAGGGCGTGGGCATGTGGAAGGATGGGATCGCTCCACAGGTACTTCGGCCGTGATCGCCCTCGACGACACCGCCTGGGTTTCCTTGGTGGTTCCGCCGACGCCGGTTCAGGAGGTTGCAGCGGCGCCGGAAGGCGGTCCGACCCCGCCAGACGCGGAGCAATCGGTTGTTCCCGCCGCGCCCGCGAGCGATGCCCCGGTTCCGCCTCCGGAGCCCGTCTCCAAGGGGCTTCGCCTTCCCTTCGGCCGGGATCGCGCCCTCGCGCGGGGATATGAACTGCCGCGCACCGCGGGTCTGAGCATCCTCCTGGTGGGCAATCACCAGAAGCTGGACGCCGGCGATCTGGCGGTGGCGATAGGGACGCCAGCTGGCGTGGCCGGCCGGACGTTGACGCCCGTTCCCTTTGTCACCACCGATCAGATCAAGGCGCACAATCATGTCGTCGAGTTCAAGGCGGACGTGTGGCTGTTTCCGTACCTCAACCTGTTCGCGAGCATCGGCCGGACGAACGGGGGAATGGACATTGCCGTCAACATCGACCTGACCGGGCTGTTGCCGCCGGTTTTGTGCCGGCCGCCGGCGGACTGCAGCCGCGACCTGCGCTTTCACGCCGAGATCGACAACACCACCCTCACCTTCGGCGGAATGGTCAGCTATGGCGCCGAGGACTGGTTCGCCGCGTTGCTGGCGTCCCGCACGTTGAGCATGTCCAGCCGCGATCGTTCGGACATCACCAGCACCGACGCCGGCTTGCGGGTCGGCCCCCGGCTGAAGCTCCCCTCCAATTCGCGGCTGGCACTCTATGGGGGCGTCAACTACGTCGACCTCGACACCACGGTCGAGGGTAGCCTCTCCGGCGAGGTGCGGGATCCCGCCGGCGCCCCGCTCACGCTGCGGTATCGCACAAGCTTGCACAACCCGTGGAAGTGGTCGGGGCTGGTCGGCGCCAACTTCGAGTTCGCCAGGCGCTGGAATCTTCAGGCGGAGCAGGTGTTCGGCAAGGGCGGCGATCGCACGGTCGTGTCCGCCAGCGTTCGCTTCTGAACGCTTCTCGATCAGAATGCCTCGGCGATGCCCAGGTACAGGCCCGGCCCGTGCCAGCCTACCGCGACATCGAGGCGCAGGTTGACGTCGTTCTTTCGAAACGGCTGGTAGCGCACGCCAAGTCCGGCGCTGGGCAGCAGCGTGCTGTCATCGAGCACATGGCCAAAGGAGGGGGCGATCCCGCCCACGCCAAAGAAGGCGACTCCACCGAACCGTCCTCCCAGATGCTGGCGAACCTCTGCCTGCGCCGCCCAGCTCGCCCGGTCGCGGTAGCGCCCGCTCTCGTAACCGCGCAGATCGGCACCCGAGCCGAAGTCGCAAAGATTGTTGAAGGGCACGTGACCGGTGACCGCGCAGGTCGCCACCCGCGTCGCGAGCACGGTCGTCTTCCGCATGGGCACATACCAGTTGCCCAGGACCTGTAACCGCGTGTGGCCGAAGCTGTTGCCGAGAAACCCCGCTCCGACAAGCCAAGTCGCCGCGGCATAGGTCCCGGAATGCGGCTGCAGCGCGCTGTCGCGCGTGTCGTAGCTCACCGTCGGGCCAATCATCGAGAGGGTGCTGTCGAGTTCCTCCTCCGGAGGTGCGGCGACCTGGTCGACGTCGCCCCTGGGGTTCTTCCAGCGCGAATCGGCGAAGCGCCAGCGCAGGCCGATGCGATCGCCGTGTCGACGAGGTCGGCGGCGAGCGCGAACTCCAGCGCGAGCATCAGCCAGCGCGCAAAGCCCATCCAGATACCGCGCCGGTTTCCCGTCGGGTGCACTCCCGTCGTCACGTACCGCAGCGTCCCGTAGATCGCCACTCCTGCCCCGGCACAGACGGAAACGATCACCAGCGCGTCGAGCAGCAGCGAAACGCCCGCTGCAAAGGCATGAAACCAAGCTTCCATTTGCGTCTCCCGGCCCGATGATGGGGTGCCGGGCCACGCGGGCGGAATCGGGATTTCTATTGGCGTGGCTGCGGTGCCGATGGGGAGCGGGCCGCGTCCGTCGCTGCGATTAAAGGCAAAAGGGCGCTGCCGCTCGTCTCAGGGGTTTCCCTGATAACCTCCCGGCGGCTAAGTGCTCAGTATGTGGTGAAAAACTGTTCGACTGGCTTCCGGCGGATGGGCTCCCGGAGGCTCAAAAAACAGGGGAACGGACGATGACCAGCGAGTGGCCTCGAAAGAGGAGGGGCGGCAATGCGGCTTCAACCCCTGCCAAGTTGGGGGATGGCCCCGATCTGCTTGCCTTTCGGACGCTCCCGGTCCTGAAAGATCCGGCGCTCGAGCAACCGCCCTTCCGCAATCCGCCCGTTGCGCTTGCCGACCTCAATTGGCGCCTGCTGACCGGCGATCCCGGCACGTCCCCGCACGATCCGTGTGCGCGCCTGTTCGGGCACGTCGCCCCGGGCGACGATCTCCTCGCACGCATGAGGGTTTTGGCGGAGCGCGATCCCGCACAGTTCGCTCCGCTGCTCGGGGCGATGCGCGCCGTGGCTGCCGGGGAGCGCGCGGAGTCGATCCACCTTTACACTGCACCGGACGGGGGCGAGGAACGGCAGCAATTGTGCCTCGGCAGGCTGGAAATCGCCGGGGTGCCGTACCTCAAGCTGACATGGCTGCCGGCGACCGAGATATTCGCGCTTCGCAAGGAACGCCAGCGGCTGGGCCGCTTGCTGATGCGCAGCCAGGCCGACCTCATCCGGGCGCAGGAGCAGGAGCGCCAACGCGTCGCGCGCGACTTGCACGACAACGCGGCCCAATATCTGGCCGCGTTGAGCCTATCCATCGCGCGTCTGCAGTCGATCAACAAGGATCCCGCCGTCGCGGCGGTGGCTGCCGAACTGAGTGAGTTCCTGGCGAACTATCATCGCGTGGTTCGCGGAATGACCTACGCGCTCCACCCGCCGGATCTCCAGCAGCACGGCTTGAATGCGGCAGTGCATGGGTTGTGCGAAGGCCTGACGCGGCGCAGCAATCTCGCGATCGCTCTGCAGATCTATGGGCTGGACAGACGCCGGGGAACTGCCGTCGAGAGCGCCGTCTTCCGGCTCGTCCAGGAGGCACTGAGCAACGTGCAGGCGCACGCCGGGGCGGGTCGCGTGCGCGTGCGGCTCGTCGGTCGCGAGTGCTGCCTGCTCGCGGTCGTCCAGGACGACGGCAAGGGGCTCCCCTCGGACTGGCAGGATCGCCCGTCGATCGGAGTGGGTATTCCGGGCATGGCCCGCCGGATCACGGAACTGGGCGGCACGATCCGCATCCGTGCAAGGCGCTCTGGCACCGGTACCATCGTCGCTGCTGTGATACCGCGCAGTGGCGCGCAGGATTTCGTCTTTGCGGCGGGGAGCTTCCCGGCGTGAACCGCAGTGAAGAACCGACAGGTCGTCAGGCTTGGATGATGTCGTTGCAACTGCGAAACGGACCAACTCGGCAGTGGTGCGCAGCTTCAGTTTCTGCATCGCAGACGCGCGATGCGTCTCGACCGTCTTCACGCTGATATCCAGGATGAAGCCGATCTCCTTGTTGATCTTACCTTCGGCGATCAACTGGACCACTTCGCGCTCCCGGTGGGTCAGAGTAGCCTGGGTAGCTGGCGACGACTTCAGAAATCGTTCGAGGAGCGTTTCCGAAACCACGTCCGAGAAATACGGTCGCCGGACCGAGAGTGCGTCGACCGCAGCCAGCAGATGTTTCTCCGTATCGGACTTGAGGACATATCCGCGTGCACCAGCTCGCAATGCGTCCAGCGCGAGATCCTCACGATCATGCATGGTGTAGACCATGATCTCGATGCGAGGAAGTTCCAGCTTCAAGGCGACGGTGAGATCGAGGCCATTTAGTTCCGGGATCGAAAAGTCGACGATTGCAATGTCCGGCTTGACTGCTCGTGCATCTTCCAGAGCTGCCCGCCCTGTCGGAGACTCGGCGACGACACAAAGGTTAGGCCTCGTCTCCAACAGATTCCTGACGCCCCGACGCACCGCGTAATGATCATCTGCGATCAGGACTCGCCGAACCGGACTGCTCATCGCCGAAAGATCCTTCCATGTTAGAATGGAATCGGTTGTTCAGGCCATTCTCGATCTTTTTCTATTTGTATTTTCCGTTTCTATTTGCGCGAAGTCAATCAGAATTAAGTAATAATAATGGTGTAACGAACATTAACCCGTTCTGCAGCTTATACGATATCCGCGTGCGTTTCTTTTTGTTGCTGAAGTAGGCGAAGACCGCGCGCGGAGTTGCCGGGGAGCCCTGCACTAGGCTTCGGGTATGCGCTGACCAGCGATGGCTCGTTGCAGGGCGTGGCGGCAGATCGCTGTCCCTATCTGCCGCCACGCCGCGGTACGCGGCACGCACCCTGGGGGGCAGGTGCGCTTACGCACATTGCGGGCGGGGGATCTGCGTTCGCAAGGATCTTGGTCCGCCCGCTAGGATACAATGGCCGACGAACGCGCCCACGCCGATCGGCACTTACCCCTATAACGTCAGTCGGCTGCTCCGGAGGGGGCCTCGCGTGAGATTGCGCCGGGCGCGCTCCGTCGGAGCCAGGCTTGGTACAAGGCGACGATCACCGCGCTGTTCAAAAGAAACAGCAGGATCGCGACCGTCGTCTGCGTGCTGCCGCCGCTCGCCTGGCTGATCGCGATCGCCATGCCGGGGTGGCGGATCGCCGCGGTGATACCCAGCGTAGCCCGCCCCGTGCGATCTGGGCCGCCGAGCCAATATCCGGCAAGCAACGCGCCGAAAGCCGTGCACGCGAAGGCGATGATCGTGCCATCGCCGAGCAGCTCCAGGAATTCGCGCCCCTCTGCCCACAGCAGCAGCAGCACGAACAAGAGCAGGATCAGGTTCGACAGGATCTTCAGCACCCGGGCTGCGCGCCGGGCGAGCGCCGGCAGCAGCGCCGCGAACGCCAGCCCAAGGACGATCGGCAGCAGGCCCGACACCACCACGATGCGCGCGATCAGTGCGACCGGGGCATTCGCATGATGCGCGAAGAACGGGTTGATGATCACGACCGTCAAGGGGACCAGGAAGATCGCCAGTGCGATCAGCACCGCGTACAGCGCCAGCACGTCCGATCGGTCCGCACCGGATTTGAGGGCGTTGCCCGGCACCAGCGGCGCGAGCGGCGAGACCGACATCAGGATCAGGCCGGCGGCGACCGGCGGATCGAGCGCCATGATCTTCACCAGGATGAAGGCCAGCAACGGCACCACGACGTTCACGGCGATGATGGCCCGCAACAGGCGTGCCGGCTGGCGCAGATGCGCAAGCACGGATCGCCAGTCGCTCTCCATCGCCACTGCCGCGATCATCAGAAACAGACTGGCCTGCACCAGCAACCCGATCATCTGCTTAGGCTCCATGTGGGTCTTCCTCCTCAGCCGTGGCCGCTGGCACGGGCGTGCCGGCGATCAGAACGCCTCGCCGATACCGAAATAGACTGCGTGGCCGTCGATCCCGGCCGCGAAGTCCAGGCGCAGGTTGACGTTGTTGCTCTTCGACGCCTGGTAGCGGAGGCCCGCGCCCACCGAGGGGAGGACCTTGCTGTCGCCAATCTGGTCCGCACTCGGCGCCACACCCCCGACCCCGCCGAACGCCACCGCGCCGAACTTGCCGAACAGCTTCTGGCGAAACTCGCCCTGAAACGCCCAGGTGAAGCGGTCGCGATAGCGCCCGGCCTCATAGCCGCGCAGATCGCCGCTCTGGCCGTACATGCACAGGTCGTAGAAGGGCACGCGCTTGGACACGCTGCAGGTCGATCCGCGGAAAGCCGCGACCGTCGTTTTGGTGACGGAGGCATAGAAGTTGGCGCCGACTTGCAGTTTGTCGTGCGAGAAGTCGCTGCCCAGGAACTTGCTGCCGAACGTCCAGAACGCCGTCACGTAACTGCCGCGGCTGGGATTGAGCGAACTGTTGCGGCTGTCATAGGTCAGCGACGGCCCGAGCATCGCCAGCGTGCTCTTGAGCTCCAGCGGCGGCAGGTTCAGGTCCGGATAGTTGGGGTGCGGGATCTCGGCGGTCGAATCGACGTTCAGATATTCGAGCCGCACCCCGCCGTAGAGATGGTTGGCGAGGCGGACCTGCGCCTGGGCGAGGCCGCCCAGGCCCTTGTCCTCCAGGTCGACGTGCACGCCCCGGGCGCCCGCATCGGCGCCGATGCCATAGAATTTCAGCTTCGCGTCGGCATAGCCTGCGAACACCAGGAAGCGAAAGCGATCGTGATCCAGCGACATGCTGTGGAACGCGCCGGCCCCCTTGGTGCCAGTGCTGGTCGCCATGACCCCAACGCCGGAAATCCAGGGCTGCGGGGCGTCGTTGGGATTGTAGAACACCACCCCCGTCAGCATGGCACCGGTCCCGAGCGCCGGGTTCGTGAGCGGGATCGGCACGACCAGCAGGTCCGCCTTTTTCGATTTCGGCTCTGGCTCCTCGGTCGCGGATCTCGCGCGCGGAAGGGTTTCCAGCTCGTCCCGCACCTCGGCGATGGGCTGCTGCTGCGCAAAGGCGCCGGGCGCACCGAATGCTGTCGATGCCAACACCGACGCCAGGGAGAGCGCCCAGATGCGGCACCCAGCACGTACGCGCCCACGTCGATTTCGCATCGCTTCCTCCTGAGCCTCCGCCCAGACCTTAGGGAAGCCCTGTACCGCGGCCATCAGGATCACCCCGCAGGTCGCGGACGGAACGTATCCGACGTCAGGCGAGAAGGCGGGTCAGGGCACGGACCACTTCCGCCGCGCGCATCGGCTTGCGGCAAACGGGAATCTTGCGGTGCGCATGGGGGAGCGCCGGCAGATCGAGCCCGGTGACGAACAGGATGGGCACTTTCCGCTTGGCCAGCGCATCGGCGACCGAGAAACTCTGGCTGCCGTTCAGATCGATGTCGAGGATCGCTGCGTCCGGGTAATCGCGTTTTAGGAGAAGCGCGAGTGCTTCCTCCACATGGGAGGCCGGGCCCAGTACGCGGCCGCCGGCCTGCTCGATCGCCGCGCACAAATCCTCTGCGATGAAGTAACTATCTTCCAGGACAAGGACCACCCGGCCGCGAAGGACGTCTCGGATCATGATCAGGATCGCGCTTGCGGGCCGGCGTCGAGCGGCAGGTCGATGGTGCAATGGACACCATCGGGTTTGAAATCGTAGCCGGTCTTCGCGCCGAACTGGAACGGAAGCGCCCGCTCGATCAGTTCGCGCCCATAGCCGCCTCCGCCCGCCGACGGCGGAGCGATGGAGACGGGGCACGTCTCCTGCCATTCGAGCCTCACGCGTTCGCGCGCACCGCTCCCCTGCACATCCCAGCCGATCGATACCTGCCCCTCGTGCCGCAAGGCGCCGTATTTCAGTGCGTTGGTCGCGAGTTCGTGCAGCACGAGCGCGAGAACCTGTGCGGACGCGGCCGGCAGTTGCACGTCGACGGTTGCCGACACGCAAATGCGTTCGCGCGACCTTCCTGGTTCCGGATAGCCGATCGCCCGGAGTTCGGCCTCCACCAGTTCCCCGAGCGTGATCGGAGCATGGGTCTCGCCGCGCGTGAGCAGGTCTTGCACGCGGGCAAGCGCCGCCAGCCGCTCGTCGAAGGCTTCGATGAAGTCGTCCGACGAGCGGGTCTCGGCCATGGTGCGGCTGGCGAGCGTACGGATCACCGCCATCAGATTGCGCGCGCGGTGTTGCAGTTCGAGAACCACGACTTTCAGGCGGCCCAGCTCGTTCTTGAGCGCCTCCCTCTGCAGCGACGCAACGGGCCGGCGCCTCGCTCGGCGCGTGCGAATCGTGGGTCGGCCCGTCGATTTCATTTTTTCCCCGTGGCTTGCTGGCGCCAATCTGCGGTCCGGGTCCGGCTCCCGGTATCCCGGCTTTCCACTAGCGCCGGATGGAGAATGTACGGGTTCGGCGGCCCGAATCGGGTGTCAGCATTCCGAACCGCCATGCTGCTGTGGCGGCATCCTTGGAGCCGGTATCGACGGCGCCCCGGCCACCCCGTCATTTTCTCTGACGGTTGCGCGGGAATGCACTAGCTTCGAGGCATGGCCAGCACCCCCTCCATCCCCCTCCCCGGCCGCGTCGCGGACCGCCCCGCCGTCGATGCGGAAACCTTCTCAAAGGAAATTCTGCAGGAGTACCGGCCCGTGATCTTGCGGGGGCAGGTGCGGCACTGGGCCGCGGTCCGGGCGGGCGCGCACGGCGATCGGGCGATGGCCGAGTATCTCGCGGGTTTCGGCGGCGGCCGGCCCCTGGAGGTGATGATCGGCGCGCCGGAGATTGCGGGGCGGTTTTTCTACAATGACGATCTGTCGGGCTTCAACTTCCAGCGACAGCAGGTGACGCTCGGCCAGTTGCTCGGCGAACTCCTTCGCTTTGCCGAGCAAGACGTGGCCGATCCGCACGCGCTCTATGCCAATGCCGCGACGGCACCGGAGCATCTACCCGGCTGGGACGCCGCGAACGCGCTCGACCTTCCCACCGGAAATGCGCCGGCGCGGCTTTGGATCGGCAACGCCACCCAGGTGGCGACCCACTATGACCAGTCGAACAACATCGCCTGCGTCGTCCACGGCCGCCGCCGCTTCACCCTGTTCCCGCCCGATCAGATCGCCAACCTCTACATCGGCCCGCTCGACCACACGATGGCGGGGCCGCCGTCGAGCATGGTCGATCCCGACGCACCGGATCTCGCGCGCTACCCGCGGTTCGAGGAGGCGATGGCGCATGCCCAAGTCGCCGAGCTGAAGCCCGGCGACGCGATCTTCATTCCCGCGATCTGGTGGCATCATGTCCGCGCGCTCGACCGCCTCAACGTGCTGGTGAATTACTGGTGGAGTGCGGAGGCGACGGCGTCCCCCTTCGGAGCGCTGATCCACGCCCTGATGAGCATCCGCGACCTGCCGGCACCCGAAAAGGCGGCGTGGCGATCCTGGTTCGACCATTATGTCTTCGGGCCCGAAGCGGGCAGAGCTGCCGAGCACCTGCCCGCGTCCGCGCGCGGGATCCTGTCGACGGCGAGCCCGGCGCGCACCGAGCGGCTGCGCGCTTTTTTGATCCGGATGCTCGGCGGCCGGGTCTGAGCGGCTCCTCGCCTCCCCCGAGGTCAGGAGCGCGAGAAACTGTCCAGCAGCGTTGCCCGCATCCGCGCAGCAGTGACGGTGTCCGGGCGACCGAGAACGCCCTTGACCTCTTCGGGCAGGTGCGCCGCCGGCTCGCCGTTGCGGCGAAAGACGAGGTGGTCGAACACGGTCCGATACACTTCCCGCTGGTCTTCCGGCAGCGATCCGATCGCGACCAGCGCGTGGAGCAGCGCGTCATAGGGATTGCCCATGCCGGCCGGCGCCGGGTTCCACCAATAGTTGACGAAGGCGTTGACGGGATCGAGCGATTCCACCGCGTGCCACCAGTGGAAGGGGATGTAGATCGCATCGCCCGGCTCCAGCGTGGCAGACTGCGCCTCCTTCGCGGCGTCGGCAAAGCGCGGAAAGCGTTCGAGGTCGGGCGCATCGGGATCGACCAGGCTGATCGGTGTCCCGGCGGGGGTCAGCTCCAGCGGCCCCATGTACAGGTTGGCGATCTGGTCGGGTGGAAACAGGGTGAAGCGCCGCCGGCCCATCACGACGACGCCGATGTTCTCCATCAGATCGTAATGGGTGGCGACGCGGATCGCGTTGCCCAGCCACATGCGCGGGATGACGGAGGTTGGCAGCAGGCTGGTCGCGTTCTCGTCGGTAAAGCCGGGCAGGAGTTGCGGCAGCGGCACGGACTGGACCGCCATGGCATAAGGCCGCGCATGATCGCGATCCCGCAGCAGCCGGTCCAGGAACGGACCGAGCGGGCTCTGACCGCGGACGAAGTTCAGCCCCTTCAGATCGGGCGTGTAGAAAAAGCGCCCGCCGATCTCTGGCTCGCCGAGGATCGCGGACACGGGCTGCGGATGGCTGAAGCGCTTGAGATAGGCGATGCCAACGTCGGCGGACGCCTGCGCCGCCTTCACCGCCGGCCAATCGCGGCCTAGCCCGCGCAGGACCACCGGGCGTGCAGCCGGGCGCACCTCCTCCTCGAAGGTACGGCGGTCGATACCGTGGATCTCGGGCAGCGGCGGATAGGTCATGCCACCACCAGGCTCGGCCTGGGGTCGCAGCCAATCTGGCGAAGATGATCGTCCTGGTGCGGCAGGAGCGAGGCGGTGTCTGCGATAACCTGGCGGATATGCTCCAGCCGCGTCAGCGTCTCTGCATCGGAAAGCAGGTCGGCGGCCGGATGATAGCCGCCCGCTTCCACCCCCTGCCCCACCATCACCGACAGCCAACTCGTCTCGGTAAAGAGCTCATTGCCTTCCCGGAAGATGCGGCCGTTGGCACCGAAGATGGCCAGCTTGCTTGCGAGCCCCGGCGGCGGTTCGAGGGCGCGGCAATAGTCCCAGAACGGCGTATCGTCGCGCTCGGTCGCCTTGTAGTGCAGCACCAGGAAGTCGCGGATCTCCAGGTAATCCGAGACATGGGCGGCGTTGAAGCGGTCGATCTCCAGCTGGTCGAACCGGCGCGTCGGCCAATAGGTGAGCAGCCGGGCGATCGCCGACTGGACCAGGTGGATGCTCGTCGATTCCAGCGGTTCGAGAAAGCCGCCGGCAAGGCCGAGCGCGACGACGTTGCCCACCCAGGCACGCCGGCGGTGCCCGGCGGTGAAGCGCAGCAGCCGCGGATCGGCGAGCGGTGCGCCGTCGAGGTTGGCGAGCAGGGTTGCGGCCGCTTCATCGTCGGAAAGATGGACGGAGGAATAGACATAGCCATTGCCGATGCGGTGCTGGAGCGGGATCCGCCACTGCCACCCGGCACCGCGTGCAGTGGAGCGCGTGAGCGGCTGGCGGTCGCCGCCGTTCGCGCATGGCACCGCCACCGCCCGGTCGCACGGAAGCCACTGCGTCCAATCCTCGAACCCCGCCGCCATCGCGCCTTCGATCAGCAGCCCGCGGAAGCCCGAGCAGTCGAGGAACAGGTCGCCTTCGATCCGCGCGCCCGATTGCAGCACCACCGCTGCGACATGCCCCGTCTCCCCGTCGCGCTCGACGTCGACGATGCGGCCCTCGGTGCGGGTGGCGCCGTTGGCTTCCGCCAGCCGGCGCAGGAAGCGCGCATAGAGCCCCGCATCGAACTGGAAGGCGTAGCCGAGCTTGGACAGCGGCGAGGACGGCTGGTCCGGGCGCGGGTGCGCGAACCGCCCCTGAAGGCCGCCGACGATGCCCAGCGAATAGGCGTCAAGCGGCGTCGGATCGCCCAGCTCCCGGCCCTTCAGCCAGAAATGGTGGAACTCGATCCCCTTCATGTCGAGGCCGTAGAAGCCGAACGGATGCACGTAGCGATGGCCCGGGCGAAGCCAGTCGACGAACTCGATCCCCAGCTTGTAGGTCGCGCGGGTTTCGCGGACGAACTCCGCCTCGTCGATGCCGAGCATCTTGTTGAACAGCACGATCTGCGGGATCGTCGCCTCGCCGACGCCAACGGTGCCGATCTCTTCGGATTCGACGAGCTCGATCGACAGGCCCGGCATCTCGCCCAGGACGCGGGTGATCGCCGCCGCCGCCATCCACCCGGCGGTGCCGCCGCCGACGATCACCACGCGGCGGATCGCATCGGGCCTCACAGCGGATTGGCCGAGAAGTTGAACGGCGTCTCCGACGCAAAGGAGAAGTTCGGTTCCCCCGGCACCTCGGCGGGTTGCGGAGGTGCCGGCGTGTTCGCAAGCGAGGCTCCGGTGTGCCGCAGGAACTCCGCATGGGTCGGCAACTGCGCCGCCACGCGAAGATAACCCTGCCGCATCTCCTCCAGGGCGGCCGCCACCTTGTCCTCGTCCAGGGCGTCGGCGGCAGGCTCGTGCTCTTCCGGCACGATATGCTGGCCCAGGCAGACCGCGACCCAGCTGGTGGTCGCAAACAGCTCCGCGCCATCGCGGAACACCCGCCCCTTGGCGCGGAACAGGTCGATCTTGCGCTGCAGGCTCTCGGGCACATCCATGGTGCGGCACCGCTCCCAGAACGGCGTGTCGCGCCGCCTGGTCGCCTTGTAGTGGAGGATCACGAAATCGCGGACGTCTTTATAAAGGTCGCGCATCTGGCGGTTGTACTCGTCGCGCTCGACGGGATTGAAGCGCCGGTCCGGGAACAGCGAGATCAGCCTGGTGATGCCGGCCTGGACGAGGTGAATCGACGTGGATTCCAGCGGCTCTACGAAGCCCGACGACAGCCCCAGCGCGACGACGTTGCGGTTCCAGCCGAGCTTGCGTCGGCCCGTCACGAACGAGAGGTGGCGCGGCTCGGCAAGGGGCTCGCCCTCCAGGTTGGCGAGAAGTTCGCGTTCCGCGGCTTCTGCGGTCATGAAGTCGCTGCAATAGACCAGCCCGTTGCCCATCCGCTGCTGCAGCGGGATGCGCCATTGCCAGCCGGCACCGCGTGCGGTGGCGCGGGTGAACGGATCGGGGTCGCCGGAATAGCTGCTGGGGACCGCCACGGCGCGATTGCACGGCAGCCACTGGCTCCAGTCCTCATAGCCGGTCTCCAGCGCTTCCTCGATCAGGAGACCGCGGAAGCCGGAGCAGTCGATGAACAGGTCGCCTTCGACCGCCTGCCCGTTCTCCAGCTTCACGGCGGCGACATGGCCGTCCTCGGGGCGCAGCGCCACCTCGACGATCTTGCCCTCGATCCGCTGGACGCCGCCCGCCTCGGCATAGCGGCGCAGGAAGCGCGCATAGAGGCTGGCGTCGAAGTGGAATGCGTAGAGCAGCTCCTTCACCGCCGACTGCGCACCTTCGGCCGGGCGCGCGAACTTTCCGGCCTGCGCGGCGACTGCGCTCATCGACCAGGCGGAGATATCCTGCATCACCCGGCGCTTGCGCTCGCGCAGGTACAGCTGGTGGAAATGAATCCCGCCGAGATCATGGCCATGCGCGCCGAACGGATGGAAGTAGCGCTCCCCGATGTCGCCCCAGCCGTCGAACTCGATGCCCAGCTTGTAGGTGCCGCCGGTTTCGCGAATGAAGTCGTTCTCGTTGATCCCCAGCATGCGATTGAAGTTGAGGAGCGGCGGAATGGTCGCCTCTCCCACCCCGACCGTGCCGATTTCCTCGGACTCGATCAGCGTGATGCGGGTCACGCCATTGTTGAGAAAGCGGGAGAACGCCGCAGCGGCCATCCAGCCGGCGGTGCCGCCGCCGACGATGACGACATTGCGGATCATGTGTTCGTTCATCGGGTAATCCGTGCGTGTTGCGCTGCGTGGTGCTGCGCAGCGGTGGGGAATTGCGGCAGTGCGCGTGCGATCGCGGCGCGGTATCCGGCCATGGCTGCATCCGACTGGTGCGCCGGCGTGGCGCCGATCAGCGGGTCGATCCGGCGCGGTATCAGGCCCTGGCCGAGCAGGATCGCGAGCCAGCTGTCGCGCGTGAAGGTCTCCTCCTCGAAGAAGGGCAGCCGCCCGCGCTCGGCGAACAGGCGAAGGGTGCGCGCGAGGCTTTCGGGCAGCGCGGCACGCGGCTGCCAGAAGGGCTCGGGCCGCCGCGCAGTCGCATAATGGCAAAGAACGAAGTCGCGGACGCGCGTGACCTCGGCGACGGCCTGGCGGTTATAGTCGGCGATCTCGAGCGGATGGCAGGCGCGGCCCGGCATCGCCGAGATGATCCGGTCGATCGCGCTGTGGGCGAGGTGGAGGTTGGTCCATTCGAGCGGCTCGATGACCACGGCCGCGTCGCCGATCGCCACGCAATTGCGCAGCCAGGGTTCGGGACGCGTGCCTTGCCGGAACCCGATGGCCGGCCGGGGCTCGACCCCGCTCACCTCGGCGAGCAGTCGGTGCGCATCCTCGTCGCGCAGAAAGCCGCTGGCGTAGCAGAGCCCGTGCGAGGTCGCGCCCGGCAGCGCGCTTTGCCAGCGCCAGCCGCCGGAAAGCGCCACGACATCGTCCAGCGTCGACGGGGTCGCCGCCGCCGACGACGCCTGCATCAGGCGATCACAGGCGAGCCACGGTCGCCAGTCCTCCCACGCGGTGTCGATGGCGCCGCGCACGACACTGTCAGGCCCCGAGGCATCGACGAAAAGGTCCGCCTCGACCGATCCGCCATCCGCAAGCGCCACGCGCTCGATGAAGCCGTCTCCACCGCGAAGCCGCACCTCCACGACCTCGCCCGCGCGCACGACGACACCCAGATGGCGCGCGAAGGCTTCGAGCATGGCGCGGTAGCGTCCGATATCGAGCACGAGGCCTGCCTGAATATCCGCGAACGGCGATCCGGGCTCCGGATTCGGCGGAAGCATCCGCCCGGCCCGCGCGAGCATTGCCGCCGGCGAATGCGCGTCATAGGGCGCGGCCGACCCGGCATGGGCGGCACGCGTCCAGTGATGGTGGAACGACGCCGTGCCGAACGACTGCCCATAGCTCCCATAGGCGTGGACATAGGCCGGCTGCCCCTCGGCCCAGCCCTCGAACAGCGTTCCCAGGCGCCAGCCGCTGCCGGTGCGCAGCACCGCGTCTTCCTCGCGCAGCCCGACGTCGTCGTGGAACCCGATCGCCGACGGGAGCGTCTGCGGCATCCGGTCCGCGAGAGCATTGGCAGGCGGCGCCACCGGGACGATCGTCACCGACACTCCGGGCACGCGCCGCTTCAACGCGACCGCGGCGGACCAGCCGACGATGCCGCCGCCGACCACTGCGACGCTGCGTACCGGCTCGTCGAGCATCGTCACGCGGCGGCCGCCATCGGGCAGTAGCGCCCGAGATAGGAGAGGTGATCGGGCATGGCGGCCGCCGCCGCATGGATTTCCCCCTGCATCTGCTTCATGCCCGCGACGAGACTTTCGAGCGTCGGCCCGGACGCGCGTGGATCAAAGCCGGCGGGCATCACGCGCTGGCCGAGGTAGACCGACACCCAACTGGCATCGAGGAACGCCCCTTCGCGGTACTTCACGATCCGCCCGCGGCGGCGGAACAGCTCCATTTTCTCCGCTAGGCTGTCCGGAATGGCCATGGTCCGCACGTAGTTCCAGAACTCGGAGTCGGCGCGTTGCGTGGCGTGGTAATGCAGGATCAGGAAGTCGCGCACCCGATCATATTCCATGTCGACGACGCGGTTGAACTCGTCGCGATCGACTGGGGAGATGCGAGGCTCCGGGAACAGCTCCAGCAACGCGGTGATCGCCTGCTGGACCAGGTAGATGCTGGTGGACTCCAGCGGCTCCAGGAAGCCGCCCGACAGCCCGATCGCCACGACATTGTGCGCCCAGCTGCGTTCGCGCCGCCCGGCGGTGAACCGCAGGACGCGCGGGCTCGCCATCGGCATGCCCTCCACCGCGCTCGTCAACGCGTCGGCGGCATGCTCGTCCGAGAGGAACGCACTCGAATAGACATAGCCGTTGCCCGTGCGGTGCTGGAGCGGGATCCGCCAGCGCCAGCCCGCCGGCATGGCGACGGCGCTGGTGTAGGGAGTGACTTCCGTCACGGTGCGACACGGAAGCGCCACGGCTCGATCGGCGGGCAGCCAGCGCGACCAGTCCTGAAACGGCTCTCCCAGCGTCTTGCCGATCAGCAGCGACGCGAAGCCCGAGCAGTCCACGAACAGGTCGCCCTCGATCCGCCTGCCGCCCTCCAGCAGCACCGCGGTCACATCGCCGCTCTCGCCGTCGCGCTCGACATGGACGATCCTGCCCTCGGTGCGCTCCGCCCCCAGCCCCTCGGCCAGGCGGCGCAGGTAGGGGGCAAACGCGACGGCATCGAACTGATAGGCATAGCCGAAGGTGGACGCGATCTGGCGCGGGTCGGTGGACGGCGGCGCGAACCGGTTCGCCCGCGCCAGCGTGCACGCCATGGAGAATGCCTCGATCGGCGGAAGCTGGACGCCCGCGTGCAGGAGCCGGGCGTAATAGTGATGGAACTGGACGTCCCCGGCGCCACGCCCGAACGTGCCGAACGGGTGGATGTAGCTGTCGCCGATGCGTGCCCAGTCGCGGAATTCGATGCCCAGCTTGAACGTGGCCCGGGTGGTGGCCATGAACTCGGCTTCGGGGATGCCCAGGCGCTCGTTGAAGGCGCGGATATGCGGCAAGGTCGCCTCGCCGACTCCGATGATCCCGATCGCCTCGGATTCGACGAGGTGCACCTGGCAGCGATCGGGCAGCAGCTTCACCAGGGCGGCCGCGGTCATCCAGCCCGAAGTGCCGCCTCCCACCACCACGACACGCTGCCGATCCGGCCCGGTCATGCCCCCTCCTGCCCCTCTTCCTGCGCTTCGCTCTGCGGCGAAGCTTCCCCTCGCTCTTATCAGTCGCCGGACCGTTGGCCAGCGCTATAAGTGACTATAAAGCAACATCATCCGAAATAAAGTTAGCGCGAACATTTCTCTTGCGAGGGAGAAATCGCAGTCGTAGCCTCCCTGTTGAACGATGCGGCGCAGTATGACTGCGACACGACATCGACGTACATGGGAGGGGGACTATGCGCACCGATGCGACAGAAGAAGCACGCCTGAAGATCAGCGCCCGCAAGAAGGCGTTCCGACTCGGCGTTTCCGCGACGGCAATGTGCATGTTTGCGCTGGGTGCACCGGCGCATGCGCAGACGGGCGCGGCGAGCGGCCAGAACACGGCGGGCGGGACTACCGCCACCAGCGGCCCCGGGGCCGATCAGGCCGCACCACAAGATCCGGTCGAAAGCCTGCCCGATGATGGGGGAAGCGGGAACGAAGTCGTCGTTACCGGCATCCGCCAGAGCCTCGCCAATGCGCAGAACATCAAGCGCAACTCCGACACCGTCGTCGACGCGATCACGTCGCAGGACATCGGCGCGCTGCCGGATCGCTCGGTGACGGAAGCGCTGCAGCGCGTGCCCGGCGTCTCGATCAACCGCTTCGCCGGCAACAACGACCCCGACCACTTTTCGGTCGAGGGTTCGGGCGTCAACGTGCGCGGCCTCAATTTCGTGCGATCCGAATTCAACGGCCGCGACACCTTCTCGGCCGGTATCGGCGGTCAGGCGATCAACTTCGCCGACGTGCCTTCGGAACTGCTCGGCTCGGTCGAGGTCTACAAGAACGCGACTGCCGACCTGATCGAGGGCGGCCTTGCCGGCACGGTCAACCTCAACACCCGCAAGCCCTTCGACAACAGGGGCTTCCACATCGGCGGCGGCATCGAGGCGAACTATGGCGACTTCGCGAAGAAATGGTCGCCGACCGGCTCGCTGCTGATCAGCAACACCTGGGAAACCGGGATCGGCACCATCGGCGTCCTCGCCAACGGCTCCTATTCGCGGATCAAGAGCCGCGCCGACGGTATCCAGGTCACCAACTTCCAGACGCGCGACGGCGTCCAGGCCGCGACCGGTACGGGCACCAATACCACCGTCACCTGCCGCAACCAGCTTCCGGGAAACACGGACAGCACCACCTTGCTGCCGGGCACCATCACCGGCGTCGGGGGGGCCTCCTTCCCCAATCCGGCCAATGTCTGCGGCGCCACCGGGAGCGCCGGCGCGGATGGCTTTGCCGACCCGATGAGCCTGGCCTATGCGCCCATCGGCGGACAGTTCCGAAGCCAGGACTACGACCGCAAGCGCGACGGCCAGGCGATCGCCGTGCAGTGGGAGAGCACCGACCAGCGCACGGTGCTGACCGCGCAGTTCATGCGCACCCACTCCAGCAATGCCTGGGGCGAGCACACGTTCGAAACGGCGCCCGACCTGTCGGAGTACAACACCTATCCCGCAGGCTGTCAGCAGAACGGCAACGGGCCGCTCAACGGCGCGGGCAACACGACCACGCGTGCGGAGTGCCGCCTCAACGGTTCGGGTGAGTTCGCATTCGGGGAGAACCAACGCGGCAATGGCTATAACCCGACCGGCAATGCGTTCCCCAACTTCGTGTACGACAGCAACGGCCTGTTCCAGAGCGGGTTCATCACCCTGCCGGGCTCAGGCTGGCGCACGGCCTCCAGTGGTTCCGCTACCACCACGGTGCCGACCGGCGGCATGCAGCAGTCGCTCTCCCGCCGTCAGGTCTATGACGAGAACCTGGTCAAGGACGTCGGCATCAACCTGAAGATCAACCCCGACGATCACTGGTCGATCGGCCTGGACGTCGACTATACCTACGCCAAGCACGACGTCACCGACCTGAGCGTGTTCGGCTCGACCTTTGCCGACGAAGAGCTGGACCTGACGGGCAAGATCCCGGTCGTGATCCCGCACAAGCCGCTGACGCTGGCGGCGAACTGGGCGTCGCCGAACCCGGCGATGGCTGCCGCGAGCGATTCCGAATATTTCCAGAGCCGCGACTTCCAGTTCTGGCGCGCCGCGATGGACCACATCGAGCACAGCAAGGGCGACGAATATCAGATCAAGGGCGACTTCGCGTACAAGTTCGACGACGGCGAGTTCCTGCAGCGGATCAAGTTCGGCGCGCGCTATGCCGAACGTTCGCAGGACGTACGCTATTCCGCCTATAACTGGGGCGCGATCAGCGAAGTGTGGTCGGGTGCTCCCGTCACCTTCAACCAGGGCGATACCAGCCGCTCGTCGCTGTACAGCTTCGACAACTTCTTCCGCGGCAAGACGTCCGCTCCGCCCAGCGCCTATTACTACAACGGAGACCTGATCAAGGGCTACTCCGACGCGGTGTCCTTCTTCCAGGCGCAGAACGACATCTGGCGCGAGACGAATGGCGCGACGGCGAGCAACCGCTTCCTGGGTGCAGGCCAGCGCGCCGGCGCCATCCCGGGCTCCGACTTCCTGCCGTCGGAGGTGTCGAACGTCCGCCAGGAAGACTCCGCAGCCTACGCGATGGTGCAGTTCGGCAACAACGACCCGATCTTCGGCAATGTGCGGATGTCGGGCAACGTCGGCGTCCGCTACGTCCACACCGATGTCTATTCGCGGACGGCCACCGCAGTACCGAACCGGACGGAACTGGGCGTCGCCGACCCCTACTCCACCCGCTGCGTCGCGACGATCCGGACCTTGCCGGACGGAACGACGGAAACCGTCCAGCCGGGCGGCGTCTGCAATCTCGGCGCTGTCGAATATGAGCGGCTGCGCGAGTTCGCGGTCGACGGCTATGCCGCCGTGCCAGCCTCGTTCAAGAACAGCTACAGCTACTTCCTGCCCAGTGCGAACCTGAAGTTCGGCCTGACCAACGACCTGATCCTGCGCCTCGCCGGGTCGAAGGTGCTGACCCGTCCGGACTTCGCCAACATCCGGCCCTATGTCACCTATGCGCTGGAACCTGGCTCCGGCACCGTCACCATCAATGCGGGCAATCCGAACCTGAAGCCCGCGACCGCGTGGCAGTTCGACGTGACGCTGGAATGGTATTTCGGCCGGGTGGGGCAGCTGTCGTTCGACGCCTTCTACAAGACCGTGGACGGCTTCTTCTACCAGTCGCTCGTCAACCGCTCCGTCACCAACAACGGCATCACCCAGAACATCCAGGCGCGCGGTCCGGAGAATTACGACGGAAAGGGCAAGATCAAGGGCTTCGAGGTCGCCTATCAGCAGACCTTCGACTTCCTGCCGGGGGCGCTCAGCGGACTGGGCTTCAACGGCAACTACACCTACATCGACAGCTCCGGACTTCCGAATTCCTTCCTGAACGGGGGAACGCCTTCGTCCAACTCGACGGTCGCGAAGGGGAATTTGCCGCTCGAGGGGCTTTCCAAGCACAACGTCAACGCGACGCTGTTCTACGAAAAGGGGCCGATCTCCCTTCGCGCCGCGTACAACTGGCGATCCCGCTTCCTCCTGACGGCGGCGGACGTGATCTTCCCGTACACGTCGATCTTCAACGACGATACCGGCCAGCTCGACGCGTCGGCGTTCATCAACATCAACAAGTGGGTGAAGCTGGGCGTGCAGGGGGTGAACCTCACGAACACGACGACGAAGCTTCTTCAGGCGTACAAGTCGGGATCCAACGATCTTGCGCCCCGGTCCTTTTTCACGAACGACCGGCGCTACTCGATCATCCTGCGCGCGAACTACTAAGACCAGCCCATCGAAACGCGAAGGGAGGCGGTGCTACGGCGCCGCCTCCCTTTTCTTTGCCAGCCTTTGCTGAAGTCCCAGGATACTCGGGCCCGGTGGTTTACCGCCGCTCCTTCGACCCTCACGCCGTTCGCTGCGGGGCGCCGGCCAGCGCTGCCGCGATCGCATCGCGGAGCGGCTTCGCACGATATCGGGCGTCATAGGGGCACGGGCGGCGCGGCGCCTTGTCCGCCCTGGGCTCGAACCCTTCGATCCAGCTGAAGCGGTCCGTCATGCCCCAGGCGACCACGTCCCGCAGCCGCGAATAGGAGAGGGTCACGTCGAGATAGGCCCGGGCATAGTCCGCCACGCCCCGGTCGCGGGCCTTGGCTTCGACGGGCAGGCCGTTGTCGCGCACGTCCAACTCGGTGACGAGCAGGCGATAGCCCATCGCCGTCACGGCATCGAGAAAGCGGCGCCAATCATCTTGCTGAGCAAGGATGCTCTTGTGCGTGTCGGGTCCCGAGGTGACGAGGTGCGACTGGATCCCGAGCGCATCGACCGGCGTGCCACGCCGGCGAAACCCCTCGAGCAAGCGGAGCACACCCGCACGATGCGTGGCGTTGCCCGGCTCCCAGCTCATATAGTCGTTGTAGACGAGCTCGGCGTGCGGCGCGGATGTGCGCGCGGTCCGGAACGCGAGGTCGATCGTCGCTTCGGTGCCGCCCATCGCCTGGCTGAGCGCGGTTTCCTCCAGCGCGCCGGTCTCGGGCGTCACGGCTTCGTTCACGACATCATAGCTCTGGATGCGCGTTTCGTAGCGGCGCGTCACCGCCTCGATGTGCTCCACAAGGATGCGCGCGGCCTCGGTGGCGGGACGCGCGCCGAAGTCGTGCGCCTCCACCCAGGCGGGCATCCACTTGCGGCGCTGCCACAGGAGATTGTGTCCACGCATCGCCATCCCGTTCTGCTCCGACCAGGCGAGCATGCGATCAAACGCGGCGAAGTCGAACTGGCCGGGGGCCGGTCCGACATGCTGCCACTTCATCTCGTTCTCGGCCACCAGCAGCCCGCAGTCGGTGCGGAGCAGCGCCGCATAGTCAGGGTTGGTGAACGAGCCCGTCCGGGGATTGGCCGACACCGCCGAACCGAAGCGCATGCCCTTGGTGCGCGCGATCGCATCGAGGCCGCGCGCCGGCGCGGCGCCGGCCGAACGCGGGCAGAGCGCCACCGCAGCCAGCAACCCGACCGCCTCTCGTCTCGTCGGCATCAGACCCATGGCATTCCTCCCTCACGAACGATCGCCCGGCACGATCAGCGTTAGGCGCCGCCGTCCAGATAGGCTGCCACCCACAGCAGCGGCGCGTTCCAGTTGATCGCGACCTCGTTCAGCGCATAGGCCGAGATATCGTCCTTCCAGCAGCGTTGGGGCGCGCACTTCCCCTTCATCGTCAGGGCGATCGGATCGCTCATCGATGTCGAGTTCGGCCCGCCCGAGACGACGCCGGGCGGCGGCCCGGGCAGCGACGGGTCCAGCTGGTGCGCCCAGAAACGGTGGTGCGGGTTCAGGAGAGGCCGCGCCCCGAAGCCGGAGACATAGCTCTGATCGAGCGGATTGCGGCCCAGCATGTAGTCCATCGCGTCGACCACGCCGACGCGATAGCGTGCCTCCCCGGTCAGGCCATGCGCCACTCCCAGGATCATCGCCCGGTTCAGGATCGAGGAGTTGGATCCCCAGGGATAGTCGAGCGTCGCATAGGGGATGCGGTAGCCGGACCGCTCCGTCTCCGCCAAAAAGCCGTCCGCCGCCGCGACAAGTGCGGCGCGGGCTCGCGCGGCATCAGCCTGGGGGATGCCCGGCGCCGTGGCGAGGGTGAACGTGCCGAGCGCGGCGACATTGCCCCAATTCGGCTCGCCGACCGGCGCGGACCGGGCAGGCATCGCCGCCAGCGCGTCGCCGTACACGGCCTCGCCCGTCGTCGCCCACAGCTCGGCGGTCGCCCAATAGAGTTCGTCCGACAGGTCATTGTCGCCGTAGCCGCCGCTGCCGGTGAAGCTGTTGGTCGCGTAGACCTGCGGATTGCGTAACGCTGCCCGATAGGCGCGTTTCGCCGCCGTCAGGCAGGTCGCCGAAAATGCCGGATCGACGCTCCGCCAGATTCGCGCGCACTGCGCCGCAACAGCTGCCAGGTTGAGCGTCGCACCCGTCGTCGGCGGGTAGAGCAGCCGGTCCTCCTTGTCCTTGTGCGGCGGCGTCGGAAGCGGGGTCCAGTTGCGATCTGCGACCTTCTGGTGCGCCATCCCCCCGGCATCGATGGTGCGAAGCGTCAGCGGGCCGGCTGACGGCAAGGGTCCGACGGGCACTTCCGCACGGACCCCATCGGGTATCTGCATGGCAAGCAGGAACCGCATCTCCCACCGTGCCTCGTCGAGGAGGTCGTTGATACGGTTGCCGGCTTCCGGCAAGCGGGCCCGCCCGTCCGCGAAGGTGAACCGGCCGCTGGCGGCCTGGCGCTCGTACAGGTTCTGCAGCGTCCAGAGCGAGATGCCGCCGTTGACGACATATTTGCCCTGGTCCCCCGCGTCGTACCAGCCGCCGGTCACGTCGAGCGTATAGCTGCAGCCGGGCCAGACGGTGCCGCGCTCGTCCGTGCCCCGGAAGCAGGTCGCGATCTCCCGGGGATGCCCGGCCGGCCGCGCCCACTGCGTTCCCCCGGCATAGCGCGCCTCGATCGGGACCCCTGCCCGGTTCTGGTAGAAGAAGTTGAGCGCGGCGGACGCCAGCGGCGCGTACAGCCCCGTCCGCACCGCAAAAGCGCGGCTGGTCTGATCGGAGATCCGGATGCGGTAGGTGCCGGGCTTCGTCACCTGATCGAAGCGGACGAGATGGACATTGTCGCCCGATGCGCGATCGGTCCCGACCACCGTCGTCTGCCCTGCGGCGGCCGTTTTCCCCTGCGCATCGAGCACCCGCCACCGGAGCGGCACGGTGGAGTCACTCGCAACGACCGCGCGCTTTACCGTATCCGGCAGGAAGCCGATCTGGTTCAGCCGGATCACGGGCCTGGCGTCGCCGGCAGCACCGATTGTTGATGCGGCAATTGCTGGCAGTACCAAGACGCGCAGATGGGCGGGGAGCAGCTTCAAGGTCGTCTCCGATAGATGCCTGCGGTGTAGCACTATTCCAGCGACCCGTAACGGAATACGTCAGGTGCTCTAACGGACGCGGCGCCACCTGCTTCCTACCTCGGAACGGCAGATTGAAGCTCTCGACTTGGTTCTTGCGCCAGCGATCAGCGCGGCATTTTCGAAACCAAGTTCATCTATTGGCGCACGTCTATCCAGCCGCGGTGGAGACGATCGTGCTACGGGGGGAGAGATAATGGCGGAGCGGGAGGGATTCGAACCCTCGATACGGTTTTGCCGTATACTCACTTTCCAGGCGAGCGCCTTCGACCACTCGGCCACCGCTCCGCATGCTCTGGAAAGCGGCCCGTACCGCGCGTTGCGCCGGGGCGCAAGGCTGATGCGCGTGCAGTTGCCAGCAGCCGCAGGCGCGTGGCACGCTGCGGGGTGATGCTGACCGCCCTTTTCTCGCTCGCCCTGCTCGGCACAATCTCCGCCGAGCCCGCACCCGGCCAGTCCGCGGCCCCCACACCACAGACGGCCGCCACGCCGCTCGCTGCGGATTGGCGACCGATCCCCGACGACGACGTGCTGGTGATGACGCTGGCCGGAGACCGGCGGGTTGTGATCCGGCTCGCGCCCGCAGCGGCGCCCGTCCACATCGCCAACATCCGCACGCTTGCACGGGCGCATTGGTGGGACCGGACCAGCGTCTACCGCGTCCAGGACAATTATGTCGCGCAATGGGGCGATGCGACCGAGACAAAGGCGCTGCCCACGGGTGTCGTCGCCAACCCGCCTGCCGAATATGGCATGTCCGCCCCGAAGCTCGCCGCTGAGCTGACCCGGGCGGACCCCTATGCCCGCCAGATCGGCTTCACTGCCGACGGTTGGCCGGTAGCCCGCGGCAGCTGGCTAGACCAGGGAGCGGAAGCGTGGCTGCCGCACTGCTATGGCATGGTCGGGGTCGGGCGGGACATGGCCCCGAGCACGGGCAGCGGGGCCGAGCTCTACGCCGTGATCGGCCACGGGCCGCGCCATCTCGATCGCAACATCGCGCTGGTGGGACGCGTGATCGAGGGGATCGAATATCTGTCGGCGCTGCCGCGCGGCACCGGCGACCTCGGCTTCTACAAGACCGAAGCGGAGCGTACCCCGATCCTGTCGATCCGGCTGGCGAGCGACATGCCGGCCACCGAGCGCCCGCGCTTCGACTATCGCGCTGCCGACAACCCGCGCTTTGCCGCCTATGTCCGCGATCGTGAGAACCGCCAGCCGCCGTTCTTCACGGTTCCAGCCGGTGGAGCCGACATCTGCAACGTGCCGCCGCAGGTCCGCCGCAGGCCCTGAGCAGCCACTCCGGCTACACCGCGCAGGCGCGCGGCAAGCCGGACCGTCTGTTGCGAGGGCGAGACGTCAGCGGCCGATCCAGTCGGCGACCTCGACCGCCACCTGGTTCGCTGCCTGGTTGATCGCGGGCGCAACCGTTTCCGCAGTGATCGTCGTCACCGGCACGCGTGCCTCGAAGCGACGCTTTTCCACCGCCTCGGGCCGGCCGACGCGGATCAGCGCCGCGTCGAAGGTGACGACCGCCTCGTTGGTGGTCGCATCCATGCCGAACGACCGGAGTTCGCCCGAGAGCTGCGAGCTCGGATCGACGCTCGCCTGCCGCAGGCTGAGGACCACCCGGCCGGTACGCGTCGTCACCGTATCGCTCAGCAACCGGGCGAACAGGCGCCCGGGCTGCTCGACCCACTGCGCATCCTTGACATAGGCGAGCGAGGTGTCGGTCGCGCGCACGGGAACGCGCGTCACCGCCAGCTCCTGCGGCACGCTCGGCACGGCGATCAGGATCGACTTGGCCGCGCCCGAATTCTGCGCATTGCCGACCGGCACCGCCTGCGAGGGCGTGAGGGTGAGCAGCGAGGGCGGTGGCTCCGCACCCAGGCGGATGCAGGCGGAAAGCGGCAGCAGCGCGAGAATGGCGAGCTTCTTCATGAATTCCCTCACTTGCCTTCGTAGTCGGGCAGCTTCTGGCGGCCGATGATCGAGCTGGCGCCCCCCTGGTCCACCCGCTCCGCCACCGCGGCGAGTGCCGTGGTCATCTGGCGCAGATCGGCAACCAGCTGGCCAACCTCGGGGACCGTCCGCTTGGAGAAGGTCTGCAGGCCGGGGCGGGCATCGCCGATCGCGTCGTTGAGCGTGTCGGCGCTGCGCTGTGCCGACTCGATGGTGCGGTTCAGGTTCTGGAGGGTCGGGCGCACGTCGTTCGCGAGCACGCCGTTGCTGGTTTCCGCCAGCTGGCCGATCTGCTCGGCGGCGACGCCCGCGCGCTGGATGGCGATGCGCGTCTCCGCGAGCGTCGCGGCGATCTCCGGCCCGCGATCCGCGAGCGCGTCGGTCAGGCGATTGGTGTTTTCCAGGATCGCAGCGATAGAATTCTGGTTGCGATCCGAGAGCAGCTCGGTCAGCCGCTCGGTGAGCGACGTCAGCCGCTCGAGCAGCCGCGGCGCGGAGCTCAGGATCGCGCCCAACCCACCGGGACGAGTCGGAATCACCGGCACGCCCATCGGGCAGGAGGTCTCCGGATGCACTTCGGGGCAGGCGATCGGCGGGGCGCCCTTCACCGCGCCGTCGAGCGCGATCTGGCTGACGCCGGTGAAGCCCACGCCCTGGATGGTGGCGGTGGTGCCCTCCAGGATCGGCACGCCCTCGTTGACCGCGATGCGGACGCGCACCAGCGAGGGGTCCGGCTTGAACAGGGCGATCTCCTTCACCTGGCCGGACGGCACGCCGGAAAAGGCGACGGGCGAACCCTTGTTGATGCCGTCCACCGCCTGCTTGAAGAAGATGTCGTACTCCAGTTCGGTCGCGCCGTTCACGCGCGCCAGCCAGACGGTGAAGATCGCCAGCACGGCGAGCAGGATCAGCACCACCGCGCCGACCAGGACATGGTTCGATCGGGTTTCCATCAGCCTCTCAAGCCCCCTGTGTCCGGCGCGCGTCCGCGCTGCCGGCGCTGGCCACCGCGGCACGTCCGCGGGGTCCTTTGAAATATTCCTGGATCCACGGGTGATCCAACGCGAGCAGTTCGTCGATCGTGCCGACGGCGATCACCTTCTTGTCCGCCAGAACGGCGACCCGATCGCAGATCGCATAGAGCGAATCGAGATCGTGGGTGATCAGGAACACGGTGAGCCCCAACGTGCGCTGGAGCGACCGGGTGAGGTCGTCGAAGGCCGCCGCACCGATCGGGTCGAGCCCGGCGGTGGGCTCGTCCAGGAACAGCAGGTCGGGGTCGAGCGCCAGCGCCCGGGCGAGGCCGGCACGCTTGCGCATGCCGCCGGACAGCTCCGCCGGATATTTCGGCGCGGCATCCGCCGGCAGGCCGGTCATGACGACCTTGTAGGTGGCGATCTGCTCCAGCAATGTCTCGCTCAGCCGCGGGTAGAATTCGCGCAGCGGCACCTGCACATTCTCCCCCACCGTCAGGGTGGAGAACAGCGCGCCGCCCTGGAACAGCACGCCCCAGCGCTTGCGGATCTCGACCGCCTCCGTCTCCTCGCGGTCGAGCGTCGATTCGCCGAAGACCGAGATCTCGCCCGCCGCCGGAGTCTGGAGGCCGATGACCGAACGCATCAGCACCGACTTGCCGGTACCCGATCCGCCGACGACGCCCAGGATTTCGCCGCGGCGCACGTCCAGGTCCAGCCCCTCGTGCACGACCTGCTCGCCGAACATGTTCTTGAGCCCGCGGACGCGGATCACAATGTCCTCGTCGGTCGTCATATCCAGCCGATCCGTTCGAAGAACACCGCGAAGAAGGCGTCGAGCACGATCACCAGGAAGATCGCCTGCACCACCGCAGAGGTCGTGCGCAGGCCGACCTGCTCGGCATCGCTTTCCACCTGCATGCCCTGGAAACAGCCGGAGATCGCGATGATCAGGCCGAACACCGGGGCCTTGATCAGGCCGACGTACAGGTCCGTGATCGGCACCACCTCACGCAGCCGCTGGATATAGGTGATCGGCGGGATGTCGAGCGTCGCCCAGCACAGGAGGCCGCCCCCGATGATCGCAATGAGCGAGGCGTAGAAGCCGACCAGCGGCATCATCAGCACCGCCGCCAGGGTGCGCGGCAGCACCAGCGCCTCCATCGGCGAGACGCCGATGGTGCGCATCGCGTCGATCTCCTCCGTCAGCTTCATGGTACCGAGCTGCGCTGCAAAGGCAGAGCCGGAGCGACCGGCGACCATGATCGCCGTCATCAGCACGCCCAATTCGCGCAGCGTGATGCGGCCGATCAGGTTGATCGTGAACACCTCGGCGCCGAACTGGCGCAGCTGGACCGCGCCCTGTTGCGCGATCACGATGCCGATCAGGAAGCTCATCAGCCCGACGATGCCGAGCGCCGAGACGCCGACGACCTCGAACCGCTGCACCGTCGCATTGTACCGAAAGCGCCGCGGGTGGCGGATCACGTTGCCGGCCGCGATCACCGTTGCGCCGAGAAAGCCGAGGAGGCCCAGCAGCGTGCGGAACGACAGCACCGTTGCCGTGCCGAGTTCGTCGAGCACCCGCGCCACGGGTGGCAGCGGCTTCGCCTTCTGCACGACGGGCTGGTCCGCCTCGCCCACTTGGTCGATCAGGTGCTGGCCGTCTTCGTCCAGCCCTTCGATCTTTGCGTCGTGGGCCACAGCGAAGCGGCGCACGATCCACGCGCCGACCGTGTCGATCCGCTGCACGTCGGAAAGGTCGATCCGGTCGACCGCGCCCTCGTGCCGATCCAAGCGCTCGGGAAGACTCCCGAGCCGCGCAAGCGTGAGTTCCCCGGTGAACCGCAGCACGCGCTGGTCCTGCGGATCAGGGGAAAAGTCGACGGCCACAGTCATCGCCATGCTCCATCGGCGATTTCCACTAGAACGGCAAGGCGCGAGCTTGCAGAGACGCAGCAATGCACCGTCTCGCAATCTACGACATGGACCGGACGATTACCCGTGCGGGTACCTGGACTCCCTTTCTTCTCCACACGCTCGAAGGCCGGCAGCGCTGGCGGGTGGCGCTGCTGCCGCTCGCGGTGCTGCTCGCGGCCGGCTATGCCGGAAAGCTCTACAGCCGGGGCCGGTTGAAGGAACTGACCCACCGGCTGATGCTGGGCCGCACCGTCCCGGCCGAGACGCTCAAGACGCTTTCGCACCGCTTTGCCGAGCGGACGCTCGAAAAAGGCGTTTTCGCGGATGCGGTGAAGCAGATCGAGGCCGATCGGGCCGAGGGGCGCACCCTGGTGCTCGCCACCGCCTCCTACCGCTTCTACGCGGCCGAGATCGCGGCACGACTGGGCTTCGATCATGTCATCGCGACCGATTCGAAGCTCAGCGAAGCCGGGGCGCTGCTGCCCCGCATCGACGGCGAGAACTGCTACGGTCCCGGCAAGCTGCGGATGATCGAGTCGTGGTATGCGGCCCAGGGCCTGCGGCGCGAGGATACCCAGGTCCGCTTCTACAGCGATCATGTGTCGGACGCGCCGGTGTTCGAATGGGCCGACGAGCCGGTGGCGGTCAATGCCCATGCGCCGCTGCGCCTGCTCGCCAAGGCACGGGGCTGGCGCATCCTCGACTGGGCAGCCTGAACCCGCATGCGCGGACCGCTCAGAGCAACACGTCGATGCTGTGGATGCACAGGCCGACGAGACCGCCCACGAGCGTGCCGTTGATGCGGATATACTGAAGGTCGCGGCCGACGGCATTCTCCAGACGACCGGTGATGGTGCGCGCGTCCCAGCCGCGCACCGTGTCCGACACCAGCCGCACGATCGCGTCCCCATAGTCGGCGACCATGCCGACGGCCGCACGGCGCACGAAGCGGTTGATGGTGCGTGCCAGCCGCGGATCGCGCTGCAGCGTCTCGCCCAGCTGGCGCAGCGCATCGCCCATGCCGCCCGCCATCGCCCGGTCCGGATCCCGCACCAGCCGCAGCAGCGCGGCGCGGCTGCGCTCCCACATGCCGTCCAGCCACCGCTGCAGCGCCGGGTTGCCGATCATGTCCTCCTTGAACTGCTCGACCCGCGCCTGGAGCGCCGGATCCGACTGAAGGTCGGCGGCAAGCTTGGCGAGCCCCTCCTCCGCCTTGGCGCGCAGCGGATGCTGCGAGTCGGCGGCGATGTCGTCGGCGAGCTTGCGCAGGCCGTCCAGGATCTTGTTGGCGAGGGTCTCGTCGAGCCCGGTCCAGCGCAGGATCGATCCGGCGCGGTCGTGCACCATCGCGCGGATGACCTGCTCGTTCGCCTCCACGGCGCGCGCCACGAAGCGGATCATGCCGTCGATCAACGGCACGTGGCGATCCTCGGCGATGGCGGCCTGGATCGCCTGCCCCAGCAGCGGTGCCACCTCCGTCGATCGCAGGCGATTGGCAATCGCACCCTTCACCATGCCGCCCAGCCGCTGCTGGTCGAACGACTGGATCAGGCTTGCGGCAAGGCGAGAGGCGCCATGGCGCAGGCGCCCTTGCCCGCCCACAGGATTGGCGAGCCAGCGGCCGACGACCGCCGCCACGTCCAGCCGCCGCATTCGCCGGGCGACCACATGGGCGGTCAGGAAGTTGTCGCGCAGGAAGATCGCCAACGTGTCGCCGATGCGGTCCTTGTTGCGGGGGATGATCGCGGTATGCGGCACCGGCAGCCCGAGAGGGTGCCGGAACAAGGCGGTCACCGCGAACCAGTCCGCCAGGCCGCCGACCATGGCCGCCTCGGCAAAGGCCTGGACGAAGCCCCATGCCGGATGCCGCGCCTCCAGCGCGCGCGAGGCAAGGAACAGCAGCGCCATCACCACGAGCATGGCGGTGGCGACGCGGCGCATGCGGGTGAGCGCGGGAGGGACGGCGCCTCCGGTTCCGGGAACGCGCGCGAACAGGGTCATGCGTGAAACAATCCCCGAAAGCGGGGAAGGTTCAAGCCGGTCGCCACATGCGGCGCGGTGGATGCGCCGGTATCCGCCAGCTTGACACGTCAGCAGCCCCGAAGCCGCCTCTCCATCGTCATGCTGAACTTGTTTCAGCATCCACCGCGTCTTAGCAGCCTCGCAGGTGGAAAGATGGACCCTGAAACAAGTTCAGGGTGACGGCTCATGGGAAGGGCTTCGGCGCGTGCGCTCGAACAGCCCCCACCGATCACTCGGCAGGAGCGGGCCCCTCCTGCCCCTTCCCCTGATAGCCGATGTGCCCGCCCGGCTGGTGATCGATGACCGGCTGGCCCGGCAACTCGTCACCCGGGCGATAGGTCAGCAGCCGCCGCGAAAGCCGCGGCCCGACCCAGCGTTCGACGCCCACCGCCAGGCTGAACGTCGCCGGCACGATCAGCAGCGTGAGCATGGTCGACAGCACCAGTCCGCCGATCACCGTGATGCTCATCGGGGACCTAAACGACGCGTCGCCGGTCAGCGCCAGCGCCGTCGGCACCATGCCCGCCACCATCGCGACCGTCGTCATGACGATCGGCTGCGCGCGCTTGTGCCCGGCGTCGAGGATGGCGGCGGACTTGTCGACGCCCTTGGCCATCTCCTCCAACGCGAAGTCGATCAACAGGATCGAGTTCTTGGCGACGATGCCGAGCAGCATCAGCAAGCCGATGTAGACCGCCATGGAGACCGGATGCCCGGTGACCCAAAGCGCCAGCAGCCCGCCCAGCGGCGCCAGCAGCAGCGAGCCGATGTTCACGAACGGCGGCATCAACCGCTTGTAGAGCAGCACCAGCACCGCCAGCAGCAGCAGCAGGCCCGAGATCACGGCGATGATGAAGTTCTGGATCATCTCCGTCTGCCACTTGGCCTGGCCGAGCGTCAGCTCGCGCACGCCGATCGGCAGGTTCTGCATGGTGGGCAGCGCATGGATTTGCTTCATGGCGTCGCTGTTGATGACGCCCGACGCCAGATCGGCCCCGACCACCAGCTGGCGCTGCTGGTCGACGCGCTCGATCTTGGTCGGGCCGGCGCCGAAGCCGATTTCCGCAACCACGCTGAGTGGCACCGATCCGCCGCTGCTGGTGGGCACGGGCAGGTTCTGGATCGTCGACAGCTGGGTACGCGAATCCTCTGACAGGGCGACCCGGATCGGGATCTGGCGGTCGGACAGCGAGAAGCGCGCGCTGTTCTGGTCGATGTCGCCCAGGGTCGCGATGCGGATCGCGTTGGAAAGCGCGCTGGTGGTGACACCCAGGCTGGCGGCCAGGTCGAGCCGCGGACGGATCACCAGTTCGGGCCGCTGCAGGTCGCCGCTGACGCGCGGGGCGACGATCGTCTTCAGCCCGGCCATCTCCTGGACCAGCTTGTTCGCCGTCTCGTTGAGCAGCACGGGATCGTCGCCGCCCAGCACGATCGAGAGGTCACGGTTGTTCGACCCCCAGCCGAATTGCGAGCGGAACGCCACGCGCGCATCGGGAATGGCGCTCAGGCGCGGCGCCAGGCCGCGCTCGAACTCGGTGCTGGTCATCTCGCGATCCTCGGCGAGCTCCACGCTCACCCGGCCGCTCCCGACCATGGTGGTCGAATAGGCCGAGGTGACGATCGGCTGTGCGCGAAGGATTTCCTCCACGTGCTTCACCACGCGCGCGGTCTGCTCCAGCGTGGTGCCCGGCACCATCTCGATCATCGCGGTCGAACGGTCGCGGTCCTGCGGCGGCTGGAAGGTCGCCGGCAGGATCGAGAACATGAACAAGGTGCCGGCAAAGGCGGCGACGCTCGCCACCACCGCCGTCCAGCGGTGCTTCAGGGTCCAGCGCAGCGTCCGCATATAGACGCGCATCGCCCAGCCATCGCCCTTCTCCACATGGCCGTGGCCCTTGAGGAAATAGGCCGCGATCATTGGCGTGATCATACGCGCGACGCCCAGGCTCATCAGCACCGCGGCGACGACGGTCAGGCCGAAGTTCTTGAAGAACTGGCCGGCAATGCCCGGCATCAGGCCGACGGGCAGGAACACCGCGACGATCGCCATGGTGGTGGCGAGCACCGCCAGGCCGATCTCGTCGGCGGCGTCGATCGACGCCTGATAGGCGGTTTTGCCCATCCGCATGTGGCGGACGATGTTCTCGATCTCCACGATCGCGTCGTCCACCAGCACGCCCGCCACCAGGCTGAGCGCGAGCAGCGTCATCTGGTTGAGCGAGAAGCCCATCAGATCCATGAACCAGAAGGTCGGGATGGCGGACAAGGGGATCGCCAGCGCCGAGATCAGCGTCGCGCGCCAGTCCCACAGGAACAGGAACACGATCACCACCGCCAGCACGGCGCCCTCGATCATCGCGTGGATCGCGGATTCGTACTGGATCTCGGTATATTTCACGCTGTCCGACAGCAGCGCGAAGCGCACCTGCGGATTGCGCTCCTCCAGCGCCTTCAGGCGCTTTTCCGCCTCGTGGAAGACGGTGACGTCGGACGCGCCCTTGGCCCGCTTGATGTCGAACGACAGCACGCGCCGGCCGTTGTAGGCGGCGGCTGAACGCTGCTCGGCATAGGCGTCGCGCACATTGGCGATGTCGGCCAGCCGCACGGTGCGGCCGTCGCCGAGCGCGATCTGCGTCTGCCCGAGTTCGTAGGCGGAGGCGGCGTTGCCCAGCACGCGCACCGACTGTTCCTGGCCGGCGATCTCGGCGCGGCCGCCGGCTGCGTTGATGTTCACCTGGCGCAGCGCCTGGTTCACTTGGCTGGCGGTGATCCCCATGCCCTGCAACTTAGCAGGATCCAGGATCACGCGGATTTCGCGGTCGACGCCGCCCACCCGCTCCACCGTGGACATGCCGTCGATCGACAGCAGTTCCTTGGCGACCGTGTTGTCCACGTACCAGCTGAGCTGTTCCTCGGTCATGTCGCTGGCGATGGCGGTCCAGCTGGCGAGGTCCTCGTCGGTGGTGTTGGCGCGGTAGATCTGCGGCTCGAGAATGCCTTCGGGCAGTTCGCTGCGGATTTGGTTCACCGCCTCGCGCACGTCCGTGACCGCGCGATCGATCGGTGTGCCGATGTCGAGCTGGACGACCGTGGTGGTGTTGCCTTCGCTGACTTCCGAATTGATCTCGTCGATGCCCTGAATGCTGCGCACCGCCGCCTCGACCCGCTGGGTGATCTGCGTCTCCAGCTCGGTGGGCGCGGCCCCCGGCTGGTTGATGACGACGATCACCACCGGGAATTCAATGTCCGGGTCCTGGTTGACGTCCATCCGCATGAAGCTGACCAGGCCCGCGATCGTCAGCGCAATGAACAGCACCAGCGGCGGGATGGGGTTGCGGATCGACCAGGCGGAGATGTTGCGGAAGCCCATGGCGTTAGCGTCCCGTCTTGCGCAGTGCCGGATTGACCTTCTGCCCGGGGTTCAGAAAAGCGCCCGCGCTCACCACCACCCGCTCGGTGCCGTTGAGCCCGTCGGCGACGGCAACGCCCGCGTCCGACACTTCGCCGACGGTCACCGCGCGCCGCTGCGCCTGATTCTTGTCGTCGAGAACATACACGTAATTGCCCTTGCCGTCGCTCAATACCGCCGACTCGGGAAGCAGCGGTGCGGCGCGGGCGCCCGACAGGATGCGCGCGGTGGCGAAGCCGCCGGGCCGCAACGCGGGGTCGTAGGACAGCGCGATGCGCACCGTGCCCTGGCGCCGATCGGGATCGATCACGGGCGAGACCTGCCACACCTCGCCGCGGAAGGTCCTGGTGGTGCCGACCGGCGTCACCTCGGCCGGAACGCCCACGGTCATGCGGGCGATGTCCGCCTCGGAAAGCTGGGCCCGCATCTCCATCTGTCCGCCCATCGCCATGCGGAACAGCGTGCCGCTGCCCGAGGAGACGATCTGTCCCGGCTCGACGGTGCGGGTCAGCACCAGTCCGGCCGCAGGCGCGCGAATGTCGAGCCGGCGGTTGCGCGCCTGGGTCTCGGCAAACTGCGCTTCGGCGACGCGGACCCGTGCTTGGGCAGCGTCGCGAGTCGCGGTCTTGCGGTCGATGTCGGCCTTGGAGACGAAACCGCGGCCGAGCAGCTGCTGCGAGCGATCCAGCTCGGTCTGGGCGATGCGCGCGTCAGCCCGCGCGACCCGCACCTGAGCCGCCAGCGATTCGGCCGTCTGCGCCTGGACCGAACGATCCACCGTTGCGAGGACCTGCCCTTCGCGCACCCAGCTGCCGGGCTCGACCAGCACGCGCGTGACTTCGCCGCCCTCGCCGGCGACGCCGATCGGCATCTCGCGACGTGCGGCAAGCGAACCGGTTCCGGTGACGACCGTCTGGATCGATTCCCGCCCGGGCACCATCACACTGACGGTCGGCACCTGCGAATCGCTCGTCGGCGGCGCACCGGCCGCGGCTGCGCCCTCCTCCTCGCCGCGACCGAACGCGAACCAGCCGACCAGCACAAGCAGCAGCAGGATTGCGGCAGCGATGATCCATTTGCGGCGGCGGCGCACCGGCGCCTCCGGCCCGCTCAGCTGAGGGCGATCCTCCCCATCGATCGCCTTCGCCTCATACTCCATCTACGCCCACTCCCCCGACCGGCTGTCTGCATTACTGTGTTATAGTAATAGGGCACCCACCTCAAGGGCATCCGGTCGCCGGGGATTGCCCGCTGGCACGGCCGCTCGCAAGTGAAACCGGCGTTCAGCTTGCGTTGTCGTGCGAAGAGGCAGGAGAAGACCACCACCGGGGCGCCGCCCCCCAAAGTTCTTGTGGAGAAAAACCTCGATGCGCAGCCTTCCTGTTCTCGCCGCCGCTCTGGCCACGGGCATTGCCGGGATCGCGGTGCCGGCCGCCGCACAGCAGGTCGCCCCTGCGCCGGTGTTGCTCGATGCCACGCTGCTGGACGTGGTCGCCCAGGGGAAGGCGACGCGCGTCCCCGACGTGGCGACGTTGCGGGCGGGTGTCGTGACCCAGGCCGCGACCGCTGCGGCCGCCCTTCAGGAAAATTCCACCCGCATGAACCGCGTCGTGGCCGCCCTCCGCAAGGCCGGCGTCGCCCCGCGTGACATCCAGACCGCCCAGATCGGGCTCCAGCCGCAGTATCGCTATGCGGAGAACGTGCCGCCGGTAATCACGGGCTATCAGGCATCCAATCAGGTGTCGGTGCGGTTCCGGGACATTGCGAAGAGCGGCGCCATCCTCGACGCGCTGGTGGCCGAGGGCGCCAACCAGATCCAGGGACCCGATCTCTCGGTCGACGCCGCCGACCAGGCGCTCGACGAGGCACGGGCGGATGCCATCGCCAAGGCGCGCGCGCGCGCCGAACTCTATGCCAAAGCCGCGGGGCTGCGCGTCGACCGCATCCTGACCATCGCGGAAGGCGATGTGCCCTCCGCGCCGCCGCCGGTGATGGTCCAGGCTCGCATGGCGTCCGTGGCTGCCGATTCGACGCCGATGGCCGCCGGCGAGCAGGACATCACCGCAACCGTGACGGTCCGCTTCCTGCTCCGCTGATCGCCTGCGCGGCACATAGAAGAAGGGCCGCCCCGGAAGGGACGGCCCTTTTCTTTGGATCCGGAGATCGTCGCTGTTTTAGCGAACGGTTCCGCGACGGACCAGGTTCACGATCGCCAGCAGGATGATCGCGCCGACGAGCGAGGTGATGAACGACGTCACCGTGATACCGTCGTTGATGTTCGCGCCGAAGATCAGCGACGCAATGAACGCGCCGATGATGCCGACCACCACGTTCAGAATGATTCCCTGCTGTGCGTCAGTCCGCATGACCATGCTGGCCAGCCAACCCACGACACCGCCAACGATAAGCCAAATAATGACGCCCATTGTACTCGTCCCTCCGTTTCGACCGCCTGTCGGGTCTGTTGAAGCTAGGACTCGCAAGCCGGCGGAAGGTTCCGGCGCCGTCACGAATATTGGCGGTCGTGTGGCGCCGGCGGTGGCAGTCTAGAACAGGGTCCAGAGCGGATTGGCGGGGTCGGCCAGCAACTTGATCGTCAACGCCGCGGACATGAGCACCAGCAGCGGGCGGATGCCGCTGCCGCCGAAGCGGATCGCCAGGCGGGCGCCCAGCTGGTTGCCCGCGACGTTCGCCGCCGCCATCACCGCCCCCAGCTGCCACAGCACATGGCCCCCGGCCACCATCGCGATCAGGGCGGCGACGTTCGTCGACAGGTTGAGCAGCTTGGTGTTGGCGATCGCGCGCACCAGCCCCAGGCCGCCCAATGCCACCAGCGCCAGCGTCAGGAAGGATCCGGTGCCGGGACCGAAGAAGCCGTCGTAGAAGCCGATTCCTGCGACGATCAGGGTGATGCCCGCTCTGCCCATCCGCGCGTGGCGATCCACCTGGCTCATGGGTGGCGCGAGCAGGAAATAGAGGCCCATCGCGATCAACAGCACCGGCATGAACGCAGCGAGGAACGCGGAGCTGATGTGCTGCACGGCGGTCGCGCCCAGTGCCGATCCGGCAAAGGCGGCGGCGGCCGGCACCGCGAACTGGCGCAGGTCGACATGGCCCGCCCGCCAGAAGGTGTGGAAGGCGGACGCGGTGCCGATCGTGCTTTGCAGCTTGTTGGTGGCAAGCGCCGCCACCGGTGGCACCCCGGCCGCCATCATCGCCGGCAGCGTCAGCAACCCGCCCCCGCCCGCCAGCGCGTCGATGGTGCCGGCAAGGAAGGCGATGGCGGCGAGGAAGGCAAGCGTTTCGGCGGCGAACTCCATACGCCGCGCTTAGGCGCAGGTGGCGGTGGAGGCCAGCGGGTCCGGCCTTCACCAGACCTTCGCGAAACGCACGCTGGCCCGGAGCAATGGACGTATGCCCCCGCCGGCAGGGATCCAGGGCCCAGCAGAGCACCGGCGATAGCGCCAGAGCCCTGGGGCCTTTTCGGGAGTACGGCAGGTGTTGCGGGCGCCTTTCGGATCGCGCACCTTAATGAAAATCGTACGAGCGGATCGGAATCACGTCCTCGGGGGCGCAGCCGGTGCGGAACGGCGGGTGGTAGTGAGTGCGCGGCTTCCACACCGCCGGCGGCTTGGCGTCGCGCGGGTCGGGGCCGCTGCCATGGGTGGCGCCATCGCCGCGGCCGGTGAGGCGCGGCAGCTCGAGGTCGCCGATGCTCCGCAGCATCGGGGTGCGATCCACCACCCGGTCGGTGATGACATGGATCACCTCGCCCTCCCGCTGCACCCGGCCGACGATCGACACCATCGCCGCCGACATGACGGTGCGGCGCTGCTTCTCGAACCGGTCCGGCCACAGGATCGCGTTGGCGACCCCGGTCTCGTCCTCGATGGTGATGAACAGCACGCCCTTGGCGCTGCCCGGCTTCTGGCGGACCAGGATCACGCCCGCCACCTCGACCCGCCGCCCGTCCTTGAGCGAGCCGAGCGCCTTGCACGGGACGACGCCCTCGCCCTCCAGTTCGCCACGCAGGAAGGTGAGCGGGTGGGCGCGCAGCGACAGCTGGGTGGCGCGGTAATCCTCCACCACCTCGCGCCCGGCGGTGAGCGGCTCCAGCGTAACCGGCGCCTCCGCCACTTCCGGCGTCAGCCCGCCCGCGCGCGCGTCGGCCGCGGCGAACAGCGGCAGCGGCGCCGCCGCCAGCCCCTTGATCGCCCATAGCGCCTGCCGCCGGTCGAGCCCCAGCGCCTGGAACCCGTCGGCGCGCGCGATCTTTTCCAGCGCCGCAAGCGGCACGCCCGACCGCCGCCACGCATCCTCGACCGAGGTGAACGGCGTTGCACCGCGCGCCATCACCAGCCGTGCGGCATCGCCGTTGGACAGGCCGTGCACCACCTTGAACCCCAGCCGCAGCGGCAGGCGCATCGCGGCCGCTGCCTCCGGTTCCAACGTCTCCGGCGACGCCCCCAGCAGCCGCGTGTCCCAGCGGCTGTCGTTGATACACACCGGCCGTACCTCCACGCCATGCTCGCGCGCGTCGCGGACGATCTGCGCGGGCGCGTAGAAGCCCATCGGTTGCGCGTTGAGCAGCGCCGCGCAGAACACGTCGGGATGGTGGCACTTCATCCACGACGAGGCATAGGCGATCTTGGCGAAGGAGGCGGCGTGGCTCTCGGGAAAGCCATAGCTGCCGAAGCCCTCGATCTGCTTCACCAGCCGATCGGCGAAGCCTTCGGAGATGCCGTTCTTGTTCATGCCGGCGATCAGCTCCTCGCGAAACTGGCCCACGCCTTGCGTATATTTGAACGTTGCCATCGCCTTGCGCAGCTCGTCGGCGCGCGCAGGCGTGAAGCCGGCGCCCTCGATCGCGACCTTCATCGCCTGTTCCTGGAACAGCGGCACGCCCAGCGTCTTTTCCAGCACCGCCTTCAGCCGCGGGCTCGGATAGTCGAACTCGATGTCGGGGTTGCGCCGCTTCTGCTCGCGCCGCTTGAGATAGGGGTGCACCATGTCGCCCTGAATCGGGCCGGGGCGGACGATCGCGACCTGAATCGCGATGTCGTAGAAGGTCTCGGGCAGCATCCGCGGCAGCATCGCCATCTGCGCGCGGCTCTCGATCTGGAAGACGCCCAGCGTGTCGGCGCGCTGGATCATCGTAAAGGTGGCCGGATCCTCCTTCTGCAGCTCGGGCGAGGCGAGCGTCAGCGCCAGCCCCTTGTGCTCGCCCAAGAGGTCGAACGCGCGCCGCATGCAGCCGAGCATGCCGAGGCCGAGGATATCGACCTTCATGAAATTGAGTTCCTCGATATCCTCCTTTTCCCATTCCACCACCCAGCGATCGGCCATGGCGGCGGGCTCTACGGGCACCAGCCCATCGAGCCGGTCGCGCGCGAGCACGAAACCGCCGGGATGCTGCGACAGGTGGCGGGGCGTGCCGATCAGCTCGCGCGCCAGCTCCAGCGTCAGCGCCAGCCGCGGATCGGAACGGTCGAGGTTGAGCGCATCGACATGCGCGTCGGCCACGCCCTCGCTCGACCAGCCCCACACTTGGCCGGCGAGCGCACCCGTCATGTCCTCCGGCAACCCGAGCGCCTTGCCGACCTCACGTACCGCGCCGCGTGCGCGAAAGCGGCTGACCACCGCGGTCAGCGCGGCATGGTCGTGGCCATAAGTCTGGTAGATCCACTGGATCACCTCCTCGCGCCGCTCATGCTCGAAGTCGACGTCGATGTCGGGCGGTTCGCCGCGATTGGGGGAAATGAATCGCTCGAACAGCAGCTGGTGCTCGACCGGGTCGATCGAGGTGATGCCGAGCACATAGCAGATCACCGAATTGGCCGCCGAGCCCCGCCCCTGGCACAAAATGTCCTGCGCGCGGGCATAGGTGACGATCGAATTGACGGTCAGGAAATAGGCCGCATAGTCCATCAGCCTGACCTGCTCGAGCTCATACTCCAGCTTGTCGATGTAGCGTTGGTCCGGCCGGCCGTGGAACGGCGGCTGCTGGAACAGCGCGTCCAGTGCCTTGCGCGCCAGCTGCTCCAGGGCTTCCTGCGGCGTCCGGCCGTGCATCACGATCTCGTCGGGATAGCGGTAGCTCAGTTCGGTCGGCGAGAAGGTGCAGCGCTCGACGATCGCCGCGCCGGCGTGGATCGCCTCCGGCAGATCGGCGAAGCGACGCTCCATCGTCTGGGGCGGCACGAAGCAGCGATCGGCTGAACGCTCCCGACGCAATCCCAGGTCGTCGATGGTGCATTTGCAGCGGATCGCCGTCACCACGTCCTGCAGCATACGGCGTCCGGGCTCGTGGTAGAGCACGTCGCCGGTGGCGAGCGGCCGCAAGCCGAAGCGCGCGGCCTCCTCGGCCGTGCGATGCAGCCGCAGCCGGTCTCCGGGCCGGCGGTGATAGGTCAGGCAGACATGGCCGCGGTCCGACCCGAACAGGTCGGCCATCCAGCGCAGCTCCTCCTCGCGCACGCCGTCGATGCCGGGCACGAGCGATCCGACCAGCCCCTGCGTATCGGCCAGATCGTCCCAATGGAGGAAGCACTGCCCCTTTTCGCCGTGCTGCGGATCGGCGCGCTTCTTGCCCAGCGTCAGCAACCGGGTGAGCCGCGACCAGCCCGCCAGATCCTCCGGCCACACCAGCAGCGACGCGCCGGAGACGAGGTCGAGCCGGCACCCGGCCACAAGGCGGATGGGGTTGCCCTGCGCGCTCACCTCACGCGCGGCGACCAGCGAGCGGACGATGCCCGCCACCGAATTGCGGTCGGTGATGCCGAGTGCCGGCATGCCCATTTCGGACGCGGTGCCGAACAGCTCCTCCGCCGACGACGCACCGCGCAGAAAGGAGAAGTGGGTGGTGACCTGAAGCTCCGAATAGGTCATGCGAACATGCCCTGGAGCCACCAGCTGAGGTCGCCCGTCTCCCCACGCAAGCCATCGCCGCTACGGTACAGCCAGAAGCGATGGCCGTGCTCGTCCTCCACCCGGAAATAGTCGCGCACCGCATCGCGCTCGGCCGGGCGGCGCCACCATTCGCCCGCGATCCGTTCCGGTCCGTCGGCATGCACCACCACATGGGGCACCCCGCGCCAGGTGAAGCGCCGCGGCGGCTGGTCGGGCAATTCGGCCATGACATGATCGAGCCGCTCGGGCCGGCGCAGCACGCGCACCGGACGCGGCCAGCGCAGGTGCCAGGGGTGGTCGGCCTCGCGACCGTCGAGCCGGCGGACGTCGTCCTCGCGCAGCTGCGCCGCGGGTGTATCGGTGGGGTCGAGCGGCGCCACCCGCGTGGATGCGCGTTCGGGCACATCGCTTTCCACCGGGACCACCCGCCACATGCGCTGCGCGCCGATGCGGTTGACGATCTGGTCGACCAGCGGCCCCAGGTCCGGCGGCGTGTCCTCGACCAGCGCGGCACCCAGCGTCTCCGCGCCCAGCGGCTCGGCGCGGCGCACGTGCAACGCCATGGCGTCGATGCCATAGCCGGGCTCCACCGTCTCGATCCGCCGCCCCAGCAGTCGCAACAAATGCTCGGAGTCGCGGCTGGCACGCGCGAGCCCGATGCGCAGCCGCTGCGGCACGCCGTCGACGCGATCGAGCACCAGTTCCACCTGGCGTGCGCCCAGCCCGGCTTTCCGCAACACCGCCACCAGCCGGGGCACCAGTTCGCCCAGCCAGTGCGCGATCGCCTCTGCGGTGGCGATCGGCTCGGCGAAGCGCTGGCGGACCTGAACGCGCTCCGGCGGCACCACCGGATCGAGCGGTTCGGCACGCGCCCCCAGCGCCTGGTCCAGCCGGGCGAGCACCGCATCGCCGAACCGCCGGGCCAGCTGCCCGCGAGGGAGCGCCCGCAGCTGGCCGATCGTCGTCACGCCCAGTCGGGCGAGCAGCTCGATCGCGCTTTCCGGAAGCCGCAACAGCCCGACCGGCAGCGGGTCCAGCGCCTCGGCTTGGGCACCGGGCGGGCAGATCCGCACCACTGCCCCACCCTGCCGGGCCAGCGCCCAGGCGGCACCGGCCGTATCGGCAATGCCGACGCAGGCGTTGACGCCATGCCGCGCGAGCAGGCGCACCAGCCGCAGTGCCATGCGCACCTCGCCGCCATGCAGGTGCGCGACCCCGGTGAGGTCGAGCAGCAGCCCGTTGGGATCGGACAGGTCGACCACCGGCGTCCAGCGGCGCGCGAGCAGCATCGCCAGCCGGCGCAGATCGGCCCGGTCGCCCGCCGGATCGGCATCGCGCACCTGAAGTTCGGGCACCTGCGCGCGTGCCTGGGTGAGCGCCATGCCCGGCCGCAGCCCCAGCGCCTGCGCCGCCGGAGACGCCGCCGCGATCGCCACGCGTCCTCCCTGGCGGGCAACGGTGACCAGCGCTACCACATCCCGCACCGGGGCGAGTCTACCGGGCACTTCCTCCACGCACACCCGCGCGACCAAGTCGCCGAGCGTGCGTCCGGTCTGGAAGAATCGGCCCGCGGCGGCATAGCCCGCGATCGGCTCGCGGCCGTGCGCGTCCGGGTGCGGCCCCTCGCCCGGATATTGCACTGCCGGCATCGCCGCCATCTGCGCCAGCGTCGGCCGGTCCGATCGGGGGAACGCCTGCGGCTGGGCGAGTGCGTGATGGCTGCACCCGCCCTCGTCCGGCGGCATCGCTTTGAACGGATGGTCCATCACCTCCGACCGCCGGCTGAGCTCGCGGAACGGCGGCTGCTGGTGCAACGGCAGCGCCGCGATCGCGCGGTCGACCGCCTCGGCATCTGCGGCCCAGGCGGCGGATGCGGGCGAAGCATCGAGCGGACGGCCCTGGCGGTGGACGTCCTTGAACGGCCCCTCTGCCTTGAAAGGATGGTCGGCGGCCACGCTGGTGCGGCCCAGCTCCCGCTGCGGCGGGCGCTGGTGCGTGGGCAGCTGCTCGATCGCAGCCTCCACCTCGGCCCGTGCCCAGCGCGCACCGGGGCGCCAGCCGCCCTCTTTGGGCACCGAGCACTGGCTGGCGCGTTCGGCCTCGGCCACGCGGCCGATCGCAGCGAAGGCGGAGCCCGAGCGTCCCGCTTCAGGCGGCGCGACGGTTCGCTCTGCCTGCCGCAGCCGGTCGATCGGCCAGTCGGGCAGGAAGAGCGCAGCGACCCGTTTCATCGCATGCCTCCACGGTCCAGTCGCGGGGCTCGCCCCCCTTTTGGCGGACGAGCGAGAGTTTCCAGCGGGCGCGGCCGACGCCGGCCACCGGCAGCGGCGTGGAGGGGGCCGACGCCACCCGCCAGCGCGTCGCTGCGGCCGAGGGCACCGCCAGCGGATCGGCGCCTGCGCGCCCATGCCGGCGCAGCAGCAGCGCGATGGTGCGCCCGCCCTCCGCCGCCAGCTGCAACCGGCGGGTGGCGGTCATGGGCACGCGCTTGGCCTCGCCGATCACGGCGCCCAGCCCCCGGTGGCGCAGCCCCTCCTCCATTAGCTGGAGCAGCTCGGCATCGTCGGCAGCCTCGGCATAGAGCACCCGGTGCGGCCCAAGCCCCACCTGCGCGAGCCCCGGCGCGAACAGGTCGCGGCGGCGCACCACCCACAGCACGGGCCCCCAGGCGCGCGCGGCGATTCCGGCCAGGAACAGCGTCGCCGCGCAATCGTCGGCCATGTCCGGCCCGGCACCTGCCACCTCGTGCAACGCATCGAGCGCGAGCCCCCCTCCGGCCAGCATCTCGTCGAGCGCCGGCACGCCGAACGGCAGCACCTCGCGCCGGCGATAGCGGCCGCATTCGATGGCGCGCAGCTGCGCGCGCAAGGCGTCCAGGACAGGGGCTTGAGCTTGGGTCACGACAACAGCTAGGACTCACGAGGGACTCGACATGTTCCTATTCTGTTCTAATGCCCTCCCGAGTCAACCGCCGATCGCACGACCCTTGCGCGGGCGCCGGCTTGCCATTCCTTTCCCGATGCTTAGGCTCGCCTGCGACCCTTATCGGAGCCCCTGATGACCGCACGCCTGCGCGCCGTTCTGGCCGCGACCACGATCCTCGCCCTTTTCCCTGCAGGAGCCGCCATGGCGCAGACTTCCGCCGCTGCGGCCCCCTCCTCGACTTCCGTCGATGCAACCCCGCTGCTCGCCCCCTGGGGCGGCCCCTATGGCGGCGTGCCGCCCTGGGACAAGGTGACGCCGGCGATGTTCCCCGCCGCTTTCCCGGTCGCGATGGCCGAGCTTCGCCGCGACGTGCTCAAGATCCGCGACGACACGCGCCCGGCGACCTTCCAGACCGTGATCGAGCCGATGGAGCTCGCCGGCGACACGATGGACCGCGTCGAGTCGATGTGGGGCGTCTATTCGAGCAACCTCGCCACCAAGGAGGTGCAGGCGATCGACCGCGAGTGGAGCCCCAAGCTCTCCGCCTTTTATGACGAGCTCTACCTCGACCCCAAGCTGTTCGCGCGGGTGAAGGCGGCGTACGACAGCCGCGCCAGCCAGAAGCTCGATCCCAAGCAGCTGCGGCTGCTCGAGCGCACCTATCGCAGCTTCGTGCGTCGCGGCGCGCTGCTCACCGATGCGCAGCGGGCGCAGGTGTCGCAGCTCAACCAGGCACTGTCGGTCGCCTACAACGCGTTCAGCGAAAAGGTGCTGGCCGACGAGGAGACCTGGATCGTCGTCGACGATGCCAAGCAGCTTGCGGGCCTGCCCGACAGCTTTGTCGCCTCGCTCAAGGCCGCGGCTGACGAGCGCAAGCTCCCGGGCAAGTGGGCGATCGTCAACACCCGCTCCTCCGTCGCGCCGGTGCTGACCTACGCCACCGATCGGGCATTGCGCGAAAAGGTGTGGCGCGCCTTCGTCAACCGTGGCGACAACGGCGGCGCCAACGACACCAATGCGACGATCGCCGAGATCCTGAAGCTCCGCCAGCAGCGCGCCAAGCTGCTCGGCTTCCAGAACCACGCCTGGTACCGCATGGACGACACCATGGCGGAGACGCCCGCCAATGCCATGTCGCTGATGATGCGCGTGTGGCCGGCCGCCGTCGCCCGCGTCCACCAGGAGGTCGCCGACATGCAGGCGCTCGCCAACCAGAGCGGCGCCAAGATCACCATCGAGCCGTGGGACTATCGCTTCTACGCAGAGAAGGTGCGCAAGGCGAAGTACGACCTCGATGAGAGCGAGGTGAAGCCGTACCTCCAGCTCGACAACATCCTCCAGGGTGCACTCTACGCCGCGGGCCGACTCTACGACCTGGAGTTCAAGGAGAACACGGGGCAGATCCCGGTGTTCGATCCGGCGGTGCGCACCTTTGTCGTCACCGACAAGCGCGACGGGCACAATGTCGGCGTCTTCTACTTCGATGCCTACGCTCGGTCCGGCAAGCGCTCGGGCGCCTGGGCTACGGCCTATCGCCGCCAGCAGGAGCTGGGCGGCCACCGGAACGTGCTGGCGTCCAACAACAACAACTTCGTGAAGGGCGCCCCCGGCCAGCCGACGCTCATCAGCCTGGACGACGCGACCACGCTGTTCCACGAGTTCGGCCACGCCATCCACAGCTTCCTGCAGAACGTGAAATATCCGGGGCTCGCCGGCACGCCGCGCGACTTCGTGGAGTACCCCAGCCAGGTGAACGAGAACTGGCTGCTCACCCGCGACGTGCTCGATCGCTATGCCAAGCACTATCAGACCGGCGCGCCGATGCCGCAGGCGCTGGTCGACAAGATCGAGAAGTCGTCGACCTTCAACCAGGGCTTCGACACGGTCGAATATCTCTCGTCGGCGATCGTCGACATGAAGCTGCACGACCGCGACACGCCGGTGACCGACGTCGATGCGTTCGAGCGCGAGACGCTGGCCCAGCTCGGCATGCCGAAGGAGATGGTGATGCGGCACCGCCTGCCGCAGTTCAACCACCTGTTCTCGTCCGACGCCTATAGCGCCGGCTATTACAGCTACCTGTGGTCGGAGACGATGGACGCCGACACCTGGGCGGCGTTCACCGAAACGGGCAACGTCTGGGACAAGGCGACCGCCGATCGCTTCCGCACCGTGCTGCTGTCGACCGGCAACGAGACCGATCGCAAACAGGCCTATCGCGCGTTCCGCGGCCGCGACCCGGACGTCAACGCGCTGTTCAAGCGCCGCGGCTTCCCGGTGCAGTAAGCGGCAGGAGGTCCGCGGCGCCAGCCGGTGCCGCGGACCTCAGCCGGAGGGCTGCTCACGGCCGCCATCGGGTTCGTTCCTGGCCTGCCACGGCCAACGCCCGTCGATCTCCACCTCCAGCGAGAAGCTGAGGAAAGTACGGATCAGGACGATGCCGGCGAGCACCGCCAGGCTTTCGAGCGTCGGCTCGATCGCCACCGTGTTGATGATGTCGGCCGCGACCAGCAGCTCCAGCCCCAACAGGATCGAGCGGCCCAGGTTGGATCGCAGCCGCTTGTAGGCGACGCCTGCCGGGCACTGCCGCAGATCGCGGACATAACGCACGCCGGACACGGCGGCGCCGAGCAGCAGCACCGTGACACCGATGACCTCCACCGCGCGCGTGACGCCGTGGATGGCCGAAAGCAGCAGGGAATCGTCGATCATTTCCCGTCAACCCGCCGGGCAGGACCGGCGTTCCGGCCAAGCGATCAGGCGACCAGCCGCGCCACCTCTTCGAAATCCCCGGCGATGTCGTGCACGCCGATCCGGCGCAGCACGTCCGCGTGGCCGATGCCGCAATGCTGGCCGGCGCACAGGCCGATGACGTGCGCACCCGATGCCACCGCACCTGTTGCGCCCACCGGCGAATCCTCCAGGATCACGCAGCGTTCGATCGGCACGCCGAGCGCGTCGGCAGCAAAGAGATAGAGGTCCGGTGCCGGTTTGCCGCGGGTGACATGCTCGCGTCCGCTGAACACCTTGTCGCCGAACGCGTCGCGCAGGCCCAGATGGTCGAGATGCGCGGTGATCCAGCGCGTCGAACTCGACGAGGCGATCGCGCGCGGCAGTTCGCCCGGCAGCGAACGGACAAAGGCAACCGCACCCGCCACTTCCTCGATCCCCTCGGCGACCGCGCGCGCATCCTCGGCAGCGCGGGCCTCGTGGAAATCGGCCGGGATCGGGCGCCCCAGGAACGCCTCCACCTCGTCCAGGAAGTCCTTGCCGGCGCGGCCCATGAAGCGCGCCATCGCCTCGGCGGTGTCGATCGGGTGGCCGGCAGCCGTCAGGTAATCGGCGAGGTGGCGGTTCCCCGCCCATTCGCTTTCCAGCAGGACACCGTCGAAGTCGAACAGGATCGCGTCGAACCGCATCAGCGTGCCCCGAACAAAGCGGTGCCGACCCGCACATGGGTGGCCCCCAGCGTCACCGCCGTCTCGTAATCGCCGGACATGCCCATGCTGAGCCCCGGCAGGCCGTTGTCGTCGGCGAGCTTCGCCAGCAGCGCAAACCAAGGCGCCGGCTCCAGCTCCAGCGGCGGGACGCACATCAGCCCGATTACCGGCAGTTCGGCGCTCCGGGCCTCGGCAAGCAGTGCCGGCAATTCGGAGACGGCAACGCCGCCCTTCTGCGGCTCGTCGCCGATGTCGACCTGCACGAAGCAGGCGGGGCGTCGGTCGTGCCGGTCCATCGCCTTGGCGAGGGCGGCGACCAGCGACGGCCGGTCGAGCGAATGGATCGCGTCGAACAGCGCCACCGCGTCATCAGCCTTGTTGGACTGAAGCTGCCCGACCAGGTGCAGCTGGATGTCCGGGGTCCCCTGGCGCAGCGCCGGCCATTTCGCCTGCGCCTCCTGCACGCGGTTCTCGCCGAACACGCGCTGGCCCGCGGCGATCAGCGGGGCGATGGCGGGGGCCTCGTGCGTCTTGGAGACGGCGATCAGGCTGGTGGCGCCGGCCGGGCGCTTGGCGAGCTGCTCGGCGCGCGCGATCCGCTCGCGCACATCGGCCAGCCGCTGGGGGGCATCGTCGGTGGTCATTGCCGGCGCTATAGGTAGCGCGATGCGTGCCCGCCAGCCCCTCCCCCGCCAATGGCTGATGACCGACCCGCGGATGGGCGAGGCGCTATGGGACGCGCTCGAACGGCTGCCGCGCGGCGCGGGCGTGGTGTTCCGCCACTATCAGCTGCCGCCCCAAGAGCGGGCCGCGCTGTTCGCGCGTGTTCGACGCGTCGCGCGGCGCCGGCGGCTGGTGCTGCTCGTCGCCGGCGCCCGCCTGCCAGGCGCCGACGGTCGGCATGGCATGCGCAGCGCAGTCCCGAAGCAAGGGATCGCGACTCGGCCCGCACACCATCGTCGCGATGTGGTGGCCGCCCGCCGCGACCGAGTCGACGCCGTGTTCGCCTCCCCGGTCTTCGCCACCCGCTCGCACCCGGGCGCTCCCGCGCTCGGACGAGTCCGCTTTGGAAGGATGATTCGAGGAGCCGGCATCCCGGTGATCGCACTCGGCGGCATGGATGCACGGCGCGCGCGCAGCCTGGCCGGCTTCGGCGTTCACGGCTGGGCTGCGATCGATGCCTGGACGCGGTAGCGCCCGGCCGGATCAGAAGCGGAAGGCGGTGCCCACGTAGAGCGCCTGGCTGTCCCGACGCGTGTCCTCGGTCCGCAGGAGCCGGTCCTTGTCGGACTTGTAGCGCACGCCTGCCGTCACGTCGAAGTGGCGGGTCAGCGAATAGGAGCCCCCGACGCCGATCGACGCGCTGGGTACATCCGCCACCAGCTTGGCCTGGTCGATGAGCGGCTTGTCGCCGCCCACGGTCACGCTGCTGGTACGACGCGTCGACTTGCCGACCGCCGCACCGATGCGATCGCGATTGCCCGGCTGCGCACCCAGGTCGAGCTTGGCGAGATCGCCGACGGCGGCGAAACGCTTCCAGCCGACCGAAGTCCCGAGATTATAGGCGATAGGCGCAAGCGTCGGGCCGACGTTGGTGTCGACCGCCGCATGTTCCGAAGCGGCAGCCGGCTGCGTACGCGCGCGCACCGCAACGGTCACGGCACGCTTGCTGATTCGCTGGCCTTCCGAAGGCGTAAAGCGGAAGCTGCTGCCGTCGATCCCGCTGCGCGCGAGAACCGCGGCGAGCTTGGGATCGGCAGACGAGGGCGTGAAGCCGCCGATGCTGCTGACGGGGGCCGCACGGCGAAAGGCCACGGCACGCGAGCCTTCCGGGGCACCCAGCGCAGGCGCGATCAAGGCTCCGGCGGCGCTCAGCACCCCGATCCCCAATCCAGCCATGGCGCGCATCGTAAGCACCCCGTTTCTCCTCCCGCTTCAAAAGTGCGCTAGCATGATTCGGTTGCATGTCGCCACCGGCCGAACACGATTCCGGTGAACTGTTGCAATCCGCCCACATGCCGCCCGGTACTGCCTGCGGGGCCGCGCCGCTTGCGGCGGCACCGCGACCCTCTATAGAAGCAGCCGATGTTCCGTTCTTCCAAGGAAACGCCGATGATCCGCCCGTTGCGCACCGCGATCCTGGGTCCGCTCGCGATTGCCCTCACGCTCACCGCCTGCGGCAGCCGCAAGGACGATCTGAAGGCCGATCTCGCCGCCTCCCAGGTGACGACCATCGGCGTCAACAGCTATCTGTGGCGCGCCAGCCTCGACACGCTCAGCTTCATGCCGCTGCTCCAGACCGATTCGAACGGCGGCGTGATCGTGACCGACTGGTATGTGAACCCGGCCACGCCGACCGAGCGCATGAAGGTCACCGTCAGCATCCTGGACCAGGATCTGCGCGCCGACGCCCTGCGCGTGGCGGCGCTCCGCCAGGTGCAGCAGAACGGCCAGTGGGTGGAGGCGCCAGTGCAGGCCGCCACCGTCCAGAAGCTGGAAGACATTATCCTGACCCGTGCGCGCGACCTGCGCCGCGGCGCGCTGATCGGCTGAGGCAAGCACCCCTGAAATGGCCTCGCGTTTCAATGCACTGAAGGCGGATGCGGCCTGGCAGAAGCTGTGGGAAGACCGCCGCACCTTCGCCGCCCGCGACGACAGCCCGCGCCCCAAGAGCTACGTGCTCGAGATGTTCCCCTATCCGTCGGGGCGCATCCACATGGGCCACGTGCGTAACTACACCATGGGCGACGTGCTCGCGCGCTTCCGCCGCATGACCGGATACGAAGTGCTCCACCCGATGGGCTGGGACGCGTTCGGCATGCCGGCCGAGAACGCCGCCATGGAAAAGGGCGTGCACCCGGGCGGCTGGACGCGCGACAATATCGCCACGATGAAGGCGCAGCTGAAGCGGCTGGGCTTCGCGCTCGACTGGACGCGCGAGCTCGCGACCTGCGAGCCGGACTATTACGGCCATGAGCAGGCGCTGTTCCTGCACCTCTATGCGGCCGGCCTCGTCTACCGCAAGGAATCGGCGGTGAACTGGGACCCGGTCGACATGACCGTGCTCGCCAACGAGCAGGTGATCGACGGCCGCGGCTGGCGCTCGGGCGCGCTGGTGGAGAAGCGCAAGCTCTCCCAGTGGTTCCTCAAGATCACCGATTTCGCAGACGAGCTGCTCGACGGCCTCCAGACGCTCGATCAGTGGCCCGACAAGGTCAAGCTGATGCAGGAGAACTGGATCGGCAAGAGCCGCGGCATGAAGATCCGCTTCCAGGTGTCGGACGGCCAGCCGGTCGAGGTCTTCTCGACGCGCCCCGACACGATCTTTGGCGCGAGCTTCGTCGCGGTCGCAGCCGACCATCCGATCGCCCAGGCGGCGGCGTTGCGCGATCCGGAAGCACAGGCGTTCATCGATCGCTGCAAGCAGGGCGGCACCACCGCGGCCGAGATCGAGACCCAGGAAAAGCTCGGCTACGACACCGGCGCCACCGCGACGCACCCGTTCACCGGGCTGCCGATGCCGGTGTTCATCGCCAACTTCGTGCTGATGGAATATGGCACCGGCGCCGTCATGGGCGTTCCGGCGCACGACCAGCGCGACCTGGACTTCGCGCGCAAATACCAGCTGCCGGTGCGCCGCGTGGTGGCCGACGGGGAGCGCCGCGATCCGCTGTTCGAGGGCGACGAGGCCTATACCGGCGGTGGCCAGCTGGTGAACTCCGACTTCCTCGACGACATGGACGTGGACGCCGCCAAGGCGGCGGTGATCGCACGCGGCGAAGCCGACGGCTGGGGCGAAGGCACGACCGTCTGGCGCCTCCGCGACTGGGGCGTCAGCCGCCAGCGCTATTGGGGCACGCCGATCCCGATCATCCATTGCGAGGATTGCGGCGCGGTGCCGGTCTCGCAGGACCAGCTGCCGGTGGTGCTGCCCGAGGACGTCAGCTTCGACGTACCGGGCAATCCGCTCGATCGCCATCCGACCTGGAAGCACGTCGACTGCCCGACCTGCGGCAAGTCGGCGCGGCGCGAGACCGACACGCTCGACACCTTCGCGGATTCGTCCTGGTACTTCATCCGCTTCGCCAGCCAGCCCAAGGACAAGCCGTTCGACAAGGATGTCGTCGCCCAGTGGCTGCCGGTCGGGCAGTATATCGGCGGCGTCGAGCATGCGATCCTGCACCTGCTCTACGCCCGCTTCTGGACGCGCGCGCTCAAGCGCACCGGCCTGATCGACGTGGCCGAGCCGTTCACCGGCCTGTTCACCCAGGGCATGGTGACGCACGAGACCTACAAGTCCTCGGACGGCCGCTGGCTGGGTCCTGCGGAAGTGCAGGACGGCGTGGAGATCGCGACCGGTGAGGCCATCACGGTCGGCCGCGTCGAGAAGATGTCCAAGTCCAAGAAGAACACCGTCGATCCCGGTCCGATCGTCGACCAGTACGGCGCGGACGCGGTGCGGTGGTTCATGCTGTCCGACAGCCCGCCCGAGCGCGACCTGCCGTGGAGCGAGGCGGGCATCGAGGGTTCGTGGCGCTTCGTCCAGCGGCTGTGGCGGCTGTTCGACGGCCTCGCCGAACAGGCGGGCACCGAGGGGGCCGACAAGGCGCTCGACCGCAAGCTGCACCAGACGATCGCCGGCATCGCCGCCGACGTCGAGGCGCTGGCGTTCAACAAGGCGATCGCCAAGCTCTATGAGCTGACCGGCATGATCGAGAAGGCCGCGCCATCCGCCTCGCGCACCCAGGCAATCCGCACGCTGATGCGGCTGGTGGCGCCGATGGTGCCGCACATCGCCGAGGAAGCCTGGGCCGCGAACGGCGGCGACGGGCTGATCGCCGACGCACCTTGGCCGGAAGTCGACGCCGCACTGCTGGTGGAGGACGAAGTCACCGTCGCGGTGCAGGTCAACGGCAAGCTGCGCGACACGCTGACCCTGCCCAAGGGCACCTCGCGCGAGGATGCGGAGGCCGCGGCGCTCGCCTCGGCCAACGTCCAGCGCGCGATGGAGGGCAAGCCGCCGCGCAAGGTGATCGTGGTACCCGATCGCCTGGTGAACATCGTCGCATGATCCGGCGCGCCGCCCCGCTGCTGCTCGCCTGCCTGCCGCTGGCCCTCACCGGCTGCGGTCTGCGGCCGCTCTATGCGGGCGGCGAGTCCGGACCGGTGCGGGCGCTGCTCTCGGGCGTCGAGGTGGCCCCCATCCCCGGCCAGAACGGCTGGCTGATGTCGACGGCGCTGCGCGACCGACTGCGTGCCGAAGGCGCACCGCGCTACCGGCTGCAGGTGACGCTCGATGACGAGATCACCGGCCTGGGGGTCCGCCGCGACGATGCGGTGACGCGCGAGCGCCGGACGCTGCGCGCGCGCTACCAGCTGGTCGATGCGGCGAGCGGCGAGACGGTGCTTGACGCCACTGCGGGCTCCGATGTCGGCATCGACGTGGTGAGCTCCGAATACGCCACCATCGCCGCCGAACAGTCGGCGCTGGAGCGGCTGTCGGGCATCGTCGCCGACCAGATCATCAGCCGCCTAGCGCTCTACGCGCAGCGGACCGACCTCCCCGCCGGGCAGTGAAGGCCAAACCTGATACCCTCGGGCCGCGGCTCGACAAGCCCGCTCCCGACATCCGCCTCTACCTGCTGCACGGCCCCGATGAGGCCGGTGCGGCCGAACTCGCGCAGCGGCTCGCCCGCGCGATGGGCCCCGAGGCGGAGCGCATCGAGTTCGAGGGCAGCGCGCTGAAGGCACAGCCCGGTGCGCTCGCCGACGAAGCCGCCTCGCTCTCGCTGTTCGGCGGTGCCCGCTACATCCGCGTCAACGCGATGGGCGAGGAATCGCTGGAGGCGGTGACGCTGCTGCTCTCCGCCGAGCGCGCCGGCAACCCGGTGGTGGCGCTCGCCCCTGCAGTCAAGGGCACGGGCAAGCTGGTGAAGCTCGTGTCGGCCGCGTCCAACGCCTTTGAGTGCGCCTGCTACGTGCCCGATGCACAAGCCGCCGCCCGACTGGCGACGGCGCTCGGGCGCGACCAAGGCCTGCGCCTCAGCCACGAGGCTGCCGAGCATCTTGCGGTGGCGAGCGGCGGCGATCGCGCGATCCTGGCGCGCGAGATCGAGAAGCTGGCGCTGTTCCTCGACGCCGCGCCCGACCAGCCCCGCGACGCCGGCTTGCCCGCACTCGACGCGATCGGCGCAGACCTGGGCGAGGCGGAGATGTTCGGTGCGATCGCCGCGATCGTCGGCGGCGACGCCGCCACCGCCGGCGCCGAGGTCGCGGCGCTGGAGGCCGGCGGCAACCATTCGGTGCCGCTGCTGCGCATGACGGTCCGCAAACTCCTGTCGCTCGCCGAGATGCGCGCCGAGATCGACGCGGGCGATCGCCCGGCCGACGTGATCGAGCGCCACCGGGTGTTCTTTCGCGAGAAGCAGCCGACGATGGACGCGCTGCGCCGCTGGAGTTCGCCGCAACTTGCCCGCGCGATCGACCGGCTGCGACAGACCGAGCGCGCCACCATGTCGGGCGCGAGCGCGGGGGACGTGCTGACCGCACACGTTGCGGTGGCGGCTGCGCGGAGTGTGCGGCGGTAGGGGGCGACGCCCCTAACCCTACACGCCCAATCCTGACCTGCACCTCCCCTCCCCCACCCCCCGTTCATCCCGAGTAGCCGTCGAGTAGCGGCGCAGCCGCGTATCGAGACGGCGTATCGAGGGAGGGTTGCCGCGCGGGACCGCACCTCGATACGAGCTCTCGGTACGCTGCTTCCGCAGCTACTCGACCTCTACTCGGCACGAACGGGAGGAGAAGGTAAGGGAGCACCCGGCTCCGACGCCCCCCTTTATGGATGGCTCGCCCCTTATCTGAACCGTTGTTGCTTCACGACAGCGGGTCGTTTGCGGAAGGAGCGAAGGTCATGGACATTTCTGTGCTCGGGATCGATCTTGGCAAGAACAGCTGCAGCGTGGTTGGGCTGGACGCAATTGGCAAGGTTGTCGTCCGCCGACGAATGCGGCGCGAGACAGTCATCACCTACGCGGCGACCTTGCCGGCCTGCGTTGTGGCGATGGAGGCCTGCTGCGGTGCGCATCACATGGGACGTGCCTTGGCGCGACAAGGCCATGCGGTACGATTGATGTCGCCGGAATACGTCCGCCCTTACGTCAAGGCGCAGAAAAACGATGATCGTGATGCCGAGGCGATCGCCGAGGCGGCGACACGGCCGACTATGCGGTTTGTCGAGCTAAAGACCGAGGAGCAACTCGACATGCAGACGCTCCATCGTATCCGTGACCAGCTTGTCGGAGACCGCACCTCCCTGATGAACCAGATCAGGAGCCTCCTCCTCGAACGCGGTTACATCGTCCCACAGGGGCGTGCAAAGCTTGCCCTTCGGCTGGGTGAGATGCTGGATGGTGACGAACCGGTACTCGGCTCCCGCATTCACCGGCTGGTGAGCGACATGCGCCTGCGCTGGAGCGCGCTCGACGAACGGATCGCAGATCTCGATGCCGAGTTCACCGATGCGGCTCGGGCGGATGAACGGACACGGCGATTGCTGACCATTCCCGGCATCGGTGCGCTTAATGCCACTGCGCTGGTGGCAGCGATCGGGGATGCCCGGACCTTCGGGCGCGGGCGCGACCTTGCCGCATGGCTGGGCTTGGTGCCGCGGCAGGCAACGACCGGAGGCAAGCCGCGGTTGCTCGGTATCACCAAACGTGGGAGCCGTTACCTGCGCAAGAACCTGATCCAAGGTGCGCGTGCGTCCCTGCCGGTCATGAGCAAGAGCGATACGCGACTTGGCGCCTGGCTGCGCGGTCTCCTCTCACGTTCTCATCACAACACCGTCGTGGTGGCATTGGCCGCCAAGATGGCGCGTATCGTGTGGGCGCTGCTGCGACACGAGCGCACCTACGATCCGGTTGCACAAGCAGCCTGAACAAGCTCGGCCGGCGCGCCTTGCGCCAGCTAAATGATGTCTGCGGGAGGTGAGTGAAAGATGGCCTGACAGTCGACCGGTGTCCCGGAACCCTATGGCTAAAAATGGCACTCGATGCCGGCCCCTTTATGAGGACCAGGACGCGCGGATCTCCATCTTGGCCAACAACCTCGTGTTGGAAGGCCGGATACGTTTTCGCAGACTGCTCAGAACATCAGACACAAACCGCTTGCCGACGGGGCGAGCCATACGTTTGACGCCCGCGCAAAAGCAGGGCAGGGCGTCCGCAACCCCTTTCCTGGATTCCCGATGCCCACCGCTTCCGACCGCCGCACCTTTGCGATCATTTCCCACCCCGACGCCGGCAAGACCACGCTCACCGAAAAGCTGCTGCTGTTCGGCGGCGCGATCCACCTGGCGGGCGAGGTGAAGGCGCGCGGCGCCGCCCGGCGCGCGCGCTCCGACTGGATGAAGATCGAGCAGCAGCGCGGCATCTCCGTCACCTCCTCGGTGATGACGTTCGAGCGCGAGGGCGTGACCTTCAACCTGCTCGACACGCCAGGCCACGAGGATTTCTCGGAAGACACCTATCGCACGCTGACCGCGGTCGACTCGGCCGTGATGGTGATCGACGTCGCCAAGGGCATCGAGAGCCAGACGCGTAAGCTGTTCGAAGTGTGCCGCCTGCGCAACGTGCCCATCATCACCTTCGTCAACAAGGTCGATCGTGAGGGGCGCCCGGTGTTCGAGACGTTGGACGAGGTCGCCGACCTGCTCCAGCTCGACGTCACGCCGATGACCTGGCCGGTCGGCATGGGCGGCGCGTTCGAAGGCATCTATGACCTGCGCAGCAACCGCCTGCTGCTGCCGGAAGGGCCGAGCCGCGAGTTCCAGGGCAAGGTGGTCGAGACCACCGGCCTAGACGATCCTAAGCTCGACGAACTGCTCTCGGCGGAGGGCCTCGCCAATCTGCGCGAGGACGCCGAGCTGGCGATGGCCGGCTATGCCGAGTTCGATGGCGAAGCCTATCGCAACGGCGACCTGACGCCGGTCTACTTCGGCTCGGCGCTCAAGGAGTTCGGCGTCGACTCGCTCATCAAGGCGCTTGCCGAATACGCCCCGCCGCCGCGCCCGCAGCCCGCCGAGCCGGCGCCGGTCGACCCGAGCAACCCGGAAGTCACCGGCTTCGTGTTCAAGGTCCAGGCCAACATGGACCCCAACCACCGCGACCGCATCGCCTTCATGCGGCTGTGCTCGGGCACCTTCAAGCGCGGCATGAAGCTGATCCCCTCAGGCCATGGCAAGCCGATCGCGGTGCACTCGCCAATCCTGTTCTTCGCGCGCGAGCGCGAGCTGGCGGACGAGGCGTTCCCGGGCGACATCATCGGCATCCCCAACCACGGCACGCTGCGCGTCGGCGACACGCTGTCGGAGCGTGCCGATGTGCGCTTCACGGGGCTCCCGAACTTCGCGCCGGAAATCCTGCGCCGCGTGGCGCTCAAGGACCCGACCAAGACCAAGCAGCTGCGCAAGGCGCTCGACGACATGGCCGAGGAGGGCGTGACCCAGGTCTTCTATCCGGAGATCGGCTCGAACTGGATCATCGGCGTGGTCGGCCAGCTCCAGCTCGAGGTGCTGCTGAGCCGCCTCGACGCGGAATACAAGGTCGCCGCCGGGCTGGAGCCCGCGCCGTTCGAGACCGCGCGCTGGGTGTCCTCGGAGGATCCGGCGGACCTCAAGACCTTCGCCGACCTCAACCGCACCGCCATGGCCAAGGACCGCGATGGCAACCCGGTGTTCCTCGCCAAGTCGGCGTGGGAAGTCGGCTATGTCGCCGACCGCTACCCCAACGTCCGCTTCGCTGCCACGCGCGAACGGTAAGGCCTATCCTGCGCAGGCAGGAGCCCAGGGCCACGGGCGCTGCGCTCCAAAGCCCTGGCTCCTGCCTACGCGGGAGTACCGCGTCGCCCGCAATCCCCTTCCCGTTCGCTTCGAGCTTGTCGAGAAGCAGCCCCGAACCTCGCACAAACGCTTCTCGACAGGCTCGAAGCAAACGGGTGTGTTCGCCTCGCCCTCACCCGCTATTCCGCAGCGCCGTCGCGATCGCGTTGATCGACAGCAGGATACCCTCCCCGATCCGCGCATCCTCCTCGCCGGCACGATGCCGCTTCAGCAGCTCGATCTGCAGCAGGTTGAGCGGTTCGATGTACGGCAACCGCAACCGGATCGACGTCTCCAGCGCCGGGTGCTTCTCCAGCAGCCGCGTCTGGCGGGTGACGGTGAGCAGCCCATCCTGCGTCGCCTGCCAGCCGTCGCGGATGCGCCCGAAGATCGCCTCCCCAAGCGCCCGATCCTCGACGAGCGCTGCGTAGCGCGCGGCGATCCCCATGTCGGACTTGGCCAGCACCATCTCCATGTTGGCAAGCGTCGCGGCGAACAACGGCCAGCCCGACGCCATCTCGCGAAGCAGCCCCTTGTCCTCGAACGCGGCGATCGCCTGGCCGACGCCGTACCAGCCGGGCAGCATCACCCGCGCCTGCGCCCAGCTGAACACCCACGGGATTGCGCGCAGGTCCTCGATCGCGTCGGATTTCTTGCGGCTCGCCGGGCGCGATCCGATCTTGAGTCCCGCGATCTCGCTGATCGGCGTCATTTGGCGGAAGAAGGTCCGGAAGCCTTCGGTCTCATAGACCAGCCCGCGATAGGCGCGGAACGCCGTCTCGGAGAGCGTGTCCATCGCCGCGGCGAAGCGCTCGTAATCGGCTGGTGCCAGCCGCTCCGGCTCCAGGCTGGCCAGCAGGGTCGCGGAGGCCATCGCCTCCAGGTTCGTGGTGGCACTCGCGCGCGTGCCATATTTCGCGGCGATCACCTCGCCCTGTTCGGTGATGCGGATGCGGCCCTGTACCGTGCCGGGCGGCTGCGCCTGGATCGCCGCGAACGAGGACCCGCCCCCGCGCCCGACCGCGCCGCCACGGCCGTGGAACAGCTGCATGCGGACTCCGGCCTCTTCGAACACCGGCCGGAGCGCGGTCGACCCGCGGCTCAGCTGCCAGGTGGAGGTCAGATAGCCGCCATCCTTGTTGGAGTCGGAATAGCCGATCATCACTTCCTGGTGCCCACGCACGCTTGCCACCGCGGCGACCTCGGGCAGCGCGAACCAGGCGCGCATGATCTCGGGCGCCGCCTCCAGGTCGCCGATCGTCTCGAACAGCGGGATCGCCATGACATGCGCCTGCGGCGGCGCGCCCGGCACGTACAGCCCTGCTTCCTTCAGGAGCAGGTTGACCTCCAGCAGGTCCGACACGGATTGCGCCATCGACACGATATAGTGGCGGATGCAATCGCGGCCGTAGCGGGCATGGGCTTCGGCCGCAGCATGGAGAATCGCCAGCTCGGACGCCGTCTCCTGCGAATAGACAGCATAGGGCGAGGTCAGCGGCCGGGGGCTCGCCAGCTCGCGGCGGAGCAGCGCCACCCGCGCGTCTTCGTCGAGGGCGGCATAGTTCTCCACGACCCCGCCGGCCTTCAGGAGTTCGGCGACGACGCGCTCGTGCACGGCGCTGTTCTGGCGCATGTCGAGCGTTGCCAGGTGGAAGCCGAAGGTCTCCACGGCCCGGATGAGCCGGCCCAGGGCGCCGCCGCTCGCCAGGGGGCCGTTGCCGCCGATGGTGAGCGCATGCGCAAGCGCCGTCAGATCCTCCCGCAACGCAGCCGGGTCGGGATAGCGTTCCCCGTCCAGGCCGGCCGGCCGCGGCGACGCCTTGCCTGTCAGTGCCCGATAGGTGGCGGCAAGCCGTGCGTAGATGCCGGACAATGCGCGGCGGAACGGTTCGTCGGCGCGGCTTGCGGCCGTATCCCCGCTCCGCTCCGCCAGCGCCTCGACCCCTGCGTCGACGGTCGCATGTTCGGTCGAGATCGACAGCTCGGCGCCCAGCGCATGCACCGCATCCAGATAATAGCCCAGCACCGCCTCGGCCGAGCGCGACAGCGCCAGCCGCAGCGAGTCCGCGGTGACATAAGGGTTGCCGTCGCGATCGCCGCCGATCCAGCTACCGGGGCGCAGGAACGATGCGGGCCGCGCGCCCAGCGCCCGTTCCCAGCGCGCGTAGAGCGCGGGCAGCGTCGGCAGGAACACGTCCCGCAGGTAGCTGAGCGCGGTCTCGACCTCGTCCGCCACATACAGTCGTTCGCGGCGCAGCACGCGGGTCTGCCACAGGAGCGCGATCTGCCGGAGGATCGCCTCGTCGACCTGGTCGCCGTCCTCGGTCTCCTCCACGCCGCCGTCCCGCAGCGCCATCAGTTCGGCGATGCGGTTGCGGTGGTCGATCATGCTCTTGCGCCGCACCTCGGTCGGATGGGCGGTGAGCACCGGCATCAGCAGCGCGTCGTCGAGCAGCGCGAGCACCGCATCGCGGCCGATGCCGTGCTTCCCCAATCGCTCCAGGGCATGGGCGACGTCCGCCCCGGCCTCCGCCGCCACGCCCTGCCGGTCCTCGGCGAGGTTCGCCAGCATCGAGAACAGCATGAAGCCGCGCACGAACGCGATCGTTTCGTCCAGCGTCAGCCGGTCGAGCCCCGGGTCGATCGCGTCCGCGCCAGCCACGCCGCGGTGGCGATCGACCGAAGTCGCGCGGATGTACTCGATCCGCTTGAACAAATCCTCGCCGCCATAGGCGCGGATCACGTCGCCCAGCAGGCGACCGAGAAAGCGGACATCGGGATTGTTGGTGATCGGGGGGAGGCTGGCCATGCCGGGTTGCTGCGCTGCGGAAGCGCTCCGGTCAACCAGCTCTTTTCTTTTCGTGCGTCATAGCGCTTCTTTCCGAAGCAATATTACCGCTACCAGAAGTTCTGCCCGGCGGCACCACACCGCCGGGCAGCACAAATTACACGTCGAGGTTGGCGACGCTCAGCGCGTTCTCCTGGATGAACTCGCGGCGGGGCTCCACCACGTCGCCCATCAGGCGCGTGAAGATCTCGTCCGCGACGTCCGCCTGCTCGATCGCGACGCGGAGCATCGAGCGGTTCTGCGGATCGAGCGTGGTTTCCCACAGCTGTTCCGCATTCATCTCGCCCAGCCCCTTGTAGCGCTGGATCGACAGGCCCTTGCGCCCGGCGGCGAGGATCGCGTCGAGCAGCTGGCTGGGCCGGGCAATCAGTACCTCGCCCTTGGCGGCGGTGACCGGCGTCGCTTCGCTCTCCTCCAGCTCCGCGACCGGATTGTCGGCATCGCTCGCCTGGGCGCCGCGCGCCGGCACCAGCTTGGCCGTGGCGGCATAGCTCTCGGCCTCCTCCGCCGTCAGCGCGTGGAGCTTGCGCCCCTCGGCCGAGGTCAGGAAGGCGGCCTCGATCACATGATGATCGGTGACGCCGCGCCACACGCGACGGAAGTGGAGCGCCCCCTCTTCGGAGATGCTGGCACTCCAGCGGGCGTCGCCATCGGTGCTGTCGAGCCGGCGGACCGCATCCGCCAGCCGCTCCTCGCGCTGGCCGCGGGACGCTTCTGGATCGAGCGTGCCGGACAGCGCCAGCACCTCGACGATCTCGGGCGCATAGCGGCGGGGGACGTAGCGCATCAGCGTGCGCATGCGCCGCGCATGATCCACCAGCGTCTTGAGGTCGCTGCCGCTGCGGCCACCGGCCGGCGTCTCCAGCACCTGCGCGGCAACGCCCGCGTCCACCAGATAAGCGTCCAGCGCTGCGTCGTCCTTGAGGTACACCTCCGACCGGCCGCGCGTCGCCTTATAGAGCGGCGGCTGGGCGATATAGAGGTGCCCCGCTTCGATGATCTGCGGCATCTGGCGGTAGAAGAAGGTCAGCAGCAGCGTGCGGATATGGGCGCCGTCGACGTCCGCGTCCGTCATGATGACGATCTTGTGGTAGCGCAGCTTCTCCAGGTTGAAGTCGTCACGACCGATGCCGGTGCCCATCGCCTGGATCAGCGTGCCGATCTCGCGCGACGAGAGCATCCGGTCGAAGCGCGCACGTTCGACGTTCAGGATCTTGCCGCGCAACGGCAGGATCGCCTGGAAGTGACGGTCGCGGCCCTGCTTGGCCGAACCGCCGGCCGAGTCACCCTCGACCAGGAACAGCTCGGACTTGGCGGGGTCGCGCTCCTGGCAGTCGGCAAGCTTCCCGGGCAGCGAGGCGATGTCCATCACGCCCTTGCGGCGGGTGAGCTCGCGCGCCTTCTTGGCGGCCTCGCGCGCGGCGGCGGCGTCAATCACCTTCTGGATGATCTGGCGCGCGACCGCCGGGTTTTCCTCCAGCCACTCCGCCAGCTTGTCGGCCATCAGGCTTTCGAGCGGCTGGCGGACTTCGGAGGAGACCAGCTTGTCCTTGGTCTGCGAGCTGAACTTGGGGTCCGGCAGCTTGACCGAGACGATCGCGGTCAGCCCCTCGCGCATGTCGTCGCCGGTGAGGGTGACCTTCTCCTTCTTCAGCGCGCCCGACTTGTCGGCATAGTTGTTGATCGTGCGGGTCAGCGCCGCACGGAACGCCGCCAGGTGCGTGCCGCCATCCCGCTGCGGGATGTTGTTGGTGAAGCACAGCACGTTTTCGTAATAGCTGTCGTTCCACTCCAGCGCGACGTCGATGCCGACATCGTCGCGATGGCCGGTGATCGCCACCGGATCCGGCATCAGCGGCTGCTTGTTGCGGTCGAGCCACTTCACGAAGGCAGCGATCCCGCCCTCGTAGAACAGCTCCACTTCGCGCCGCTCCTCGTGCCGGGCATCCGCCAGCACCAGCCGCACGCCCGAGTTGAGGAACGCCAGTTCGCGATAGCGATGCTCGAGCTTGTCGAAGTCGAACTCGATGTGGTTCTTGAACGTGCCGCCGTCGCCCGGGGCCTTCTCGGTCGAGGGCAGGAAGGTCACGCGCGTGCCGCGCTTGCCCTCGGCCTTCCCGACCACCTTCAGGGGCGCCACGGCATCGCCATGGCGGAAACGCATGTAATGCTCCTCGCCGTCGCGCCAGACGGTGAGGTCCAGATATTCGGACAGCGCGTTCACCACCGACACGCCCACGCCGTGGAGGCCGCCGGACACCTTGTAGGCGTTGTCGTCGGACGTGTTCTCGAACTTACCGCCCGCGTGCAGCTGAGTCATGATGACCTCGGCCGCCGAGACGCCCTCCTCCGGGTGGATGCCGGTCGGGATGCCGCGACCGTTGTCCTCGACCGAGACGGACCCGTCGGGATTGAGCGTGATGAGCACCCGGTCGCAATGGCCGGCAAGCGCCTCGTCGATCGCGTTGTCGCTCACCTCGAACACCATGTGGTGGAGGCCCGAGCCGTCGTCGGTGTCGCCGATGTACATGCCGGGGCGCTTGCGAACCGCGTCCAGGCCCTTCAGGACCTTGATCGATTCCGCGCCATATTCATTGGAGTTGGGGTTCGTCGCCATACCGAGGACATAGGGATTCACCCCCAGGAACGGAAGCAAAATGCGGGCGTTCGGGCCCCCTCAGCCGACCTTGCTGAGCCAGAAAGCGGCCAGGAAACCGGCGACGGCGATCAGGCCGGTATATTCATGCGTGTTCTCGGTCGCCTCCGGGATCATGGTGTCGACCAGCATGGCAAGGATCGCGCCCGCGGCAACAGCGGTGATCACCGCAACCAGATCCGCACTCGCGTCCGCCAGCAGCAGATTGCCGAGCAGCGCCGACAGCCCCGACGCAACCGCGATCGCGGTCCATACGCCGAAGATATAGGCGGTGGACCGCCCCGCCTTCTTCATGCCGGCGGCAGAAGAAAGACCCTCGGGGATGTTCGAAAGGAACACCGCGGCGACCACCGTGGTGCTCACCCCCGTCCCGCCGATCAGGCTGATGCCGATGACGATCGACTCCGGAATGCCATCCAACAGGGCGCCCAGTGCGATGGCGCCGCCGCCCCCTTCGCTCGCGTGCGGCTGCGTCTCCGTACTCTCGGTTCCCGAGCGCTTGCGGTGCCGGGCGCCCCGGCGCGAGAGCCAGACGTTGCCGAAAGTGTAGAGGGCTGCACCGCCAACGAACCCGGCGGCGGTCGCACCGAGCCCGCCACGGGCGAACGCGTCGTCCATCAGATCGAAGGCCACGGCCGAAATGAGGACGCCCGAGCCGATTGCCATCACGGCGGCGATCAGCCGCTGCGGCAGCTGCACCGCCCCGGCGATCGCCGCGCCGATCAGGAGTGCAGAGCCGCCGAGCAAGCCCCACAGCCCTGCCTCGAGCCAGCTCGGCATCACCGCGCCCGCATCGTCAGGAAGGAAGCGCCACGCCGCATGGGCACCTCAACGCAGCAACGGCGCTTCGGTGCCCCGGAAAGTCGGTCGCGCCCTTAGCGCGCGACGCCCTGACCGCCGCCACCCGGACGACGACCGCGGCCGCCGCGACGCGGGCCACCCGGACGCGCACCGGCCGGACGCTCGCCTGCGGGCCGATCACCCGTCGGCTTGCCTTGGCCACCGCGCGACGGATTGCCGACCGGGCCACGGCCCGAGCCTGCCGGCTTGGCGCTGTGCGTGGCGCGCGGACGCGGCAGCTGGCGATCGCCCGGAGCGCGCTCGGGCCGATCGGGCGCATGCGGTGCGCGCGTCGCCTTGATGTTCGCCGCCTCGGCCAGGAAGTTCTCCGGCAGCGGCACCACCTCGATCTTCTGACGGGTCAGCTTCTCGATCTGGCGCAGATAGGGGCGTTCGTCCTCGGCGCAGAACGCAAAGGCGATGCCGTCGGCACCCGCGCGCGCGGTGCGGCCGATGCGGTGGACGTACTGCTCGGCCACGTTCGGCAGCTCGAAGTTGACGACATGGCTGACGCCCGAGACGTCGATGCCGCGCGCGGCGATGTCGGTCGCCACCAGGATCGGCACCTTGCCCGAACGGAACTCGCCGAGCGCACGCTCACGCTGCGGCTGCGACTTGTTGCCGTGGATCGCGTTGGAGGCGACGCCGTTGGCGGCCAGCAGCTTCACGACGCGGTCGGCGCCATGCTTGGTGCGGGTGAACACCAGCGAGCGATCGATCTTGTTGTTGCGGAAGAACAGGGTCAGCAGCGCCTGCTTTTCCTGCTGCTGCACGAAGGTGACGTACTGCTCGACGCGCTCGGCGGTGGAGGAGACGGGCGCCACCTTCACCTCGGCCGGGCTGGTCAGATACTTGTCGGCCAGGTCGCGGATGTCCTTGGGCATGGTGGCCGAGAAGAACAGCGTCTGGCGATCCTTGGGCACCATCGACACGATGCGGCGCAGCGCGTGAATGAAGCCCAGGTCGAGCATCTGGTCGGCCTCATCGAGCACCAGGATCTCGAGCTCGTTGAGTGCCAGGCAGCGCTGGTCGATCAGGTCGAGCAGGCGGCCCGGGGTGGCGACCAGGATATCGACGCCGGCGGCCACGTCGCGGATGTTGCGGGCGACGGGCACGCCGCCGAACACGGTCGCGACGTTCAGCTTGGTATACTTGGCATAGGTGCGCGCATTGTCGGCGATCTGGCTGACCAGCTCGCGCGTCGGCGCCAGCACCAGCATCCGGCACCGCATTGGCTTGCGGCGGACGTTGGCCTTCACCAGCAGGTCGAGCGAGGGCAGCACGAAAGCCGCGGTCTTGCCGGTGCCGGTCTGGGCGATACCGAGCAGGTCGCGCTGCTCCAGCACGATCGGGATGGCGTCGCGCTGAATCGGCGTCGGCTCGGTGTAATTCTTCTCGGCCAGGGCATCGAGAAGCGGCTTGGAAAGACCAAGGGACTGGAAGGACATGGAATACCTGTCAGTAGCCGGCACGCGCGGCCAGACGGCACGCACGGGAAGGCGGGGCAAAAAAAATGCGACCCGCGTGACTTGGGAAGCCGGTGGAGCGCGACGCGAGCCTCGGCCGCAAGGCCGGATCACGCTGCTTGTTTGAAGCGTCGCTGCGGTGTGGCAGATGCGCCCGCCACCCCGAAAAGTCAAGGTTGCGGCCCGACCACCCGTCCATCGACGACGTGGAACCGCGTCGCCTCTGTCCCGATCGCGTCGAACAAGCCTGGCTCGGTGCCGGTCAACCAGACCTGGCCGCCGCCTGCCAGCCGCTCGAACAATGCCGCCCGGCGGCCGGGATCGAGATGCGCCGCCACCTCGTCGAGCAGCAGCAGCGGCGGGCGCCCGGCCCGCTCCGCGACCAGTGCGGCATGGGCAAGCACCAGCCCCAGCAGCAGCGCCTTTTGCTCGCCCGTCGAGCAGCGATGCGCCGCCTGTCCCTTTTCCAGGTGCACCACCGCCAGGTCGGACCGATGCGGCCCCGCCAGCGTCCGCCCCGCCGCCGCGTCGCGGGAGCGCCCGGCGGCGAGTTCCGCCCGCAGCCGATCGGCATCGCCGCCCCACCCCTCGATCGAGAGCCCGGCCCGCGGGAAGGCACCGGCGGGGCTCGCCGCGATCCGCTCTGCCAGCATGGTCACCGTCGTCCGGCGCGCCGCATCAACCGCCGCGCCATGTTCGGCGATCCGCGCCTCCAGCGCCGCCAGCCACTCGGGATCGGCCGGGCGATCGTCGGCCAGCAGCCGGTTGCGCTCGCGCATCGCCGCTTCGTAGCGGCTGGCGTGGTTGGCATGGCCGGGTGCGAGCGCCAGCGCCAGGCGGTCGAGGAAGCGCCGACGCTCGCCCGCGGGTTCGACAAACAGCCGGTCCATCGCCGGGGTCAGCCACAGCACCGTCAGCCACTCGGCCAGCGCCATGGCCGTCGCGGGCGCGCCGTTGATCCGCACCAGCCGCCGCTCGGGCGCATCGGGGCGGGTGCCGGTGCCCAGCGCGGTGTCGTCCACCAGCACCGCTGCCACGCCAAAGCCACCGCTGCCGCCCTGGCGCGCCATCTCGGACAAGGGCACGCGCCGGAGGCCGCGACCCGGCGCCAGCAGCGACACCGCTTCCAGCACGTTGGTCTTGCCCGCCCCATTGTCCCCGGACAGCACGACGAAGCCCGGCCCGGGTGCGAGCACCGCGTCGGCATGGTTGCGAAAGTCGGTGAGGGACAGGCGCGCGAGCATCGTTGGCGCCGCTGTAGCGCAAGCCGCGCCCCAGCGCGACGCAACCTTCCGGCCCGCAGGGAATTGCCTTCAGCGGAACGATGAAAAAGGGGACGGTGATGCGGAAATGGTGGATTGCGGCGGCAGCACTGGCAGTGGCGGCCTGTGGGGCGCAGACGCCGCAGGAGCGCGAGGCTGACCAACTGCGCGATGCCGCAGAGGCGCAGGCCGACGCCATCGAGGCGCAGGCTGGAAACGTGTCGGCAGGCATGAAGGCCGAGGCCGAGCAGCTGCGCCAGCAGGCCGGCCAGGGCGGCGGCTATGATGCCCAGCGCTTGCAGGTCCGCGCCGAAGCCCGCGAACGCGAGGCCAAGCTGGTCGAGGAACAGGCCGAGGCAAAGGCCCGCGCCGTCCGCGACGAGGGCAAGGCAAAGGCCAGCGCGCTGCTGGCGAAATAGGGGCCGGCCGGTCAGGGCGCAGCGAGGCCTGCGTCCTTTAGCACCTGTACCCCGGCGAAGGCCGGGCCCCAGTTGGGAAGCATCGGCGAGGAGCGCGTGGCCTTACCGCGTGCGCGGCAACTGGACCCCGGCCTTCGCCGGGGTACCGGATGGGTCAGGGTGCAGGAGAGCCGAAGCCCGCCTCACACCCGCATCGGCATCAGCACGTACAGCGCCGGCGACTTGTCGTTCTCGCGGATCAGCGTCGGGGCTGCCGCGTCCGCCAGGTGCACCTCGCAGAGGTCGCCCTCGATCTGGCCCAGGATGTCGAGCAGGTAGCGGCTGTTGAAGCCGATCTCGAACGGCAGCGCGCTATAGTCGCCGGGCACTTCCTCGGCAGCCGCGCCGTTCTCGGGGCTGGTCACCGACAGCGTGATCTTGTCGCGATCGAGCGCCATCTTCACCGCGCGGGTCTTCTCCGTGGCGATGGTCGACACGCGGTCGACGCCTTCCATGAAGCTCTTCGGGTCGAGCTTGAGGAGCTTGTCGTTCGCGGTCGGGATGACGCGCGAATAGTCCGGGAAGGTGCCGTCGATCAGCTTGGAGGTGAGGATCGCCTGGCCGAGGTCGAACCGGATCTTGGAACCCGACAGCGACACGCCGACCGATCCGTCAACCTCTTCGAGCAGCTTGCGCAGCTCGGCCACGCACTTGCGCGGCACGATCACGTCCGGCATCTTTTCGGCGCCTTCCGGGCGCGGCAGCGTCACGCGTGCCAGCCGGTGGCCGTCGGTGGCCGCCGCCTTCAGCACCGGCTCGCCGCTCGCATCCTCGGACACGTGCAGGAAGATGCCGTTCAGATAATAGCGCGTTTCCTCGGTCGAGATCGCGAAGCGCGTCTTGTCGATGATCTGCTTGAGCATTTCCGCCGGCAGTTCGAACTGCGTCGGCAGCTCGCCCTCGGCGATCACCGGAAAATCGTCGCGCGGCAGCGTCGCCAGGTTGAAACGGGCGCGGCCCGCGACCACCGTCAGCCGGCCCTCGGCCGCCGACAGCTGCACCTGGGCGCCCTCGGGCAGCTTGCGCGCGATGTCGAACAGCGTGTGCGCCGAAACCGTGATCGCGCCGGGCTGGTCGACCGCCGCTGCGATCGTCTCGTCGATCTGCAGATCGAGATCGGTCGCCATCAGCCGCATCGAGCCGTTCTCGGCCGCCTCGATCAGCACGTTCGACAGGATCGGAATCGTGTTCCGCCGCTCGACGACGGATTGGACGTGGCTCAGCCCCTTCAACAGGGTCGCGCGTTCGATCGTCGCCTTCATCTTTTCAAAACCCCCGGGCGCCCGCCCTAGTCCTGGCCACCCGGTCGGGTGGGATTGGTCCGTTGTCTCACCTCTAGCGCGCAAAAAAGGGCCGGAGCAAGCTGCTCCGGCCCTCCTTGTTTCCGATTGCGCATGCCGTCTGCGGGGTATGGCCCTGACGGCGCGGCAAGCGGCGCTCGCTTAGAAGCGCATGCCGACGCCGACCAGCACCTGGTGACGGTCGGTATCCACGTCGAAGCTGTCGGTCGTGTTGCCGTCGAAGCGGAAGTCCGCGCTCGAATAGTTCGAGTAGCGGTACTCGAGCTTGGCATAGGTGTTGGTGCCGATCGACTGCTCCACGCCGGCGCCGACGCGATAGCCGTCCAGCTCATAGTTGCGGTCGAGGTCCACGTCGCCGTTCACGCCCTGCACGTTCAGCTTGGCGTTGGTGTAGCCGGCCTTGGCATAGACCAGGGTCTGCGGCGTCGCGAGGATACCGGCGCGCACGCCGACATAGATGTCGCGGCCCGGTGCCACGCGGCCATAGCCGAAGTAGTTCGGATCGCGCGTGTCGGTCTTGGTCTTGCCGGTCGAGTCGGTCAGTTCCGCCTCGAGGCCCAGCACGGCGCCGGAAACGGCGAAGTCATAGCCGACGTCCACACCATAGAGGAAACCGTCCACGGTCTGGTCGTCGCCGTCGATATCCGAATCCTCGCTGCTGCCCGGACGAACCGCGTCATAACCCGCGACCACGCCGACGCGCGGGCCGGTGAAGTTCGGGTTGACGTCCTGCGCCATCGCCGGGGCGGCGAATGCGGAGGAAGCGGCCAGCAGGCCCAGAGCGACGTAACGCATAACAAACTCCTGAATTGCTGCCCGAGGTACGCCGGGCACAGCGCTCAAATAGGCGACGCGCCGGCAGGTTTCATGAACCCCAGCTAAACAGGGATTTTCGTTGCATTCGCGCAACAGGGGCTTGAAAGCAGGGCCATGGTGAACAAGGCACGGCAGGGGCGCGACTTCATCGCGCGGCATGGCGAGACGGTCTACAACGTGGCCCGGCGCATGCAGGGCGACCACCTCCACATTCCGCTCACGCGCGCCGGTTTTGCCCAGGCGGATGCGATGGGGGCCGCGCTTCGGACGCTGCTCGGGCCGAAGCCGAAGCTGACGCTGTGGGCGTCGACCGCGGGCCGCGCGCTCCAGACGCTGGCGATCATCGCCGAACATCTCGAGCTCGACTGGCACCAGGCACGCACGGACGCGCGGCTCGTCGAGATCGGCATGGGGCAGTGGACGGGGCGCTACTATCGCGATGTCGCGGCCGAATCGCCCGACTTCATGGACTATAAGCATCGCCTCTACCGCCGCCCGCCGCCGGGCGGGGAGTGGTATGATGCCATCGCGGCGCGGGTGTCGGGCTGGCTTGCCGATACCGCCGAGGATCCCGGCGACCGGCTGGTGATCATGCACGGTATGTCGAGCCGCGTGCTGCGCGGGGTCATGACCGGCCTGGACGTGATGCCGCAGTTCGCCGCGCCCGTCGCGCCCGACCTGCCGCAGGGTTCGATCGTCCGGATCGAACACGGCGTCGAGACGGTCGTGCATCTCGGCAGCGGCGACATCGCGCACTCGGCGCCGGCATGATCGCAACGCTGCTGGCGGCAGCCGCACTCGCGCAGGTGCCGGCTGCCGCATCGCCGGCGCGGCGCACCCTCGGCATCTTCGAGCGCTGGGGCGCCTTCGCCGACGCCGCCCCACGGCGCTGCTATGCGATCGCGAAGCCGATCTCGCGGCGGACCGCGCTCTATCCGTTCGCCAGCGTCGCGACCTGGCCCGGTGCCCACGCCCGCAGCCAACTCCACCTTCGGCTCAGCCGGCGGCGTGCGCCCTCGGCGCAAGTGACGCTTTCCGTCGGCGATCGTCGCTTCCCGCTGCGCGCCGGAACGCTGGACGCCTGGGCGCCGGACGCCGCCGCCGATCGCGCGATCGTGTCCGCGATGCGCTCCGCGCGCAGCATGAGCGTGGAGAGCCTGGCCGAGGGCGGCCGTCCGTTCGTGGACGTCTATGCGCTGAAGGGCGCAGCGACCGCGATCGACGCGGCGGCACTCGCCTGCCTGCCCGGGTAGCCTGTCCCGAAACGAGGCCAGCGGCGGGCATGGAAATTGCCTGCAAATTCGACTATATGCGCGCCCATGCTGACAGTGTCGACGCCGCCGATGCCCATTCCGGGGCACATCGATCCCGTGCCCGTGCCCCGCGCCGCGGCCAAGGCGCCGCGCCCCGACGGCCGCGTCGACCTGGTCGGGCTGTCCAAGCCTGCGATCCGCGAGGCGCTGGAAACTGCGGGCATGGAGCCGAAACAGGCGAAGCTTCGCGCCAAGCAGCTGTGGCACTGGATCTACAACCGCGGCGCCACCGAATTCTCGGCAATGACCGACATCGCCAAGGCGCAGCACCCGTGGCTGGCCCAGCGCTTCGTCGTCGGCCGGCCGGAGGTGGTCGAGGCGCAGGTCTCGTCCGATGGTACGCGCAAGTGGCTGCTGCGCTCGCCCGACGGGCAGGATTACGAGATGGTGTTCATCCCGGACGCCGACCGCGGCACGCTGTGCGTCTCCAGCCAGGTGGGCTGCACGCTCAACTGCCGCTTCTGCCACACCGGCACGATGCGGCTGGTGCGCAACCTGACCGCGGGCGAGATCGTCGGCCAGGTGATGCTCGCGCGCGACGCGCTCGGCGAATGGCCGTCGAGCCCGGAAGGGCGCATGCTCACCAACATCGTGATGATGGGCATGGGCGAGCCGCTCTATAACTTCGACGAGGTCAAGACGGGCCTCCAGATCGTCATGGATGGCGACGGTCTCGCCCTGTCCAAGCGCCGCATCACTCTCTCCACCTCTGGCGTGGTGCCGATGATGGCGCGCGCGGGCGAGGAGATCGGCGTGAACCTGGCGGTCTCGCTCCACGCCGTGACCAAAGAAGTGCGCGACGAGATCGTGCCGCTCAACAAGAAGTACGGCATCGAGGAGCTGCTGCAGGCCTGCGCCGACTATCCCGGCGCCAACAACGCGCGGCGCATCACCTTCGAATATGTGATGCTCAAGGACAAGAACGACAGCGACGCCGACGCGCACGAGCTCGTCCGCCTGCTGCGCAAGTACCAGCTGCCGGCCAAGGTCAACCTGATCCCGTTCAATCCCTGGCCGGGTGCGCCGTACGAATGCTCGACGCCGGATCGGGTCAACGCCTTTTCCGACATCGTGTTCGAAGCGGGCATTTCCGCGCCGGTGCGCCGCCCGCGCGGCCGCGACATCGACGCCGCCTGCGGCCAGCTCAAAACCGCCGCCGAGAAGAAGAGCCGCGCGCAGCTGGATCGCGAGGCCGAGGAGAAGATGGCGGCGCTCGGCTGAGCCCGTCATGGACTGGAGTGTCATCGGGCTTGCCGCCCTGGCCGGCTGTGTCGGCGGCGCGATGAACGCGCTCGCCGGCGGGGGCGCCTTCGCAACCATGCCGGCGCTGGTCGGGATCGGGCTCCCCGCCACGATTGCGAATGCCACCAGCAACGTCGCGATGCAGCCTGCCGCCATGGCGAGCGCCTGGACCTACCGCCGCGGACTCGCGCCGCTGGGCGGCCTTTCGATCCGGCTGCTGAACAGCGTCAACTTCGTGGCGGCGCTGGTCGGCAGCTATCTGCTGGTCGTGACACCGCCAACGGCGTTCGACGTGATCGTCCCCTGGCTGCTGCTCTTTGCGTTCGGAGCCATCGCTGCCGGCCAGCGCGGCGCCGCCTGGCTGCGTGCCCATGCAACGATCGGCCCGCGCACGCTGATCGCTGCCCAGCTGCTGCTCGGCGTCTATGGCGGCTATTTCGGGGGCGGCATCGGCATGATGATGACGGCGGTCTTCGGGCTGCTGGTCGGCACCGATCCCAAGCGGATGGCCGCACCCCGCACGCTGATCCTCGCCACTGCGAACCTGGCCGCCGCCGGCGTGTTCGCGGCCTTTGGCATGGTCGCCTGGGCAGCCTGCATCCCCATGCTCCTGGGCGGCATCCTGGGCGGCTGGGGCGGCGCCTGGCTGGGCGATCGCCTGTCGGCGCGCACCATCCGGCTCTGGACCATGGCGGTGACCGGCGTCACCACCGCCGCCTTCTTCTGGCGCGCCTACGGCTGATCAGCCCGGCCGTCGCATCGCCCGCTCGATCGCCGGCCGATCAAAGGCATGCTCGGCATATTGGCCATCCCGTTCCACCCAATGCAGGAACAGGTGCGCGGACCAGCTGTTCGGATTGGGCTCAAGCCGCCCGTGCAGCCGGTGCGTTCCCTGGTAGAGGACGGCATCGCCCGGCGCCATTGCCACGGATCCATATCTGCGCGATCCGAAATCTTCCGTCACCTCACCCGTCGGCCGCTCCCCCGCCTCGGTCGCGACGGAGAGCGCCCAGGGCTTGTCCTCCCCATAGGCGATGGTCAGCGAGAGGCTGTGCTCGCAGGAAGGCCGGTCATAATGGACTCGGCAGATGTCCCCCTGCTAATAAGCCCGGAAATAGGCGTAGGTGGGCAGCAGCGCCCGCCCTGTCGCCTGGGCCATGCGCGGGGTTAGCCCCCAGAGAAAAGCTAGCATCGGGGCATACTGGTACGCGTAAAGCTCGATGGCCCGCCCGCGCAGCAACGGTCCTTCCGCCACAAAGGACTGCAGTGGCCTGCCGGCCGCCTCCAAATCGGCGCGCATCCGCATGTAGAAGGCGTCGAGAATCTCGCGTGGAAATAACCCCCGAAGCGGGACATAGCCATCCCGCCAGTAGGTTTCTGTCTCGGAAGCTCGATCCTGGTCCGTCATGAGATCAGAATACGGATGTCGCAGCACGAGTGCGAGCGCCTTCTATGCCGGCCGGCGCATGTGGAACAGCGCGTCTTCGGCGATTTCGAAGTAATCGGCCGGGCCGCCGCCCCGTACGATCGGGTGCGCACGGGCGGTCTGGTAGATGCCGTCTTCCAGCAGCGCCGTGTCGATGTGGATGCCGACTGCCTCGCCCAGCACCAGCCACTGGTCCAGCGCCCGGCCTTCCTTGGTCTCCAGCCGGACGATCTGGGTCACCTTGCATTCGAACTGGACCGGGCTGCCCGCCACCCGCGGCGCCGCCACCAGGCGGGAGGGCAGCGCCTCCAGCCCCGCAAGCGTGAACTCGTCCGCATCGGCCGATGCCGAACTCGCGTTCATCGCTTCTGCTTGCGCACGCGTCACCAGGTTCCAGACGAACTCGCCCGTCGCCTCGCAATTGGCGAGGCTGTCCTTGCGGCCTTGGGAGGCGAAGCCGATCAGCGGCGGCCGATAGTTGAACGCGTTGAAGAAGCTGTACGGCGCGAGGTTGCGGCGGCCGTCGGCACCCAGCGTGCTGATCCAGCCGATCGGACGGGGCGCGACGATCGCGTTGAACGGATCGTGCGGCAGGCGGTGCCCGTCGGCGGGCTCGTAGAAGTGGAAGTCGGTCATGCCCGATCCTAACGCGCAAGCCGGCCGGGGGGCTACCCGCAGGCGGCCGCACGGTCTATCGTCCCGCCGGTGAGCCGCCAGCCGCCCCGCGCCGTCTATCGGCACCGTCCGCTCACGCGGCTGTGGCACTGGGTCAACGCCGTGGCGATCTTCGTGATGATCGGCAGCGGGCTCATGATCCTGAACGCCCACCCCCAGCTCTATTGGGGCGAGTATGGCGCGAACTTCGACCACGCCTGGATCCGGTTCGATCGGTTCCCCGGCTGGATCACGATCCCGTCGACCTACAATCTCGCGCTCGCGCGCCGCTGGCACCTGTTCTTCGCGCTGGTTCTCGCGTTCGGATTGCTGATCTTCCTGATCGGCAGCCTCCTCAACCGCCATCTCTCGCGCGACCTTACGATCCGCCGGGGCGAGCTGTCACGGCGGCACCTGGCGGCGGACTTCCGCGCCCACCTGGCCTTCCGCTTCCACGATCCGGAGGCGCCGCGCGACTACAACAGCTTCCAGAAGCTCAGCTATATCGCGATCCTGTTCGTCGCCCTGCCGGTGGTGATCCTGACCGGCCTCACCCTCTCGCCCGGCATGAACGCGGCCTGGCCCTGGCTGCTCGACCTGTTCGGTGGCCGTGCTTCGGCCCGTTCGATCCACTTCCTCGCCGCCGCCGCCATCACGCTCTTCACGGTGGTGCACCTGGTACTGGTGATCCTCGCCGGCCCGATCAACGAAGTGCGCTCGATGATCACCGGCTGGTGGCGCGTACCCGAAGAGGAGCAGCCATGAGCCGCATCCTCACCCGGCGCCGCGTGCTCGCCGGCATGACCGCAGGCGCCGCCGGCCTCGTTTCCGGTTGCGACCAGCTGGGCGAGTCGCCCGCCGTTCGTGGCCTGCTGTTCAAGGGCGAGGACGCGCAGCGCTGGCTGCAGCGCGGGCTCACCGCCCGCAACGCGCTCGCGCCCGAATACCGCCCTGATCAGCGCTCGCCGATCTTCCGCTCCAACGGCACCGCACGGCCCGACTCGGCTGCCTATGCCGCGCATGCGGCCAGCAACTTCGCCGACTGGCGGCTCGCCGTCGACGGCCTGGTCGCGCGGCCGCTGTCGCTCTCGATGGCACAGATCCGCTCGATGCCGGCGCGGACCCAGATCACCCGCCACGACTGCGTGGAGGGCTGGAGCGCGATCGGCAAGTGGAGCGGCCCCCGCCTGTCGCGTCTGCTCAACCTCGCGGGCCTTCGCGACCAAGCCCGCTACATCGTCTTCCACTGCGCCGACCGGCTGGGCGGGCGACCCTATTACGAATCGATCGACCTGATCGACGCCTTTCACCCGCAGACGATCCTCGCCTGGGCGATGAACGATGCGCTGCTGCCGATCCCCAACGGCGCGCCGCTGCGCCTCAGGGTCGAGCGCCAGCTCGGCTACAAGCACGCCAAGTACATCGAGCGGATCGAGGCGGTGGCGAGCCTGGACGGCATCGCCGGCGGCAAGGGAGGGCTGTGGGAGGATATCGCCGACTACGATTGGTACGCCGGCATCTGACGCCTCAGTCGGCGGAGAACGCCGGCTCCAGCGCGTTGATGCCGGCATGGACCCGCGCCTCGATCTCGGCGCGGGAGAGGCCGGCCGGGATCGGCGTGCCGAAGCGCAGCGTGATGATGCCCGCATGCTTCACGCCTTTGCGCGGCCACAAAGGCCCGCTGTCGAGCGCGACCGGCACCACCGGCATCGCCAGCGCCTTGTAGAGGCCGGCAAAGCCCGAGCGCAGCGGCGGCGTCTCGCCCGGCAGGACGCGGGTGCCCTCCGGGAAGATCAGCACCGCGCGGCCGGCGCGGCGCGCCTCCTTGGCCTCGCGCAGCATCGCGCGCAGCGCGTCGGCGCCGCCCGCCCGGTCGATACCGATGCTTCCGTAGCGCTGCGCCGCACGGCCCCAGAACGGAATCTGGGTCAGTTCGCGCTTCATCACGATCACCGGCGCGCCGATCCGCCACGCCAGCTCCAGCGTCTCGAACATCGCCTGGTGCTTGGCCGCGAACAGGAACGGTCCTTGGGGAATTTCCCCCTCGATCCGGACATGGATGTCGAGCAGCCAGCGGGCGAGTGCGCCCTGTGCGCGCGCCCACCCTTCCGCATGGCGCCGCAGCGCCTGGGGTCCCGCCAGCGCGACCAGCGGCGCGGCGAGAACGATGGCGATCGTGAGGGCATAGAAGACGAAGTTGAACGCAAGCGTCCGCAGCCATGCGATCATACGCCCAGCCCCAGCCACAGGACCACGCGCCGGACCAGATATTTGTTGTACTCGTCGAACAGGATGCCGAAGCGCGGCGTGCCGGGGACGGGATCGGCGATCACCTCCACCCGATCGTCGAGCGCGTGGCGAAGCTCCAGGGCGGCGCGTGCCATGTGCCAGTCCGACGTCACCAGCCGCACGGTGCCATAGCCGTGGGTCCGAACCCAGTCGGCGGTCTCGTCGGCGTTGGAGCGGGTATCGACCGCCTCATGGCCCAGGTCCACGCAGCAGGCGAACACCCGCGCCGGCACCTTGTAGGCAACGGCCAGTTCGCCGGGGCGCACGTCCGGGTCGACGCCGGTCACCAGCATCCGCTTGGCGTTGCCGGCGCGCACGACCGCCAGGCCGCGGTCGATCCGGCCCGGCGCGCCCGTCGGCACGACCACCGCGTCGGTCACCAGCCCATCCGGTGCCGGCCGAGGCAGCGCGACGGTGAACAGCGCGAAGCCCAGCACCCAGGCGATCAGCGCCACCGAGAACAGCCGCCAGATCACAGCACCTGCCCCAGCGCGCGCAGCACCGCGATGCGAGCGGCCACCATCGCCAGCAGCATGAAGGCGATCGGGGTGGCGACGATCAGCAGCCAGTCGGCCGTCGACAGCGCGAGCCCGGCGAGCACCTGCGACTCCAGGCCGCCGATCTGCAGTCCCACCACCAGCACGACCGCGAGACCCGCGACGGTGCCGATCAGCCCGCCCGTCAGCGTGTCGACGGCGATCCGCTGCTGGAACAAGCGGGCGATCTGGACATCGGTGGCGCCGAGCATGTGGAGGATGTCGATGGTCCCGCGGTGCGTGTCCAGCCCTGCCCGCGCGGAAAGCAGCACGACCGCCGCCGTCGCGGTCGCCATCACCGCGACCAAGCCGAATGCGACCCAGCCAAGGGTGCGCAGGAAACCCCGCACCGGCGCCAGCCAGCTCGCGTGCCAGTCCACCCGCGCAGCCGGCGTCGCCGCGTGGGCGATGCGGGTCACGGCCGCAACCGCCGTGTCGTCGCTCTGCCGCAGGTCCACGTCCACCATCGCCGGGATCGGCAGGTCGGCGTTCAGCCCCGCCTCCCCGAGCCAGGGGCGCATCAGCTCGGCCAGCTCGGCCCGGTCCACTTCGACGGCCTGCGTCACCATCGGTGCCTTGCGCAGCCCGGCGAGCAGCCGTGCGACCGCGGCATCGCGCTTGGCGGCGTCCGCCTCCACCACCTGCACGGTGAGCCGGCCGGCGAGCTGCCGGTCCAGCGCGCTGCCGGCACCCGCCACCGACAGGCCCATGGCGGCCGCCAGCACCGTCAGGAAGATCATGATGGCCATGATCCACACCATGGTGCGGCGTCCCTGCCGGTCGCCCAGCAGGCGCCGGTCGCTTGCGCGCATCGCCATCAGCGCACCCCGTCGGAAGCGGGCGGGAAGCGCATCTGGCCGGTGGGATCGATCAGCTTGCCCCTCTCCAGCCGCATCATGCGCGCAGCCGGGATCCGCTGGAGCAGCTCATAGTCATGGGTCGCCACCACCACCGTGGTTCCCAGCCGGTTGAGCGAATCGAACAGGTGCAGCAGCCGCTCCGCCATATCGGGATCGACGTTGCCGGTCGGCTCGTCGGCGACCAGGATTTCGGGCCGGCCGATCACGGCGCGCGCGATCGCGATGCGCTGCTGCTCGCCGCCCGACAGCGTAGGTGGCGGTGCGTCGGCCCGGTCGGACAGCCCCACCCAGGCGAGCATCTCGTTGACCGGCACCGCCACGTCCGCCTCCGGCACACCGGCCACCCGCAGCGGCAACGCGATATTGTCATAGGCCGACAGGTGCGGGACCAGGCGGAAGTCCTGGAACACCACGCCGATCCGCCGGCGAAAGCCCGGCAGGCGCGCGCGCGGCAGCGTCACCGCATCCTCGCCGAACAGCCGGATCACCCCCCGGCTCGGCCGCTGGGCGAGGTAGAGGAGCTTCAAGAGCGAAGTCTTGCCCGCACCCGACGCGCCGGTGAGGAAATAGAAGGAGCCCGTCGTCAGCGTGAAGCTCACGTCCGACAGCGTCTCTGCCCCATTGCCGTAGCGAAGGCCGACATTCTCAAACTGTACGATATTGGCCATCGCTGGCGCCGGCCACCCCGTTTGAAGCTTCGCGGGCGCCGCCATCGCACAGCCGCCGGACCTGCTCAAGCGGGGGACGCTGCTGCACCCTTGCCAGCACGGCTTTCCGCATGCTTAGGATCGCTATGCCCAGATCGGAATTGCCGCGTCGATGATCCTCGAGTGCACCCAATGCCACATGCGCTATGTGGTGCCCGACCATGCGATCGGGCCCGACGGACGCACCGTCCGCTGCGCAAGCTGCAAGCACAGCTGGTTCCAGCGGCCACCGCTGCTGGACTTGGGCGCGGCGGAGGCACTTCCCGCGCAGGAGCCCGCACCGGCCGCGGCAGCGTCTCCCCCGATGGCCGAGCCGGTTGCCGCGCCGACACCGGCAGCGCCACCCGCACCGGCTGCGCAAGCGACCTCGCCCGCCGCCGCCCAGCCATCGCACCGCTATGTCGATCCGGAGGGCGAGCGTGCCGAGCGCGGTGAGCCGCGCCGCTACGACGCCTTTGCGCCGCGCCCGCCGTTCCGCCCGCGCCGCAATCCGTTCCGCCGCTGGACCGCGGCCGCCGTCGCCGCCAGCGTCGCGATGCTCATCGGCATCGCCGCCATCCTCTATCTCGGCACGCCCGGCATCGCTGCCAAGGTCGGCCTGCCGATCGGCAAGATCGAAACGCCGCTGCTGTTCGCCGACAAGCAGATCGAGCGCCGCAACCTGTCCAGCGGCAACGAGCTGTTCGCCATTTCCGGCAAGGTCGTGAACCCCACCGGCGAGCGTCAGCGCGTGCCCGACATCCGCGTCGATCTGAAGGATCAGCAGGAGCGCGTCGTCTACAGCTGGACGATCACGCCGTCGCAGCGGGATCTGGGGCCCAGCGGCACCATCCTGTTCAACTCGGCGAAGCTCGACGTGCCGGCGAACTCAAAGATGCTCGAACTCAGCTTCGTGAACGGCCTCTAGGCACTGGCGCCGGGCCGCGGTGGCCCGGAAACCTTGCCCATCCGGCGCGCGAGCTGTGCCAGCCGCGCGCCATGGAGCAGCGCCGCCACCAGCATGCCGAGGCCCGATGCCCAGGCGAGCGCCAGCGGGCCGACGCCCGCCCCGACCAACAGCCAGCCCGCGCCGCCGGTAACCACGAAGAAGGCGAGGATGCTGTTGGCGCCCGCCATCACCTGATCGCCGAGCGCCCGCAGCGTATAGACCAGCACCACCTGCACCCCGTCGAACAGGATGAAGGGCGCCCAGCGCAGCAGCATGGCGCCGGCAAGGAGGTGCACGTCGGCCGTCGCGGGGAACAGGCCGGTGATCCAGCCCGCGGACAAGAGCAGCACCAGCGCGAGCAGCCCGGTCGCGGCGGCGGCCAGGACGGCAGCGACCACGCCCCGCTGGATCGCGCGGTGCGGCACGCCCTCTCCCACGCCATTGCCGACGCGCACCCCTGCGGCCGAGCCCAGCCCCAGCGCCACGGCAAAAGTGACGTTGTGGATCGAGAACACGATCTGGAAGGCGTGCGCCGTTTCGGTGCCGAGCTGGGTCGACAAGCCGATCAGCACCGCGAAGCCGACCAGCTCCAGCCCGGAGGCGATCGCCGGCACGAGCCCGAAGCCCAGTAGCGCGCGCACGCCCGACCAGCGCGGCGCCGCCTCCCCGCGCCAGCGGCCGACGTGGCGGACCGCCCTGTCCGGCAGCCGCAGCACGCACGCGAGCAGGACGATCGCTCCGATCGCCGATGCGATCGCGGTGGCCGCCGCCGCGCCGACCGCGCCCAGTGCCGGCAGCCCCAGATGCCCACCGACCAGTGCCCAGGCGAGCAGCGCGTTGATCGGCAGCACGCCCAGGTTCACCGCCGTCACCAGCCGCGGACGGCTGATACCCTCCAGGAAGAAGCTCGCCGCAATGGTGAGCAGCTGGAAGGGATAGGCAAAGGCCATGGCGCGCACCACCGCGGCAGCTGCCGGCGCAAGATCGGGCGAGACCCCGAGCAGTCGCAACAAGGGCTCCGCGAAGGCGAGCAGAACGCCGCCGCTCGTGAGGCCGAGCAGCAGCGCCGCCACCAACCCCTCGTGCAGCACCCGGCCGGTCGCTGGCAGGTCGCGCGCACCATCCGCGCGGGCGGCGAACACCAGCACGCCCGACAGCCAGCCGAGCACCACGACGATGCCGACGAAGGTCAGCGACCGGCTCGCACCCAGCGCCGCCACCTCGTCCGTGCCTGCGAGGCCGACCACGACCACGTCCGTCACGTGGAGCAGCGTCCAGTTGAGGCTGGTGAGCATCACCGGCCAGGCGAGCGCCAGCAGCCGGCGAACCTCGGATCGGGGGGAGGGAGCATCAGAGGCGGCAACGGGATTCGAGGACACGGGAATACTCAAGGACAAGAGGCGACGGACAGAGCCCTAGCGGCGGGTTCGGCAAAGCGGAACGCCTGGCATCCCGCCGGCACGCGTCAAAAAAGGGCTCCGGCGCACCATCCGCCGCAGGAAAATCGCGAAGTCGGTTGCATGCCGCCGAATCGACTGCTAGGGGCGCTCGCCTACCAGCCGGGGGTTCTCCCCACGGTGTTCATGTGCGGTCGTGGCGGAACTGGTAGACGCGCAACGTTGAGGTCGTTGTGGCCGAAAGGCCGTGGAAGTTCGAGTCTTCTCGACCGCACCACAACTGCTCCGGTTCCCAGGCTCAGGCCGGGAACCGGAGGCGGTTACCCCTCCCAAGACAAGCATCGTCAACCTGGCGGAAGTCAGATCCAGCGTGACGTGCGAAGCCGCTGATGCAGCGGCTGGAGGCAAGCCCGCGTGGCTGCCGGTCGTAGCCCTCAGCCTGCGAGCCGCCCCTTCACCCGTGCCGAGGCCGCGTCCACAGCTCCGGATCGCGCGGCGTCCGCGGATAGCGCTTCGCCCGCCCCTGCGCGGCTGCAAAGGCCCGCGCGATCGCGGCGATCTTCTGCGGCTTGGAGGTGGTCACGCGGTGATCCCAGGCATGCTCCCCGCGCGCCCTGACGGCGCGCCCGATCCCGCCATAGATGTCGGCCGCCGCTAGCACCGCCCAAGCGGCGCGGAACGGCAGTGCAGGCGTGCCTTCGCGCGCACTTGCCTCATAGCGCTCGGCCTGGTCCGCCAGCCGCCGCGCCAGCATCGCGATCCGCGGCCGAAGGTGCGGCTTCATATGCTCGCCCGGTGGCGCGTCGATCTCGACCAGCCACGCCACCGGCAGGTAGCAGCGCCCCGCAGCCGCATCCTCCGCCAGGTCGCGCGCGATGTTGGACAGCTGGAACGCGATGCCGAGGTCGCACGCACGGTCGAGCGTGTCCTGATCGGCCGGATCGACTCCCATCACCACCGCCATCAGGCAGCCGATGGCGCCGGCGACATGGTAGCAATAGCGGTAGAGGTCGTCCTCGCTGCGCGGGCGCCACTCCTCGGCATCGAGCGCAAAGCCCGCGATCACGTCATGCACCAGCGCGGGCGGCAGCCGGGCTTCGGCGGCCACGATCCGCAGCGCATCGAACGCAGGATCACCGACCCATTCGCCGGCCAGCGCGGCGTTCGTCTTGGCAGTAATCTCCGCCAGCCGCTCGGGAGCATCCGCAACCGCCGTCATGCCATGGCCGAGCTCCTGCCCGTCGGCCAGGTCGTCGCACGCCCGCGCCCAGGCATAGAGCAGCCACGCACGTTCCCGCGTCCGCCGGTCGAACAGCCGGCTCGCCGCGGCGAAGCTCTTGGATCCCGCCGCAATCGTCTCACGCGCGGTGGCGACGATCGCATCGCGGCTCGGGCGATCGGCATGCACCACGGCGGTCATGAAGCTAGAGCTCGCTGCTCGACATCGAGAAGATCGGCCGCGCAACCTTGTGCCCGGCCATGCGATCGAGCAGCGAATCGAGCTGGTCGTCGATCAGCAGGATGTCGCGATGCATCGGCCGCAGGAAGCCGACCTCGGCCATCTTGTCCACGAACGCGATCAGCCCGTCGTAATAGTTCGCGACGTTGAGCAGTCCGACCGGCTTGGTGTGATAGCCGAGCTGCGCCCAGCTCATCGCCTCCCACAGCTCGTCCATGGTGCCGGTGCCGCCGGGAATGGTCACAAAGCCGTCCGACAGGTCGGTGAAGGCCTGCTTGCGCTGGTGCATCGTCTCGACGATGTGCAGCTCGGTGCAGCCGCGGTGCGCGACCTCGGCATTGACGAGCGCGGTCGGGATCACGCCGATCACCTCGCCGCCCGCCTCCAGCGCGCCGTCCGCCACCGCGCCCATCAGGCCGAGGCGGCCGCCGCCATAGACGACGCCGATGCCGCGTTCCGCCAGCGTGCGGCCGACGAAGCGCGCATTGTCGATGTAGACGGGGTCCGACGGGGTCGCCGAACCGCAATAGATGGCCAGTCGCTTCACGTAATTTATCCTTGGAATGTCGATGCAGCCGCGGGTCAGCGGCCGCGTTCCAGCATCAACGAGGCGGTCGCCTTCGCACTTCCCACCACACCCGGAATGCCGGCGCCGGGATGCGTGCCCGCCCCCACGAAATAGAGGTTGGGAATATGATCGTCGCGATTGTGCGCGCGGAAGAAGGCGCTCTGCGTCAGGATCGGCTCCAGCGAGAAGGCCGAGCCCAGATGCGCGTTGAGGTCCTTTGCAAAATCGGGCGGTGCATAGCTGAACTTGGTGACGATCCGATCGTGGATGTCGGGGATCAGCCGGCGGCCGACCTCGTCCAGGATGCGCTTCTCGTACATGGGGCCGATGGTGTCCCAGTCGATCGGCAGCTTGCCCATGTGCGGCACCGGCGCCAGCGCGTAGAAGGTGGAATGCCCCTCGGGCGCCAGGCTCGGATCGGTGACGGTCGGGTGGTGCAGGTAGAGCGAGAAATCCTCCGACAGCACGCCATGGTCGTAGATGTCGGACAGCAGCCCCTGATAGCGCGGGCCGAACAGGATCATGTGGTGCGGGATGCCCGGCCACGTGCCCTTGATCCCGAAATGCACCAGGAACAGCGACGGCGAGAAGCGCTTCTTCTCCAGCCGTGCCGTCGTCCGGCGCGCGCTGCGGGAGTTGCGCAGCAGGTCCTTGTAGCTGTGCATCAGGTCGGCGTTGCTCGCCACCGCGTCCGACGCGATGCGCCTGCCGCTGCGGGTCACCACGCCGGTGGCATGATCCCCCAGCGTCTCGATCTCGGTCACCGGATCGCCCAGGATCAGCGTGCCGCCCAGCCGCTCGAACAGCGCGACCATGCCCGAGACCAGCTGGTTGGTACCGCCCTTGGCGAACCAGACGCCGCCGTCGCGCTCCAGCTTGTGGATCAGCGCGTAGATCGCGCTCGTCGTGCTCGGGTTGCCGCCCACCAGCAGCGTGTGGAAGCTCAGCGCCTGGCGCAGCTTCTCGTTCTTCACGAAAGTCGAGACCATCGCATAGACCGAGCGCCACGCCTGGTATTTCGCCAGCGCCGGCGCCGCCTTCAGCATGGAGCGGAAGTCGAGGAACGGCTTGGCGCCGAGCTTCACATAGCCTTCCTCGTACACGCCCTTGGCGTATTCCAGGAAGCGCGCGTAGCCGTCGACGTCCTGCGGATCGAGCTTGGCGATCTCCGAGCGCAGCGACACATCGTCGTTCGAATAGTCGAAGTTGGTGCCGTCCGCCCAGTTGAGCCGATAGAAGGGCGTCACCGGTTCCAGCGTGACGTCCCACGCCATCTCGTGCCCCGACAGCTGCCACAGCTCGCGCAAGCAGTCGGGATCGGTGATCACCGTGGGGCCCGCGTCAAAGGTGAAGCCGTCGCGCTCGAACACATAGGCGCGGCCGCCGGCCTTGTCGCGGCCTTCGATCAGCGTCGTTTCGACCCCGGCCGATTGCAGGCGGATGGCGAGCGCCAAGCCGCCGAATCCTGCGCCGATCACCGTTGCCGTTCTCAAGTCCGTTTCTCCCGGCCGCCAGCCTGCATGTCCCAAATCGCCCGTACCGCGCGTGCCACCGGGACCGGCGGCTTGCCGGCGAGCACACGCACCTTGTCCGCCCAGTTCGACCGGCCGGCATAGAAGCGTCCGATCAGTCCCGCGTCCAGCCGATAGAAACGCTCCAGCACACGATAGCGCGCCTCAGGCTTCGCTGCCCTGAACAACATGGCGGTAAGCATGCGGTAGAATCCCCGCGCACGCCATGTCGTGCGCGCAAGGCCGTGCGTCAACTCGGCGAGGCCTGCGGCGGACAGATCGCGCGCCCCTGCGATCGCCGCCGCCGTCCGCACCGCGTCGGGCAGGGAATAGCCGGTCAGCGGGTGGAACAGCCCGGATCGCATGCCCGCCTTCGCGACCGGCGGGGTGGAGTTCCAATAGGCGTCGAAGTCGCCCCCGAACGCGACCGGCAGCACGCCCCGCTCCTCGCGCGCCACCTCGGCGATGTGCCAGCCCTGCGCCTCGGCATAGGCGCGGATGCGCTGCCGCAGCACCGCCGCATCGATCTCGGGACCGTCGCTGTAATAGGTGTCCTCGACGAACATCCGGTCGGGGCCCAGCGGCAGGCAATAGACGAAGCGGTAGCCGTCGAGCTGTTCGACGCGCGCGTCCATCACGGTCGGCCGGGCGCGCCCGTGCGGCTGTTCCAGCACCAGCTCCTGCCCGACGAACTTCTGCCATCCGCATTGGAGGCGCGACAGGTCGCCGGGGCCGCGGCAGTCGATCACGCCCTTGGCGTCGATCCGGCTGCCATCGTCCAGCACCACGCCGGTCGCCCCCACCTCCACCACGCGCCGGCCGGTGAGCAGCGCGTCGTCCGGCAGGGTCGCGCGTAGCACCGCATCCAGCCGCTCCGATTCCACGCTGTTGTAGGTGGCGTCGAGCGTGCGGCGGTGGTTTGGAAAAGCGACATCATAGCCCTGCCAGCGATGGCCCACGATCGGCTCGATGATCCAGCGATCGGCCGCCGCGACATCGCTGTCGAAGAAGGACCACAGGTGATTGCCGCCGAACCGCTCGCCCGCCTCCACCAGCCGCAGCGACAGCTCCGGCCGGCGCTCGGCCAGCGCCAGCGCGATCAGTCCTCCGGCGAGTCCCCCGCCCAGGATCGCCAGATCGCAGTGATGATGGGTCGGCATGCCCCTCGCCTAGCGGAGCTTGCCGAGCGGCGAAAGGGCAGCGCGCCATGGCGCCGGGCCGACGGAACCGCTAAAGCCCGCCCATGTCCGTTGCCCTCGCCATCCTGCTGTCCGCGCTTGCGATGACCGCGATCGTGGGCGTGCGCTACCTGCTCGCGTCCGGCGGCTTCGCGTTCGCGACGCGGCTGCGCCAGCCGGGGCTCTACCAGGGACTCGACCGGCAGATCGTGAAGGAGATCCGCTGGAGCCTGATCTCCGCCGCCATCTATGGCATCCCGGCCGGCGTCGTCGCCTGGGGCTGGCAGAACCGGGGCTGGACCCGGATCTACACCGACGTGCACGACCGGCCCTTGTGGTGGCTGCCGCTGTCGGTGCTGCTCTATCTCTTCGCGCACGACACCTGGTTCTACTGGAGCCACCGCTGGATGCACCGCCCGCGCGTGTTCCGGGTGGCGCATGCGGTCCACCACGCCAGCCGGCCACCGACGGCCTGGGCGGCGATGGCGTTCCACCCGATCGAGGCGCTGACCGGCGCCTTCGTCATCCCGCTGCTGGTGTTCCTGATCCCAATCCATGTCGGGGCGCTGGGCGTGGTGCTGACGGTGATGACGGTGATGGGCGTCACCAACCACATGGGGTGGGAGATTTTCCCGCGCGCGGTCTGGGCCGGGCCGCTCGGCGGGTGGCTCATCACGGCCAGCCATCATCAGCGCCACCACCAGCGCTATGGCTGCAATTTCGGCCTCTATTTCCGCTTCTGGGACCGCCTGTGCGGCACCGATGACGGACTCGGCAGCTTTGGAAAGAACAGGAATGATCAAGCAGGCGTGCGCAACAGCGATACGGTTCGGCTGGGGCGCAGCGGGACTGGTGCTGCTGACGGGAGCCACGCCGACCACCGAGCTTGAAGTCACCCTCAACCAGTTGCGCTCTTCGAAGGGCATGATCCGTCTGTGCGTGACCGCGAACCCGAAAAGCTTTCCCGGCTGTGCCAAGGACGCGCATGCCATCACCCGCTCCGTCCCCGCCGGCGAGCATGTGATCCGCGTGCAAGGGCTTGTGCCGGGCACCTATGCGCTCTCGGTGATCCACGACGAGAACGGCAACGGCAAGCTCGACACCTTTGCCGGTATCCCGCGCGAGGGCTTCGGCTTTTCCAACAATCCGGGCCTCGGCTTCGGACCGCCGCGCTTCGCCGCCGCGCAGTTCGCGCTGTCAGGTGATGCCGATCGGCAACAGGTAAAGATCCGTTATCTGTTTTGAGCGGAACCCCGGGAGCCAAGGGTGTTGCGCGGCGTTACGCTCCAGCAACATTCCATAAAGGCACCTGTCCTTGACTACGATCTTCCGCACCGCCTCTGCCGCGCTGGTGCTTTCACTTTCTGCCCTCGGCACCACTCCTGCACTGGCGCAGGACGGTGATTCCACCACCATCCACAATAACGATGACGGCAGCGACTACGCCGTGCTCGGGTTGGGCGGCGCGATCCTGACGGACTATGAGGGTTCCGACGACTACAGCTTTACGCCGGTCCCGATCGGCATCGGCCGAGTTTCGGGCTTCAACTTCCTGCTCGCGGGCAACCGGCTGAGCGTCGACCTGATTGCGGACAACTTCGGCCCCGGCCTCGATTTTCAGGCCGGTCCGGTCGCGGCGCTGAACTTCAACCGGAGCAGCACCAAGAGCATCGACGACGAGCGCATCAAGGCGCTCGGCAAGCGCAAGACCGCGCTCGAGGTCGGTGGCTATCTCGGCATCGGCCAGACCGGCGTCTTCACCAGTGAGTTCGATCGTCTCTCCGCCTCCGTCAGCTATCGCAAGGGCGTGACCGGGGCGCACTCCGCCGGGATCTTCACGCCGACCGTCACCTACATGACGCCGCTCAGCACCAAGTCGGTCGTCACCATCTTCGTCGCGGCCGAGCGCGCGGAGAAGGGGTACGCGCAGAGCTACTTCGGCATCAATCCGCAGCAGAGCGAGGATAGCGGCCTGCCCGTCTACAACGCGCGCGGCGGCTGGAAGAACTGGACGCTGGGCGGGGCCGGCGCCGTGTCGCTGACCGGCAACCTGCGCAACGGCCTGCAGGCGTTCGGCGGGGTCGTCTATCGCCGCATGCTCAACGACTTCGCCGAAAGCCCCGTGACCAGCATCGCGGGCGACCGCGATCAGTGGCTGGGCTCGGTGGGCCTCGCCTACAGCTTCTAACGCGCTTGGGAGAGCCCCGGCTGCCGGTCCGCAAGGGCCGGCAGCCGTGTGGGGCTCGGCAGTTCAGACGCCAGCAGCGGCCTTGCGGGCCGCGGGCTGCGGTGTCTTGGGCTTGTAGGCGCACAGATCGACCACCGGGCAGCGCCAGCATTCCGGGGTCCGCGCCTTGCACACATAGCGACCGTGCAGGATCAGCCAGTGGTGCGCGTGCAGCCGAAACGGCTGCGGCGTCACCCGGTCGAGCACCAGTTCCACCGCCAGCGGCGTCTTGCCCTTGGCCAAGCCCGTGCGGTTGCCGACCCGGAAGATGTGGGTGTCGACGGCGAACGTCTCCGCGCCGAACGCGACGTTCATCACGACGTTGGCGGTCTTGCGTCCCACGCCGGGCAGCTTCTCCAGCGCCTCACGGCTCGCCGGCACCTTCCCGCCATGCTCGGCGATCAGCGCCTCAGACAGCGCGATCACGTTCTTGGCCTTGGTGTTGAACAGGCCGATGGTCTTGATGTGCTCCTTCAGCCCCGCCTCGCCGAGCGCCACCATCTTCTCCGGCGTGTCGACCTCGGCGAACAGCCGGCGCGTCGCCTTGTTGACGCCAGCGTCGGTCGCCTGCGCCGAGAGCACGACCGCAACCAGCAGGGTGAAGTCGTTGACCGATTCGAGTTCGGTCTCGGGGTGCGGATTGGCTTCGGCCAGCCGCCGGTAGAATTCGAAAACGTCGGCCCGCTTCAAAGGCCCAGCACCGCGTCCATGCTGTAGCGCCCCGGCGCCTGCTGCACGAGCCACTGGGCCGCCTTCACCGCGCCACGCGCAAAGATCGCGCGGTCGTCGGCGCGGTGGCCGAGCTCGATCCGCTCGCCCTCGCCCGCGAAGATCACCTGGTGGTCGCCCACCACGCGCCCGCCGCGCAACGCCGCAAAGCCGATCGTGCCCTGCGCCCGCGCGCCGACCAACCCGGCGCGGCCGACGACGGCCACGTCCGACAGCTCGACGCCCATGCCCTCGGCCGCGGCCTCGCCCAGCATCAGCGCCGTGCCCGACGGCGCATCCACCTTCATGCGATGGTGCATCTCGACGATCTCGATGTCCCAGTCGGAACCGAGCCGCTCGGCCGCCTCCCGCACCAGGCGCGACAGCAGCGCCACGCCGAGCGACGTGTTGCCGGTCTGCAGGATCGGGATCTCCTCGGCGACCTGGTCGATCAGCGCATGCTGCGCGCGCGACAGGCCGGTGGTGCCGATCAGGATCGGGGTCGCCGTAGCGCGGGCGGCGGCGATATGGGCATCGACGGCAACCGCTGCGGAGAAGTCGACCAGGACGTCGGCCCTGCGCGCGATGCCCTCCGGATTCTCGCCGGCATCGGCGCCACCGGCCAGCGTCGCGCCCAGCTCCGGGATGACGGCGGCGATGGCCTGTCCCATGCGGCCCAGCCGCCCATAGATGCCGATGCTTGCCATGATGCTCCGCCTTGCCGTGCCCGGCGGCCCAACGCGCGTCGGGAGCACCGGCTCCCCGCCTCGACGACCGGTCCGCGGCTCATGGCAGAAAGCCGCCGCCCCCGACAAGCGGAAGCGACAGCGAAACGGATCAGGCCGCGACGTGCGCGACCGGTGCCTCGGCGTATTTCGGATCTTGGGGATTGAACTCGGGGAACGGCGTGAACAGGCGCGAGGTCAGCGCGACGCCGTTCAGCCCGGCGAGCTTGAAGGTGCCGAGCTTCGCCACCTTGGGCGCCCCGCCGGCACGCTCCACGGTGACCGCATCGACGTGCAGGTCGCCATGCTTGGTCCACAGCATGTGGGGGGCGAGCAGCATGTCCATGTTGTTGTACACCACCGACACGCAGATGCGCTGCATCATTGCGAAGCGCAGGATGTCGCTGATGCTCGCGCGGTCTTCTTGGGCGTCACTCACGGGGGTGGAACGGGCTAGTTCGAGCATTTGTTGCATTGCGGCACGCAGCTAGTCGTACGCCGCCACCGCTTCAAGCGTGTTTGTGGATTGGCGGCTGTCCCGTCCCGGGGCTAGATCCTCCCCATGCACGCCATCCGCAACATCGTCGTTCTCACCGGCGCCGGCCTTTCCGCCGAAAGCGGCTTGGCGACCTTCCGCGGCCCCGGCGGCCTGTGGGAAGGGCATCGTGTCGAGGACGTGTGCACGCCCGAGGCGCTGGCGCAGGATCCGGCACTGGTGCACCGCTTCTATGATGCGCGGCGGGAGGCGCTCGATACCGTGGAGCCCAACCCCGCGCACCAGGCCCTAGCGCGCCTGGATGCCGCATGGGCGGGCGAGTTGCTGATCGTCACCCAGAACGTCGACGACCTGCACGAGCGCGCCGGTGCGCAACGGCTGCTGCACATGCACGGCGCGCTGCGCTCCGCCCTTTGCGCGGCGTGCGGCACCCGCATGCCGCACGAGGGCGCGCTGCCTCCGGGCAGCGGCTGCTCGGCATGCGGCGCGGCGGCGTTACGCCCCGACATCGTCTTCTTCGGCGAGATGCCCTACGACATGGATCGCATCGAGGCGGCGCTCGCAGACGCGGACCTGTTCGTCTCCATCGGCACCTCCGGTGCGGTCTATCCCGCCGCCGGCTTCGTCCAAATGGCCGCGCACTTCGGCGCCGCTACCCTGGAACTCAACCTCGAACCCTCGGCCGGCAGCCACTGGTTTGAGGAAAGCCGCCTCGGCCCGGCAACCCGATTGGTGCCGGAGTGGGTCGAGGAACTGCTCGCCGGGCGCTGAGCCTCACTCCACCCAGTCGAGGCCGATGTCGCGATAGAGGGTGCGGTCCTCCTCCCAGTCGGGCTTCACCTTGACGTGGAGGTAGAGGTGGACGCGCACACCCATCAGCGTCTGGAGCTCGGCTCGCGCCTTGGCGCCGATTTCCTTGATGCGGGCCCCGCCCTTGCCCAGCACGATCGCGCGCTGGCTCTCGCGCCCGACCAGGATCTGCTGGTGGATCTCGACCGACCCGTCCTCGCGCTCCTTGTAGAGCTCGGTGTCGACCGCGATCGCATAGGGCAGCTCGGCGTGGAGCTGGTGGTAGATCTGCTCGCGGGTCATCTCCGCCGCCAGCATCCGGTCGGTGGCATCGGAGACCTGGTCCTCCGGGAAGTGCCACGGCCCTTCCGGCATGCGCGCGGCGAGCGCAGCCTTGAGCTCCGGCACGCCGTCGCCGGTTTGCGCGCTCACGAAGAAGGTCTCGTCGAAGCCCATCTGTTCGTTCAGGCGCGCGGCATGCGTCAGCAGGCGCGGCTTGTCGGCGATGTCGACCTTGTTGAGGATCAGAAGCTTGGGCTCGCGGCGGTGGGCGAGCCGCTCGGCGATGTCCGTCACCTTGGGGCCGAGGCCGCCCTTGGCATCCACCACGAAGGCGATGGCATCCGCGCCTTCGGCACCTTCCCAGGCGGCGGCGACCATCGCGCGGTCGAGCCGGCGGCGCGGATCGAAGATGCCGGGCGTGTCGACCAGCAGCAGCTGCGTGTCGCCTTCGATGGCGATGCCCATCAGGCGGGTGCGCGTGGTCTGCGCCTTGGCGCTGGTGATCGCGACCTTCTGGCCGACCATCGCGTTGACGAGCGTCGACTTGCCCGCATTGGGGGCGCCGACCACGGCAACGAGGCCACAGCGTTGGGTGGAGGGGTTCATATGCAAGCCTAAATGCTAAGAGAGAAATTGTGGGCCGCGAAGCCCGGCCGTGCAAGCCACCGCTGTCGCGTCAACGCTCCAGCTGGCGCAACAGCGCCTTGGCGGCGGCGGTTTCCGCCTCCTGCTTGGACGTACCCTGCGCGGACGCCTCGGCGAGCTTGCCGATCGACACCTTGACCGTGAATCGCGGCGCGTGGCCGGGCCCGGAGCGATCGACCACCGTATATTCGGGCGGGCGCCGGTCGTTTGCGGCTGCCCATTCCTGAAGCGCGGACTTGGGGTGCTTGGGCGCACGCACCTGTGTTTCGATGCGATCGGCCCAGATCCGGCGCACGAAGCCGCGCGTCGCCTCCAGCCCCGCCTCCAGATAGAAGGCGCCGATCAGCGCCTCCATCACGTCGCCGAGCACATTGTCGCTCTGCGTCGCGCCGTCGTCGCGCGCCTGCTTGCCGAGCCGCAGGTGCGGCACCGCGCCCAGTTCGCGCGCCAGTTCGGCGCACACCGCACCCGTCACCAGCGCGTTGATCCGCCGCGACAGCTTGCCCTCGGGCTCGTCCGGGAAGCGCTCGAACAGCCACTCCGCCATCAGCAGGCCGAGCACGCGATCGCCCAGGAATTCCAGTCGTTCGTAGCTTTCGCCGGCATGGCTGCCATGCGTCACCGCCCGCTCGAACAGCGGCAGCGGCAGGTCGTCGCGGCCGAAGGTGGCGGCGATCCAGGGGGCGAGCGGGGGCGTGCTCAGAAGCCTTCCCCGATCCGATCGAAGCGCGCAGCGCTGACCCAGGTCCAGGGCAGCAGCCACTGCGCGCTGCCGTCGGTCGACCAGAAGTTGACCACCGCCTTGCCCTCCAAATTCTCCATCGGCACGAAGCCGATGCCCTGGTTCGGCATCGCGGGGAAGCGGCTGTCGGCGCTGTCGTCGCGGTTGTCGCCCATCAGGAAGACATGCCCCGCGGGCACCGTGTAGACGCCGGTGTCGTCGGCGGGCGTCTCCGCCTGGTCGAGCACGCGATAGCGCTTGCCGTTGGGAAGCGTCTCCTCGAACTGGGGATAGCGGCAGATCGGCTTGCCGGCCGCATCCTCGTCCTGGAACTCGAACTGGCAGCCGAAGTTCGGCGACACCGGCAGCACGAAGTCGGCGATGCGCTGCTTCGGGATCGGCTTTCCGTTCAGGAACAGCTGGCCGCGCTGCATCTGCACGCGGTCGCCGGGCAGGCCGATCACGCGCTTGACCCAATTGTCCTCGGCGGTCGGCGGTGCCTTGAACACCACCACGTCGCCCCGCTCGGGTGTGCTTGCGAACACGCGCCCGGGGATCAGCGGCAGGCTCCACGGCAGGCTGTGGCGCGAATAGCCATAGTTCCACTTGGTGATGAACAGATAGTCGCCGACCAGCAACCGCGGGAGCATCGAGCCCGACGGGATGTTGAAGGGCGAGAAGAAGAAGCTGCGGATCACGAACACGAAGATCGCGAGCTTCACGAAAAACAGCACCGTCTCGCGCAGTTCGGAGCGCTGGCGACGGGCGGCGGGTTTGCTGGCCATGGCGCCTGCTGTGCGGGGGACTCCTGCCCACGTCAACCCAGGCTGTTGGGGAGTAGCGGAGCGGCCTGTGCCGCGCTAGGTCGCGCCACGACGACGGCTTGAAGGAGAAAACGCATGACGGACACCGCCTGGCAGGCCGTGGAGGCACTGGCGCCCAAGCGCCTGACCGAGTTGTTTGCAGCCGAGCCGGACCGGCTCGAGGCGCTGACGCTCGACGTCGCCGGCATTCATTTCGACTGGTCCAAGACGCACCTCGACGCAGCCGGGCTCCAGGCGTTCGCGCAGCTGGCCGATGCCGCCGGCCTCGCCGCACGCCGGGACGCGCTGTTCGCGGGCGAGCCGGTCAACGTGACCGAGGGCCGCGCCGCCGAGCATGCGGCCCAGCGCGGCGAAGGCCATCCGGAGAGTGTCGCCCAGGCGCGCGGCTTCCACGCCCGCATGCGTGCCCTCATCGACGCGATCGAGGCCGACGCACTGGGTCCGATCCGGCACGTGCTGCACATCGGCATCGGCGGCTCGGCGCTCGGTCCCGACCTGCTCATGGACGCGCTCGGCCGCGATTCGGACCGCTACGACGTGGCGATCGTCTCCAACGTCGACGGTCTCGCGCTGGAGGAAGCGATCGAGGATTTCGATCCCGATGCGACGCTGCTGGTGATCGCGTCCAAGACCTTCACCACCACCGAGACGATGCTCAATGCAGAGAGCGCGATCGGCTGGATGACCGAGAATGGCGTCGCGGACCCTTATGGCAAGGTGATCGCGCTGACGGCGAACCCCGAGCAGGCGATCGCATGGGGCGTCGACGAGACCCGCGTGCTTCCGTTCTCGGAAAGCGTCGGCGGCCGCTATTCACTGTGGTCGTCGATCGGCTTCCCGGCCGCGATCGGCCTTGGCTGGGACGTGTTCGAGGAACTGCTGGAGGGCGCGGCCGAGATGGACCGCCACTTCCGCCTAGCCGAGCCGCTGCGCAACGCGCCGGTGCTCGCGGCCTTTGCCGACCTCTACTACACCCAGGTCCGCCACGCCGAGACCCGCGCCACCTTCGCCTATGACGAGCGGCTGCGGCTGCTGCCCTCCTATCTCCAGCAGCTGGAGATGGAGTCGAACGGCAAGCGCGTGACCGCCGACGGCACGCCCGTCACTCGCCCGACCGCGCCGATCACCTGGGGCGGCGTCGGCACCGACGCGCAGCATGCGGTGTTCCAGCTGCTCCACCAGGGCACCCACCTGGTGCCGGTCGAGTTCATCGCCGCGATCGAGCCGGGCGATGTGCTGAGCGAAGCGCATCACCGCCAGCTGCTGCTGAATGCGCTGGCCCAGGGCGCGGCGCTGATGGCCGGCCGCGACAACGAGGACCAGGCGCGCGCCTATCCGGGCGACCGGCCGTCGTCGACGCTGCTGCTGGACCAGGTGGACGCCCGCACGCTGGGCGCGCTGATCGCCTTCTACGAGCACCGCACCTTCGTCAGCGCGGCACTGCTGGGCATCAACCCATTCGACCAGTTCGGCGTCGAGCTCGGCAAGGAAATGGCCAAGGCGGCGGACAAGGGTGGCCAGGCGTTCGACGCTTCCACGACGGACCTGCTCCGCCGCGCCGGTCTCGCCGGCTGATCGACGCAGCCGATCGGCGTGAGGAAGGCATTGCGCCACCCTCACGCCGTTTCCGCGTTATAGAGGCAGTTCCTTCGCGCCCTTCCGCGCACCTTCCTGCAGGCGAGCATCATGGCAGACTTTGACTACGACCTCTTCGTCATCGGTGCCGGCTCCGGCGGCGTGCGCGCCGCGCGCGTCTCCGCAGCGCATGGCGCCAAGGTGGCGATCGCCGAGGAATATCGCGTCGGCGGCACCTGCGTGATCCGCGGCTGCGTGCCCAAGAAGCTGCTCGTCTATGGCGCGCACTTCGCCGAGGACCTGCGCGATGCCAAGCAGTTCGGCTGGGACGTGCCGGAGCCGTGCGCGTTCAGCTGGCCGCGGCTTCGCGACAATGTGCTGAGTGAGGTCGATCGGATCAACAAAGCCTATACCGCCACCCTCACCAACCATGGCGTCGAGATCATCGGCGAGCGCGCCACCGTCTCCGGCCCCCATTCGGTGACGCTGGCCTCCGGCCGCACGATCACGGCCGGCAAGATCCTGGTGGCGGTCGGCGCGCGTCCGGCGATCCCCGTCTGCCAGGGCCATGAGCATGGCATCACCTCCAACGAGGCGTTTCACCTCGACGCGGTGCCCAAGCGCATCCTGATCGCCGGTGCCGGCTATATCGCCAACGAATTCGCCGGCATCTTCAACGAGTTCGGCAGCAAGGTCACGCTGATCAACCGCAGCGACGTGATCCTGCGCGGCTATGACGAATCCATCCGCGACCGGCTGCTCCAGATCTCGATGCTCAAGGGCATCGACTTCCGCTTCCATGCCGAGTTCGAAGGCATCGAGAAGGGCGAGGACGGCTGCCTCACCGTCACCATGTCGAACCACGAGCCGATCACGGTCGATTGCGTGCTGTTCGCCACCGGCCGCGTTCCCAACACCGAAGGGCTCGGGCTTGAGGCGGCCGGAGTCGAGCTGGACGACAAGGGCGCGATCAAGGTCGACGCGGACAGCAAGTCGAGCTGCGACAGCATCTATGCGGTGGGCGACGTCACCAACCGGGTGCAGCTGACGCCTGTGGCGATCCGCGAGGGGCAGGCGTTCGCCGACACCGTGTTCGGCGGCAAGCCGCACCGCGTCGATTACGAGAACATCCCCGCCGCCGTGTTCAGCCACCCGCCGATGGCGGGCGTCGGTATGACGGAGGCGCAGGCCAAGAACAAGCTCGGCTCGGTGAAGGTCTACCAGTCGGACTTTCGCCCGATGAAGAACGTGCTCGCCGGCCGCAACGAGCGCGCGCTCTACAAGATGATCTGCGAGAGCGAGACCGGCCGGGTCGTGGGGCTGCACATGATCGGCCCGGACTCGCCCGAGATTCTGCAGGCCGCCGCGATCGCGGTGAAGGCCGGCCTCACCAAGGACGACTTCGACCAGACGGTGGCGCTCCACCCGAGCATGGCCGAGGAACTGGTGCTGATGCGCTGAACGGGCGAGGCCTCGAGCCCCGGAGGAAACCGTTGGTGCTGAGTTGGGGCTGAGCGAAGTCGAAGACCCGTATCGAAGCACCTGAGCAGGTCCTTCGATACGCCAATTCGACTTCGCTCGATGGCTACTCAGGACAAACGGATCGCATTGCGATTGTCTGTCCTAGCGAGCCGGCACCTCATCCCCCGAGAGCAGCGCGTCCGACCCGGTCCGCGCAGCACCGCCAGCGACCCGCTCGGAGATCACGCTGGTCACCGCCAGGTTCATCGTCACGTTGCCGAGCGTGCGGACCAGGTCGGGGAAAGTCTCCACCGCCACCAGCAGCGCAAGCGGCTCGACCGGCACGCCCATGGCGATGCCGATCGGCGCGATCGACGAGACGAAGCTGATCTGGCCCGGGAGGCTCGCCGCACCCATGGTGGTGATCGCGCCCGCGGCGATACCGGCCGCGATCTGCCCGGCGCCCAGGTGGACGCCGAAGACATGCGCGACATAGACCGCGACCGCGACGTTCATCGCCGGCCCGGTCGCGCGGAACAGCGCCACCGCCATCGGCAGCACCACGCCGGAGGTGGCGACAGGCACCCCCGCCTCCTCGGATCCGCGCAGCATCGCCGGCAGCGAGGCGAGCGAGGACTGGGTGCTGATCGCCACCGCCTGTGCTGGCGCCGTCGCGCGCAGGAAGCGGCCGAGGGACACACGCCCGCCAAACATCGCCAGCGGATAGGCGAGCAGCCACACCACCATGCCGACCGCCATCACGATCAGCACATAGTGCACCAGCGCACCGAACGCCGCAGTCCCCGCCCGCGCGCCGACGACATAGCCGAGCGCGAACACGCCGACAGGCCCGAGCCACAGCACCCAGCGGATGACGATCAGCATCGTGTCGGCGAGCCCCTGGAACAGCCGCACCAGCAACTGGCGCGGATCGCCCGAGAGCCGGGTGAGCGCAAAGGCGAACACCAGGGTGAACAGGATCAGGGGCAGGAACTGGTCGTTCGCCGCGGCCGCGATCGGGTTGGTCGGCACGATCGCGACCAGGAACTGAGTGAAGGGCGGAACCTCCGCCGTGGGGCCCGCCTGGCCGAAGGTCCCGCGCAGGGCGCCGGCTGCCGTGTCCGACAGCGGAAACCAGTCGAGCAGCCCCAGGGTGACGCCTGCGCCCAATGCCGAAGAGGTCCAGAGGATCACGACGAACAACAGGATCGATCGGGTCGCAATCCGGCCGGCGCGCGCGGCTTCCGCGGTCTGGGCGACGCCGGTCACCAGCAGCGCAACCACCAGCGGGACGATCGTCATGCGCAGCGCGTTGAGCCAGGCGGTGCCGATCGGCTCCGCCCAGGCGATGCCCGCGACCGCGGTGCCGGGCGCCTGGGCGGCGAGGATCACCCCCAGCGCCAGTCCCGCCACCAGTCCGGTCAGAATACGTGCCGCTTGCGACATGCTCGCCCTTCGTCAAAACGCGCGCTATCCACGCCGATCACGAGCGGCACAACCTGAGGGCAGCTGAGCCGATGGCAAGAAAATATTTCGGCACCGACGGCATTCGCGGCGCCACCAACCAGTCGCCGATGACCGCCGAGATGGCGATGAAGGTCGGCATGGCCGCCGGCGCGCACTTCCGCCGGGGCGACCACCGCCACCGCGTGGTGATCGGCAAGGACACGCGCCTTTCCGGCTATATGCTCGAAAACGCCATGGTCGCGGGCTTCACCTCGGTCGGCATGGACGTGGTGCTGGTAGGGCCGATGCCGACGCCGGCCGTCGCGATGCTCACCACCTCGATGCGCGCCGACCTGGGCGTGATGATCTCGGCGAGCCACAACCCCTACGCGGACAATGGCATCAAGCTGTTCGGCCCGGACGGCTTCAAGCTTTCCGATGCCGACGAGGCGGCGATCGAGGCGCTGATCGACGGGCAGGTCCCGCTCGCACCTTCGGCCGAGATCGGCCGCGCCCGCCGCGTCGAGGACGCACGAGGCCGCTACATCCACTTCGCCAAGTCCACCTTCCCCGAGGAACTTCGCCTGGACGGGCTGAAGGTCGTGGTCGATTGCGCCAACGGTGCCGCCTATCAGGTCGCCCCTTCCGCGCTGTGGGAGCTGGGGGCCGAGGTGGTCGCGATCGGCGTCACTCCCAATGGCAAGAACATCAACGACGGGGTCGGCTCGACCGCGCCGGCACTGCTCGCTGAGACGGTGGTCGCGTCCGGCGCCGCGATCGGCATCGCGCTCGACGGTGACGCCGACCGGCTGATCGTGGTCGACGAAACCGGCCGCGTGATCGACGGCGACCAGCTGATGGCCACCATCGCCGCGGGCTGGGCGCGCCAGGGCCGGCTGAAGGGCGGCGGCCTGGTCACCACCGTCATGTCCAACCTCGGCCTCGAACGCCACCTCGCCGCCCAGGGGCTCGGCATGGTGCGCACCAAGGTCGGCGACCGCCACGTGCTCGAGAAGATGCGTGCGTCCGGCTACAATGTCGGCGGCGAACAGTCCGGCCACATCATCCTGTCCGACTATGCGACCACCGGCGACGGGCTGGTGGCAGCCCTCCAGGTGCTCGCCGAAGTCACCCGCGCCGGCGCTCCGGCAAGCGAGGTTCTGCACCGCTTCGATCCGCTGCCCCAGCTGCTGCGCAACGTGCGTTTCGCCGGCGGCAAGCCGCTGGAGGACACGCGTGTCACCGACATCATCACCGCGGCCGAGGCCGAACTGGCCGGCCGCGGCCGGCTGGTCATCCGCCCGTCGGGCACCGAGCCGGTGATCCGGGTGATGGCCGAGGGCGATGATCGCGCGCAGGTGGAAGCGGTGGTGACGCGCATCTGCGACGCCGTGCAGAAAGCGGCGGCCTGATGCTGGAGATGCGGCCCGACTGCGAACGCTGCGGCACCGACCTGCCCGCCGACCAGGGCGGCGCGTTCATCTGCTCGTTCGAATGCACCTTCTGCGCGGAATGCGCGGACGACCTGGACGAGCATTGCCCCAATTGCGGCGGCGAACTGCTCGACCGGCCCGCCCGCGTCGGAAAGGCGCTGAAGGACCATCCCGCCTCCACCGAGCGGCGGTACGCGGCGTGACGATCCCCCGCATCCTGATCGTCGCTGGTTCTGATTCGGGTGGCGGCGCCGGCATCCAGGCGGACCTCAAGACCGTCACCATGCTCGGCGGCCACGGCATGACCGCGATCACCGCGATCACCGCCCAGAACACGCTGGGCGTCGACGGCGTCCACCCGATCCCGACCGACATGGTGCTGGCGCAGATCGATTCGGTCGTCTCCGACATCGGCGTAGACGCGGTGAAGATCGGCATGATCGGCTCGGCCCGCACTGCACTCGCGCTTGCGGAACGGCTCGAGCAACTGCCGGGCGTGCCGGTGGTGCTCGACCCCGTCATGGTGGCGAGCAGCGGCGCCCGACTGGCGGACACCGCCACCATCGCCGCGTTCGAGCGGCTGATGGACCGGGCGACCGTGGTCACGCCCAACATCCCGGAACTCGAGGCACTCGCCGGTGCGGCCCTCCCGACGGTCGAGGCCCGGGCGGAGGCCGCGCGCCGGCTCGCGGCCGCCCACGGCTGCGCCGTGCTGGCCAAGGGCGGCCATGACGACGGGCCTACGGTGATCGACCGGCTCTATCCGGCAGAAAGCGGCGCCCCGCCCGTGCTCGAATGGAGCGACCCCCGCATCGACGGCACCGCGGCGCACGGTACCGGCTGCACCCTTTCCACCGCCATCGCCTGCGGCCTCGCCGGCGAGTGGAACCTCGCCGAAGCGATCGCGCGCGCACGCCGCTTCGTGCGGATTGCGATGCTGGGCGCGGAACCGCTGGGGGACGGCCACGGCCCGATGGCGCAGCAGGGCGTGCGGCTCGACCTCAACGCCAGCCGCTGGTCGCCGATGCTCAACCAGGTGACGGTGCCCGCCACCGATCTTCCGGCAAGCGAGCGCTTCTACCGCATGCTCGGCCTGCGCCAGATCGTCCGCTCCAGCCGCCGCTACGCGCGCTTCGAGAGCGAGGGCGGCGCGACCTTCTCGATCGAAATGGCCGAGGGCACCGACCGCCCTACCGTCTATTTCGAGGTCGGCGACCTCGACATCGCGGTCCGCTACCTGCGCCAGCAGGGCGTCGCCTTCACCCAGGAACCCGTCGAGCAACCCTGGGGCTGGCGCGAGGCGCGACTCATCGACCCCGCGGGCAATGCTGTTTGTCTCTACCAAGCTGGCGAGATGCGTCGCTTTCCGCCATGGCGCATCGCAAATGCCTGATTACTCTCATGAACGCCTGCATCCCGGCCCCGTCGCGGGCGTGGACGAGGCCGGCCGCGGCCCGCTCGCCGGCCCGGTCGTCGCCGCCGCGGTCGTGCTCGACCCCGACTGCATCCCCGATGGGATCGACGATTCCAAGGCGCTGACGGCGCTGCGCCGGGAGCGGCTGTCTGCGGAGATCCTCGCCTGCGCCAAAGTCGGCATCGGCATCGCCAGCGTCGAGGAGATCGACCAGATCAACATCTTCTGGGCGACCATGCTGGCCATGCACCGCGCCGTGGATGCACTGGGGGTGGCGCCCGGCATGGTGCTGGTCGACGGCAACCGCTGCCCCGACTGGCCCCACCCCTCGCGCGCGCTGGTCGGCGGCGATGCGCTGTGCCTGTCGATCGCGGCCGCCTCGATCGTCGCCAAGCACCACCGCGACACGATCATGATCGAGGCCGACGCCCGCCATCCCGGCTATGGCTGGGCCTCCAACAAGGGCTATTCGGCCAAGGCGCATCTAGAGGCGCTCAAGTCGCTCGGCCCCACGCCGCTGCACCGCCGCTCGTTCGCGCCGGTCGCCCAAGCCTGGCTGCCGCTGGAAACCGCTGGCTGAGTCCTTTGCGCCACACCCACCAGTGGTGGGGCGTGGCAGCGGGTACAGACTCAATATCTTCGGTCGGGGCGCGTTGCCGCGCATCTCCGCGGAATCGCGGGGGAATCTGGTAAATAAATGTTTGCTTGACCCGACTCCGCCGATCCGCAGGAGTGTGGGCAACAACAAGGGGGCGTGAATCGATGGGGGTGCTGGAGAAGGTGCGGACGCGGTCGCCGAAGACGGCGATGGCGGAACCGCGCGCGGCGCTGCCGCTCGACACCATCCTGCAAGGCGACTGCATCGCGCACATGCGCGCACTGCCGACCGCGTCGGTCGACATGATCTTCGCCGATCCGCCCTACAACCTCCAGCTCGGCGGCGACCTCAACCGCCCCGACGGCAGCCATGTCGACGCCGTCACCGACGAGTGGGACAAGTTCGATTCGTTCGCGAGCTACGATCGCTTCACCCGCGACTGGCTGGCCGAGGCGCGCCGCATCCTGAAGCCCGATGGCACCATCTGGGTGATCGGCAGCTACCACAACATCTTCCGCGTCGGCGCGACCATCCAGGACCTGGGCTTCTGGATCCTCAACGACATCGTGTGGCGCAAGGCCAACCCGATGCCGAACTTTCGCGGCACCCGCTTCACCAACGCACACGAGACGCTGATCTGGGCGTCGATGGGCGAGAAGTCGAAGTACACCTTCAACTATCGCAGCATGAAGACCCTGAACGACGAGCTGCAGATGCGCTCCGACTGGGAATTCCCGATCTGCGGCGGCCCGGAGCGGCTGAAGAAGGACGGGCACAAGGTCCATCCGACCCAAAAGCCCGAGGCGCTGCTGTACCGCGTGCTGCTGGCCGCCACCCATCCCGGCGACGTCGTGCTCGACCCCTTCTTCGGCACCGGCACCACCGGCGCCGTCGCGAAGCGCCTGGGCCGCCGCTGGATCGGCATCGAGCGCGAAGGCGTCTACATCGACGCCGCCACGCAGCGCATTGCCGAGGCGCTGCCGCTCGACGAATCGTCGCTGCGCACGATGCAGGCGCCCAAGGGCACGCCGCGCGTCGCGTTCGGCACGCTGGTCGAAAACGGCATGGTCGCACCCGGCATGGTGCTGACCGACGCCAAGCGCCGCTTCCAGGCGGTGGTGCGCGCCGACGGCTCGCTGGCATGCGGCGTGGAGACGGGCTCGATCCACAAGCTCGGCGCCACGCTCCAGGGCGCGCCCTCCTGCAACGGCTGGACCTTCTGGCACCACGAGAGCGAAGGACGCCTCCAGGCGATCGATACGCTGCGGCAGACGTACCTGCTGGCAACGCAGCCGTAGAGCCGGCGACGCCCCATAGAACCGTGCTCCTGCGAAGGCAGGAGCCCAGGGCCACGAACGCCGGCGGTTGCTGCTCTAGGCTCCTGCCTCCGCAGGAGCACGGCCTTCCGCCGGTTGCGACAGACGCGAGCCTGCGCGAAAGCAGGCCATGACCGTCCCTCCGATCGCCCCCGATGCCCGCCTCCACCTTCGCCCGGTCCAGCTGATCGACACGCCCGTGGCGCTCGACGGCCAGGCCGAACGGCTAGCGGGCGGCATGCAGTGGTTCGCTGCCTATGAACTGCTCGCCCCCGGCCTCCGCGCGACCGTTCCGCTCGCCGACTTTCCCCGGCTGCTCGAAGGCGTATCGAGCACCCAGGCCGATCGGCTCCAGACCCTGCACGCCCGCATCACCGCGCCCCGTACCCCGATCGCCTGTGGCGAGCGCGTGCTGCGCCTGGACCAGCCGCTGGTGGCCGGCATCCTCAACTGCACGCCCGACAGCTTCTCCGACGGCGGCCGCAACGGCAGCGATCCGGAAGCGATCGCCGCGGCCGGGCACCGCATGGCGGAGGCCGGCGCCGAGCTGATCGACGTCGGCGGCGAATCGACCCGCCCCGGCGCCGCCACCGTCTGGGAAGGCGACGAGATCGCCCGCGTAGTGCCGGTAATCGAGCGCCTGGCCGCAAGCGGAACCCCCGTCTCGATCGACACGCGCAAGGCTTCGGTGATGGAGGCGGCGCTGTCGGCAGGCGCGCACATCGTTAACGACGTCGCCGCCCTGCTGTTCGACCCGCGCGCGCTGGAGGTGGTGGCGCGCGCAAGCTGCCCGGTGGTGCTGATGCACTCGCCCGATCCGGCGACCGGCGGCCATGCCCGCCCGGCATATCGCAACGTGCTCATGGACGTATTCGACTGGCTGGAGCAGCGGATCGAGGCGGTGGTGGCCGCGGGCGTCGATCGTGCCCACATCCTGGTCGATCCCGGCATCGGCTTCGGCAAGTCGCTTGCCGAAAACCTGGCACTCCTGAACGGGCTTGCGATCTTCCACGGCCTCGGCTGCCCGATCCTGCTCGGTGCCAGTCGCAAGCGGCTGATCGGTGCGCTTGCGAACGAGGCGCCGGCAGACCAGCGGCTGGGGGGCTCGCTCACGCTGGCGCTGAAGGGCGCGGACATGGGCGCGCAGCTGATCCGCGTCCATGACGTGCCGGAAACCGTGCAGGCGCTGCGGGTGTGGCGCGGCCTGCGCGACACGGCGCTCGCGGGTTGAGGATGGAGCCATCGCCCCCGCCCACCGTTACTCCCCCATGCGGACCTTCCTTCCCCTGCTGGCGCTGACCTGCCTGTGTGCGTGCGGCGGCGACCCGACGCCCGAGGAGGCGGCGCCCAACGTCGCCGTCGCTGAGGAAACCCCTGCACCGACACCAGCCCCCACGGCACCTGCGACGCCCGTGCCGAGCAGCGACGCGCCGACGCCCACGCCAGCCGCAACCGCGACCTCGTCCACCGCGGGCCGCGTGTCGCGCTACACCAGCCTCTCCGATTGCCGGGTGGTGCGCTCGGCCCCGGACGAGGCGGGTTTCTCCGAATCGAGCTGCCCTGGCCTTGGCGACTATCGGCTGAAGCTCGTCGAAGCCGACGGGCGCCAGAACCTCCTGCTCGTCTCGGGCGGGCGCGAGCATAACCTGCGCCTCTCCTCCGTCACCAGCGGCGGCTTCAGCGAGCTGGGCAAGCGGATCGAATGGCGTGGGCGCGAGCAGGACGGCAGCTTCCGCCCCGATGCGCTGATCCTGCGCTACGACGTGGTCGAGAACTTCGACCAGCCGACCAGGCCGACCTCCTACCTGCTGCCGGTGTCGCTGGAGCGTACGCCCTGCCTGTCCGCCAAGATTCGTCCCGGCGCCGACCAGAACGACCGCGCCCGCGCCGCCGCGGACGGCCCCGGAAAATGCCTCTGAACGGACGTCAGGCGGCGCTCTGGTCGATCCCCAGTTCGCCCAGCTTGCGATAGAGCGTCGAGCGACCGATGCCGAGGCGGCGGGCGACTTCGCTCATGCGCCCCCGATAGTGGCCAATCGCCAGCCGGATCACATCGGCCTCGATCTCGTCGAGCGCGCGCAGGTTGCCGTCGGGCCGGAACAGCGTCACCCCTGCCTCGGTCGGGCGCACCGGCGCGGGGCGACGGATCGTCTCCTCGTCGGACAGCTGCGCGATCTGCGGGAAATCGGCACGCGTCAGCGCATCGCCCTCGCACAGCACCGCCGCCCGGAAGAGCGCGTTCTGGAGCTGCCGCACATTGCCCGGCCAGTCGTAGCCGGCGAGCAGCGCCAGCGCGTCGTCGGTGATGCCAAGCTGCCGCAGCCCCGGCTGCCGTCCGATCCGTGCCAGCAGGTGGCGGGCGAGCGGGGCCACGTCGCCCGGACGCTCGCGCAGGGGCGGGATCGTCAGCTGGACGACGTTCAGGCGGTAATAGAGATCCTCCCGGAAGCGTTCGGCCTCCACCTCGTCCGCCAGCGTACGGTTGGTCGCCGCGATCACGCGCACGTCGACGCTGCGCGCATAGGATGCGCCGATCGGCCGCACCTCCCCTGACACGATCGCGTCGAGCAGCTTCGCCTGTACCGCGAGCGGCATTTCGCCGACCTCGTCCAGGAACAGCGTGCTGCCGTCCGCCTCCTCGAATCGCCCGATGCGGCGTTCGAAGGCGCCGGGAAAGGCGCCCTTCTCGTGTCCGAACAGCGCGCTTTCGATCTGGTTGGCCGGGATGGCGCCGCAGTTGAAGTGCACCATCTGGCGGCGCGCGCGCGGCGACGCGGCGTGGATCGCCTCTGCCAGCACTTCCTTGCCGACGCCGCTCTCGCCCTCGACCAGCACCGGCACGCGTGCGCGCGCAGCCTTTGCCGCGATCGCGAGTGCGGCACGGAACTGGGGAGCCGACCCCACGACCTCGTCGAAGGCCAGCGGCATGGAGAGCTTCTCGGCAAGCGGCCGCAGTTCGCCGGTGTCCCCGGCTCCCGCCGCCGCGTCGAGGGCCGACAGCAGCCGTTCGGGGACGAGCGGCTTGACCAGGAAATCGCTGGCGCCCGCGCGCATCGCCGCCACCGCCTGTGCAACCGAGCCATCGGCGGTCAGCATCAGCAGGGGCAGCGCCGGCCGGTTGCGGCGCAGCGCGGCGATCAGGCCGGCGAGTTCCGTTTCCGTGTCCGGGAACCGATGGTCGAGCAGGATTGCGTCGAGCGCCAGCCCTTCCGGCGTCGCCAGCGTCTCCAGGGCCGAATCGACATCGTCCGCAAAGATCGTCCGCCAGCTGCGCCGCGCGGCGATCACCGAGATCAGGCGGCGCTGCGCAGGGTCGTCGTCAATCACCATCAGCAGGCGCTGGCCATTGCGCGTCATTCCCGACTCCCCAAGTCTCGTCGCGCCGTGGCTATAGCACGACGGTAAAGGCCCGCTTAAGCCCGTGGGTCACCGGGGGTTGGCGGTTCCCGAAGGCGAAGCTAAGCTTTGGGCAAAGCAGACGACAGGGGATCCGAGGATGGCCGGCAATGGCGACCTGAGCGCGCACAAGGACACGTACAACGGATTCCTCACGCTGGTGAAATGGGGGACGATCATCGTGCTCCTGCTCGCCGCGCTGGTCGTCTGGCTGATCGCCGCCTGATGAAGATCGCCGTCCTGTCCGAAGCCGCTCCGGACGAGCGGCGGGTCTCCGCCACGGCCGAGACGGTCAAGAAGTTCGTCCAGCTGGGCGCCCGCGTCGCGGTGGAGGCGGGCGCCGGGCGTTCGGCCTCGGTCGCCGACGCCGACTATGCCGCCGCGGGGGCGACCCTCGGCAGCCGCGCCGAGGTGCTGGCCGATGCCGATGTCGTGCTGGCGGTGCAGGGCCCGGCGCCCGAGTCGCTCACGGGCATCAAGCCGGGCGCATGGCTGGTCGCCGGCCTCAATCCCTTTGGCGAGCGCGCGCGGGTCGACGGCTATGCCACGCTCGGGATCGAGGCGCTGGCGATGGAGTGGATGCCCCGCATCACCCGCGCCCAGTCGATGGACATCCTTTCCTCGCAATCGAACCTCGCCGGCTACAAGGCGGTGATCGATGCGGCCGCGGCGTACGGCCGCGCCTTTCCGATGATGATGACGGCGGCGGGCACCGTCTCGGCCGCGCGCGTCTTCGTGATGGGCGTGGGGGTCGCGGGTCTCCAGGCGATCGCCACCGCCCGGCGCCTGGGTGCGCAGGTCTCCGCCACCGACGTGCGCTCGGCGACGAAGGAGCAGATCCAGTCGCTCGGCGCTAAGCCGATCTTCGTGGAGAATGTCGCCGGGATCGAGGGCGAGGGTTCGGGCGGCTACGCCACCGAAATGTCGCCCGAGTATCAGAAGGCGCAGGCCGAACTCGTCTCCAGCCACCTCGCCAAGCAGGACGTGGTCATCACCACCGCGCTGATCCCGGGCCGTCCGGCACCGCGGCTGATCAGCGATGCGCAGCTCCAGACGATGCGCCCCGGCAGCATCGTCGTGGACCTCGCCGTCGAGCAGGGCGGCAACGTCGAGGGCGCGGTCGCCGGCGAGGTGGTAGAGCGCCACGGGGTACGCATCCTCGGCCACCGCAACGTGCCGAGCCGCCTCGCCGCCGACACCTCGGCGCTGTTCGCGCGCAACCTCTACAACTTCCTCTCTGCCTATTGGGACAAGGAAGCGGGTCGCCCCGTGCTCCCGGACGAGGACGAGGTCACCCAGGGCATCCGCCTGACCCGCGGGGGCGCCGTGGTGCACCCCCGGCTGCTCCAGGCCTGACGCGCCCGGATGGTCAGGCGCCTCTATCTTGCCGGTCCGGACGTGTTCCTGGGGCACGCGCCGGCGATCGCCCGGGCCAAGCTCGCGCTGTGCGCCGAGCTCGGCTTCGAGGGCATCTTCCCCTTCGATGTCGAGGCGAGCCCTTCGGCCAGCGGCAGCTTCCAGGAAGGGGTAGCGATCTATCGCGCCAATCTCGCCCTGATGCGCTCGGCCGATGCGATCGTCGCAAACCTGACGCCATTCCGGGGGCCGGGAGCTGACGCCGGTACCGCCTTCGAGCTCGGTTTCTTTGCCGCACTCGAGCGGCCGATCTACGGCTATTCGTCAGCCGGCGACGATTTCGCGACGCGCATGCGCGCGCTGGTCGGCGGCGATGCGGGCGCGGTGGTCGAGGACTTCGGCCACCAGGACAATCTGATGCTCGGCGGCGCGGTCGCGTCGCACGGGGAATGGGTGACGGTCGCAGACGGGGACCCGGCGGCAATGGCGGCGTTCGAGGCCTGCCTGCGCGCGATCCCCGCGAGCCGCTGACGAAAGGGCAAGGCCATGGACTTCGTCTCGATCCTGTCGATCTTCGTGCTGGCGTGCTTCGTCGGCTATTATGTGGTGTGGTCGGTCACCCCGGCGCTGCACACGCCGCTGATGGCGGTCACCAACGCGATCTCTTCGGTCATCATCGTCGGCGCGCTGGTCGCAGCCGCCGCGGCTGGCGCACCCGGCGCCAAATGGCTGGGGCTGCTGGCCGTCGTGCTCGCGAGCATCAACATCTTCGGCGGCTTCGCGGTCACCGAACGCATGCTGGCCATGTACAAGAAGAAGGAGCGGCCGGACGCGGCCGCCAGGCAGTAAGTCGTCATCCCGGCGAGAGCCGGGATCCATCGTGCGACACGCGCAGGTGGAAAGATGGACCCCGGCCTTCGCCGGGGGGACGGAAAGGGGGTTCAGGATGGAACATACGGCTTCGGTAAACCCCTGGGTGGCGCTGGCCTATCTGGTCTCGGGCGTGTGCTTCATCCTCGCGCTGCGCGGCTTGTCGTCCCCCGCCACCTCCCGGCGCGGCAACCGGCTGGGGATGATCGGCATGGGCCTGGCCGTCGTCACCACGCTGGTGACGCACCTGCCCGTGCAGACGGTCGGCCTTGTCCTGGCGGACCCCAGCGGCGCCATCGCCGCGACCGGCCCGCTGTTTGCGCGCATCGACATGCTCACGCTGCTGGAGATCCTGGGCGCCATCGCGCTCGGTGCCGTCATCGGCCTCACCACGGCGCGCCGGATCGCGATGACGGCGATGCCGCAGCTGGTCGCGGCCTTTCACTCGCTGGTGGGCCTCGCTGCGGTGCTGGTCGCCTGCGCCGCCTTCCTGAACCCGGTCGCCTTCGGCATCGCCGAGCTGGTGGTGCCGATGATCGGCCAGCCCTTCGCGGCCATCTACCCGGTCAGCCGCATCGAGATGACGCTGGGCGCCGCGATCGGCGCCATCACCTTCTCGGGCTCGGTGATCGCGTTCCTCAAGCTCAACGGCAGCATGTCGGGCAAGCCGATCCTGCTGCCGGGCCGCCACGTCCTCAACCTGGCCGTGCTGGGCGCGATCCTCGCCCTGATCGCCGGCTTTTACGAGACCCAGGCGCCGTGGATGTTCTGGGCGATCACGCTGCTCGCCTTCCTGGTCGGCTTCCTGCTCATCATCCCGATCGGCGGCGCCGACATGCCGGTCGTGGTGTCGATGCTGAACAGCTATTCGGGCTGGGCGGCCGCGGCGATGGGCTTTACGCTCGGCAACAGCGCGATGATCATCACCGGCGCGCTGGTGGGCTCGTCGGGCGCGATCCTGAGCTACATCATGTGCCGCGCGATGAACCGCAGCTTCCTGAGCGTCATCGCCGGCGGCTTCGGGGCCGAGAGCGGCGGCGCCAGCGGCGGCGAGGCGATCGACCGCCCGTGGAAGCGCGGTTCGGCCGAGGACGCTGCCTTCCTGATGAGCCAGGCCGAGCAGGTCATCATCGTCCCCGGCTATGGCATGGCGGTCGCCCAGGCGCAGCATGCGGTGCGCGAGATGGCGGACAAGCTAAAGGCCCATGGCGTGCGCGTCAAATACGCCATCCATCCCGTCGCCGGTCGCATGCCGGGCCACATGAACGTGCTGCTGGCCGAGGCCAACGTCCCCTATGACGAGGTATTCGAGCTGGAGGACATCAACGCCGAGTTCGCGCAGAGCGACGTCGCCTTCGTCATCGGCGCCAACGACGTCACCAATCCCTCGGCCAAGACCGACAAGAGCTCGCCCATCTACGGCATGCCCGTCTTGGACGTGGAAAAGGCCAAGACGGTGCTGTTCGTGAAGCGCTCGATGGGCGGCGTCGGCTATGCCGGCGTGGACAACCCGGTGTTCTACATGGACAACACCATGATGCTCCTGGCCGACGCCAAGAAGATGACAGAAGAGATCGTCAAGGCACTCGATTGATACTGTCCCGCTTCTATGCCAGACAAGGCTCCATAGCGGATGCTTAACGTCCGGTACACGGTTGGGGGCCTGTCATGCTTGGATCGTCTTCCCACGCGTTCGGGTCTCCGGCGGATGCCCCGAGCAGCGCACAGGGCTTTCATCACCCCGCGGCCCTCTTCATCGTCGCCCAGGACGCCGCTCAGAGCCAGGCGGCAGCAGACGCGGCAGCGCTGGCCGGCGCGCACGTGATCGGGCGCGGCGGCTTCGGCGACCTGCCGCGGCCGTCGGACCTGCCTGGGCACGACATCCTGTTGATCGAGGCCGCACCGGCGTCACCCGCCGAGCTGGAAGCGCTGCTGCAGTGGGGCGAGGAGATCCGCGCCTGGGTCGGCTCTCGGCTGATCGTCTGCTTCACGCCGACACAACTGGACCAGGCCGTGGCCCAGACGTCCGTGGCGGGCGTGCAGATGCTGTGCGCCCCGGACGTGTCCGAACGAGTCTCCGCGCTCGCGATCGCGGGATGCCGGCCGACGATCCAATATGCCGGCGCGACCGAAACCGACGGCGAACGCATCCGGCGGCTAAGTGAAGAAGTCGCCCGCATTGCCGAGGCGTTGACGCGCCTCACCTTCGCGAGCGCGAAGGAACAGGCGCAGGAGCGCGACGGCTACAGTGCCGAACCGGAGCTGCTGGACGGCTCCGGCCCGGATACGGGTGGCACGGCCAAGCTATCGGAGGAGGAACCGCTGCCGCAGCCGGGCGCGATCCGCGCCGAGATCCGTGCACGCCGGCTCCGCGCGCAGTTCTTCGATCCGCAGCTTTTTGCGGACCCGGCCTGGGACATGCTGCTCGACCTGATGGCGGCGCGCCTGGAGCGGGTGTCGGTCTCGGTCTCCAGCCTGTGCATCGCTGCCGCGGTCCCGCCGACGACGGCGCTGCGCTGGATCACGACCATGATCGAGGCCGGGCTGTTCGAGCGGGAGGACGACCCGCTGGACCGCCGCCGCGCCTATATCGCGCTCACGAACAAGGCGTTCGAAGGGATGCGGAACTATGCAGCGGCCGCGCGTCGGCTGGGCCTCCGCGTCTTTTGAGATGCGTCGTGCCGGCCGGCGCTAGCCGAAGGCCGGGAGGCGCAGCCGCACGAGCAATCCGCCCAGATCCTCGCTCTCTTCCAGCGTGACCGTGCCTTCGTAGATTTCGGCCACGTCTCGCACGATCGCAAGGCCTAGGCCGGTGCCCGGCTTGCCGCTGTCCAGCCGGACGCCGCGGTCGAAGATGCGCTGGCGATCGGCCTCCGGAATGCCGACGCCGTCGTCCTCGACCAGGATCTCGGCAAAGCCCATGTCCGCGCGCACCGTCACGAACACGCTGCCGCCGCCGTATTTGGCGGCGTTCTCGACTAGGTTGCCCAGGATCTCGTCCAGGTCCTGACGTTCGATCCGCGCGATCAGATCGCGCGCGCCATCCACATCGACCCGCACGTTGGGATAAAGCCGGCTGACCGCGCGCTCGACCGCCTCCACCGACGGCCACACTTCGGCGCGGCTGTGGGCGCTGCCGCGCCGCCCCACCGCGCGCGCGCGCGCGAGGTGATGGTCGACCTGCCGGCGCATCGTGCGCGCCTCGCGGATCACCGTCGCCGCCAGATCGTCCTGCCCGGCCGCCGCGGCGTTCATGATGACGGTCAGCGGCGTCTTGAGCGCATGGGCGAGGTTTCCGGCGTGACGCCGCGCCTCCTCCGCCTGCCGGTCGTTGTGCTCGACCAGCGCGTTGAGCTCCTCGACCATCGGCGCCACTTCGGCGGGCATCGCGCCCTCCAGCCGCGCCGCCTCGCCACTGCGCAGCCGGGCGATCGCGTAGCGCAGCTTGCGCAAGGGCAGCAGGCCGTACCAGGTCTGCAGCGCCGCCATCACGATCAGCCCCAGCCCCAGCAGCAGGAAGCTGCGGATCAGCGTACGGCGCAGCGCGTCGATCTGCGCGTCCAGCACGTCGCGCGACTCCGCCACCTGGAAGCGCCAGCGCACCGGCGATCCCGGCAGCGTCAGGTCGCGCTCGACGATGCGCAGCTTCTCGTCCGGGAAGGCATTGCTGTCGTAGGTGTGGATTTCCTTGTCGTGATGCGGGTCGCCCTCGGGCAGCTTGCGATCCCACAGCGACCGCGATGGAAACGGCTCGAAGCCCTTGCCGCTCACCTGCCAGTAGAGGCCGGAACCGGGCTCCAGGAAGCGCTGGTCCCCCAGGTTGCGGTTGAACACGACTTCCCCGTCCGACCCGATCTCGGCCGTGACGATCATCGAGGTCAGCAGATAGTCGAGCTGGTCGTCAAAATTGCGCGTGATCGCCGAAGTCAGCACCCGGTCGAGCGCGAAACCACCGCCGGACAGCAGCACCAGAATCCATACCGCCGCGATCAGGATCATGCGGCGGCTGAGCGAGCCCGTCACCCGCACATAGCTGCGCGGGGGCGGGTCGCCCGGGCCCGGCTGCACCGGCATAGCCGCCTTGTCGTGGCGCGCAGCCCAGGTGTCGAGCAGGCCGCCCCAGGGCCTCATTGCAACGCTGCCTTCATCGGCCCCGCATCACGCGATCGGCGCAGGCGCGCCCGGCTCGTCGAGGCTGTAGCCAAGGCCGCGGATGGTGGTGATCACGTCCGATCCCAGCTTCTTGCGGATCCGCGTCACGAACACCTCGATCGTGTTCGAATCGCGGTCGAAATCCTGGTCGTAGATATGCTCGATCAGTTCGGTGCGGCTGACCACCTTGCCCTTGTGGTGGATCAGGTAGCTCAGCAGCTTATATTCCTGCGCGGTGAGCTTCACCGGCTCGCCCGCCTTGGTGACCTTGCCCGAGCGCGTGTCGAGGCGGATGTCGCCCGCGATCAGCTCGGCCGAGGCATTGCCCGACGCGCGACGGATCAGCGCGCGCAGCCGCGCGATCAGCTCCTCGGTCTGGAACGGCTTGGCCACATAGTCGTCGGCACCGGCATCCAGCCCCGCCACCTTGTCGGACCAGCTGTCGCGCGCGGTCAGCACGAGAACGGGTGCGGTGCGCCCCTCCTTGCGCCAGCGATCGAGCACGGTCAGCCCGTCGACCTCGGGCAGGCCTAGGTCGAGGATGATCGCGTCATAGGTTTCGGTGGAGCCCAGGAAATGCCCCTCCTCGCCATCGGTGGCGAGGTCCACGGCATAGCCGGCGCCCTCCAGCGTGGCCCGCAGCTGGCGGCCCAGATTCGGTTCGTCCTCGACGATCAGAACGCGCATTTCCATCCTTTCGCGAAGGCTCTATTTTCCGGTCCGGCCAACGATCTCACCGGTGCGGCCGTCGACATCGACCCAGATCACGGCTCCATCGCGCAGGAACTTGAGCGTGTAAATGGCAGTGCCGGCATCGAAGTCGAAGCCCAGATATTGTGCGCCGCGGATCTTGCCGGTGACCCGCCGCTCGATCTCGCGCAGGGGCAGGATGCGGCCCTGCTTGCGGCCTTCCATCGCCGCTTCCTGATCGCCACGATGGCGTTGCATGCCGGCCACGGGCGCAGCATCCGCTGCCACAGGCAGCAGTGCGCACACGCAGAGACCGGCTCGAACCAACATCTTCATGCTGGTTGGCATAGGGTGAGCGCGTTGAATAGCCTATGAATATGGCCGGGCGGGCAAGTGTTGCACGGCGGCAACTTGCCCCGTCCGCAGCGGCCGCCTACCTGCCGCCCATGGCAGCACCCATCTTGAGCTACGAAGGCCTCGGCCTGATCCAGGGGTCCGGCTGGCTGTTCCGCGGCCTGGACCTCCATATCGGCCAGCGCGACCGGCTGGCGCTGATCGGCCGCAACGGCGCCGGCAAGTCGACGCTGCTGCGGCTGATCGCCGGCACGCTCGATTCCGACGAAGGCCGCCGCACGGTGGTGCCCGGCACGCGCGTCGTGCTGCTGGAGCAGGATCCCGACGTCTCGGGCTTTGCGACGCTCCACGACTTCGCCTGCCATGGCGAGGATGCGGCAGCGACGCACGAGGTGGAGGCGATCGCCGACCAGCTCGGCATCGACCTGTCGCGCGAGGCGGCAACCGCCAGCGGCGGCGAACGGCGCCGTGCCGCCATCGCGCGCGCGCTGGCGATGAACCCCGACGTGCTGCTGCTCGACGAGCCGACCAACCACCTCGATCTGTCCGCGATCGAGTGGCTGGAGGAATGGCTCGGCCGCTTCTCGGGCGCGTTCGTCGCGATCAGCCACGACCGTACCTTCCTGACTCGCCTGACCCGCTCGACGCTGTGGCTGGACCGCGGGACGATCCGCCGCAACGAGATCGGCTTCGGCGGCTTCGACGCCTGGATGGAGACGGTGCAGGCCGAGGAACAGCGCGCCGCCGAGAAGCTCGACGCCAAGCTCAAGATCGAGGAGCATTGGCTCCACCGCGGCGTGACGGCACGGCGCAAGCGCAACCAGGGCCGGCTGGAGGCGCTGCACAAGATGCGCGCCGAACGCGCGGCGATGACGGGGCCGCAGGGCACTGCCAAGCTCGCGGTGGAGAGCGACGACACCAAGACCAAGGTCGTGATCGACGCCGAGCACGTTACCAAGGCGTTCGGCGACCGCACCGTCATCAAGGACTTCTCGCTGCGCGTGCGGCGTGGCGACCGCATCGGCATCGTCGGCGGCAATGGCGCCGGCAAGACCACGCTGCTGCGCATGCTGACGGGCGAGCTGGAGCCCGATTCGGGCAAGATCACCCGCGCCAAGACGCTCGACGGCATCGTCATCGACCAGCAGCGCAAGCTGATGGCGCCGGAAAAGCGCGTGCGCGACGTGCTCGCGGACGGTGGCGACTGGATCGAGGTGCTGGGCGTGAAGAAGCACGTCCACGGCTATCTCAAGGAGTTCCTGTTCGACCCCAGCATCGCCGAGGCAAAGATCGGCACGCTGTCGGGCGGCGAGCGCTCGCGGCTGCTCTTGGCCCGCGAGTTCGCGCGGCATTCGAACCTGCTGGTGCTCGACGAGCCGACCAACGACCTCGATCTGGAAACGCTCGACCTGTTGCAGGAGGTGATCGGCGACTATGCCGGCACCGTGCTGATCGTCAGCCACGACCGCGACTTCCTCGACCGCACCGTCACGGTGACGCTGGGGCTCGACGGATCGGGAACGGTCGACGTGGTGGTCGGCGGCTATGCCGACTGGGAAGCGCGCCGCAAGCCCAAGGCTGAGCGCAGGCCCAAGGCGGCTCCCGCCGCCGAGCAGGTGCGGACCAAGCCGACCAAGCTCAGCTACAAGGACCAGCGCGACTACAACCTGCTGCCCGGCCAGATCGAGAAACTGGAGCAGGCGATCGCGCGGGATGAGGCGGCGTTGGCCGACCCGGACCTCTATGCCCGCGATCCCAAGAAGTTCGACACGCTGATGGCCAGCGTCGCCAAGGCGCGCGCCGACAAGGAAGCGGCCGAGGAACGCTGGCTGGAACTCGCCGAGCAAGCCGAGGCGCTGGCGGGATAATCGTGCTCCTGCGCAGGCAGGAGCCCAGGGTGACAGACGACAGCGCTTGTGGCTCTAGGCTCCTGCCTGCGCAGGAGCACGGTGCCGCGGCGACGGCGCCCGACCCAAAAACGTACGTACCCCGGCGAAGGCCGGGGCCCAGTCGGGAAGGCCGCCGTTGTCGCCCAGGACGGCAGCCCCTTCAGCAAGCCGGCGCTACAACGCGCGCCCGTGCCGGCCCGCCAGGTCGGTGACATACTGCCACGCGATGCGGCCCGAGCGGCTGCCGCGACGCGTCGCCCAGCCCACCGCATCGGTGGGATCGAACGGCAGGTCGTGGGTCGCGCAATAGCCGGCGACGATCGCCAGATAGGCGTCCTGATCGACGACATGGAAGCCCAGGCTCAGCCCGAAACGGTCGGCGAGCGCCAGGCTGTCGTCGATCGAATCGCGCGGATTGATCGCGCTCGCCTGCTCGGCCAAGTCGCGCGGCATCAGGTGGCGGCGATTGGAGGTCACCACCAGCCGTGCGTTTGCGGGCCGCGCCTCCGCCCCGCCCTGGAGCAGCGAACGCAGCGCCCGCGCCTCGCCCGGATGCTCGAAGCCGAGGTCGTCCAGGAAGATCGCAAACGCCCGCCCCGCGCCGGCAATGGCCGCGAACAGCGCCGGCAGCGTTTCCAGCCGCGGCGTCACCACCTCGATCAGTGCCAGCGCCGCGCCTTCGGCCTGCACGGCGGCGACGGCGCTCTTCACCAGCGCCGACTTGCCGGTGCCGCGCGCACCCCACAGCAGCACGTCCTGCGCCGCGATGCCACCGGCCAGCCGCTGGAGGTTCGCGACGAAGCTCGCCTTCTGCGCCTCCATGCCCGACAGCAGCGCGATCGGCAGCGGATCGAACGCGCGCGCCGCCTTCAGCACCGTTCCGTCCCACAGATAGGCGGGATGAGCGAGCGGATCGGCAGCGGGCGGCGGCGGCGGTGCGAGCCGTTCGAGCGCAGCGGCGATCCGCGCCAGCGTGTCGTTCTGTGCGTCCATGCGCCCGCGCTACCCGCGCGCGATGGCGTCAGGCAAGCTCACGGCTGCAAGTCATAGGCCTTCATCAGGTCGTAGAGCGTCGGACGGCTGATCCCCAGCAGCCGCGCGGTGCCGGAGATGTTGCCCTGGGCCCGCGCCAGCGCATGGCGGATCGCGCGGCGGTCCGCCTCTTCGCGGATCGCCTTCAGGTTGATCGGCTCGGCCTCGCCATGGTCCAGATCGAGGTCGGCGGCGGTGACCTGCTTGGCGTCCGCCATGATGACGGCGCGCTTCACCCGGTTCTCCAGCTCGCGCACGTTGCCGGGCCAACTCCAGGCGTCGATCGCCGCCAAGGCGTCGGGTGCGAAGCCCGTCACCGCTGCGTTCATCTGGCGCGCATAGCGGCGCAGGAAATGCCGCGCGAGCAGCCCGGCGTCCCCCGGCCGTTCAGCCAGCGACGGGATCCGCACCACGATCTCCGCGAGGCGATAGTAGAGGTCCTCGCGGAACCGCCCGTCCGCCACCATCGCGTCCAGGTCCTGGTGGGTCGCGCAGACGATGCGCGTGTCCACCGGGATCGGCTTGCGCCCGCCGATCCGCTCGATCACCCGCTCCTGCAGGAAGCGCAGCAGCTTCACCTGCAACGGCAGCGGCACGTCGCCGATCTCGTCCAGGAACAGCGTACCGCCCTGCGCAGCCTCAATCTTGCCCGCGGTGGTCTTAATCGCGCCGGTGAACGCGCCCTTCTCATGCCCGAACAGCTCACTTTCGAGCAGGGTCTCCGGGATGGCCGCGCAGTTGATGGCGACGAACGCGCCCTTTGCGCGCGGGCTCGCGTCGTGAAGCCCTCGCGCCAGCAGTTCCTTGCCGGTGCCGGACGCCCCCAGCAGCAGCACCGACACGTCGGCAGGCGCCACCCGCTCGATGGTTCGCGTGACCTTGAGCATTTCCGGGGCGGCGGTCAGCATGCCGCCCAGCGCCGTCTCGCCCTCGATCCGCGCCGCAAGCCGCCGGTTCTCCGCCTCCAGCGCGTGGACGTGGAACGCGCGCGCGACGATCAGCCCCAGCGTGTCGATGTCGATCGGTTTCGAATAGAAATCGAACGCCCCCATCGCGATCGCCTTCAGTGCGCTTTCGCGGGCACCGTGGCCGGATGCGACGATGATCTTGGTGTCCGGCTTCAGCGCCAGCATCGCCTCCAGCGTGGCGAAGCCCTCGCTGGTGCCGTCCGGGTCCGGCGGCAACCCCAGGTCGAGCGTCACTACCTGGGGCTCCTCCGCCCGGAGCGCCGCGAGTGCCGCCGCACGGTCGCCCACCGCCGTGATCGCATAGCCCTCATAGGCCCAGCGCAGCTGCCGCTGGAGGCCCAGGTCGTCCTCGACGATCAGCAGCCGTCGCATCTCGGCGCTCATGCCGCCTCCTCCATGGTTGATTGCGGGGCCCGCGGCAGCAGCACGCGGAACGTCGATCCCTGCCCCTCGCGGCTGGTCACCTCGACCCGTCCGCCCATCGCCTGCGCCAGCTGGCTTGCCTCGAACGCGCCGATCCCGAAGCCGCCGGCCTTTGACGAGACGAACGGCTTGAACAGACGCTCGCGCACGAATGCCGGCGACATGCCCTGGCCGCAGTCGATGACCTCGATCGCTGCCATGTCCTCGGCATGGCGTACGCGCAGCATCACCGGCATGTCCGGCGCGCTCGCCTCCACGGCATTCTGGACCAGATGCCCCAGCAGTTGTTCCAGCCGCGCCGCATCGGCAATCGCGCGAACCGGTTCCTCGGCCTCCACGCGCACCGCATGCTGGGCGCGCCGCGCGTTGGCGATCCCATGCGCCAGCGCCACCAAGTCGAGCGGCCTCGGCATGCCCGCCGCCGCCGGCTGCCGCTGCGCAAGCCGCGCGAGCAGGTCGTTCATCCGTGCGGCGGACTCCTGCAAGGTCGCCACCATGTCGGCGCGGAACTCCGGGTTGTCGGCATGGCGCTCGGCATTGCGCGCGACCAGGCTCAGCTGACTGACCAGGTTCTTCAGGTCATGCAGGATGAAGGCGAAGCGCCGGTTGAACTCGTCGAAGCGCTGCGCCTCCAGCAGGGCTTCGGTCGCGCGCGCCTCGGCCAGATAACTGGCGACCTGACGCCCGGCGATCTTGAGCAGGTCGAAGTCTTCCCAGTCGAGCGCTCGGTCGACCGGCGGCCGCGCCACCAGAATCGCGCCCACGAGCTGTCCCAGGTGCGGCAGCGGCACGATCACCCAGGCATCCGCCAGGTCCAGCATCCAGGCGGGGATTGCCTCCGCATCCATCCGCTCGGCGATGCCCGAGCGGACTGCATCGAGCTCCAGCACCCGTCCACTCTCCGCCAGATGCCGGGCGAGGGCAGCGGCGGGCTCAGGGGTCGCCCCCTCCATCGGCCAGTTCCAGCCGGCGGCGCGCTCCAGCCCCTCCTCGCCCGCGATCAGCAGCATGCCCGCGGGGGACTGGGTCAGATCGGCGATCGCCTTCACCACGCGCTCGGCAAGCGGCGCGCCGCCCTGGGGCCGGCCCAGCGTCTCGGTGAAGCGTGCCCATTCGACGCGATAGTCGTAACGGTGCTGGAACAGGTGCTTGGTGAGCTTGACCCGGACCCAGGCGCGGAGCCACGTTGACGACATCAGCGTCAGCAGCGCGGCGGTCGACCCGAAGACGAATGCCGTCTGGAGAACGCGTGCATGGTCTCCGCCCAGGCTCGCCAGGGCCGCGTTGCCCGCGATCATGACGAGCACATAGCCCACCAGGCCCAGAACGGAGAGCGAGTGCAGCGTCGCGGTGCGGGACACCCGCAACTCGCGCCCGCCGCTGCGATGAAAGGCGAGCGCGATGACGGCGGCGAGCAGCGCCAGTGCCAAGCCACGCATCGCCTGGAACTCGCCCGGGGCGTCCCCGGTCAGATAGCGGAGCGCGCTCAGGTTGACGTCGATCAGCCACAATGCCCCGATCGCGGTCATCGCCAGCCGCAGTCCCGACCGGCCGAGTCCTGTGCTCAACCCATAGAGCAGCACCAGCCCCCCGGCTGCCGACAGTGCGCGCATCAGCAGCGCGGCGCGCATCAGCCCGGTGGCGACCGCTTCCGGCTTCGCCCCGGTCGCCAGCAGTTGCAGGACCACCTGCAACGCGACCACCAGCGCCACGACCGCGTAGGCGATCGGCAGCGTCAGGTAGCGCGCGCCGCCCCAGCGGTGGATCGCCAGCATAACGGCCAGCCACGCGAGATTGCGCAGTCCTTCCACCACCACCGTGGGAGGCTCCGCGTCGCCGATGCCGGCGACCGACAAGGCCCAGAGCGCCGTCAGCACCAGCGCCGCGGCAAAGCTGACGCGGATCACGCGCGGCAACTCGCGGCTGCGCACCGCCCAGATCGCCAGCATCCCGAACAGCAGCGCGGCCAGCGCGTGGCTCCACAGGATGAGGTCGGGCAGCATTCAGCGCGCGCCCTCGGGCCAGAGCACCACCCGCACCGTCTGGAGCAGGATCAGCAGGTCCAGGAACGGCGAGTAGTTCTTGGCATAGTAGAGGTCGTATTCGAGCTTCTGGCGCGAATCCTCGATCGAGGCCCCATAGGGATAGTTGATCTGCGCCCAGCCGGTGATGCCGGGCTTCACCATGTGGCGTTCGGCATAATAGGGAAGCTGCTGCTCCAAATCGTCGACGAACTGCGGCCGCTCGGGACGCGGGCCAACGAAGCTCATGTCGCCCTTCAGCACGCTCCAGCACTGGGGCAGCTCGTCGATGCGCAGCTTGCGCAGGATGCGGCCGACGCGCGTGATGCGCGGATCATCCTTTTCCGCCCAGACGGCATTGCCGCCGACCTCTGCATCCACCCGCATCGAGCGCAGCTTGATGATGTCGAAGGCGAGGCCATAGAGGCCGATCCGGCGCTGGCGGTAGAAGGCAGGCCCGCGGCTGTCGAGCTTCACCGCAAGCACCGCGAGCACCAGCACCGGCAGCACCAGGACGAGCAGCAGCAGGCTGACGGTCACGTCGAACAGCCGCTTGAACATGCTGGAGAACACCCGGCCCGACGAGAATCCGTCGGAGAAGATCAGCCAGGACGGGTTCACGCTGTCCAGGTCGACGCGCCCGGTTTCGCGCTCCAGAAAGGTCGAGAGCTCGTTGACGTGGACGCCGGTGGTCTTGATCCGCAGCAGGTCCTTGAGCGGGAGCGCGTTGCGCCGTTCCTCCAGGGCAAGCACCACTTCGCTCGCGTTGAGCAGCACGACGTGCTCGGCCAGGTTGTTGATCGCCTCGCGTCCGATCGCCTCCGGCATCACCGGCTGCGCGTCCCCCATGCCGACATAGCCGACCACGACAAAGGCAGCGCCCGGCGCCCGCGCCAGTGCCTTCAGCCGCGCGGCACGGGGGCCGGCGCCCAGCACTACCACGCGCCGCTTGAAGACGTGGCCTCCGAGCGTCCGCCCGAGCAGGATCCGGAGCATCAGCAGCAGGACGACGGCGAACCCCATCGCGTAGAGCAGGTTGGAGCGCCAGAAGGTGATCGTGGGGATCAGGAAGAACAGCGCCGCCAGCGCGATCGCGCCCAGCGCGATGGCGACGATCAGCCGGGCGGCGGCAAAGCGCAGCGACTGGAGCGCCTCCGCCCCGTAGACGCCGACCGCGATCATCGCGAGTTCCAGTGCCGCGGCGAAGCTCAGCAATTCGGGAATGCGCGTCTGGATCGGCTCTGCGACCATGCCGATCTGCCCGGCGCGCACGATCCAGCCCAGCTCCGCCGACACCAGCAACAGCGCGAAGTCCAGCATCCCGAGCAACAGCACGGCATGGGGTATGTAGTGCTTGAACAGCCTGATCATGACGCCCGGTTTCCTGGCCGGGCGTAAGAACCCGGTCGGCACCCCTTCCCTCTTGCAACAATACCCAAAGAAAAGCTGAACACAGACGCCCACGGTGCGTTGTGCGCTGCGTCATCCTGACGTCTAATGCCCCGCATCCTTCGGGGCATATCTCATTTTCCATGGAGAAGCGCCACATGCAGTCCGCAACCGCGATCGTCCCCGTCATCCTGTCGGGAGGGTCCGGGACACGGCTGTGGCCCATCTCCACGCGGGAGCGCCCCAAGCAGCTGCTCTGCCTGACCGCCGAGGAGACCATGCTCCAGCTGACCGCGCGCCGGGCGTCGGGACCGCGGTTCGGCGCGCCGATCGTGGTGGCGAACGCCGCCCACGCGCAGGAGATCGAGGACCAGCTCGGCGAGATCGGTGCCGCGGCCCAGGCGCTCGTGCTGGAGCCGATGGGACGCAACACCGCGCCCGCGATCGCCTTGGCGGCGGTGGCGGCCGGCGGGGACGCCACCCCGCTGCTGGTGATGCCGTCCGACCACGTCATCGCCGACGTGCCCGCCTTCCACGCCGCGATCGAGGCGGCGCTACCGCTGGTCGCGGAAGGCTGGCTGGTCACCTTCGGCATCGCCCCCGATTCGCCGGAGACCGGCTATGGCTGGATCAAGGTGGGCGAAGAGATCGCGCCCGGTGCCCACCGCGTCGAGCGTTTCGTGGAAAAGCCCGCGCGGGAGAAGGCGGAGGCGATGCTGACCGACGGCAGCCACGCCTGGAACGGGGGCATCTTCCTGTTCCGCGCCGACATGTATCTCGGCGCGCTCGGCACCCATGCGCCCGAAATGCGCGTCGCTGCCGAAACGGCGATGAGCCGCGCCCGGCATGAGGGCAAGCGCGTCTATCCCGAAGCCGAAGCCTTTGCCGCCTCGCCTTCGGAGTCGATCGACTATGCCGTGATGGAAAAGGCGGCGCAGGTCGCCGTCGTCCCGGTGGCGATGGGATGGAGCGACGTCGGCAGCTGGGACGCGCTCCACGCGATCAGCGTCCGCGACGAGAACGACAATGTCGCCGGTCCCGAGGTGCTGATGCTGGAGACGAGCGGCTGTCTGGTCCGCAGCGACCGCGCACGCATCTCCATGGTCGGGGTAAAGGACCTGATCGTCGTCGCAAGCGGCGAGGACATCCTGATCCTGCCGCGCGGCCGCTCCCAGGAAGTGAAGCGGCTGCTGGAGGCGATGAAGCGCGACTGAGCCGGGCAGTTCCCGCGCCAGCCGGTCCGGCGCCAAAGCGTCAGGCGGCGGCCAGTTCCTCGGCCGTCGCGTCCGCCAGGCTGGTGCCGTCGAGGATGCGGGCAGTCTCGTCCCGCACCCGCGCCATGGCGATGCGGATCGCACAGGCCGCCTCGTCCTTGCAGTCGTTGCAGGGACGATAGGCCGTCCGGCTGACGCAGGGCACCAGCGCCAGCGGCCCCTCGATCACGCGGATGATCTCGCCCAGCGAGATCAGGTGGCTGGGACGGGCGAGTCGATAGCCGCCCGCCTTGCCGCGCGTGGACAGCAGGAACCCCGCCTCGCGCAGATCCGCGAGGATCAGTTCGAGGAACTTGCGCGGGACATTGGCCCCGGTCGCGATCCGGTGCATCGGGGTGGGTGCGACGCTCGGAGGTTGGGCGGCCAGGAACAACATTGCGCGCAGCGCATAACGAGAACGCTGGGTCAACATCTTGGATGAGCCCATGCCAGCCCTTTGTGGCCATGAAAAGACCGCGGCAGGCTTTAATTGCCGAAACCGAGTGGCTATATGCGCTTCTGCCGGCTTCGGCCGGATATGGCGATAAACTGCGGCGTAGACTAGGCGCAGCGGACCCGGGGGCAGTACCCGGCGGCTCCACCAGAACCAGCCTTCCAGGCCGGTCCTGACGGGGCCGAACCAGGATCGACGTGTGTTGAAAGGCGCTGTTTTCGCTCGGAATGGGACCACCGCAACGGCCCATTACACAAGTGCCAACGATAACGAAGCACTCGCTATTGCGGCCTAACCCCACGGCTTAACGGCCTAAGGTTGGACTAAAATGCGCGGTTGGACCGCACCGGGCAACAGAAGCGGATTCCAGCGGTACGGGGAGCACCGGGCAACAGAAGCTCCCCACTCACCACCTTCAGCCCTCGCGGGCTTCGGCCACCGGCGGCGGCGTCTGCTGGTGCTGGACCACACGCCACTCCTCATGCGCCAGCCGGCGATAAGTCGAGGTGCAGTGCGCGACGTAGCGCTCCTCGCCACGGTTGGCCTCTGCCGTATAGCCGATCACGATCAGCCCTTCCTGCGGGCGCATGATCTGCTGGTTGGAAAAGGCGACCGACTGCCACCGCGGCGTATCCGATACCGCCTCTGCCGCCTGCATGCCCGTGACGACGAACGGCTTGGTCGGCACGACCATCACGCTCTCGTCATCGATGGAGGCGCGGTAGTGCTCCGCATCTCCCGTCCACAGGCTTTCCTCGAACTGCCAGACCCGTTCGTCGTCCACGGCGTGCTCCTTCGATAAGGGTGTCCGCGGTCAGCGCATGGGCGGGGTGCGCAGTTCCCTCGGCATTCAGGCGGGCAGCAACAGCCGGGCGGTCGTCCCGTGCTCGCGGATCAGGTCGAACTTCCCATTGAGCTGGCTCGCCAGCATCGTTGCGATCTTGAGGCCCAGGCTGTCGGACGCCTCGATCCGAAAGCCATCCGGCAGGCCGTCGCCGTCGTCGCGGACCTCGACCTTCACCATGTCGGCACCGTGCCGCGCCAGATGCACCTCGATGCAGCCCCCCTCCTTGTCGCGAAAGCCGTGCTCGATCGCGTTTGCCATCGCCTCGGCAACGATCAGCGCGAGCGGGATCGCCGCGTCCGGGGAGAGCGGCGCGTCTTCCGCCACGTTGATCGAACAGCGCACGCCCGTACGCCCGCTCGCTTCCACCACGTCCGCGCACAGCGGCTCTAGGAATTCGCGCATGCTGCGCGTAGCGCCGCCGGCGTCATAGAGCTGGCGGCTGATCCGGCCGATCAGCGCCAGCCGGCGTGCCGCTTCGTCCAGCGCTGCCCGCGCAGTCGTGTCGTCCACCTGCCGCTTCTGGACCGACAGCAGCCCCGCCGCGACCTGCAGATTGTTCGACACCCGGTGCTGGAGTTCGGAAAACAGCAGTTCGCGCGTTTCCGCGAGCGTCCGGCTCAGTTCGCGCTCACGCGCCAGGTTGCGGTTGGCACGCTGCATCCAGTGCACCAGCGCGATGTCGGTCACGACGACGAAGACGTAGAAGAGGAGGGCGAGCACGCCCGGCCCCGCAACGTCGAAGCTACGGTACTCCGGGATGAAATAGTACCAGGCGAGCAACCCGCACAGCAGCGCGGACAAGGCCCCCAGCCGAACTCCGAACAGAAAGGAGCTGACGATCACCGCCGGGAAAAAGGTGACGTAGGGGAAGCCGCTGGGCAGGAACGGGTCCGCGAACCAGCGCAGGACAAAGGCGCCCGCGACCAGGATCAGCGTGACCGATACACCAAGCACCGGCCGATCGCTGGCGAGCGGCAAGCGTTCCAGGAAATGGTTTCCCGCCTTCGGCATTACGCGTGCTGCTCCCCACCCCGCCCAAGGCGGCTGCGCTCCATGGCACGGCCGCAGGGCACAAGCAATTGGAAGGGCTGCAAGAAAAAGGGGCCCGCGTTGCCGCGAGCCCCTCTTCTTCGATCGATTTTTAGCGACCGATCAGTTGTCGGTGATGAACGACGGCAGGCCGATGTCGCCGCCGTCCTCGCCGCCCTTGTTCTCGCCTTCGCTGCGCTCCCGACGCGGGCCGCGCTCGCGACGGCGCTCGCCGCCGCGCTCGCCACCCTCGCGGCGGGGACCGCGATCGCCACGATCACCACGGTCGCCGCGCGGGCCACGATCGCTGCGCTCGCCGCGCGGCTCGCGTGCCGGACGGGTGTCCTCCAGCTCGGCGCCGGTCTCCTGGTCGACGACGCGCATCGACAGGCGCACCTTGCCGCGCTGGTCGACCTCGAGCACCTTGACCTTCACTTCCTGGCCTTCGGTGACGACGTCGCCCGGCTTTTCGACGCGCTCGTTCTTCATCTCGGACACGTGGACGAGGCCGTCCTTGCCACCCATGAAGTTCACGAACGCACCGAAGTCGACGATGTTGACGACCTTGCCGGTGTAGATCTTGCCGACCTCGGCCTCTTCGACGATGCCCTTGATCCAGTTGATCGCGGCTTCGATCTGCGCGGTGTCGGACGAGCTGACCTTGATCACGCCCTCGTCGTCGATGTCGACCTTGGCGCCAGTGGTGGCGACGATCTCGCGGATCACCTTGCCGCCCGTGCCGATGACGTCGCGGATCTTCGACTTGTCGATCGTGAAGGTCTCGATGCGCGGGGCATGGGCGGAAAGCTCGGTGCGGGTCTCGCCCAGCGCCTTGTTCATCTCGCCCAGGATGTGCGCACGGCCTTCCTTCGCCTGCGCAAGCGCGACCTTCATGATCTCCTCGGTGATGCCGGCGATCTTGATGTCCATCTGAAGGCTGGTGATGCCCTCCGACGTGCCCGCCACCTTGAAGTCCATGTCGCCCAGGTGATCTTCGTCACCCAGGATGTCAGAGATGACGGCGAAGTCCTTGCCCTCCAGGATCAGGCCCATCGCGATGCCCGACACCGGACGCTTGAGCGGAACGCCCGCATCCATCATCGACAGCGAACCGCCGCACACCGTCGCCATCGACGACGAGCCGTTGGACTCGGTGATGTCCGACAGAACGCGGATCGTGTAGGGGAACTCCTCCTTCGACGGCAGCACCGGGTGCAGCGCGCGCCAGGCGAGCTTGCCGTGGCCGACTTCGCGACGGCCGGGCGCACCGAAGCGGCCCACTTCACCGACCGAATAGGGCGGGAAGTTATAATGCAGCATGAAGTGCTCGTAGTGCAGCCCGTTGAGGCCGTCGATCATCTGCTCGGCGTCCTTGGTGCCAAGCGTGGTCGAGCAGATCGCCTGGGTCTCGCCGCGGGTGAACAGCGCCGAGCCGTGCGTGCGCGGCAGGAAGTGTACCATCGCGTCGATCGGACGGACGGTCTTGGTGTCGCGGCCGTCGATGCGGCGGCCTTCCTTCAGGATCGCGGTGCGCACCACGTCCGCCTCGAGCTTCTTCACGAGCTTGAGGACGCCCAGATACTGCGCGGGATCGCTTTCCTTCAGGTCCGCGAACGCTTCGCGCGCCTTGGTGCGGGCGTCGTTGATCGCGTTCTGGCGGTCCTGCTTGCCCGTCAGCTTGTAGGCGGCGGCCAGGTCGGCGCCGATCAGGTCCTTCAGCTTCTTCTTCTGCTTGGACTGGTCGGCGACCGGGGTCAGCTCCCAGGGGTCCTTGGCAGCCTGCTCGGCCAGGTCGATGATCGCCTCGACGATCTTCTTCGACTCCTGGTGCGCGAACACGACAGCGCCCAGCATGACCTCTTCCGAAAGCTCCTTGGCTTCGGATTCGACCATCATCACCGCGTCGTGGGTTGCGGCGACGACCAGGTCGAGCTCGCCCGCCTTGGTCTGCTCCAGCGTCGGGTTGAGGATATACTCGCCATCCTGGTAGCCGACGCGCGCGGCGCCGATCGGCCCCATGAACGGCACGCCCGAGATGGTGAGCGCAGCGGACGCCGCGATCATCGCGACGATGTCCGGCTCGTTCTCGCCGTCATAGCTCAGCACCTGAGCGATGACGTTGATCTCGTTGTAGAAGCCTTCCGGGAACAGCGGGCGGATCGGGCGATCGATCAGGCGGCTGGTCAGCGTTTCCTTCTCGGTCGCACCACGCTCGCGCTTGAAGAAGCCGCCCGGGATACGACCCGCGGCCGAATACTTCTCCTGATAGTGGACGGTCAGCGGAAAGAAGTCCTGGCCTTCCTTCACCGAGCGCGCGGCAGTCACCGCGCACAGCACCACCGTCTCGCCGAGGGTCGCGATCACCGCGCCATCGGCCTGGCGGGCGACGCGGCCCGTCTCGAGCGTCAGGGTCTTGCCGCCCCACTCGATGCTGGTCTTCTTGATATCGAACATGTCGTTTCCTTCACTCCGGCGGCCCGATGCCGGCCGGGGCAGCTTGCGGGCACCGCCCGCAGGGATGAGCCGCTTAGGGCTCGGGACCAGATCGCCGGATTGCGCCCGGTCCTGCTTGCTCCTTCGTGTTCCGCTTCAGCAGAGAGACGTTGGAGGAATTCCGTGGGTGCCGCCGAAGGCGACGGCGCCCTTGTGCCATATCCCCGGCAGCCTGGGGATAAGAAAACGGCGCCCCGCGGGGCGCCGTTCCTTACTTGCGAAGACCCAGCTTCGCGATCAGCGCGGTGTAGCGCTCGGCATCCTTCTTGCGGAGGTAGTCGAGCAGCGAACGACGCTTGTTGACCAGCATCAGCAGACCGCGGCGCGAATGGTTGTCCTTCGCGTGGGTCTTGAAGTGCTCGGTCAGGTTGGAAATCCGCTCGGTCAGGATCGCGACCTGGACCTCGGGGCTGCCGGTGTCACCGCTCTCGCGGGCGTGTTCGTTGATCAGCGCTTCCTTGCGCTCCGGGGTGATCGACATCGTCGTCCTTTCTATTCGAGGTTGAAGCCGCGAACGACACGGGCGACCCCGTGCTGGACCTCGACCAGCGCGACCGGAACCGCGTCCAGCGTCGCAAAGGCCTGACCATCGTCAGCGGCGATCCCGACCAACTGCTGCCCCTGGCGGAGCCGCCCTGCCTGGTCGGGGGTGAGGGAAACAGCCGGGATGTCGTCCAGCCCTGCCCTCAATGGCAGAAGCGCTTGTGCAAGCGCGTGGCCCTTACCGAGTTCCGCCAATTTGTCCAGCGAAATGGCCGCGTCGAGCCCGAACGGCCCCGCCTTCACCCGCCGCAGCATCGTCACATGGCCCACGCTGCCCAGTGCCAGCGCAATGTCGCGCGCGAGGCTGCGGATATAGGTGCCCTTCGACACATGGGCGGTGAGGGTTGCCTCCTCCAGCGCGCCATCGCCCGCCTCGGCGATCGTCAGCGCGTGGATGGTGACGTCGCGGCTCTTGAGCACGACCTCCTCCCCCGCCCGCGCAAGATCATAGGCGCGCTGGCCATCGACCTTGAGCGCCGAATAGGCGGGCGGCACCTGCGCGATGGGGCCGGTGAAGCGCGCCAGCACCGCCTCCAGCGCGGCGCGGGTGGGGCGCACGTCCGATGTCGCGATCACCGCGCCTTCCCGGTCCAACGTGTCGGTCTGCGCGCCGAACGCCACGGTGAAATCGTACACCTTGTCGCTATCGAGCATCCGCCCGGCGAGCTTCGTCGCCTCCCCCAGCGCGATCGGCAGCACGCCGGTCGCGAGCGGATCGAGCGTGCCGCCGTGTCCGACCTTGAACCTGCCATATCCGCCATCGCGCAGCGCGCGCTTGACCGCGCTCACCCCTTGCGTGGAGCCGAGCCCCAGCGGCTTGTCGAGCAAGATCCAGCCGTGCATCTCAGCCCCCCAGCCCGACGAGGCGCAGCAGCGCCTCGGCCAGTCCGAACACGATCGGCGACACCACGCGCTCCACCACGTTCAACTGCGGCGACAGCATTGGCAGCACCAGCAGCAAGAGCAGCAGCACCGGCATGCCGAAGCGCCCGAGCTGCGCGTAGCGCCAGGCGAGCGGGCGCGGCAGCAGCCCCTCCACCACGTGCCCGCCGTCGAACGGCGGCACCGGCATCAGGTTGAACACCGCCAGGAAGAGGTTGATCAGCACGAAGTTGAGAAGATTGCTGACGACGAACCGGCTGACGATCCCCGCCTCCTCGCTGGTGACCGCCGCCACAACGGCGATCAGCAGCGCGGCGGTGAGCGCCAGCAGCAGGTTGATGGCCGGTCCGGCGAGCGCCACCAGCACCATGTGCCAGCGCGGGTTGCGCAGGCGCCCCGCATCCACCGGCACCGGCTTGGCCCAGCCGAACACCGGCGTGCCCGAGACGGCCAGCACCAGCGGCAGCGCGACGGTGCCGATCGGGTCGGCGTGGCGGATCGGGTTGAACGTCAGCCGCCGCTGCTCGGCCGCGGTCGGATCGCCCAGCCAATTGGCGACCACGCCATGCGCGACCTCGTGGAAGACGATGGCGATCACCAGCGGCACGAGCCACACGGCAATGGTCCAAGCGGTTTGTGCAATGTCCATGATGCGTGTGTCAGTGGCGATGCACGCGACCCGCCGCAAGCCCGCACGCGGACACCAGCTGGTTCAAGAGGCGTTAGGGTACGACCGTTCGTGCTGAGTAGGGGCTGAGCCTGTCGAAGCCCCGTATCGAAGCACCGCGACCGGTCCTTCGATACGCCATTTCGACTACGCTCAATGGCTACTCAGGACGAACGGGTACCCCCAATGGCATCACCCGCGCATCGCCTCGCAGAAATGCTTGCGGCACAGTGCGATGTAGCGGTCGTTGCCGCCGATCTCGGTTTGCGCGCCCTGAGTCACGGCGCGCCCCAGCACATCGACGCGCAAATTCATGGTCGCCTTGCGCCCGCACACGCACACCGACTTGATCTCCACCAGCGCGTCGGCGATCGCGAGCAGCCGTGCCGATCCCGGGAACAGCACGCCCTGAAAGTCGGTACGCAGGCCATAGGCGAGCACCGGCACGTTCAGCTCGTCGGCCACCCGCGCGAGCTGGTCCACCTGCTCCGCCGAGAGGAACTGCGCCTCGTCCACCAGCACGCAGCCGACCGGCGCGGGCTCGGCAGCGACGGCGGCGTGAAGGTCGGTTGCGGCATCGAACATCGCCGCCGGCGCCGACAGGCCGATGCGCGACCCGATCGTCCCCGCGCCCGCCCGGTCGTCCAGCGCCGCCGTGAACAACAGTGTCGTGAGCCCCCGCTCCCGATAGTTGAAGTCCGCCTGCAGCAGGGTGGTCGACTTCCCGGCATTCATGGAAGCGTAGTAGAAATAGAGCTTGGCCATCAGGCGAGGGTCTCGACGGGAAGAGGGCTGTTCGGGCCTGCCGACTTGGCGATCGCGCGATCGAAGGTGACGAACGCATCGGCTCCCCGTGCGGCGACGAGGTGCAGCATATCCGCAAGATCGCCCCCGGCTGCATAGCGCTCCAGCGCCCAGGGCAGTTGATCCACGGCCTCGGCGGTAAGTTGCGGCTGGTCGAGCATATGGGTGAGGATCGACACGATCTGTGCGCGAGAGAAGCCGTAGCGCGAACCCAGGACCCATGCAGTCTCCAGCAGCACCGTGAGGGGCAGCAGGACAGGGCCCTGCATCTGCTCCTCGGCTAAGCGAGTCTGATCGGGATCGTCCGGGACCAGCAAGCGCAGCACGACGTTGGTGTCGAGCGCCTTCACCACTCGCCGCGCGTGCCGCTCTTCGCCCATTCGGCGGCGACAGTGTCGTTCATCTCATCGATCGTGACGGGCGGGCCCTTGTAGCTCGCCGTGATCTTGCGAATCTCGTGGAGCAGTTCTTCGCTACTCCGGCCGCTCTTCATCGCGGATGGCTGGAGGAGCACGCCGCGACCGGTACGAATCACCTCGAACCGCTGCCCCGGGGCGAACCCAAGCGCATCCCGCACATCCTTCGGAATGACGACCTGGCCCTTTTCGGACATGGTAGTTTGCGCACCCATGGCGGTAAGATGTGTCTTACCGGCCGGAACGTCAATCGTCGCCGTCGGGCTCGTCGCCGAGGTCCTGCGCGACCTTGGGCGCACGCAGCAGCGCGTCGATGTGGCTCGCTTCCTCGAAGCTGTCGTCGGCCAGGAACTTGAGCTTGGCGGCGTACTTCATCTTCACGCGGTGGGCGACCTCGCGCTGCAGATAGGCGGTGTTGGTGCGCAGCGCCTTCAGCACCGCTTCCTCGTCCTTGCCGAGCAGCGGCTTCACGAACACGGTCGCGTGGCGCAGGTCCGGCGACATGCGCACCTCGGTCACCGACACCATGTGCTTGGCCAGCGTCTCGTCATGGACGTCGCCGCGCTGCAGGATCTCGGACAGGATGTGGCGCACCTGCTCACCCACGCGGAGCGTGCGGACGGAGCGTTCCTGCGGTTCGTTCTTCATGGTGCAATCTTAGAAAAAGGGTGTCACCCCGGCGCGGAGCCGGGGTGACACGGATACTCAGAGCGTGCGCTCGCGCAGCTCGACCTCGAAGGTTTCAAGGAAGTCGCCGGCCTTGATGTCGGTGAAGTTCTGCGTGAACGTCACACCGCATTCCAGGCCTGCACGAACTTCGGCGACATCGTCCTTGAACCGACGGAGCGAGGCGATCTCGCCCTGGTAGATGATGACGTCGTTGCGCGTGATGCGCGCCTTGAGCGCCTTGCGAATGACCCCTTCGACCACCAGCAGACCGGCGGCCTTGCCCGTCTTGCCCGCGGAGAAGACTTCGCGGATCTCGGCGCGGCCCACGACCGTCTCGAACGCCTCGGGACCGAGCTCGCCCGCCATGCCGGCGCGGATCTCGTCCACCAGGTCGTAGATGACGTCGTAATACTTCAGCGCCACCTTGTTCCGCTCGGCGATCTCGCGCGCCTTGCTGTTCGGGCGGACGTTGAAGCCGATGATCGGCGCACCCGAAGCCCCGGCGAGCGTCACGTCGCTCTCGGTGATCCCGCCGACGCCCGAATGCAGGATGCGCACCCGGATCTCGTCGGTCGAAATCTTGTTGAGCGAACCCACGATCGCTTCGACCGTACCCTGGGTATCGGCCTTGACGACCAGCGGATACTCGATCGCCTGCTTGTCCTTGAGCGCGGAGAACATGCTCTCCAGACTCGCGGGCGCATTGGTGGTGCGCTTCTGCTGGATCACGCCGGCGCGATATTCCGCGACTTCGCGGGCACGCGCCTCGTTCTCCACCACCTGCAGCAGGTCACCCGCCATCGGCACGCCCGACAGGCCCAGCACCTCGACCGGCATCGCCGGACCCGCCTGCTTCACCTGGCGACCCTTGTCGTCGATCAGCGCACGGACCTTGCCGCTCTCGGCGCCGACGACGAACACGTCGCCGACCTTGAGCGTGCCGCGGTTGACCAGGATCGTCGCGACCGGGCCGCGGCCCTTGTCGAGCTTCGCCTCGATCACCGCGCCCTCGGCCTGGCGGTCGGGGTTTGCGCGCAGCTCGAGCAGTTCGGCCTGCAGCTGAATCTTCTCGATCAGCGTATCGAGCCCGATCTTCTTGAGCGCGGAGACTTCGACGTCCTGCGTTTCGCCGCCCATCTCTTCGACCTGGACGTTATGCTCGAGCAGACGCTCGCGCACCCGCTGCGGGTTCGCCTCGTGCTTGTCGATCTTGTTGATCGCCACGATCATCGGCTTGCCCGACGCCTTGGTGTGGTTGATCGCCTCGATCGTCTGCGGCATCAGCCCGTCGTCGGCCGCCACCACCAGCACGACGATGTCGGTGACGTCGGCACCGCGCGCACGCATCTCGGTGAAGGCCTCGTGGCCCGGCGTGTCGAGGAAGGTGATCTTCGACTTGTCCTTCAGCGTCACCTGATACGCACCGATGTGCTGGGTGATGCCGCCGGCCTCGCCGCGCACCACGTCGGTGCCGCGCAGCGCGTCGAGCAGCGAGGTCTTGCCGTGGTCGACATGGCCCATGATCGTCACCACCGGGGGACGCGGCTTGAGCGCCTCGGGTGCGTCCTCCGTCGTGTCGAGCGCCAGGTCGATGTCGGCGTCGGACACGCGGACGATGTTGTGGCCGAACTCGGTCACCAGCAGCTCGGCCGTATCCTGGTCGATGGTCTGCGTCATGGTGACGGGCATGCCCATCTTGAACAGCGCCTTCACCAGGTCGGCGCCCTTCTCGGCCATGCGGTTGGCGAGTTCCTGGACGGTGATCGCCTCCGGCACCTGCACGTCGCGGACCTGCTTGGCCTGCGGCTCGCGCGGGCCGCCGTAATGGCGCTTTTCCTTTTCGCGGGCGCGCTTCAGCGCCGCGAGCGAGCGCGCACGCGCGCCGTCGCCATCACCAAGCGCACGCGTGACGGTGAGCTTGCCCGACTGGCGGCGATCGTCACCCTTGCGGTCGCGTGACGGTGCAGGCCGGCTCGGCGCATCGTTGCGACGCGGCGGGAGGGCGGCGCCCGTACGGTTCGCAGGCGCGGCGTTGTTCGAAGCGGGCGAGGCGCTCGGCGTCGGCGTGGGAGCCGGTGCGGGCTTGGGCTCGGGCTTCGGGATCTCGGGACGCTGCACGGGCGTGAAGCGACGCGGCGCGGGCAGCGACGAGTCGAACTGAACCGTCACGGGCTGCGCCGGACGCGGCGGCGCGGCCGGGCGACGCGGTGCCTGGGCGGCAGGAGCGGCCGGCTTCGGCGCGGCAGCGGCGGGCGCAGCCGGCTTCGGCGCTTCGGCCGCGGGGGCCGGTGCGGGCGTCGGCGCAGGGGTGGGAGTCGGAGCGGCAGGTGCCACGGCGACCGGCTCGGAAACCTCGGGCGCTGCCGGAGCCGGTGCGGGGGCGGCTTCGACCTTGGGCTCGGGCGTCGGCTCCACGGCCGGGGCGGCCGGCTCGGCAGGCGCCGCTGCCGGCGCTTCTGCCGCGCGACGGCTTTCCTCGGCGCGACGCTGCTCCTGCTCCTGTGCTTCCTGGCGCAGGCGCTCGTCACGACGGCGGCCCTCTTCGAGCGCGGTCATGCGGGCCTCTTCGGCCTCACGCAGCAGCTTCGCCTGGATTTCGTGGCGAGACAGGCCGGCGTTCGTCGCAACCGGGTTCGGCGCGGGCGCACGCGGCGCTGCCGGGGCGGGTGCCGGCGCAGCCGCGGGTGCGGCCTCCGGTGCCGCGACAGGAGCACCCTGCTGCTGCTCTTCACCCGGGCGGCCGAGCACGCGGCGGCGCTTGACCTCCACGACCACGGTGTTGGAGCGGCCATGGCTGAAGCTCTGCTTCACCTTGCCCGTCTCCACCGTGCGCTTCAGCCCCAGCGGTGCCCGCGCGCCCAGCTTCGGCTTGTCGTTGTCCGTCTCGCTCATGCGTTACCTGAATTCCTGCTTCGTCGTCGTCTGTGCGGCGGCCGAGGTTCCGGCAGCCGATGCGCCCTGCGATTCGGTTTCGCAAGACACGGAGGAGGGTACGGGTCCGATAAAGTGCAGCCATCGGGCGATCGCTTCGCCGACCCGACTGGCCGCTGGTCTGTCGGTCACGCCGACATGTACCACATTTTCGCGCCCCAGCGCCAAGGACAATATGGTACGCCCGACGGGCAATTCCAATCCCCTGACGCCACTGCCTTCGCGATCGGACCCGACGCGCCAGGCCTGGGCGAGCTTGCCCGCCCCGTCGGCACCCGCGTCGGAGGCGTGGTAGAGTGCGTGAAGCTGGCCGCTGCGCGCCGCCTTCACAATCCGCTCGCCACCCGTCACCAGCTTGCCCGATCGCGCCTCGAGCCCGAGCCGTTCGAGCGCGGCGCGTTGCAGCGCCTGCTCGATTCGGTCGGAGAGGTCGTCGGGAATCGTGATCGCCTGCGTCTTGAAGGCGCGCGACAGCGCACCCTTCAGCCGGCCCTTGGCGATCGCCGCGTCCAGTGCCGCGCGATCGACGCCGATCCAGGCACCGCGACCGGGTGCCTTGGCATGGACGTCGGGCAGCACCTCGCCGTCGGGGGACAGCGCGAGGCGCACGAGCGCGCCCCGCTCACCCGTCTCGCGGGTGAGGATGCAGCTGCGCTCCGGCCCCTCGCGCGGTTCACGCGGAGGCCGGGGCGTGGCGGGATTGCGCTGTCCGCGGTGCCCGGAGGCGCGCGGGGTTACCGAAGCGGCATCATTGCGAGGGTTCCGCATGCGCGTCCTCCCTCGCTTGGGGCGTGCCGGCATCGCGATCCGCGATCAGCTGGCCGCCCGCACCATAGTTCTCGGTGGAGAGCTCGGTGATGTTGATCTGGACGGCGGCCGGGTTCTTGCCCAGCCGCTCGACCAGCGAACGCGTGACGTCGGCGACAATCGCCGCCTTCTGCTCGCGCGAGGCGGCGCCGGCCAGGCGAATGTCGACGAACGGCATCAGGCCTCGGCCTCCTCGCCGGTGGACGCTTCGGCCGGAGTCTCGTCCGCTTCCTCGTCATCGAACCAGTGCGCACGGGCAGCCATGATGATCTCGTTGCCCTGCTCGTCGCTCAGCCCGTACTCGGCGAGGATGCCGCCCTTGGGCTCGGAGCGCTTGGCAGCGTCGTCGTTGCGACGGCGCGGCTCGGCGCGCTTCTTTTCGACCAGCTCGTCGGTGGCGAGGTCGGCCAGGTCGTCGAGCGTCTTGATGCCCGCCTTGCCGAGCGTGACCAGCATCGCCTCGGTCAGGTACGGCATTTCGGCCAGCGCGTCGTCGACGCCCAGGGCACGGCGTGCCTCGCGGTTCGCTTCCTCGCGGCGCTCCAGCGCTTCCTGCGCACGGTTCTGCAGCTCGGCGGCGAGGTCCTCGTCGAAGCCCTCGATCGCGGCAAGCTCGTCGACCTCGACATAGGCGACTTCTTCCAGCTCGCCGAAGCCCTCGGCGACCAGCAGCTGCGCCAGCGTCTCGTCGACGTCGAGCTCGCGTTCGAACATCGCGGAGCGCTCGACGAATTCCTTCTGGCGCTTCTCCGAAGCATCCGCCTCGGTCAGGATGTCGATCGCCTTGGCGGTCAGCTGGCTGGCCAGGCGCACGTTCTGGCCGCGACGGCCGATCGCCAGCGAAAGCTGATCGTCAGGGACGACCACCTCGATACGATCCTCTTCCTCGTCGATCACGACGCGGCTGACGTTCGCCGGCTGCAGCGCGTTCACGACGAAGGTCGCGGTGTCTTCCGACCAGGGGATGATGTCGATCTTCTCGCCCTGCATTTCCTGCACGACGGCCTGGACGCGGCTGCCCTTCATGCCGACGCAGGCGCCGACCGGGTCGATCGAGCTGTCGCGGCTGATCACGCCGATCTTGGCGCGCGAGCCCGGGTCACGGGCGGCCGCCTTGATCTCGATGATGCCGTCGTAGATCTCGGGCACTTCCTGCGCGAACAGCTTCTTCATGAAGTCCGGGTGTGCGCGGGACAGGAAGATCTGCGGCCCGCGGTTCTCGCGGCGGACGTTCAGGATCAGCGAGCGGGTGCGGTCGCCGACGCGAACGGCTTCGCGCGGGATCTGCTGGTCGCGGCGGATCACGCCCTCGGCGCGACCCAGGTCGACCACGACGTGACCGAACTCGACGCGCTTGACGACGCCGGTGATGATCTCACCCACGCGGTCCTTGAACTCTTCGTACTGGCGTTCGCGCTCTGCGTCGCGGACCTTCTGGAAGATCACCTGCTTGGCAGCCTGCGCCGCGATGCGGCCGAACTCGATCGGGGGCAGCGGATCGACGATATAGTCGCCGACGACCGCGCCCTTCTGGAGCTTCTGCGCCTGGGCGACGTCGACCTGCTTGAAATAGTCGTCGACGGCCTCGACCACCTCGACCACGCGCCACAGGCGCAGATCGCCGGTGTTGGGGTCGAGCTTCGCGCGAATGTCGTTCTCGGCGCCATAGCGCGCACGGGCGGCGCGCTGGATCGCGTCCTCCATCGCCTCGATGACGATGCCCTTGTCGATCAGCTTCTCGCGCGCGACCGAATCGGCGATCGCGATCAGCTCGGCGCGGTTGGCGGTAACGGCAGTGGCCATGGGCTTACCCTTCTACTTCGATGATGTCGTCCGCCCCGCTCGCGTCGAGCGGCTGGGTGGCGGCGAGGAGCTTGTCGGTGATGGTGAGCTTGGCGTCGGCGACCGCGGCGAACGGGATCGTCATCGCGCGAAACTTGCGGACGTCGATCGTGATCTGGTCGCCCTCGACGCCGACGAGGTCGCCGGTGAGCTGCTTGCGCCCCTCGATCGGCTCAGCGAGCGTGATGCGCGCTTCCTGCCCCGCCCAATCGGCAAAGTCCTGGAGCCGCGTCAACGGACGGTCGATGCCGGGCGAGGAAACCTCCAGCCGGTACGCGCCTTCGATCGGATCGCGGCCCTCGGCCTCCAGCGCGTCGAACACGTCGGACAGGCGACGCGACAGCGTGGCGCAATCGTCGATGGTCAGCTGGCGAGTGTCGGGGCGCTCGGCCATGACCTGCAGCGTCGGGTCCGACTTGCCGCCGAACATCTTCACGCGCACCAGCGCCAGCCCCAGGGCCTTCGCCTCGGGCTCGATCAGCCGGTTGAGTTCGGCGATGTCCGCCAATCCACGCTCCAGTTCGTTGCGGCCGGCCAAGCGCCGGTCCTTAAGAGTCGGTTCGAACCAAGGTACGCCCCGCCGCCGCCGGACCCGTAAGGCCCGACCTCGCCAAGGTTTCCAATGTCGAGAACAGCCGCGATATAGGGCGTTCGCCGGATCAGGACAAGCGCGAAACGCGCGCCGGGTCTGCGCAACGCCGCACCGCTGCCTGCGTTGAGGCAGCAACAGGGAGACGTTCATGCATCGCACCATCGCCTGCGCCACCGCCGCCATCCTGGTCGCCGCCTGCGGCGCGCCCAACGATCCTGCCATTGCCAACGGCAGCGCACCCCAGGCGAGCAGCGCCCCCGTCGCTACGGACGGTCGCCCCTTTGCGGTGACGCCGGTCACCACCCTCGACTCCCCCTGGGCGATGACCTTCCTGCCCGACGGGCGGATGCTGGTGACGGAGAAAGGCGGGCGCATGCTGCTGGTGCAGCAGTCGACAGGCGGCAACGCGGTCACCTGGCCGGTGCAGGGCATTCCGGCCGTCGACAGCGAGGGGCAAGGCGCGCTCATGGACGTGGTGGCGGCCCCGGACTTCGCGCGCAGCAATCTCGTCTATTTCTCGGGCTCGGTGACGGGCGCCGGCGGCAAGGGTGTCAAGCTGTGGCGTGGTCGACTTGTGCATGATGCCGAGCAGGGCGCGCGGCTGGAGGGCGTCACGGAACTGTTCAGCGCGACGCCCTTCGTCTCGGGCGACGGCCATTACTCCGGCCGCATCGCCTTCGCGCCCGACGGCCAGCACCTGTTCTTCACCAACGGCGAGCGCCAGAAGTTCGATCCCGCACAGGATCCCAAGGCGACGCTCGGCAAGGTGCTGCGCCTGACGCTCGACGGCAAGCCGGCGGGCGATCCCGGCCTCACCGCGCGCGGCTTCCACCCTGCGGTCTGGTCCTACGGCCACCGCAACCTGCTCGGCCTCGCCTTCGATGCCCAGGGCAATCTGTGGGAGCAGGAGATGGGGCCCAAGGGCGGCGACGAGGTCAACCTGATCCTGCCCGGCCGCAACTATGGCTGGCCCAAGGTCTCGAACGGCAGTCATTACGACGGCCGCGACATTCCCGACCATAAGCCTGGCGACGGTTTCGAGCCGCCCAAGGTCTCGTGGAACCCGGTGATCTCGCCGGGCGGGCTCCTGGTGTACACGGGGGCGATGTTTCCCGAATGGCAGGGCGACCTGTTCATCGGCGGCCTGTCGAGCGAGGCGCTGGTCCGCGTCGACGTGAACGGCACCAATGCCAGCAAGGGCGACCAGTGGCCGATGGGCAAGCGCATCCGCGACGTGGAGCAGGGCCCGGACGGCGCGATCTGGCTGATCGAAGACGGCGAAGGCGGCCGCCTGCTGAAGCTGACCAAGGCGGGGTGAGCCTCGGGGGCTCGCGTTGAGCCCCTCCCACCGCGGTTACGAGGGGGAGAGTCCCCCCTGCCGCTCCACCCTCCTCCCGTTCGCCTCGAGTAGCCGTCGAGTAGCTGCGCAGCAGCGTATCGAGACGGCGTACCGAGAGGTCGCCTCCCGGGGCGGTACCTCGATACGCGCCTGACGGCGCTACTCGGCACGAACGGGAGAAGGCGAAGGCTTCCCTCACCCCAGCGCGACCGGCCCCGCGTCCCCGAGCCGGTGGGTGCACAACTGCGCCTCGGGCGTGTCGTCCGCGGTCAGCGCTGCCACCGTCACCCAGCCCTCTGCCCTGAGCGCAGCGCCGGTCTCCGCAGGCGTCCCGAACGGCAGGAACAGCCGCCGCCGCGCATCCGCGCCCACGCCCGCGTCGAGCAGCACGTCGGCATAGAGCGAAAAGCCGACTGCCGGCTCCGCCCGGCCGTCCTCACCCACCACGGCATAGCTGCCGCCGCGGCCGATCTCCGCGCTGAGGCCGCGCGCGAACAGCGAGAAGCCGACCCAGCTCTGAAATTCGAAGCCATGCCGCTCGGTGGGATCGAGCGTCAGCGCCGCGCGGCCGCGGATCGCCTCCGCGATCGCCTCCAGCCCGTCGAGTCGGCTGCCTAAGCTGCCGGCGACGTCGCTTTCCCGCAGCCGCGCACGCGCCTGGTCGAACGGCCCGGCCGCCTCGATCAGCGGCAGATAGGCAGGATCGATCGCCGCAACCGCACCGGCATCCTTGCCATCGAGCGCCGCACGCAGCGCCGCCAGCTGCTCCGCCGACAGCGTAACGCCCGCGAGCGCGTCGAGCAGGTCCGGCAGGGTGAAATCGACCGACACGTCGGTCAGGCCCGCAGCCGCCAGTGCCTCCACCGCAACACTCACGATCTCACGGACGGCAGCCACGCTGTCGAGCCCGATCAGCTCCGCACCGATCTGGCGCAGCGCCCGCCGCTGGGCGAGGTCGGAAGCACGCAGCCGCAGCACGGGGCCAGCGTAGCACAGCCGCACCGGACGCGGGTGGTGGCCCATGCGGGTGGCGGCGATGCGGCCGACCTGCGCCGTCATGTCGGGGCGGATCGCCAGCGTTTTCTGCGAAACCGGATCGACGAAGCGCACCGCGTCCTGCGCGCGTGCCGCCTTCAGCCGGCGGCCGAGCGCATCCTCGAATTCGGCGAGCGGCGGGTCAACCTGCTCATAGCCATAGCTGCGCGCAACCGACAGCACGCGCCCTTCGAACCGCGCGACCGCATCGGCGGCGGGCGGCAGGCGGTCGTGGAACCCTTCGGGCAAGAGGCCGGTCATCGGAGAACATCCTGTTGGGCGGCCGGGATCGACGCGCCGTCTCATGGCCGGCAGCTAGGGGATGTGCCTGCGCGCGACAAGCTGGCTGGCAGCGGTAGCGCTCCACAACCTGTACCCCGGCGAAGGCCGGGGCCCAGTTGCGGAGCGCTCGGAGCTTTGGCGCGGACCTGAGCCGCCATCCCAACTGGGCCCCACCTCCGCCGGGGCACGATGCTGGTGCGCTCCTTTAGAACGCCAGCGCCATCGCCGTGCGCACGCCCGGAAGCGCGCGGACCTGGGCGGCGAGTTCCGGCGTCACCGGCTCGTCGACCGACAGCAGCAGGATCGCCTCGCCCCCGGCATTGCGGCGGCCGAGGTGGAAGGTGCCGATGTTGACCCCTGCCTCGCCCAGCGTGGTGCCCAGGCGGCCGATGAAGCCCGGCGCGTCTTCGTTGACGATGTAGAGCATGTGGCCGGCAAGGTCGGCCTCGACCTTGATGCCGAACAGCTCGACCAGGCGCGGCGCCTGGTTGCCGAACAGCGTGCCTGCGACCGAGCGGTCGCCGGCCTCGGTGCGCACCGTCACGCGCACCAGCGTGTGATAGTCGCCCTCGCGCTCGTTGCGCACTTCGCGCACTTCCAGCCCACGCTCCTTGGCGAGGAACGGCGCGTTGACCATGTTCACCGTGTCCGAATGGACGCGCATCAGCCCGGCAAGCACCGCGCCGGTGATCGGCTTCTGGTTGAGCTCGGCCGCCGCGCCCTCGACCTCGATCGAAATCGAGCTGAGCGCGCCATGCGCCAGCTGTCCCACCAGCGAGCCGAGCTTTTCGGCCAGCGCCATGTACGGCTTGAGCTTGGGCGCTTCCTCGGCCGACAGCGACGGCATGTTGAGCGCGTTGGTGACGCCGCCCGACACCAGGAAGTCGGCCATCTGCTCGGCGACCTGGATGGCGACGTTGACCTGCGCCTCGGTGGTGGATGCGCCTAGGTGCGGGGTCGATACGAAGTTGGGCGTCCCGAACAGCGGCGACTCCTTGGCCGGCTCGGTAACGAACACGTCGAGCGCGGCGCCGCCGATGTGGCCCGAATCGAGCCCCGCCTTCAGCGCTGCCTCGTCGATCAGGCCGCCGCGCGCGCAGTTGATGATGCGCACGCCCTTCTTGGTCTTGGCGAGGTTCTCCGCCGAAAGGATGTTGCGGGTCTGGTCGGTCAGCGGCGTGTGCAGCGTGATGAAGTCAGCACGCGCGAGCAGCGTGTCGAGATCGACCTTCTCCACGCCCATCTCGATCGCGCGCTCCGGCGTCAGGAACGGGTCGAAGGCGACGACCTTCATCTTGAGCCCGCGCGCACGGTCGGCGACGATCGAGCCGATGTTGCCCGCCCCGATCAGGCCCAGCGTCTTCGCGGTCAGCTCGACGCCCATGAAGCGGTTCTTTTCCCACTTGCCGGCCTGGGTCGAGGCATCGGCCTCGGGCAGCTGGCGGGCAAGCGCGAACATCAGCGCGATCGCGTGCTCGGCGGTCGTGATCGAGTTGCCGAACGGGGTGTTCATCACCACCACGCCACGCGCCGAGGCGGCGGGAATGTCGACGTTGTCGACGCCGATGCCGGCGCGCCCGACGACCTTCAGGTTGGTCGCGGCGTCCAGAATTTCCTTGGTGACCTTGGTCGAGGAGCGGATGGCGAGTCCGTCATACTGGCCGATGATCGCCTTCAGCTCTTCGGGCGTCTTGCCGGTGATCTCGTCCACCTCGACCCCGCGCTCGCGGAAGATCTGGGCGGCCTTGGGATCCATTTTGTCGGAGATGAGGACTTTGGGCATGGGTCGGTCCTTGGAAAGAAGATGCAGTGCTCCTGCGAAGGCAGAAGCCTAGAGTTTCGAAACGAGACGCGTGTGGCCCTGGGCTCCTGCGTTCGCAGGAGCACGTCAGAGCGCGCAGGATCAGGCCGGCTTGACCTGTTCCCAGGCCCAGTCGAGCCACGGGCCGAGCGCCTCGATATCGGCGGTGTCGACGGTCGCGCCGCACCAGATGCGCAGGCCCGCCGGGGCGTCGCGATAGCCGGCAATGTCGAACGCCGCGCCTTCCGCTTCCAAGAGCGACGCCATCTTCTTTATCATCGCCGCCTGCGCGTCGGCATCCGCATCGGTGACGAGCTTCAGGCAGACGCTGGTGTTCGAGCGGATCGCCGGGTCGGCCGGCAGATGATCGAGCCAGTCGCGCGCCTCGACGATCCGGCCAAGCGCGGTGGCGTTCGCCGTCGAGCGCGCGATCAGGCCGTTGAGCCCGCCGACGTGCTGCGCCCATTCCATCGCGAAAATCGCGTCCTCGACGGCCAGCATCGACGGCGTGTTGATCGTCTCGCCCTTGAAGATGCCCTCGATCAGCTTGCCCCCCTTGGTCATGCGGAAGATCTTGGGCAGCGGCCATGCCGGGGTGTAGCTCTCCAGCCGCTCGACGGCGCGCGGGCCGAGGATCAGCACGCCATGCGCGCCCTCGCCGCCCAGCACCTTCTGCCACGAGAAGGTAACCACATCGAGCTTGTCCCACGGCAGGTCCATCGCGAACACGGCCGAAGTCGCATCGGCGATCGTCAGGCCGCCGCGGTCGTCGGCGATCCAGTCGCCGTTCGGCACGCGCACGCCCGAGGTGGTGCCGTTCCAGGTGAAGATCACGTCATGCTCGGGGCTGACCTGGGTCAGGTCGACGATCTCGCCATAGGGTGCCTTGAGCACGGTCGGCTCGATCTTGAGCTGCTTGACCGCATCGGTCACCCAACCCTCGCCAAAGCTCTCCCAGGCAAGCAGCGTCACCGGCCGCGCGCCGAGCAGAGACCACATCGCCATCTCGACCGCGCCCGTGTCGGAGCCGGGCACGATGCCGATGCGATGAGTATCCGGGACCTGGAGGAGTTCACGGGTCAGGTCGATCGCGCGCTGCAGCCGCGCCTTGCCGAGCTTCGAGCGGTGCGAGCGGCCGAGAACCTCGGTAGCGAGCTTCTCAGGCGACCAGCCCGGCGGCTTGGCGCAGGGACCAGAGGAGAAATGGGGGCGTGCCGGCTTGGTGGCAGGCTTCGCGGGTGCGGCAGACGCACCGGTGGCGGGAACCGAAACTGTATCCGTCAAAATAGTCTCTCCTCACAGAGAGCACGCGCTGCGTTGGGACAGCGTGGCCCGCCGCCGGCCCTAGCGGCGTGCGAGCGCTTGTCAACGCGTTACGCCAATTGGGTAGCTGTTCGGAAAGGCGGCAGGACGAGGCGTGGGCGCCTCCGGCCGGGTGGCGCCGCCCGCCGGATGTCCGCTACACCCCTCCCCATGCATTTGGTTTCGCGTCGGCTCTCCGCCCTGTTGCTGCCCCTGCTGCTCGCAGGCTGCATTTTCGGCGGAGGACGCGAGGAGCGCCGCCCGGCCCCGCGTCCGCGCGGCAGCAAGCCGGTGACGGTGGTCGGCCAGACGCCGCGGGACACCCAGCAATGCTATGCCGACCTGTCGCGCGCCGGCGTCCGGTTCAGTCCCCTGCCGGACCGCGACTATGGCGGCGGCTGCCTGGTGCTGGGCGCCGTGCAGCTGATCGACTTCGGCACGCCCACCGCGGGCCTGAAGGCGATCCGCTGCCCCACCGCGCGCGCCTTCGTCGGCTGGGTCCAGCACGGCGTTGGGCCCGCCGCGCGCCAGATCCTGGGCAGCGACGTGGTGCGGATCGAAAGCTATGGCAGCTACGTCTGCCGCGGCATCGTCGGACAGGGCGCTGCCGGATCGGCCAAGCTGTCGCAGCACGGCCTCGCCAACGCCATCGACATCGGCGGTTTCGTGCTCGCCGACGGGCGCCGCATCAGCATCGAACAGGGCTGGCGCTCCGGCGATCCGGCGGTGCAGCAGTTCCTGCAGGTGGTGCACCGCTCCGCCTGTCGTCGCTTCAAGACCGTGCTCGGGCCGGACTATAACGCCGCCCACTACAACCACCTCCACTTCGACATGGGCGGACGCGGAGATTTCTGCCGCTAGCTTGCGCAGGCGCACAGCCTCTCTAGATTGGTTCGCTTTCGCCCGGCGCTCGCCCCCCGTTCGCGCCGGCTGTTGCAGGAAGTGTCATGACCGATACCCGAGTTCCGTCGCGCGTATTTCGCGACGCCAAGCACGAGGCCGAGAGCGCCCGCACCCAGATCTCGACGCCGCAGACGGAGCACCCGTCCTACCGCCTCGCCTTCCAGGACATGGACTTCCTGCTGCGCGAGGATCTCCGCCCGATCCGCTTCCAGCTGGAGCTGCTGAAGCCGGAGCTCGTGTTCGACGCGGCGAACATCGCCTCCACCTTCGTGATCTACGGCTCGGCCCGCATTCCCGAGCCGAGCAAGGCCGGCGCGCTGCTGGAACTCGCGCAGGACGATCGCGCCAAGCGAATCGCCGAGCGGCTGATCGCCAAGTCCAAATATTATGACGTCGCCCGCGAACTCGCCGGCCTCGCGAGCAACTTCCCGCAGTCGGAAGACGGCAAGCGTCACTTCGTGGTGTGCTCGGGCGGCGGCCCCTCGATCATGGAGGCCGCGAACCGCGGTGCGAGCGAGGCCGGGGCCGAGTCGGTCGGCCTCAACATCGTGCTCCCGCACGAACAGGCGCCAAACCCCTATGTCACGCCCTCGCTGTCGATGCAGTTCCACTATTTCGCGCTCCGCAAGATGCACTTCCTGCTGCGTGCGCGTGCGGTGGCGGTGTTCCCGGGTGGGTTCGGCACCTTTGACGAGAGCTTCGAACTGCTGACGCTGATCCAGACGGGCAAGGTCGAGCCGATCCCCGTGCTCTTCTACGGCCGCGAATTCTGGGAGCGCGTCGTCAATCTGGAGGCGCTGTGCGACGAGGGCGTGATCTCGCCGCGCGACCTGGACCTCATCACCTTCTGCGAAACCGCGGAAGAAGGCTGGAAGGCCGTCGAGGAATTCTATCGCGCCCGCGGCGACGAACTGCCGAAGTAAGCGCGCTCCACCTTCCCTGCTCCTACGAAAGCAGGAGCAGGGATAGGATGGCTGTGGCGCCCCTGATAGGATGACTCCAACCCCGACCGTTCGTGCTGAGTAGGGGCTGAGCTTGTCGAAGTCCCGTATCGAAGCAGGCCTGGCATCCTTCGATACGCCATTTCGACTGCGCTCAATGGCTACTCAGGACAAACGGGTTGGTACGACGACGCGGAGCCCTAGAAGTCCACCGCCACGCCCTTCAGCTCCCAGTCGCCGTAGCGCACGGGGTTGTTGCCCAGCGGATCGGCGGCAGGCGGCGCCACCGGTTCGGGCGTCGGCACCGGCGGGCTCTTGGAAAGATGCTCGGGTGGCTTCACGTGGGGCGGTCGCTGGCCCATGGGACTCTCCGATAATGATGCAGCCCCCACATCGGCGGCGAAAGGCTTGGGATCAAGTGAAGCACAGCAACCACGGCATGCGGCAGCGGCTGCACGGACGGCATCGCTGATGGCCCGCCCGCAGCTCGCCCCAGAACCGCCCGGCGTCCCCGCCCGGCGCGCCGCCCTTCGCCTGCTCGACGCCGTGCTGCGCCGGGGCCTCGCCCTGGAGGCAGCACTCGACCGCGCGACCACCGGGCTCGACCGCCGCGAGGATCGCGGCCTGGTCCACGCGATCGTGAGCGAGGCGCTGCGCCGCTTGCCCGACCTCGACGCACTGATCGATTCCGCCACCGCGCGGCCGCTGCCCGAAGATGCCAAGGCGCGCTTTGCGCTCCGCATCGCGCTCGTCCAGGCGCTCGCGCTCGGCACGCCGCCACACGCCGCGATCGCGACCGTGCTGCCGCTGGTCGACGGCGGCCCGCGCAAGCTGGTCCATGGCGTGTTCGGCACGCTGATGCGCAGGAACGCGGCGCTGCCCGAAGTGCCCGAGCTCCCCGCCGCCACCTGGTTGCGCTGGCAGGCGGCCTGGGGTGAGGACGTGGCGGAAGCCGCGCGCGTCGCCATCGCCGCCCCGCCGCCTGTCGATCTCAGCCTGCGCGGGGACACCACCGCGGCCGAGGGCATGGCGCTGCTGCCGCGCCACCTGCGCGTGCCCGCCTTCACGACCGTGCCCGAACTTCCCGGCTTCGCCGAAGGCGAATGGTGGGTGCAGGATCTCGCGGCCTCGCTGCCCGCGCGGCTGATCGGCGCCGGCCCCGGCACCGCGCTCGACCTGTGCGCGGCGCCGGGTGGCAAGACGCTGCAGCTCGCTGCCGCCGGCTGGGACGTGACCGCGCTCGACGTGTCGGAAAAGCGGCTCGCCCGCCTGTCCGAGAATCTCGATCGTACCGGCCTCTCGGCAAAGGTGGTCGCCGCCGATGCGCTGAAGTGGAAACCCAGGGAGCCGGTCGACGCGCTGCTGCTCGACGCACCGTGCAGCGCCACCGGTATCTTCCGCCGGCACCCCGACGTGCTCCATCGCGTGCGGCCGGCGGTGATTGCCGAGGCCGCCGAACTGCAGGCCCGCCTGCTCGCCCGTGCCGCCGAATGGGTGAAGCCCGGCGGCCGGCTGGTCTACGCCACCTGCTCGCTGGAGCGCGAGGAGGGCGAGGCGCAGGTCGAGCGGTTCCTTGCCGAGCATGCCGACTATCGCCTGGTGCCGGCCGCACCCGAACTGCTGCCGGAGGGCATCGCCCCCGATCCGAAGGGCTGGGTGCGCACGTTGCCGGGGATGCTCGCCGAACAGGGCGGCCTCGACGGCTTCTTCATCGCGCGGCTTGATCGGACGGGTTGAAACCCTCCCCGTTTGTTTCGAGGAGCCGTCGAGCTTGTCGAGACGGCGTCTCGAGAAACCGGCTGCGGCTCTCTCGACACGGGCTCTCGACAAGCTCGATCCCTGCTCGAGACAAACGGCAAAGGGGAGCGACAGCCCGCCCTCGGAATTCGCCGACCGCTCCCGACACCCGGTTGCGGCAGGGGTGTGCCATGCTAGAGGTCGGCCGATCATGAGCAGACCCGTCCGCATTGCCCCCTCGATCCTGTCCGCCGACTTCGCCCGCCTGGGCGAGGAGGTGCGCGCGATCGACGCGGCCGGTGCCGACTGGATCCATGTCGACGTGATGGATGGGCATTTCGTGCCCAACCTCACCATCGGGCCGATGGTGGTGAAGGCGCTGCGCCAGCACAGCGCCAAGCCGTTCGACGTCCACCTGATGATCGCGCCCGCCGATCCGCTGCTCCAACCCTTTGCCGAGGCCGGCGCGGACATCATCTCCGTTCACCCGGAAGCCGGTCCCCACCTCCACCGCTCGCTCCAGGCGATCAAGGCGCTCGGCAAGCGTGCGGGCGTGGTGCTCAACCCGGCGACGCCGGTGGAGTCGGTCGACCATGTGCTCGACCTCGTCGACCTGATCATGGTGATGAGCGTGAACCCGGGCTTCGGCGGACAGAAGTTCATCACGAGCCAGCTCGCCAAGATCGCGGCGCTGCGCCAGCGCATCGATGCGAGCGGCCGCGAGATCGACTTGGAGGTCGACGGCGGCATCGACCGCACCACCGCGCCGCTGGCAATCGAGGCGGGTGCCAATGTGCTGGTCGCCGGCACCGCTACCTTCGCCGGCGGCCCTGCCGCCTATGCCGACAACATCCGGGCTCTGAGAGGCGCGTGACGGATCCGCTTCCCGAAACCACCGGGCCCGACGGGATCGAAGCGGGCAAGCGGCTCATCCGCCAGAGCGGCGGCAAGGGGCTGTCGCTGGCCGAGCGACTATCGGAGCGGCTCGAGCGGCTCACCTGGCGCACCCCGTTTCACGCGCTGCGCCTGCGCGGCAAGCATCCGCTCAAGCTGATTGCGGTCGCCGACGATCCCTTCTTCGGTGATCTGGAGCGTGGCTATGCCCTGCTCGACGGCATGGTGCTGTTCCGGGGTGAAGCCGTCCCGATCAACGCGCTGTCGCTGTCGCGCCCGAGCTTTTCGGCGCCGTTCGCCGACTATCTCCACAGCTTCGCCTGGCTGCGCGACCTGTCGAGCGTTGCGACCCGTGCCACCGCCGCCCCGATCGCCGAGGCGATCATGCGCCACTGGCTCGCCGCGCACGAGACCAAGGTATCCAATCCCGCCTGGCGCGCCGACCTTTGGGGCCGCCGCCTGCTGTTCTGGACCGCGCATGCGCCGCTGATCCTGTCGAGCACCGACCTCGTCTATCGTTCCAAGGTGCTGCACGCACTCGCGCGCGGCGCCCGCCACCTCGACAACACCGCTGCCAAGGTCGCAGCCGGCGTGCCGCGCGTCGCCGCCTGGTGCGGCGTGGTCGCCGCCGGCCTGATGATCCCGGGTGGCGACCCGCGTCGCGTGTTCGGAGAGGCCGGGCTTGCCCGTGCGCTCGCGGCGGCGGTGTTCGAGGATGGCGGCTCGCTCGGCCGCTCGCCCGCCGACCAGCTCGACCTGATCCAGCTGCTCACCATGCTGCGCGAGACCTATGCCGCGCGGCGGATGGAGGCACCCGACGTGCTGGGGGACACCCTCACCCGGCTGGTGTCGGCGCTGCTGGGCGTCTGCCACTCCGATGGTGGGCTCGGCAGCTGGCAAGGATCGGCCCCCATCACGGGCGAGCGCATCGAGCAGATCGTCGAGGCGACCGGCGTGCGTACGCGCCCGCTGCGCCAGGCCCGCGACTGGGGATACCAGCGGCTCTCCGCCGGCAAGACCGTGGTGGTGCTCGATGCCGCTCCGCCCCCTGCGAACCGGCAGGCGACCGGCGGTTGTGCCTCCACCCTCGCCTTCGAACTCTCGGACGCCGGCCAGCGCATCGTCGTCAACTGCGGCGGCGCCAACGGCGCGCTGCTGACGCTGCCGCCCACGCTTGCGCCGGCGCTGCGCACCACCGCCGCGCATTCGACCCTGGTGCTCGGCGACTCCAACTCCACCGCCATCCACGCGGACGGCGCCCTCGGGCGCGGCGTGGGCGAGGTCGAGCTCAGCCGCCAGGAAACCGACGAACTCAGCCGCGTCGAGGCGAGCCACGACGGCTATGTCCGCCGCCTGGGCCTGATCCACCGCCGCCTCATCACCCTCTCCACCGACGGCCGCGATCTGGTGGGCGAGGATACGCTACTCCCCGCCTCCACGCGCGGCGGCAGCAGCGGCAAGCAGGGCGATGTGGGCTTCACCGTCCGCTTCCACCTCGGGCTCGGCGTAGAGGTCGCGACTACCGCCGACGGCCTTGCCGCCTTCCTCCGCCTGCCCGACGGTCGCTCAGTGTGGCAGTTCCGCTGCCGCGGCGCCGCGCTCGCGGTCGAGGACAGCCTGTGGATCGACGGCGAGGGGATCCCGCACGGCACGCAGCAGCTGGTGCTGACGGGCATCGCGCCCCCCGGCGGCGCCGGCATCGGCTGGCGCTTCCACCGCGCGCGATAGGCCCGCAAGTCCCGTCCCCTTCTCCGTTCGTTTCGAGTAGCCGTCGAGCTTGTCGAAACGGCGTATCGAGAAATCGGTTGTTGTGGCTCTCTCGATACGGGCTCTCGACAAGCTCGATCCCTACTCGAGACAAACGGGGAGGGTTCATCCGACCCGAACCTCACCTCTTCCCCTTGCCTCCCCCGCGAATCGGGGCAAAGGAGCCGGCCATGAACGTCACCGTCACGCGCGCGCTGCTCTCGGTCTCCGACAAGAGCGGCATTCTCGATCTCGCCCGGGCGCTCGACCGCCACGGCGTGGAACTGGTCTCCACCGGCGGCACCGCCAAGGCGATCCGCGACGCGGGGCTGCCCGTGCGCGACATCTCCGACCTCACGGGCTTCCCGGAGATGATGGATGGCCGGGTGAAGACGCTGCACCCGGTGGTGCACGGCGGCCTGCTCGCAGTGCGCGACAATCCCGAGCATGTCGCCTCCATGACCGAGCACGGCATCGGCCCGATCGACCTGGTGGTGGTCAACCTCTATCCCTTCGCCCAGACGGTGGCCAAGGGCGCAGACCGCGACGAGATCATCGAGAACATCGACATCGGCGGCCCCTCGATGGTGCGCTCCGCCGCGAAGAACCATTCCCACGTCGCGATCGTCACCGATCCCGCCGACTATGCGGCACTGGTCGAGGAACTCGATGCCAACGCCGGCGCCACCAGCCTCGACACCCGCCGCCGCTTCGCCGCCAAGGCCTATGCCGCCACCGCCGCCTATGACTCGGCGATCGCCGGCTGGTTCGCGAGCGTCGACCAGGGCGAGACGCTGCCCCAGACGCTGCCGCTCGCCTTCACCCGCGCCGACACGCTGCGCTACGGCGAGAACCCGCACCAGACCGCGGCGCTCTACCTGCCCAACACCGGCGCCACCCGCGGCATCGCCCAGGGCCAGCAGCTTCAGGGCAAGGAGCTGAGCTACAACAACTACAACGACGCCGACGCCGCGCTGGAGCTCGTCTCCGAATTCCGCGACGGCCCGCCGACCGTGGTCATCGTCAAGCACGCCAACCCCTGCGGCGTCGCCACCGGCGACACGCTGCTGGAGGCCTATCAGGCGGCCCTCGCCTGCGACAGCGTCTCGGCATTCGGCGGCATCATTGCGCTCAACCGCCCGCTCGACGGCGAGACCGCCCGCGCGATCAGCGGCATCTTCACCGAAGTGGTGTGCGCACCCGACGCCGACGAGGAAGCGCGCGCTGTCTTCGCCGCCAAGAAGAACCTGCGCCTCATCGTCACGGGCGAGCTGCCCGATCCCGCGCGCAGCGGCCTTGCGATCAAGTCGATCGCCGGCGGCCTCCTGGTCCAGTCGCGCGACAACGGCCTGCTGGCGCCGGAAGAGCTCAAGGTCGTCACCAAGCGCGCACCGACCGAGCAGGAGCTCGCCGACTGCCGCTTCGCCTGGACCGTCGCCAAGCACGTCAAGTCCAACGCGATCGTCTATGCCAAGGACGGCAGCACCGCCGGCGTCGGCGCCGGCCAGATGAACCGCCTCGAATCCGCCCGCATCGCCGCGTGGAAGGCCAAGGATGCCGCCGAAAAGGCCGGCTGGGCCGAGCCCCGCACGATCGGTTCGGCCGTCGCCTCCGACGCCTTCTTCCCCTTCGCCGATGGGCTGATGGCCGCGGTCGAGGCGGGCGCCACTGCGGTGATCCAGCCGGGCGGCTCGATCCGCGACGCAGAGGTGATCGCCGCCGCCAACGAGGCGGGTCTCGCGATGGTCTTCACCGGCATGCGCCACTTCCGCCACTGAGGCGGGACATCACCGACACGAAAAGGGGCGCTCGCGAGCGCCCCTTTTTTTATGCCCGTCACTCAAAAGCTCTCCGGGTCATCCGCCGAAGGACAGCGGGAGAGACGCGCCTAGCTCTTGTGCTTCTCGGTCGGGATGGTCGCCGTCACCGGCGCCTTGTGGAACAGCGCGCGATCGGCGGGGCCGAACGCCCAGCGCCACAGCACGAAGCCATAGGTGAGCAGGATCGCCGGGATGCCGAACAGCATCTCCGCCCACTCCAGCCGCGGCGGCAGCAGCATGATGACCGAACCCACCGCGCATGCCGCGGCGATCGCCAGCACGAACGGCCGTCGGATCTCCGCCACCCGATAACCCAGGATGCGCGCGAGCAGCCGCGATTTCAGCCACGATCCGCAGGCGAGCGACACGGCGAGCGCTACCGCCGGCCCCGCCGCCTGCCACGGCTGCGGAAAGCCCAGCCAGCGCATCAGCAGCACCAGCGCGAAGCTCAGCAACACCTGGAAGGTAAGGAGGCCGATCGAGAGCATCAGGTTGCGGTGACGCGCCACATAGACGAGCGCCGCTTCGGATACCGCGCCGGTCGCGGCGAGCACCTCCGCCACCAGCAGGAAGGACAGCGCCCCCGCACCGCTCACGAATTGCGGCCCGACGATCCCCATCACGCCTTCCGCCGGGATCGATCCGGCGAGCGCCAGCGCCGCCTGTGCGGCCATGATCCAGAAGCCCACCTGCAGCACCTGGCGCGCGACTGCGGCCTTGTCCCCCTCGGCCAGGCTCTTGGTGATGACCGGCCCCAGCACCGGATCGAAGCTCGTCTTGAGCTTCTGCGGCAGCGAGGAAACCTGCTGCGCCATGTAATAGATGCCGACGATCGCCGGGGGGAACAGCACGCCCAGGATGAAGCGGTCAACGTTGCGCGATCCCCATTCGAGCGCATCGGCGCCGGCCAGCGGCATGTTGCGCCGCGCGAGCGCCAGCATCGGCCGCAACTGGGGCGTCCAGCCCCGCGGCAGACCATAGCTGCGGATGAAGGGCACGAGCGAGGCCACCAGCGCCGCGGCCATCGACAGCACATAGGAGAGGATCAGCCCGTCACGCGTGGAGACATAGGACAGCGCCCATGCCGCGATCGAGATCGTCCACGGCTCCACCACCGCCCGCGCCGTCACCGCGGCCTTGACGTTCAGCCGATAGGCGAGCGCCGCCAGGCTCACGTCGGACCAGGCGATCGCGAACACGATCAGCGGCAGCAGCCGTTCGAAGCCCAGGATGTGGCTGTTGGGATACATGATCTGCGGGAAGACGAAGAGCACCGCGCTCGCCGCCACCGAGACGACGAACGCGACCACCATCGCATCCCACACGACACGCACGTGCGGCCGGTCGGTGGAGGACAGCGCCTGGGCCAGCCCGCGCTTCAGGCCCAACGTCGCCAGCAGCGCAGCCAATTCCACGACCAGCACGGCGAGCGCGAAGCGCCCCACCGTCTCCGGGCCATAGACGCGGCCGGCGATGAACAGGAACGGCAAGCGCGCGAGCAGGCGAAGGACGAAGCCGAACACATTGGTCCGGCCGCCCTTGGCGAGTGCCGCGATGTCATCGTCGGGGGACGAAGTCGTAAGGCCGTCTGCGCGGTTCATCCGCGCCCCATAAGCAAGCCGGGCGGCACGCATAAGCCCTTGATGCAAAATGCGCGCGCCCTGCGGCTTTCGGGTTACGGTGGACGGGCGGCGTTACGAACTGGCCGCAGACGCCGGCGCGGGCCCGCGGGTTAGGTCGATCCGCCGCAACTTGGGCGGGCCGGCGGCATCCGGGATGTGTGATCCGGTCGCCTGCGCTGCATCGACGACGATCATGATCCGCTCGCGACGCCACAGACCCGCGGCATCGTTCGGCACCGCCAGCGGCAGGTAGCGGCGGTTCTCGATCGCGCGCCGGACAGCGTCCACCCAGGGGCCCCGTGCCTTCGGCCCCTGGCGCATTTCGACGTCGGCAACTTTCCCTTCGGGCGTGATCCGATAGCCGACGTCGATCCATTGACTTTGCGCGATCGAAGGCGTCACCGTGTCGGGCAAAAGCTTCCGCATGTCGATCGTCGGCTCCACCACCAGCATCGGCTCGACCGTGCGGATGCCGCGCATCTTCTTCAGCACCGCATCGACGTTGCTGTTCTTGTCGTTCAGCAGCCGCAGCCGCGCCTCCAGCAGGTACGTCGCGTCGCGGGTCGGCTGCAGCACCGGCTGTGTCGTTCCGCGAAGCGCGGCGTACCGGCGTCGGGCCTGTCCCTTGTATCCGGAGTTGTGCTGGGCGAGCGTGGCATAGACCATCAGCGACCGGAACATCGCCATGCCCTGGATCTCTGCCCAGCCGGCTTCCTCCGCCCGTTCCGCCACCGCATCGTACATCCGCACCGCAGTGGCGACCCGCCCCTCGCGCAGGAACACGTCGGCGACGCGCAGCCGCTGCGCCGCGATCCGCGGATCGTCGGCCGGGAGGCCCTTCTTAAGTGCAGAAACCGAATCGATGGTGCCGATGCGGGCCGGGTCAGGCAGCCCCAGCAGCGATGCGACATCCGCGTTGAAGGCGTGGAGCGTGCTGACCGGCACCGGCAGGGCCGCGGCATGGCGGCTGTTACGGCCGCGCGCCTTCAGCAGCACCGAGCGCGCATCCTGAAGCTCGCCGGCGATCACCAGATTTTCGGCATGGGCAAGGGAGGCCGCAATGTCTTCCTGCGGCGGGCAGGCACGGGCAAGGCAGTGTTCGAGTGCGTCGCCGGTCGCCTTCAGGCTGGGTGCGGTGACCGTCACCAGCTCGGCGGACTGCTCCTCAAGCGTCTGGCTGAGCACATCTTTCTGGGGAGCGGGCGTCGTCCCCGCCTGGGCCAGCAGCAACAGCGACAAGAAGATCACCGACACCTCCCCTGCTCAATATCTGACCTCCGGTGGGTCTGCGCCCCTGGAAGTCCGGTGATGATACGGATCGGCGCGCACCCGGCAAGGGTCGGTGCGTTGCGCGGCGTACAGAAGGCGGGGCGGACCCATCCGCCAGGCAGAGCCCGGGCGGCGGTGTCGGGTCCGATCCCCGCCAGCGCTTAGTGCGCCGCGCCCCAGCTTGGGCCGACGCCGATCTCGACCGCGAGCGGCACGGTGAGGATGACCGCCGGCTCGGCGGCCGTGGCCATCACCCGCTCGATCACGGCGCGCGCCGCCTCCGCATCGGCTTCGGGCAGTTCGAACACCAGTTCGTCGTGCACCTGCATCAGCATGCGGACGTTCGGCAGCCCGGCGTCGGCGAGCGCTGGCTCCATCCGCGCCATCGCCCGCTTGATGATGTCGGCGCTCGTCCCCTGGATCGGCGCGTTAATCGCCGCCCGCTCCGAACCCGCACGCTCGGCCTGGTTCTTGGACTTGATGCGCGGGAAATGCGTCTTGCGCCCGAACAGCGTGGTGGTGAAGCCGCGTTCCTTCACCCCCTCCAGCGTCTCGGCGATGTAGCGGTTGATGCCGGGGAAGCGCTCGAAATAGCGGTCGATCATCGCCTGCGCCTCGTCCGCCGACACGTCGAGCCGCCCGGCCAGGCCCCAGCGCGAGATGCCATAGAGGATCGCGAAGTTGATCGTCTTGGCGCGCGCGCGGGTGTCGCGGTTGACCTCGCCGAACAGCTCGGTCGCGGTCAGCGAGTGGATGTCGTCGCCGCGTTCGAACGCCTCGCGCAGCTGCGGCACGTCCGCGATGTGCGCCGCCAGCCGCAGTTCGATCTGCGAATAGTCGGCCGCCAGGATGACGTTGCCCGGCTCCGCCACGAACGCGTCGCGGATCTGGCGTCCGGTTTCGGTGCGGATCGGGATGTTCTGGAGGTTCGGGTCGGTCGAGGACAGTCGCCCCGTCTGCGCACCCGTCAGCGAGTAGCTGGTGTGGACGCGCCCCGTCGCGGGGTTGATCTGCGCCTGCAACGCATCGGTATAGGTGTTCTTGAGCTTGGTGAGCTGCCGCCACTCGAGCACCTTGCCCGCGATCTCGGCACCCTGCGGCTGGTCCTTGTCGGCGGCCAGCCGCTCCATCTCGTTGACGTCGGTCGAATAGACCCCCGACTTGCCCTTGCGCCCGCCCTTCAGGCCGAGGCGATCGAACAGCACGTCGCCGAGTTGCTTGGGACTGCCGATGGTGAAGGGTCCGCCGGCCAGCGCGTGGATCTCGGTCTCCAGCCCCGCGATCTGGCCGGAGAACTCCTCCGACAGCTTGGCCAGCGCCCCCGCGTCGACCTTGACCCCGCGACACTCCATGTCGGCGAGCACCTGCACCAGCGGCCGATCCACCATCTCGTACACGCGCGTCGCCGACTCATACGGCAGCCGCGGCTTGAACCGCCGCCACAGCCGCAGCGTCACGTCGGCGTCCTCCGCCGCGTAGCGGGTCGCGGTCTTCAGATCGATCTCGTGGAAACCGCGCTGGTTCTTGCCGGTACCGACCACCTCCTTGTACGCGATGCAGCTGTGCGACAGGTGCGTCGCCGCCAGCTCGTCCATGCCGTGGCCGTGGCGGCCCGCATCCAGGTCGAAGCTCATGACGATGGTGTCATCGTAGGGCGCGACGCGGATGCCGCCCTCGCCGCAGCGGGCGAGCACGATCATGTCGTACTTCAGGTTATGGCCGATCTTGAGGACCGTCGAATCCTCCAGCAGCGGCTTGAGCTTGGCGAGCGCCACCGCGCGGTCGAGTTGCTGCGGCACCTCGGCGAGCAGATCCTGCCCGCCGTGGCCCAGCGGAATGTAGCACGCGAGGTTCGGGTGCAGCGCCAGGCTGATGCCCACCAGCTCGGCGCGGGTCGCGTCCAGCCCGGTCGTCTCGGTGTCGATCGCGACCCAGCCCTGGTGGCGCGCCACCTGGATCCAGCGGTCGAGCGCGTCCTCGTCCACCACCGTCTCGTACGCGTCGTGATCGCACGGCGCGTCCGCATCGTCGTCGACCGGCGCGACCGGTGCTTCCGCGGGCGGATCGGCTACCGCCGACAGGCGGTTGAGCAGCGTGCGAAACCCGTGATGCTCCAAAAACGCGCGCAGCGGCGCGTCCGGGATGCCCTGCAGCTCCAGCCCGTCGAGCGGCTCCGGCAGCGGCACGTCGCACGCCAGCGTCACCAGCTTGCGCGACAGGCGCGCCGCCTCGGCATGCTCGACCAGATTGTCGCGCATCTTCGACTTCTTCATCGAATCGGTCGCGGCGAGCACCGATTCGACGTCGCCATATTCGGTGATGAGCTCGGCCGCGCGCTTGGGGCCGATGCCCGGCACGCCGGGCACGTTGTCGACGCTGTCGCCCATCAGCGCCAGCACCTCGCCCAGCTGCGAAGGCGGCACGCCGAACTTCTCCACCACATGGCTGGCGTCCAGGCGGCGGTTGTTCATGGTGTCGAGCATGTCGAGGCCCGGCTCGATCAGCTGCATCAGGTCCTTGTCGGAACTGACGATCGTCACCTGCCACCCTTGCGCCAGCGCCGCCTTGGCATAGCTGGCGATCAGGTCGTCGGCCTCCCAGCCCTCCTCCTCGATGCACGGCAGCGAAAAGGCCCGCGTCGCGTCGCGGATCATCGGGAACTGCGGCTTCAAATCCTCCGGCGGCGGCGGACGATGGGCCTTGTACTGGTCGTACATCGCGTTGCGGAAGGTGCTCGATGACTTGTCGAGGATCACCGCCATGTGGGTCGGCCCCTCCGCCTTGTGGAGCTCGTCCGCCAGCTTCCACAGCATGGTGGTATAGCCATAGACGGCCCCCACCGGCTCGCCATGCTTGTTGGTGAGCGGCGGCAGCCGGTGATAGGCGCGGAAGATGTAGCCGGAGCCGTCGACGAGGTAGAGATGGGGCATGGCCGCCGAGATAGCAGCGCGGCCGGCCGGTTACGAGGGGGGCATGGCGGCCGGCGGGGCGCACCCCGGGCACGGCACGTCGGGCTGGATCAGCTGCGGTTGGCGACCAGCGCGTGGACGACCTGCTGGATCAGCTGCTGGCGGTCGCGCATCGGCGCCCGCGTGTCGCCGATCAGTACTGCCACCGCATAGCTGCGGCCGTCGGGTGCCGTCAGGATGCCGACGTCGTTGAAGCCGGCGTTGCGCGACATCAGGTCCTGGCCGGTGCCAGTCTTGTGCGCCAGCGTCCAGCCGGGGGGCAGTGCCGCGTGCAGGCGCGCGCGCCCGGTCCGCGACGCCGCCATGGTGTCGAGCAGATAGCGGGTGGAGTTGGCCGAGAGCAGCTTGCCCTGCTTCAGCCGCATCAGCGCCTCGGCGATCGCGGTCGCGCCGGCACCATCGGGCGGATTGGCGACATAGGCGTTGAAGGCGGCGATCCGGACGCTCTGCGGCAAGGCGCTGCGCGCCTGGTTGAAGCCGCCGCCGAGCGAATATTCCTGCCGCCAGGTGAGCCCGGCGGTCTTGCTCTGCAGCAGCCGCTCGCCCGGGCCGAAGCGGATGTTCTGGATGCCGCGCCGCGCCAGGAACGCGCGCACCGCATTCGGCCCGCCGACATAGGTCAGCAGCCGGTCGTTGGCGGTGTTGTCGCTCATGGTGAGCGCGCGGCGCATCAGCTCGCGGACGGTGGTATGATAGCCGTCGCCCTTCACCAGCGACGCGATCGGCTGGTGGAACAGGGTCAGGTCCTCGCGCCGGACGACCACCGGGTCGTCGAGCGTCAGCTTGCCCTGGTCGAGCAGGTCGAGCGCGGTCATCGCGACCCACAGCTTGCTCACGCTCTGCTGCGGCATCGGGCGGTTGCCGTTGTAGGCGACCGTCCAGCCCTGATCGATGCTGGTGACGGCGGCGGCCGCGGTGCCGTTGAAATTGGCGAGCAGCGTCGTGATCGCGCGCGTCAGGTCGGCCGGCGCCTGCGGAAGCGGCGGCGGCGGCGGCGGGACGGGCACTGCGACCCGGTAGCTGGAGGTGGCGGAGCCCGGTGGGAGCAGCAGCGATACCGGCTGCTGCCGGGCTTCATGAACGGCGCAGCCCATCAGCACGAACGGCGCCGATCCCAGCAGGATCAGGGCCCGTTGCGTAGCGGTGAACTGCTGTCCGGACGTCACGTTTCTCTGGGCCCCTCGCACCCTTCTACCATGCTGTCACAACCCACGGGGTCGCAAGCGCTGCCGCGGAGGCCTTGCGGCGAACGACCCCTCAGCAGCGATGAATGGTGAAGATTTGCGAAAGGGCGCCGGATTCCAAGAGCTTCGGTAGCGCCGGGGTTCAGGGCACCAGCACCGTGTCGACGGCCTCCGGCAGCGTCTCGGGATAGTCGAGCGTATAGTGCAGCCCACGGCTCTCCTTGCGATGGAGCGCACAGCGCACGATCAGCTCGGCCGACTGAAGCAGGTTGCGAAGCTCGATCAGGTCCGGTGTCACCCGGAAATGGCCGTAATAGTCGTTCACTTCCTCGGTCAGCATCGCGATGCGGTGCTGCGCGCGCTCCAGCCGCTTGGTGGTCCGCACGATGCCGACGTAGTTCCACATGAACCGGCGGATCTCGGTCCAGTTCTGCTTGATGACGACTTCCTCGTCCGAATCCGCGACCCGGCTTTCGTCCCAGGGGCGGATCGGCGGCGGCGGCGCGAGTTCGTCCCAATGGGTCGCGATGTGCTGCGCCGCCGCCTCGCCGAACACGAAGCATTCGAGCAGCGAGTTCGACGCCAGCCGGTTGGCGCCGTGCAGCCCGCTCTCGGTGCATTCGCCCGCCGCATAGAGGCCCGGCAGGTCGGTACGCCCGTCCAGGTCCACGACGATCCCGCCGCAGGTATAATGCTGCGCCGGCACCACCGGGATCGGCTGGCGCGTCATGTCGATGCCCAGCCCCAGCAGCTTGTCGTGGATGTTGGGGAAGTGCCCGCGCACGAAGTCCGCCGGCATGTGGCTGATGTCGAGATGGACGTAGTCGAGCCCGAAGCGCTTGATCTCCGCATCGATCGCCCGCGCCACCACGTCGCGCGGGGCGAGTTCCGCACGCGGGTCGATGTCGGGCATGAAGCGGTGGCCGGTGCGCGGGTTGAGCAGCCGCCCGCCCTCGCCGCGCACGGCTTCCGTAATCAGGAAGTTCTTGACCTCCAGATTGTAGAGGCAGGTCGGGTGGAACTGCATCATCTCCATGTTGGAGACGCGGCATCCCGCGCGCCACGCCATGGCGATGCCATCGCCGGTGGCCCCGCCGGGCGCGGTGGAGAAGAGATAGGTCCGCCCCGCACCGCCGGTCGCCAGGACCGTCGCACGGGCGGTGAACAGCGCCACGCGCCCCGTGCCCCGGTCGAGCGCATAGGCGCCCCACACCCGGCCCGCGCCCGAATAGCGCAGCTCATGGCGGCTCGTGGCGAGGTCGACGGCGACCATGTCGGGCACCAGCGTGATGTTGGGGTGCGCCTGGGCGGCGGCGATCAGCGCCTCCTGCACCGCCCGGCCGGTGGCGTCGTCGACATGGACGATGCGGCGGTGCGAATGGCCGCCCTCGCGCGTCAGGTGCCAGCGTTCGTCGCCGTCGCCGACGTTGAACGGCACGCCGAGTTCGGCCAGCCGCTCGATCGCCGCCGGTGCGTTCTCGACAACAAACTCCACCGTGGCGCGGTCGTTGAGCCCCGCGCCCGCCACCATCGTATCCTCTATGTGGTTCTCGAAGGTATCGCCCGGCTCCAGCACCGCGGCGATCCCGCCCTGCGCCCAGGCGGTCGAGCCTTCGTCCAGCCGCCCCTTGGCAAGCACCGTCACCTGGAACCGCTCCGCCAGGTTGAGCGCGGCGGTCAGCCCGGCCGCGCCCGACCCGACGATCAGGACGTCGCTTTGGCGGGGATCGCTCACCCGTGGGCGCGCGTCAGGTTGAGGAACACGTCCTCCAGGTCGGCTTCCTTGGTGGAGACGTCGACGATGCCATAGCCGTCGCGCGTCACCGCGGCGAGCACTTCGCCCGCATTGGCCACGTCCTTGCGATAGGTGATCGCCAGCACCCGGTCGCTCTTGCGCTCGATCTTGCTGAAGCAGCTCGCCTCCGGCAGCGCGGCGAGATCACGGTCGACCGTCACCTCGACCAGCTTCTCCTGCGCCATCCCCACCAGCGCGCGGGTCGGCTCGTTGGCGATGAGGCGGCCGTGGTTGATGATCGCGATGCGATCGCACAGCTCCTCGGCCTCCTCGAGATAGTGGGTGGTCAGCACCACCGTCACCCCGGCGTCGTTGAGCTGCCGGACATAGGCCCACAGCTGCTGGCGAAGCTCGATGTCGACGCCCGCGGTCGGCTCGTCGAGCACCAGCACGGGCGGCGAGTGCACCATCGCCTTGGCGACCATCAGCCGCCGCTTCATGCCGCCCGAAAGGCTGCGGGCATAGGCGTCGGCCTTGTCCTCCAGGTGCACCGCGCGCAGCAGCTCCATCGTCCGGCGCTTCGTCTTGGGAATGCCGTAGAGGCCCGCCTGGTTTTCCAGTGTTTCGGAGGGCGTGAAAAAGGGATCGAAGGTGATCTCCTGGTTCACGATGCCGATCGATGCCTTCGCGTTGCGCGGGTGCCGGTCGATGTCGAAACCCCAGATCTCCGCCGTGCCGCTGGTCTTGCGCACGAGCCCGGCCAGCGTGTTGATCAGCGTCGACTTGCCCGCGCCATTCGGCCCCAGCAGCCCGAAGATCTCCCCGCGCGGCACGTCGAAGGTGACGCCGTCGAGCGCGCGCTTGCCGCCCGCATAGGTTTTGCAAAGGTCTCGGATGCTGATCGCGGCCTGGGTCATGGCGCAAGCGGATAGGCCCCGCGGCACGAATCGCCAATCCCCGGCGTTGCGAAACGCTGCGATCGGTCACGCTCCAGCATTGTCGAGCGCCGGGCGCCTTGCTATCGCCTCTTCCATGATTCCGCCGTCCGAAGTCCTCCGCGTCACCACCCCCCGCGTCGCTTGCGATGGTGCCGGGGAGATCGCCCCTGCGCTCGGCCACCCGCGCGTGTGGCTGCAGATCGACGAGCATGGCTATGTCGACTGCGGCTATTGCGACCGCCGCTTCGTGCTGGTCGGTGGCCCCGCGGACGGCGTCGACCAGTCGACGTTGCCCGACATCGCGTCTGGCGCCAGCCTCTAGGTCTCCTATATCGGAGGGCATGACCGCCTCCGATCCCCGCGCTTTCCTCTACCGCGACGGCTTCGACCCCGCCGCTGCCACCCGTCTCGCCGCGCGCACGCTCGCGCAGGCCGATGATGGGGAGCTCTACCTGCAATATCGCCGGGCAGAGGCATTCGGCTTCGACGACGGCCGGCTGAAGACGGCGAGCTACGACACCGCCTCCGGCTTCGGCCTGCGCGGCGTGTCGGGCGAAACCACCGCCTTCGCCCACGCCAACGAGATCAGCGAGGCCGCGATCCTGCGCGCTGGCGAGACCATGGCGCTGATCGATCCGAGCAAGGGTGCCAAGGCGCCGCCGCCGCGCGGCAACAACCGCCACCTCTATACCGAGGCAGACCCGCTCGATCTGGTGCCGTTCGCCGACAAGGTGAACCTGTGCCAGACGATCGACGCCGCCGCGCGCGCCCGCGATCCGCGGGTCGTCCAGGCGAGCGTCAGCCTCAGCGGCTCGTGGAGCGTGGTCGAAATCGTCCGCCCGGACGGCTTCGTCGCCACCGACGTGCGTCCGCTGGTACGCCTCAACGTCTCGCTGGTGGTCGAGCAGAACGGCCGGCGCGAGACCGGCAGCTTCGGCATCGGCGGCCGCTATCTCTACGACGACCTGTTCCTGCCCGAGACGTGGAACCGCGCGATCGACACCGCGCTCGCCCAGGCGCTGGTCAACCTCGACGCGGTCGATGCACCGGCCGGCGAGATGACCGTGCTGCTCGGGCCGGGCTGGCCCGGCGTGCTGCTGCACGAGGCGATCGGCCACGGCCTGGAAGGCGACTTCAACCGCAAGGGCACCAGCGCCTTTTCCGGCCGCATCGGCGAGCGCGTGGCAGCCCCCGGCGTGACGGTGGTCGACGACGGCTCGATCGCCAGCCGCCGCGGCTCGCTGTCGATCGACGACGAGGGCACGCCGACCCAGGAGAACATCCTGATCGAGGACGGCATCCTCAAGGGCTATATCCACGATCGCCTGAATGCCCGGCTGATGGGCGTCGCCCCGACCGGCAACGGGCGGCGCGAGAGCTTCGCCCATGCCCCCATGCCCCGCATGACCAACACGTTCATGCGCGGCGGGCGCGACGATCCGGCCGAGCTGCTGTCGCGGGTGAAGAAGGGGATCTTCGCCAAGTCGTTCGGCGGCGGCCAGGTCGACATCGTCTCGGGCAAGTTCGTCTTCTCCTGCACCGAGGCCTACCGGATCGAAAACGGCAAGCTCGGCGCCCCGATCAAGGGCGCGACGCTGATCGGCGACGGCCCGACCGTGCTCACCAAAGTGACCGGCATCGGCAACGACTTCGCGCTCGACGAGGGCGTCGGCATGTGCGGCAAGGGCGGACAGAGCGTGCCCGCCGGCGTCGGCCAGCCCACCCTGCTGGTCGAGGGGCTGACGGTCGGCGGCACCGCCGCCTGATGGCTCTTGTCGAACTCGGCCGCTTCGCCCGGATCGAGGCGCAGATCCTGGTCGGGCGGCTGGAGAGCGAAGGCATTCCCGCCGTCGCCTTCGACGGCGAGGCGAGCATCGCCGACGGCAGCTGGCTGCTGATCCCGACGCGGGTGATGGTCGACGACGAAGATCTCGCCGAAGCCCGCGCGATCGTCGAACGTCCGGAATGACGCGCCCCACTGCCTGATTTTTGGGCAGCTGCCTAAAGCTGCGTCGCACTTGCCTCGCATCTCAGCCCGGCGTGGGCCACATCCCCCCCGAGGCCTAATCCCGCTTCCCACCCCGTTTGTCTCGAGTAGGGATCGAGCTTGTCGAGAGCCCGTATCGAGAGAGCCACCGCAACCGCCTCTCGATACGCCGTCTCGACAAGCTCTACGGCTACTCGAGGCAAACGGGGAGGAGTGAGATGTCGATCCGCTCCTGACCGCTCGCGCCCCCTGCCCCAACCACAACTGGCACGCTGCTTGCTACGTCTCCCCTCGGGACCATAGCGAGGGGGCGCGATATGAAACTCGTCATCGCCATCATCAAGCCGTTCAAGCTCGATGACGTGCGGGAGGCGCTGACCGAAGTCGGAGTGGCGGGCATGACCGTCACCGAGGTCAAGGGCTTCGGCCGCCAGAAAGGCCAGACCGAAATCTACCGGGGCGCCGAGTACAGCACCAACATGGTGCCCAAGATCAAGATCGAGATCGTGTGCGCGTCCGACGTCGCGCCGCGGGTCGTCGAGGCGGTGCAGGCCTCGGCCAACACCGGCGCGATCGGCGACGGCAAGATCTTCGTACTCGACGTCGGCCAGGCGGTCCGCATCCGCACCGGCGAGACCGACGAGACTGCGCTGTGATGAAGGGGGACATCATGAAGCTTCCGACTGGCCTGGCGATCGCCGCGGGCACGACTCTGTTTGCCGCGCTGCCCGCCTGGGCGCAGGACGCGGCCCTGCAGGCACCGGCGGCCGCCGCGCCTGCCGCCACCGTCGACAAGGGCGACACCGCCTGGATGATGATCTCGACCGTGCTGGTGCTGGCGATGATCCTGCCCGGCCTGGCGCTGTTCTACGGCGGCCTCGCCCGCGCCAAGAACATGCTGTCGGTGATGACGCAGATCGGCGCCGTCGCCTGCCTGGCGATGCTGATCTGGGTGATCTACGGCTACAGCCTCGCCTTCGGGCCGGAGAGCGCGCTGCCGAGCAAGTTCATCGCCGGCTTCGGCAAGGCCTTCCTGGCCGGGGTCACGCCCGCGTCGCAGGCGGCGACCTTCACGGCCGGCGTCGAGATCCCCGAATATGTGTTCATCTGCTTCCAGATGACCTTTGCCGCGATCACCATCGCGCTGGTGCTGGGTTCGGTGGTCGAGCGGATCAAGTTCTCCGCCGTCATGCTGTTCGCGCTGGTGTGGCTCACCATCGTCTATCTGCCGATCGCGCACATGGTGTGGGCGGCAGGCGGCTGGTTCTTCGACATGGGCGCGCTGGACTTCGCGGGCGGCACTGTGGTGCACATCAACGCCGGCGTCTCGGCGCTGGTGCTGGCGATCCTGCTCGGCAAGCGCATCGGCTATCCGACCGAGCGCATGGCCCCGCATAGCCTGACGCTGACGATGGTCGGCACCGGCCTCCTCTGGGTGGGCTGGTTCGGCTTCAACGCCGGCTCGGCGCTGGAGGCAAATGGCTCGGCGGCTCTTGCGATGATCAACACCTTCGTCGCCACCGCCTCGGCCGGCCTGTTCTGGATGCTGGCGGAGCGCTTCTCGGGGCACAAGGGATCGGCGCTGGGCTTCTGCTCGGGCATCATCGCCGGCCTGGTCGCGGTGACGCCGGCGGCGGGCAACTCGGGCCCGTTCGGCGCCATCGTGCTGGGCGCGGTCGCCTCGATCGTCTGCTACTTCGCGGTGACCTTCCTGAAGCCCAAGCTCGGCTACGACGACTCGCTAGACGCCTTCGGCATTCACGGGGTGGGCGGCATGGTCGGCGCGATCGGCACCGCCATCGTCTACGCGCCGTCGCTCGGCGGCCCGGGTGCTGCCGACTATGACATGGGCGCCAAGCTCGGCGTGCAGCTGCTCGCGGTGGTCGTCACCATCGCCTGGGCCGCGATCGGCACCACCATCGCCTTCTTCATCGCCAAGGCAGTGACCGGCGGCCGCGTCAGCCCCGAAGTCGAGATCGAGGGCCTCGACCTCGGCGAGCATGGCGAGCGCGCCTACAACTACTGAGATCGGCGGCGGGCACGGCCCCGCCGCCCCCGACGTTCCTCCTGCGGACGACCTCGGGCCGGTACGGAAACGTACCGGCCTTTTTTTGCGCGCGGTGGGCGCAGGGAGAACGCGTGCTCCTGCGCAGGCAGGAGCCCAGGGTGACGGGCGCTGCCCCTCCTGGCTCTAGGCTCCTGCCTGCGCAGGAGCACATGCCGCAGGAGCTGCGGGAGGACGCACCCCTCTTCCGCGCAAAAAGAAAGGGCGGCCCCAGCGGAGCCGCCCTTCTTCAGGCCTTCGACGTGGAGGGATCAGCCCTCGTAGTCGCCGCCGACGTTCTGGTTGCGCGGCGGAGCGGCCGCGGTGAGACGCAGCGCCTCGGCCGATGCCGACAGCGAACCGATCTCGTCGGGCGCTTCCTCGTCGTCGATCTGCACCTTCTGCATGCTGGTGATGACCGCTTCCTTGAGGTGGTCCGGCCGAACCGTCTCCTCGGCGATCTCGCGCAGGGCGACCACCGGGTTCTTGTCGCGGTCGCGCTCGAGCGTCAGCTCGGCACCGCCGGAAATCTGGCGCGCACGCTGGGCTGCCATCAGCACCAGGTCGAACCGGTTGGGGATCTTGTCGACGCAATCCTCGACGGTGACGCGCGCCATGGTCGCTTCCTCAAATAATGCACGGAGCAGGAAAGGCGTGGCGCCTATCCCAAACCCGCGCAATTGTCAATTTTTTTCAGGCGCTCCGCCGGGGGAGCGCCCCCCGGCGTACCCGCCCTACTCCACCGCCCCGACATTGTCGTCGCTGTTGCGGTCGATGTACTTGTTGTACGGGTCGACCCCGGCGAACGCCGGTCGCTTCGCCGTCACCAGCCGCAGCTGCTGCACGCCGCTGCGGACCGGCCGCCGCTCCATCACCAGCACGTCGCCGCGATCGAACGATCCCAGCCCCGGACGCGCGGTGAACAGCCCCACGTCGATCTGGTCGTCCAGCGCCGCCTGCGTCTCCTTGCCTCGGCCATCGGCATAGGCCTTGCCGCCCTCGATCGTCAGCACCGTCTCATAGCGTCCATCGGGCAGCTTGCGGGTCTTGGCCTCCTTGAGCTTGAGGTCATAGAGGGTGATGCGGTCGAACAGGTCGTCCACCAGCTGCCGCTCGCCCGCATTGCGCGCCAGTCCGCGGAAGCCGTCGACCAGCTCCATCGAGTTGGCATAGGGCGCACCCTTGAACCGGTGGCGGTCGAGCAGCGTGCGCAGCATCGCGTTCACCCGCTCCTCGCCCAGCCGGTCCTGCAACAGGTACAGCACCACCGCGCCCTTGCGGTAATGGATGTACCCCTGGTTCTCGACCCGATCGAGCGGCAGTTCCTCGATCGCCTCGCTGCCGCGCGAGCGCAGATAATTGTCGAGCTCGTACTTCAGGAAGCGGCGGATCTTATCCTCGCCGTACAGGTGCTTCATCACCATCAGGGCCGAATATTGCGCCATGGTCTCCACCAGCACGGTGCCGCCCTGCTGGTCCGCGCTGATCAGCTGGTGCGCCCAATATTGGTGGCCCAGCTCGTGCGCGGTGACATAGGTGACATAGTCGATCTCGTCCGGATCACGAGTATCGGCGATGAAGCCGATCTTCTCCGAATAAGGCACCGTCCCCGCGAACGCCTGGGCGAAGCTGTCATAGCCCGGGAACTCGATGATGCGGGCATAGGTGAACTGATAGGGCCCGAACGCCTTGTCGTAATAGCCGAGCGACAGCTTCATCGCCTGGAGCATCCGGTCGACGTTGAAGCCGTGGTTCGGCTGGTAATAGACCTCCAGCTGCACCGGCCCCTGCCGGTCCCGCCGCACCGCATAGTCGGCGGACTGGACCGAGAAGAAGGCCAGGATCGGCGCCGTCGAGACGAAGTGCGCGGTCCGCCGCCCGCCCTTTGTCACGTCGGATACCCGCCGGCCGGGTGCGATCGGCACCTGGGGCGCATCGGTGGTGACGGTGATGTCCGAATTCACCCAATCGGCATTGGCCAGATAGTTGCGCTGGCGGGCGGACACGTCCTCCAGCTTGGCCATGCGCAGCTCCGACGGCAGGCCGTAGCGGCGGCGGGTCACCCGATCGGTCAACAGCCCTGCCCGGTTCATCCCCAGCTGCGGCGCGAAGTCGAAGTTGTTGAGGAAGCTGCCATTGGCCACCAGCCGCGTATCCTCGCCGGTGGCGCGGAAGCCCCGCTGCGATCGTTCCGTGCGGAACTGCAGCGTGCCGGTGGCGCCCGGCGCGAGTGGCCGGTCGAAGTGGTAGAGCCGGTACTGGAACTCCGCGTCGTTGCTGGCGAGTTTGGCGCCTGGAACCGTTACTGAGGCAAGCTTGGTGTCCGCGTCGGGCAGCCGCACGTGCAGCGTATCCAGCGGGAGGCCGGTGTCGTTGACGAAGCGATAGACGCCGTCGACCGTCATCCGCCGCTCGGACGGGTGCAGGTCGATCGCCAGCCGAACGTCGGTAAGCGAAGGCTGCACGACGTTCTCGTAGCGCAGGTACTTCTTCTCATACTCCGCCATCCGCTGCTCGTTGGCATCGCGGGTGCGGTATGGGTTGAGGACGTTGGTGTTGTAGAAGATGAAGGCACCGACCCCCACGAACGCCACCAGCGCAACGCCGATGATGACTCCCGGCACGCCGCGCAGGCGCGCAGGCACCCGCCGCAACCGCGGCAGCAGCCGGGTTTCGGTCCCGCGCCGCCACAGCAGATGGGCAAGCGTCGCCAGGATCACCGCCGCGGCCCCCCAATAGAGGCGCACCCACCATGCGGCGGCACCGCCGATCTGGTCGCCATTCATGTCGGACAGCTGCGGCGTCGGCCCGCCGCCATAGAGATAGAGCGGATGCTCGTAGCCCAGATTGCTGAGCGTCAGCGTGGCCACGATGTAGACGACCATGATCGCCCAGCCGACGTATTTGTTCGGGCTGAGCGCCTGGACGAACACCGACAGGATCGCCAGCAGCACCATGTCCACCGTCTGCGGCAGCAGGTACCAGCGCCAATATTCGCCGAGCGACACCTCGCCGCCGCCGCGGATCAGCTGCACCAGGATCGCCGCCACCGCCGCCGCCAGCAGGGTGGTGAACAGCACCCCCGTCACCGCCAGCGCCTTGGGCACCATATAGGCCCAGTTGGGCAGCGGGGTCGCGTCGATGATCTCGTGGATCTTGCGGTCGCGGTCGCGCCAGACCAGCTCGCCCGCATAATAGATGGCGATGATGATCGGGATCAGCCCGAAGCCGCCGGTCAGCGTCTCGATCAGCGCGAAGGTGAGCGGTCGCGCCGGCGTGCCGTAGATCTCGCCCGCGAACAGCAGCGCGCCGACCGTGTTGAAAAGGCCGACGACCAGCAGCACCAGGAATGCGGGGCTGCGGAACACCTGCGCCATCTCGAAGCGACAACGGGTGAGGAGGCGCGCCCAGGTCGCCCCGTCCGGCTGGGGCGCGGGCAGCCGATCGACCAGCCGCGGCGCAGTCTGGCCCAGCTTCGCCTCGCGGCGTGCCTGCTTGCGCAGGCGGCGCTTGGAGATGCCGCGCTCGGCAAAGCGGAACCGCCCCACGGCGAAGCCCAGCGCCGCCAGCGCGACGCCGATCCAGATCAGCCGGTTGGCAAGCAGCGCACCGTCCAGCGGCGGCAGGATCGCATTCCGCTCCGCCGCGGTGAAATAGCGGGTCGCGTTGCTGATCGCGGCGACGCCGAAGGGCTCGACATAGGCCGCGACCTGCCGCCACTCGGGCTGCTGCCCGATCATGGTGCTCATCACGGCATAGAGCACCAGGAAGACGATCACGCCGACATAGCTGCCCATCATCGATCGCGTGACCGTCGCCACCGCAAAGAAGATCGCCGCGGTGAGGAACAGGTTCGGCAGCGCCACCACGAAATAAGCCCAGGCGAAGGCGCCGGGGATCGTCGGCCCCAGTCGCTCCGGATCGATCCAGGGCATCAGCGATCCGACCCAGATCGCCAGCGGAATCGCCAGGAACGCCACCGCTGCGGCCAGGAAGGCGCCGGTGAAGCGCCCCATCAGATACTGGAACCGGGTGACGCGCGTCGTGCGCACCATCGGGCCGAAGCCCGACTCATCGTCGCGCACCACCACGTTCGCGACGAACGCGGTCGTCACGAACATGAAGAACAGCGAAAAGATCGCGTGGACCTGGACGATGGCAAAGGGGCTGTTGGCGTGGACGTTGCCGCCCGCGCCGATCTGGATGTTCTCGCTCGCGACCGACCCGAAGGTCAGCAGAAAGAAGAGTGCCGCGACGACCCAGAACACCGGGCTGCCGAACTGGTAGCGGAGTTCGAACCCCGCGATCTTCCGAAACATGGGCGCCCTCCCCTCAGGCCGCGACAGCGGCGGCGGTGTCGACGGGACGGCGGGTGCGCGCCAGGGTCGCGAAATACACGTCCTCCAGTCCGCCGCGCACCGGCTCGAAGCCGTTGCCGGGATCGACCTCGGACAGGATGTGGACGATGGTCCGCCCGGCGAACAGGCGGGTGGAGATGAGTTCGTAGCGCTCCCGAACCTCTGCCAGCTCCTCGCGCCGGATCGCCTTGGCCCAGACGGTGCCACGCGCCTGCTCGATCAATTCGAGGGGCGCGCCTTCCAGCCGGATCTTGCCGCCCGCCAGCACCGCCATGCGCGGGCAGAGATCCGCCACGTCCTCGACGATGTGGGTGGAGAGGATCACCACGACGTTCTCGCCGATCTCGGCAAGCAGGTTGAGGAAGCGGTTGCGCTCCTCCGGGTCGAGGCCGGCGGTCGGCTCGTCGACGATGATGAGGCGGGGGTTGCCGATCAGCGCCTGGGCGATGCCGAAGCGCTGGCGCATGCCGCCCGAAAAGCCCGCAATCGCCTTCTTGCGGACGTTCCAGAGATTCACCTGGTTGAGCAGCGTCTCGACCGTCGCCTTCCGGTCCGCGGCCGACGCAATGCCCTTCAGCACCGCCATATGGTCGAGCATGTCGTAAGCCGACACGCGCGGATAGACGCCGAAGTCCTGCGGCAGATAGCCCAGCGTCTCGCGCAGCCGCTCCGGCTCGGCGATCACGTCGATGTCGCCAAAGGTGATGCTGCCGCTGGTCGGCGTCTGGAGCGTGGCGACGGTCCGCATCAGCGTCGACTTGCCAGCACCATTCGGCCCCAGCAGCCCGAACATGCCGGTCGGTACCGACAGGCTCACGTCATCCAGCGCGCGCGTCCCGTTGCCATAGACGTGGCTGACGTTGCGTAGCTCCAGCATTCTCATTCCCCTCACCCCGAGGAGAGGATGCTAGCGCGGTGTCCTACTTCACTAAAGCAGTTTTTTGAGCAGCCGTGTCAGGCAAAGACGGACTTCGGGATATGCGTGATTCGACACGCCAGATCCGCCTCTCCGGACGCGACCACATAGACGTCGCCGTGCTCCGCGATGCCGGTGGTGAACACCACATCGCGCACGTACATCTGGTCCTCCAGCGGCCGGGTGAGCGCCGGGTTCGCCTCCAGCAGCGGCGGGTGCTGGGTGGCGACGGTGCGGCTCGGATCGTCGGCGTCCAGGATCGTCCAATAGGTGCGATAGATGCCGACGATCTCGTGCGGCTCCACCCCGTGCCACAGGCTCAGCCAGCCGCGCTCGGTGCGGATCGGCGGGGTGCCGCCGCCCATGCGCGCGGTGGCGACCGTCGCGGCATGCGGGCGGATTCCCGGTTTGCGGCACGGCTTCCAGTGCAGCAGGTCGGGCGAGGTGGCGAGATTGATCGACGGCCCAGCGCGCCACTCGCTATCCGGCGGATAGGCGAAATACAGATCGCCCAGCGGCCGGGTCTGCGCCCAGTAGCGGCCGCCGACCTGCCCTTCGAAGATCAGCATGTCCTTGTTCTGGTGGTCGAGCACCATGTCCTCGAACCGCCAGTCGAGCCCGTTGTCCGAGCTGTACAGCGTGGTCGAATGCCGCTCCGGGCTGACCGAGCAGGTCGTCATCCAGTAGCGATCATCGACGCGGCTGATCCGCGCATCCTCCACGCCATAGCATTGCCAGCTGCCCTGCGGCGCCACCGCCCGGTCGTAATGCACGGCGACCACCTCCAGCCCGTCGGGCGAGAGTTCGACCGGCAACAGCCACGACAGCGAGGTCAGCGCCATCACCCGCCACTTGTTGCCCTGGAGCAGGAACTTGCGCGGATCGGCGGTGTCCGCATGCTCGAGCGGCCAGCCGTCGAGCACATAGCGGCCGGCGCTCCCCTCCTCGCCTTCCCAGCGGATCGCATGGACCTTGCCCCCGCGGATCGGCTTGCGCAGCGCCTCGGCCACCCGAACCATCATCAGCAGGTTGCCGCCCGGCAGCCGGGTCAGCCCCGGATTGAACGCACCCAGCACATAGGTTTCGGCGTCGAGATGCCCCGCGAGCGGCGACCGCGAAAGGTCGACGTCGTCGGGGGTGAAGACCAGCCGGTCGACGTCGAAGTTCATTCGGCCGCCTGCGCCCGCGGTGTGATCACCACCTGCTGCACCACGGTGCGGCGCGGCTGGGTGAGCATATAGTGGACGCCCACCGCGATGTCCTCCGCCCGCAGCATCGTCTCCTCGCGGATCTGCTCGCGCTGCTTTTCGACCGGCACGTCGGGCAGCTGCATGTCGGACCCGGTCTTACCCGGCTCCACCAGCCCGACCCGGATCCCCTTCGGTCCCAGCTCGCGCCGCAGCGCCTCGGAAAAGCCGGCGATGCCCGCCTTGATCCCGGCGTAGATGGTCGAGCCCGGGCCGAGCACATGCGCGCTCATCGACCCTACCAGTACCAGGTCGCCCTCGCCTTCCAGGAGTTCGGCCGCGGCGTGAGAGCCCAGCAGATAGGCGGTGAAGTTGAGCGCGATCGCGTGCCGCAGCTCCGCCTCGCTCGTCTCCGATATGCCGGACGCGGCGACGGCGGCGTTCAGCACCACGGCGTCCAGCCCGCCCAGCCGCTCGCGCGCGATCTCCAGGAAGCCGCGGGCATGGTCCGGCTCCGCCAAGTCGAGCACCGCGCCGTCGCCCTCGCCCACCTCGCGGATGCGGGCGAGCGCATCGGCCAGATGGTCCGAATCATGCCCGCACACGAACACCTGCGCGCCTTCCGAGGCGAGCAGCACCGCGATCGCACGGCCGATGCCGGTGGTGCCACCGGTGATCGCCACCCGCCTGCCGGCAAGCGATAGGACCTCGGTGTGGGCGTCTCGAATGTCGGTCATGCGGGGCTCCTTGGCGCGTTGCCCGCAAACAAAGGATCGCGCCGCGCGAAGTTCCCGCGGCCGCGTCAGCCGATCCGGCGCACCGTCTCCGGATCGCGCTGGCCCGAGAAGAAGGCGTCCAGCACCGCCGCGAACACCAGCTCCTCCGGCGCCACCGCTGCGAACAGCGTCATCGACGACCGCAGCTTCACGGCATCGATCCCGCCCAGCATCGCCTCGGCCGATCGCCCGCGATGCGCGAGCAGCGCCGCCGCCGCTTCGCGCAGCCGGGCTCCCAGCAGCGGATGCGCGAGATAGGCTCGCACCTCGGTCACATCCGAAATCGCATAGAAGCGCGCAGTCTCGCTGCGGCCGAGCCCGGCGATCTGCGGGAACACGAACCACATCCAGTGGCTGGTCTTGCGCCCCGCCTTCAGCTCGGCGAGCGCCTGCGCCCACACGCCCCCCTGCGCGTCGACGAAGCGGTCGAGCGCCGCCACCGCCTCAGCCCCTCCAGGCTGTCACGAGATAATCGAGCCGCGTGTCGTCGGAGATGGTGAACCCGCGCGACGCCGAGAAGGAAAGCCCGCGCACCTCGCCCACCGTCAGCCCTTCGGCCCGGAGCAGCGCGGTGAGCTCGTCCGGGGTCAGGAACTTGTCCCAGTCGTGCGTCCCGCGCGGGATCGCGCCGACGCCCTCGGCCAAAGTGATCATCGCCAGCCGCGACAACGGCGTGCGGTTAGGGGTGGAGACCACCATCAGGCCGCCCGGCGCCAGTGCCCTCGCGAGGCCAGCCACAAAGGCAGCGGGATCGGCGACGTGCTCGATCACCTCCAGCGAGGTGACCAAGTCGAACTGCCGCCCGGCCACCGCTTCCACGCCGCCCGCGACATAGTCGATGGCGAGCCCCTGCGCCTCGGCATGCGCCCGCGCCGCGCCGATGTTCTCCGGCGCCGCATCGACGCCGGTCACCGCCGCGCCCAGCCGCGCGAGCGGCTCGGCGAGCAGCCCCGCGCCGCACCCCACGTCCAACGCGGTGCGGCCAGCGAGCGGCGTGAAGCCCTGCCCGTCGCCATCCCAATGCGCGTCGATCGCCTGGCGCAGGAAGCCCAGTCGCGCGGGGTTCAGCCGGTGGAGCATCGCCGAGGATCCGTGCGGGTTCCACCAGTCCGCAGCCAGCTTGCCGAAATGCGCGGCCTCCGCCGCCACCACGCTGCCGTTCGCTGCCCGCGCTTCGGGCGCCGCGTCGCTTGCCATAACCATGACGCCTCCCTATCAGCGCAACCCGACGTTCCCAAGGGGGTGAGGCGCTCGGTACATGGCACGCATCGTGATGAAGTTCGGCGGCACCTCCATGGCCGGGATCGAGCGCATCCGCAGCGTCGCCCAGCGCGTGAAACGCGAGTGGGAAGCCGGCAACCAGGTCGCCGTCGTCGTCTCCGCCATGGCCGGCGAGACCGACCGGCTCGTCAATTTCTGCCGCGAAGCCTCGTCGCTCTACGACCCGCGCGAGTATGACGTGGTGGTCGCCTCGGGCGAGCAGGTGACGAGCGGGCTGCTCGCCATCGCCCTCCAGGCGATCGGCGTGCCGGCGCGCAGCTGGCTCGGCTGGCAGCTGCCGATCCACACCTCAGACGCCCATGCCTCCGCCCGCATCGGCGAGATCGACACCCAGGCGCTGCTCGCCGCCACGGCCGGTGGCGAGGTCGCGGTGATCCCGGGCTTCCAGGGGCTGGCCGACAATGGCCGCGTGACGACGCTCGGCCGGGGCGGATCGGACACCTCGGCGGTCGCGGTGGCGGCCGCGATGAAGGCGGACCGCTGCGACATCTACACCGACGTCGACGGCGTCTACACCACCGATCCGCGCATCGTGCCCCGGGCACGCAAATTGAAGCGGGTGACGTACGAAGAAATGCTGGAGCTCGCCAGCGTCGGCGCCAAGGTGCTGCAGACGCGCTCGGTCGGGCTCGCGATGAAGGAAGGGGTCCGCGTCCAGGTGCTGTCGTCCTTCGCCGATGCGGATGCGGCGGCGGAACCGGGCACGATGATCGTGGGCGAAGAGGAAGTGGACGAGATGGAACGCCAACTCATTACCGGCATCGCGCACGACAAGAACGAGGCCAAGATCACGCTCACCGAGGTGCCCGATCGCCCGGGCGCGGTGGCGGCCATCTTCGGCCCGCTCGCCGACACCGGCATCAACGTCGACATGATCGTGCAGAACGTGGCGCATTCGACGGGCTCGACCGACGTCACCTTCACGATTAACCAGGCCGAGCTTCCCCGCGTGCTCGATGTACTGGACCGCGAAAAGGGCAAGATCGGCTACGACCGGCTGGTCCACGACACCCGCGTTGCCAAGATCTCGGTCGTCGGCGTCGGCATGCGCAGCCATGCAGGCGTTGCCTCCACCATGTTCAAGACGCTGGGCGACCGCGGCATCAACGTGCAGGCGATCACCACCTCGGAGATCAAGGTCAGCGTGCTGATCGAGGAAGACTATACCGAGCTGGCGGTGCGCGTGCTCCACACCGCCTATGGCCTCGACGCGGAGGATACCGCCGCCTGATCGGGCGGCGGCGCTACTCCCCCAGCAGGTGCAGCGCGATCCGCCGCCGGTGGGGCGCGCGGCGGTGCTCGAACAGATAGATCCCCTGCCAGGTGCCGAGCACCGGACGGCCATTCGCCACGGGAATCGACAGCTGCACTCCCGTCAGCGCCGTCCGCAGATGCGCGGGCATGTCGTCCGGCCCCTCGTCGTCGTGCACATAGGCGGTGCGATCCTCCGGCGCGATGCGGCTGAAATAGGCCAGGAGATCGTCGCGTACCTCCGGCGCCGCATTCTCCTGCACCAGCAGCGACGCCGAGGTGTGGCGACAGAACAGCGTCAAGAGCCCGGTCGTGATCGCGTGTTCGGTCACCCAGGCGCATACGTCGCGCGTCACCTCCACCAGCCCCGGCCCCCGCGTGGGCACCTCTATCTCGCCGATCGCCTGCCGCATCGTCTCGTCTCCTTTGCTCAACCTCGCGCGCTACGCTAGGGGCGCGAAATGACTACCACTTCCTCCGTCGGCGCCGAGCGCCTTGCCCGCCGCATGGCCCGCGGCGCCGCCTTCCTCGGCACCGAGACCGCGATCCTGTGCGGCGCCATGTCCTGGGTGTCCGAGCGCAACCTCGTTGCCGCCATCTCCAACGCCGGCGGCTTCGGCGTGATCGCGTGCGGCGCGATGACCCCCGAGCTGCTCGACGCCGAGATCGCCGCCACCAAGGCGCTGACGGCCAAGCCGTTCGGCGTCAACCTCATCACCATGCACCCGCAGCTGATGGAGCTGATCGCGGTGTGCGCAAAGCACCAGGTCGGCCATGTCGTGCTCGCGGGCGGGCTTCCGCCGGCTGGCAGCCTCGACGCGATCAGGGCGTCGGGCGCCAAGGTGATCTGCTTTGCGCCCGCACTCGCGCTTGCGAAAAAGCTGATCCGCTCCGGCGTCGACGCGCTGGTGATCGAGGGGATGGAGGCCGGCGGCCACATCGGCCCGGTCTCCACCAGCGTGCTCGCGCAGGAAATGCTACCCGAGATCGCCGAACAGGTCCCGGTATTCGTCGCCGGCGGCATCGGCCGCGGCGAGGCGATCGCCGGCTATCTCGACATGGGCGCCGCCGGCGTCCAGCTTGGCACGCGCTTCGCCTGCGCGACCGAGTCGATCGCGCACCCCAATTTCAAGAAGGCGTTCTTCCGCGCCTCGGCCCGTGACGCGGTCGCCAGCGTCCAGATCGACCCGCGCCTGCCGGTGATCCCGGTGCGCGCGCTCAAGAACGCCGGCTCGGAGCTGTTCACAGCCAAGCAGCGCGAAGTCGCCCAGTCGCTCGACGAGGGCGCGTTGGCAATGGCCGAGGCGCAGCTCCAGATCGAGCATTACTGGGCGGGCGCGCTGCGTCGTGCGGTGATCGACGGCGACGTCGAGCATGGCAGCGTGATGGCCGGCCAGTCGGTCGGCATGGTCAAGACCGAGGAACCGGTCGCCGAGATCATCGCCACGCTGATGGAAGAAGCCGCGGCGGCGCTGGAGAAGCGGGCGGCGTAAGGGCCGCTTCCTCCCCCCTCCGAACCGTACCCCGGCGGAGGCCGGGTTCCGGTTGAGAAGGCTCGGCGGATGAAGCGCCTGCATCGGCCGCTATCCCACCTGGGCCCCGGCCTCCGCCGGGGTACAAGTTAGTACGCCCGGGCGACCGCAAACTCGACGGCCTCGACCATCGTGTCCTTGGCAGCACCGTCGGCGAACGGCGCCAGCGACTCGATCGCCCGCTGCCCATAGTGCCGCGCCCGCGCCATGGTGTCCTCCACCGCCCGGCTGCTGCGCACCAGCTCCACCGCATGGGCGAAGTCGGCGTCGGTCGCGCGCCTGCCCGACACCGCATCCCGCCAGAAGCCGCGCGCCGCCTCGTCCCCGCGCGCATAGGCCAGGATCACCGGCAGCGTCATCTTGCCCTCGCGGAAGTCGTCCCCCGCGTCCTTGCCCATGGTCGACGCGTCCGAGACATAGTCGATCGCATCATCCACCAGCTGGAAGGCGATGCCCAGGTTGCGGCCATAGGCGTCGAGCGCCAGTTCCTCCGCCTGCGGCCGGTCCGCGACCACGCCCGCGATGCGGCAAGCCGCGGCAAACAGCGCGGCGGTCTTCGCGCCGATGATGTCGAGGTAGCGGTCCTCGTGCAGGTCGACGCGGCGCACGGCGGTCAGCTGGTTGACCTCGCCCTCCGCGATCACCGCCGAGGCGTTCGACAGGATCTTGAGCGCGGCGAGGCTGTCCGCCTCGACCATCAGCTCGAACGAGCGGCTGAACAGGAAGTCGCCAACCAGCACGCTCGCCGGATTACCCCAGATGATGTTGGCGGTGCGCTTGCCCCGACGCAGGTCCGATCCGTCGACCACGTCGTCGTGGAGCAGCGTCGCGGTGTGGATGAACTCCACCGCCGCTGCGAGCAGGTGGTGGCGCGTGCCGTGATAGCCCAGCAGCTGCGCGCTCGCGAGCGTCAGCATCGGGCGCATCCGCTTGCCGCCGCCCGAGATCAGGTGGCCGGCCAGTTCCGGGATCAGCGGAATCTTGGAATGCATGCGATCGACGATCACCGCGTTGACGGCCGCCATGTCCTCGGCGACGAGCGTCATCATCGGATCGAGCGACGGGTCCTTCACGCGACCGGTCGGGGTGAGGCGGTGTACGGTGGCACTCATGCCACGCCGATGTGGCTGCAACGCGGGGCGAACGCAAGGCCGGCGGGCTTGCGTAACCCGGAAAGCGACGCGAAAAGCGCCCGCACGCGCCCGAGGGAAGGACTGGGATGACCGACGACACGCTGGCCCGCTATCGCCAGAGCATCGACAACATCGACGCCGCCCTGGTGTTCATGCTGGCGGAGCGCTTCAAGGTCACCCAGGCGGTCGGCCGCTACAAGGCGGAAAAGGACCTTCCCCCCGCCGATCCCGGCCGCGAGGAACGCCAGATCGCCCGGCTGCGCGCGCTTGCCCGCGATGCCGACCTCGATCCCGAATTCTCCGAGAAGTTCCTGCGCTTCATCATCGAGGAAGTGATCCGCCACCACACCCGGTTCCAGGCGAGCTGAACCATGGCGGACGACCGGATCGTCTTCGCCCCCGACGACGTCGACCTTTCCCGCTCGCCCCTTCGCCGCGGCATCGCCGAGCCGACGTTCGTGCTCGGCGCCTTCAACCCCGGCCTCACCCGCCTCGCCAACGGCAATCTGCTGCTGATGGTGCGGGTGGCCGAGGCGCTGGCCGAGCCGATCCGCGACGGCCACGTCCGCTCGATCCGCTGGACGCCCGCCGGCTACCGGCTCGACGCCTTTGACGCCGCGGGTGCCGACGTGGCCGACCCGCGCTTCTTCGTGCTGTCGGGCGGTGCCTATCCCTTCCTGGGGCTGACATCGCTGTCGTGGCTGCTGCCCGTCGAGCTCGACCCGGAAGGAGAGCGCATCGTCGCCGTCCACTACGACCGCGCGATCGAGCCCGACGCGCGCCACGGCGAATATGGCATCGAGGACCCGCGCATCGTCCGCATCGGGGACCGCTGGTGGATGACGGTGTGTGCGGTGTCGGGCGGGCGGCTCTGCACCGCCATGTATGATTCCGCCGACGGGCTCGACTGGCGCTCCTGCGGAATGGTGCTCGACCACGGCAACAAGGACATGATCCCGTTCGAGGGGACGGTCGGCGATCGCCACCTCGCCCTCACCCGCCCGCTGTCGGACGCCTGGTTCGCGATGCCGCCCGACGACGCCGATGCCGGCGGCCCGTCGATCAACCTCGCCACCTCGCCCGACATGCTGCACTGGCGCCCGGTCGCCGACTTTGCGATCCGGCCGCTGAAGGCCGCCGCGGCCTCCAAGCTCGGCGGCGGCACCCCGCCGGTGCGCACGGCCCGCGGCTGGATGCTGCTCTACCACGGCGTCGAGAAGCAGGGCGCAGTCGGCGTCTACCGTACCTATCGCGCGCTGCTCGACGGCGACGATCCCACCCGCATCCTGGAGCGCGACGAAGCAGTGCCGGTGCTGGAAGCCGCGCCCGACCTCATCGCCCCCTTCGCGCACCAGGCCTATCTGCCCCAGCCGGTGGTGTTCACGACCGGCATCGTCGACGCCGGGGACGCCTGGCTCGTCGCGTCGGGCGAAGCCGACCTCGCCTGCCGCATGACACGGATAGCCAAGGCGCGGCTGGACTGATCCTCTTGGAGTGCCGTGCTCCTGCGCACGCAGGAGCGCATAAACCGTAGCGACTTCTGATTAAGCCGTTCGTCCTGAGTAGCCATTGAGCGCAGTCGAAATGGCGTATCGAAGGACCGCCACCGGTGCTTCGATACCGGCCTACGCCAAGCTCAGCCCCTACTCAGCACGAACGGATCGGCTGCGGGCCGCCCAACCCTACACCCCCGCCTTCCGATACGCCCCGCGCAGATTCTCCGTCGGCACCAGCGCGCCGTCCTTCTCGATCCGCAGTTGCATCCGCGCAAAGATCGACTCCATCCCGTCCTCCGCCAGCATGCCCGGGTCGGCCACCAACGTCAGCGTATCGCCCGACCGCGTCCAGCTGCCCTCCACCGCCAGGTCGAGCGCGCCATAGGCCATGAACCACCGGTAGCGGCCGTCGCCGCGCAGCAGCAGCTCCGATCCGACCTCCGTCATCCCCGAAAGATAATAATGCCCGGGCAGCCCCTGCGGTGCGGCCACGACCGCGGCCGGGACCATCAGCAATCCAGGGAACGCCCAGCGTGTCATGCCGCTACTCCGCCGCCAGCAACGTCTCGGCCCCGCGCAGGTCGACCGACACCAGCCGGCTCACACCCTGCTCGACCATGGTCACCCCGAACAGCCGGTGCATCCGGCTCATCGTCGCGGCGTTGTGGGTGACGATCAGGTAGCGCGTCTCGGTCTCTTGCGTCATCCGCTCGAGCAGGTCGCAGAACCGGTCGATGTTCGCATCGTCCAGCGGTGCGTCGACCTCGTCCAGCACGCAAATCGGCGCCGGGCTCGTCAGGAACAGTCCGAAGATCAGCGCCACCGCCGTCAACGCCTGCTCGCCGCCCGACAGCAGCGTCAGCGACTGGAGCCGCTTGCCCGGCGGCTGCGCGAGGATCTCCAGCCCCGCCTCCAGCGGATCGTCCGAATCGACCAGCGCGAGATGCGCCTGGCCGCCGTTGAACAGTGTGCCGAACAGCCGCTGGAAATGCTCGTTGACCGCATGAAAGGCCGCGAGCAGCCGCTGCCGCCCCTCGCGATTGAGGATGCCGATCGACCCGCGCAGGCGATTCACCGCCAGCTCCAGCTCGGCCCGCTCGCGGTCGCCGCTCGCCCGCGCCGCGTCCAGCTCCGCCAGCTCGCGATCCGCGACCAGGTTCACCGGCCCGATGCGCTCGCGCTCCGCGGTCAGCCGGTCGTGCGCCGCCGCTTCGGCCTCGGGCGTTGCCACGTCGGCGCTCTCGAACTCCAGTCGCTCCGGTAGCAACGGCGGCGGGCATTCGAAGCGTTCGCCCGACAGCCGTGCCGTCTCCACCCGCCGCTGGTCGTAATTCTCCGCGCGCGCCGCCGCCCCGGCGCGTGCCTCGCGCGCCGCAGCCAAGGCCTCGCCGATCGCCCGCAGCGCCGTCTCCGCCGCGCGCAGCGCCTGTTCGGCGGCGTGTTCCTCGCGCTGGGCGGCATCCACCGCCTCGCGCGCGCCCAGCAAGGCCGCCGTTACGGCATCGATCTCGACCGACAGCGCATCCGGCCGCCCGGCAATCGCGTCGCGCTCGCGCGCGCTGTCGGCGGCGCGCTTGTCGAGGTCGGCGATGCGTCGCACCGCCTCGCCTGCGCGCTGCTTCCAGCCCTTGGCCTCGACCGCCGCCGCCGTGATCCGCGCCCGTGCCGCCGTGGCCGCCCGCTCGCGTTCCGCGGCCGCGGCGCGCGCATCGACCACCGCTCCGCGCCGCCCCTCCGCCTCGGCCGACAGGCGAGCGACCTCCGTCTGGGTTCCGCTGCCGTCCGGCAGCGCCGCCACCGCCGCTTCCGCCCGCGTCGCTTCGCCCGCCGCCTCTTCCAGGTCGAGCGCCGCCCGGCGCTGGCGCGCGGCAAGGTCGGCGCGCTGCGACTCGGCGCGCTCGATCGCTGCGGCCGCCCGGTCCTCCGCGCGCGCCGCCTCGCGCGCCGCCGCTTCGTGCGACTCGACGCTGCGCCGGGCGTCGGCCGCCTGCGCCTTCGCCGCGCGTATCGCTGCTTCCGCGTCGGTGAGCGCCGCCGCCGCCTCTTCCACCGCCGCTGCAGCCTGCGGACGCGCCGCCGCGATCACCCGCAGGCGGTTCGCGCGCTCCAGCCGCTCCGCCGCAGCCGCGCCGCCGCCCGCCACCGCACGGAATCCGTCCCAGCGCCGGAGCGCCCCGTCGAGCGTCACCAGTCGCTGGCCCACCGCCAGTGCGGTGCCGGTGTCGGCCTCGCACACGAACACTTGGCCGAGCCTCCGCGCCAGCACGTCAGGCGCCCCGACCTGCCCCGACAGCCGGGACACGCCCGGCGGCGGCGGCGGGTCGTCCCGTGTCGCCTCGGCCCCGCCCCAATAGCGCTCGTCCGCCGCATCGAGCCCAGCCTCGACATCGTCGCCCAGCGCCGCCGCCAGCGCGCGCTCATAGCCCGGTGCCACCTCCAGCCGGTCGAGCAGCCGCTCGCGCCCGCCGCGCCGCTGCGCGCGCTCCAGCGCCGCCGCTTCGCCATCGAGCGCCGCCAGCTCTGCCGACGCCGTCGCGCGCGCCGCCTGTGCGGCCTCGCGCCGGCCGGCCTGCGCCCGCTCTTCCGCGTCCGCCGCCGCCAGCGCCGCCCGCGCCTGCTCGATCCCGCCTAGCGCCTTGTCCCGCGCCTCGGCTGCCGCCGCGCGCGCGGCATGGAGCGGCGCCGCATCGGCAAGCACCGCCAGTTCGGCCGCGATGCGCCGCTCGTCGCGAGTCGCGCGCTCCAGCCGCGCCTGCGCCGCCTGCAGCGCCGCGCGCGCGACGCGTACGTCGGCCAGCTCGCTCGCCTGCCGCGCCAGCGCCTGGGCAAGCGCCACCTCGGCATCGCGACTCGCCTGCTCCGCGCCCGCCAGTGCCACGGCCAGCTCCGGCAGCGCCGCATCGGCTGCCGCGGCCTCGGCCTCCAGCGCCTTGCTCTCGGCCGCAAGTCGCGCCAGCGCCTCGGCCGCATCGCTGGCCAGCGCACCCTCGCGCCCGCGATCCTCGGCGATGCGCGCGATCGCCGCCTCCAGTTCACCCAACCGGCGTTCGGCAGCCCCGCGCTGCGCCACCAGCGCCTCGCGCCGGTGCGTCGCCTCCGACAGCGCGTCGCGCGCCGCCTGGGCACTGCTGCGGTGGGTGGCGAGCGCCGCCACGGCCGCGGCCTGCGCAGCCTCTGCCGCCGCCTGTTCGGCCGTACGGCTCACCACCAGCGCGTCCGCGTCTTTCGACTCGGCCCGCGCCGCATCCGCGGCCGCCGCCGCATCGCGCCAGCGCGCAAAGATCAGCCGCGCCTCCGCCACCCGGATCCGGCCCGACAATTCGCGATAGCGTTCCGCCTGCCGCGCCTGCCGCCTGAGCTGCGCGATTCGCCCGTCCTGGTCGGCCAGCACCTCGGCCAGCCGCGTCAGGTTCGTCTCGGTCGCGCGCAGGCGGTTCTCGGCATCGCGTCGGCGCACATGCAGCCCGGCGATCCCCGCCGCTTCTTCCAGCATCGCCCGCCGCTCGGCGGGCTTGGCGGAGATGACGGCGCTGATCCGGTTCTGGCTGACCAGTGCGGGCGAATGCGCGCCGGTCGCGGCGTCCGCGAACAGCAGCGCCACATCCTTGGCGCGCACGTCGCGCCCGTTGATACGATAGGCGGAGCCGGCGCCGCGCTCGATCCGGCGCACCACCTCCACCTCTTCGCCCTCGGGCCCGACCTCGTCGGCGAGGATCGACACTTCGGCGAAGTCGCGCGGCGGGCGGGTGGCGGTGCCGGCGAAGATCACGTCCTCCATCGCCGCACCGCGCATCGACCGGGCGCTATTCTCGCCCATGGTCCAGCGCAGTGCTTCCAGGAGGTTCGATTTGCCGCAGCCGTTGGGGCCGACCACGCCGGTCAGCCCCGCCTCGATCACCAGGTCGGACGCGTCGACGAAGCTCTTGAAGCCGGACAGGCGCAGCCGCCGGATCCGCATCGCCGCACGCGCCCGGTCAGACGGGGATTAGGCGCCAGCGTCGCGCAGCGCCGCCTCGACCTGCGTCCAGTTCACCGCGTCCAGCTTGTTGTCGTTCAGGAAGAAGCTGGGCGTGCCCGTCACCTTGTCGGCGGCTTCCTCGGTGATCTTGACGAGCGCCTCCAGCCCCTTCTGGTCGGCCAGGCACTGGCGCGCCTTCGCCTCGGGGATGCCGCGCTGCTTGACGAAGTCGATGTAGCCCAGTTGCTGCGCCCACAGCGACACCGCCTGCGCCGGCGGCATCTGCTGCACCTGCGCCTGGAAGCTTTCCGGCAGCGCCTGGAGCTTGTCCAGCACCGCATTCTGATTGGCGTACATCTGGTCGAGGATCGGGAAGAACGGCCCCGTCCCGCCGCAGCGGCCGAGCAGCCCGGCGGCAAGATCCGGTGCGCCGTGGACCGCAAAGTCGCGGAACTCGTAGGAGACCTTGCCGCTCGCGACATAGGTGTCCGCCAGCGCCGGCACCGAGTCGCGCCCGAACTGGCCGCAGGTCGGGCAGGTGCGCGAGCCATATTCGACCAGCTTGATCGGCGCATCCGGGTTGCCCATGCGATAGCCGCCCTCCGGCGTCACCGACACCGTCTCGGCCCAGTTGGTGCCGGCCGGCGCCGCCACCGCCGCGACCTTCTGCGCGGGCGCGCCGCTGTTGCCGGAGCCCGCGTCCCCGCCACCGCAACCGGCGAGCAGGAGAAGGGGCAGCAGGGGAAGAGCGATCCGCATGATATTGGCTCCGTGAAGAGAAAGGGGGTTAGCGCTGCAGCGCCTGGCGCAGCGGGGGCTCGACCTCGGCCCAGCTGTTGGCAGCGAGCAGATTGCCGTCGATCTCGAAGCTCGGCGTGCCCTGGACGCGGCCCTGGACCTTCTCGGTCGCCGCGACCAGTTCGCCGCGCGCGACCGGATCGACCAGGCAGCGGTCCGCCTGCTGCGCGGAAAGCCCGCTGCGCGTCATCAGCGCGGTCAACCCCGAACCCGCGGCGATGCGCCGCAGCCGTGCCTCGAGCGTCGTCGCGCCCTTGAACGAATCGGGCTTGGCCTGGAACGCCATCGCCTTGTCGAGCAGCGCCTTCTGGTTGGCGAAGATCAGCGCGTGCTGGCGCGCGAACCGCGCCGTCCCGCCGCAGCGCGCAAGCAAGGCGCTCGCAAGGTCCAGCGGATCGCGCACGAAGTTGCGGATCTCCACCCGGACCTGGCCGTTGCGGACCAGCCCGTCATGGAGCGGTGCCTTCGATTCCTCGACGAAATGGCCGCAGTGCGGGCAGGTGTAGCTGACATATTCGACCAGCGTGACGCGCGCCTTGGGGTTTCCGATCTGGAAACCGCCGCTCGCCGCCTTCACCGTCACCGTGCGCCAGTCGCGTGCCGGCTGCGCCTCTGCGCCACCCGTCATCACCAGTCCCGCGAGCACACCCGCGAGCACCCCCAGCAACCGCATCAACGAACCTTTCCCAGAACCGGTATCGAAAGCGGCGTCGGCGGCGCAGCGACGCCGGCCGCCAGTGCCGAAAGCACTGCCTTCAGCTCAGGATCGGCGATGGTGCGCAGGCTCTCGCCCAACTCGGCGGGCACGTGCGTCGGCTGCGGCCGCGGCGGCGCGACCCGCTGCGCGCGGCGAACGTCGCCCTGCCGGAATGCGATGCGGCCGACCGCGGCATAGCCGAAGAAGCGGTTCACCCGCTCGACGATCTCGGGGCCGATGTGCTGCATCATGGTGACGTGCGCGCCGTGCACCACCAGGGTCAGCACCCCGTCGGTGCGCTGCCCCTGCGGGAAGCGGATCGATTCGGGTGCGGACACGCGCGCATAACGCTCGCCGACGATCTCGGGCCAGCGGCTCACCACCGCGCTCTGGATGAAGCCGAACTTGCGGAATGCCGCCCGGCCGATGTCCGGCAACAGGTCCGCCACCGCGCGCGCATAGCCGTGGCGCTTCGGCTCCTCCTTGGGAGGCCGGACCTTGGTGGCAGTGGGGGCTTTGGGGGGCGTCGTCATCGCGGCTTCCCCATGCCATAGGCGCGGCGTGCCCGCCAACCTTTCTGCAATCGCTCCCGCCCTGCTCGACTGGTACGACGCCAACGCGCGCAGCCTGCCCTGGCGTGCGCCGCCCAACACCCCCGCGCCCGATCCGTATCGCGTCTGGCTGTCGGAGGTGATGCTCCAGCAGACCCAGGTCGCGACCGTGCGCCCGTATTTCGAAAAGTTCGTCGCGCGCTGGCCCGATTTCGCGAGTCTCGCCGCCGCCGAGGATGCCGAGCTGATGGCCGCCTGGGCAGGGCTCGGCTACTACGCCCGCGCCCGCAACCTGCTCGCCTGCGCCCGCGCGGTCGCGAACGACCATCGCGGCGTGCTGCCGGACACCGAGGAGGGCCTGCGCGCCCTCCCCGGCCTCGGCGCCTATACCGCAGCCGCCATCGCCGCGATCGCCTTCGGTCGGCGCGCGGTGGTGGTCGACGCCAATGTCGAGCGGGTGGTCGCGCGGCTGTTCGCCCTCCCCCAGCCGCTGCCCGCCGGCCGTCCGGCGATCCGTGTCGCAACCGATTCGATCACGCCGGAGATGCGCGCCGGCGACTTCGCGCAGGCGATGATGGATCTCGGCTCGGGCATCTGCACCCCGCGCGCGCCACGCTGCCTGCTCTGCCCCTTGCGCACCCAGTGCGACGCCTTCGCCACCGGCGATCCGGAAGCCTTTCCGCTGAAGGCGCCCAAGCGCGAGAAGCCGCACCGTCACGGCACCATCTTCTGGCTCGAACACGAAGGCCAGGTGCTGCTCGTCCGCCGCCCGGCCAAGGGCCTGCTCGGCGGCATGCGCGCGCTGCCGACCGGCCCGTGGGCGGAGACGCCGCCCGGCCTGGCCGAGGCGCCGGTCGACGCCGACTGGCAGGCAATGGGCGGCGTCGCCCACGGCTTCACCCATTTCCGCCTGAGCTGCACGGTTGCGGCGGCCACGCTGCCGGCCCACATGGCCGTGCCGGATGGCGAATGGTGGCCGATCGACTCGCTCGACGAAGCGGGCATGCCGACGGTGTTCGTCCGCGCACAGCGGCTGATGGAGGGATTGCGATGAGGGCACGGACGTGGATGGCAGGCATCGCGGCGCTGGCGCTGGTCGCCCCGCCGATCGCAACCGCGCAGGTCGCCCCCGCCCGCCAGCCCTCCGCCCCGGCACTCCCGAGCGTCGAATCGGCCGCCGACCGCTATGTCGCCGCCGGCCGCGCACCCGGAATCGCCGTCGCGATCGGCGGCCCGGGCGATACCCGCTTCGTCGCCAGGGGAAGGCTTTCGGACGGCGGCGCGCCCGTCACCCCGGACTCGCTGTGGCGGGTCTATTCGATGACCAAGCCGATCACCGCGATGGCGGCGATGATGCTGATCGAGGACGGCAAGATGCGGCTCGACCAGCCGGTGTCCGATTTCCTTCCCGCCTTCGCCAAGATGCGCGTGCTCACCGATCCCGAGCGCAGCCTCGCCAGCCGCCCCGCCGCGCGCCCGATCACCATCCGCCACCTGCTCACCCACACGGCGGGTCTCGGCTATTCCATCGTCACCAAGGGGCCGCTGCTCCACGAATATGAGCGGCTCGGCATCGTCCCCGCCGCGATCAATGCCAAGGTCGAGACCGAGATGCTGCGCGTGCGGCCGAAATCGCTCGCCGAGTTCGCCGATCGTCTCGCCACCCTGCCGCTGATCGCCGATCCGGGCAGCACGTGGAGCTATTCGGTCAGCCTCGACCTGATGGGCCGCGTCATCGAGGTCGCGAGCGGCATGTCGTTCGAACGCTTCCTTGAGACCCGCATGTTCGGCCCGCTCGGCATGACCTCCACCTACTGGCAGGTGCCCGCCGACCAGGCCGGAAGGCTCGCGACCAACTATGTCTTCGTCGGCGATCGCGCGGTGCCGCTGGATCCGGCGACGACCTCGATCTTCCTGAAGGCCCCGAGCTTCCCCTATGGCGGCGCCGGCCTCGTCGCGTCGGCGCGCGACTATGACCGCTTCCTCCACATGCTCCAGAACCGCGGCACGCTGGACGGCAAGCGCGTGATGAAGCCGGAGACGGTCTCGCTAGCCATGTCGAACCTGCTCCCGGCCGGCGTCTCCTTCGGCGGCGTCGACGCGAGCACCGGCGGCACCAATGCGCCCAAGATGGGCTTCGGGGCGGGCGGCTCGGTGTATCTGGAGGACGTGCCCGGCGGCCTCGGCAAGGGCACCTATGGCTGGGGCGGTGCCGCCGGCACGATCGCCTTCGTCGATCCCGCCCGCCAGCTGCGCGGCACGGTGATGGTCAACTATTTCCCCGCCGATCGCTGGCCGCTGCGTGCCGACCTGACGCGCGCGCTGCTCGCAGACCTCCAGCGATGATCGGCTTCACCGGGGGCACCCTCGACCGCGCGGATCGCGAGCGCGACGATCCGGAGGCGCTCGCCGCCGCGCTTGCCGATCCGCGCGCCCAGCTGCTGCGCCTGCGCGCGCTGGAACCGGAAGTGGACGCCGACGGCCGCATGGTCTGGGACGCGCTCGGCACGCTTCCGGCCGGCGTAACGCCGCTGTTCCTGGGCTATGACGCCGGCGTCCCGCGGTTCGTCGCCGCCGTCGATGGGGAAGGATCGCCGGTCAGCCGCTCGCCGAACCTGATGGGGGTGCTCGCCGCCATGCCGGCCGCCGACGCCGCCACCTATGCGGCCGCGCGCAGCCTCGCCGACTGGCACCGCCGCCACCGTTTCTGTGCCAATTGCGGCACTCCGACGGACCTGTTCCGCGCCGGCTGGGCGCGCCGCTGCCCGGCCTGTGCTGCGCAGCATTTCCCGCGCACCGACCCGGTCGTCATCATGCTGGCCGAACATGACGGTCGCGTTCTTCTAGGCCGCCAAGCCTCCTGGGCACCCGGCCGCTATTCGGCACTCGCCGGCTTCGTGGAGGTGGGCGAATCGCTGGAAGAAGCCGTCCGCCGCGAAGTGCTGGAGGAAGCGGGCGTGCCCGTGGGCGCCGTCCGCTACGTCGCCAGCCAGCCCTGGCCCTTCCCCTCGCAGTTGATGCTCGCCTGCATCGGCGAAGCGCTCGAAGACACCATCCGCCTGGATACCAACGAGCTGGAGGACGCCTTCTGGGCGACTCGCGACGAGGTGGCCGGTGCGCTCGCCCGGGCCGAGGGCGCGCGGTTCGACGCCCCGCCGGACTATGCCATCGCCTACAGCCTGCTCGCCCATTGGCTGGACGCGCAGGGCTAGCCGGTCAGCCGCGCTCGCGGGCGCGAGGATAGCTGCCGAGCAGCCGAACCCATTTGCTGTGATAGCGCAGCTCGTCGAGTGCACGGTCGACGGCGACGTCGCCCGGCTGCCCCTCGATATCGGCGAAGAACTCCGACGCGGTGAAGCTCGCGTCGCGCTGATAGCTCTCCAGCTTGGTCATGTTGACGCCGTTGGTCGCAAAGCCGCCCAGCGCCTTGAACAGCGCCGCCGGCACGTTCTTCACCTCAAATACCAGGCTGGTCATCGCCGGCCCCTCGACCCGCCCGCCATTGGCCTCGCGCGCCAGGATCACGAATCGGGTCGTATTGTGCGCAGCATCGGCGATATCGCTGGCGAGCACGTTGAGCCCGTAGAGCTCGGCCGCTCCCGGCGGCGCCAGCGCGGCCAGGCTCGGGTCCCCGGTTTCCGCCACCAGCGCCGCCGCACCGGCCGTGTCGGCATAGGCGACCGGCGCGATCCCGCGCTCGGCCAGCCAGCGGCGGCACTGGCCGAGCGCCTGCTCGTGGCTGGTCGCCTGGGTCACCTGCTCCAGCCGGCCCAACCCCATCAGCGTGTGGCGGATCGGCAGGAAATGCTCGCCCACGATCACCAGGCCCGATTCGGGCAGCAGGAAATGCATGTCGGCGACACGGCCGTGCAGCGAATTTTCGATCGGGATGATGCCGCATCCGGCCGCCCCGCTCAGCACCGCCTCCACCGCATCGGCAAAGCTGAAGCATGGCAGCGGCAGCCCGTCCGGAAGCGCCTGGTTGGCGGCGACATGGGAGTTCGCGCCCGGTGCGCCCTGATAGGCGACGGCACGTTCGGGGGCTGCGCGCGCCGCTTCGGTCATGCGCGCGACCAGGGCCCGCGCCGGTGCGGCATAGCTCTGCATGAGGGCAGGCGATTAGTTGCGCGATGTCAACGACGCAAGGCCTGCTTGCGACGCAAGGGCAGACCGACGTAAAGCGTAACAATCTTCCCTTGTTTAGCGAGAAATCGGCGGCGGCATGGACAATCGGATGAACACGATCGCTGGCTGGACTTTGGCTGGTCTGGCCGCTGCTTTGGGCCTGACCGTCGCCAGCGGCATGATTTTCGAAGGCGGACGCCCCGAAAAAATGGGCTATCCGATCGAGGGGGTGGAAGGCGAAGGCGCCGGTGGCGCTTCGGCGGTCCCGTTCGCGACGCTGCTCGCCTCGGCCGATCCGGCCAAGGGCGCCGAGGTGTTCAAGAAGTGCACCGCCTGCCACACCGTCAATCAGGGCGGCGCCAACGGCATCGGCCCGAACCTCTACGGTGTCATCGGCAAGCCCCACGGCCACCTGCCGAACTTCGCCTATTCCGACGCGCTGAAGTCGGTCCCCGGCAACTGGGACTTCGACGCGATGGACGCCTGGCTGACCTCGCCGCGGAAGTACGCGCCGGGCACGAAGATGACCTTTGCGGGCCTCGGCAATGCCCAGGATCGCGCAAACGTCGTCGCCTATCTCAATTCCCAGGGCTCGAACCTGCCGCTCCCGGCAGCACCCGCCGCAGGCGAGGCGCCGGCCACCCAGGCGGAGGCCAATGTGGCCGAGGGGGCGCCGACCGCCGACCTCGAAAACGCCGCCACCCCGGCGTCGGGTGCGCCGTCGGTGGACCCGGCTGCCGCCGTCCAGGCTGCCAAGAAGGGCGACTGATCCCGGGCTCCGGCACGGCGCCGGAGCCGGTCAGTAGTTCGGCCAGAGACCCGGCGTGGCGAGTTCCAGGACGTGCCCATCGGGGTCCTCGAAATAGAGGCTGCACCCGCCGCGCGGCCACGCCACTTCGCTGCGCAGCGCCACATCGTGCGCTGCCAGGTGCGCGCGCCACGCATCCTCGCTGCCGGCGGGAATTGCGAACGCCATGTGCACCGGGCCGCTGCCGTCATGGCCGGGGACCACGCCGCCGGCACCCGGCATGTCCTCCGTCGATGCGCCTGCCAGGAACAGCAGGAGCACGCCCGAGCCGCCGGCATCGAACGCGGTCAGCCGCTCGCCCGTGAGCATCGGGCGCAATCCTAGCACCTCGCGAAAGAAGACCGCCGCGCGCGCCATGTCGGCGACATAGAGCGCGGTTTCGAGCAGGCCGGAGATGGGCGGCACTTCCGGCACCGCGTCAGAAGCCTTCTTCGCGCAGCGGACGGGTCAGCAGCGCCTCGACCACCCGGCCCACGTCCGCCCCGTCCAGCAGCTGGCACACCGCTTCGGTGACCGGCATGTCCACGCCGGCGGCAGCCGCCGCCTGCGCCAGCACCGGCGCGGTATGCGCGCCCTCGGCCACCGTCCGGCGATCGGAAAGCAGCTCCTCCGCGGGGCGCCCCTGCCCCAGCCCCACGCCCAGCGAGAAGTTGCGCGAGCTCGTCGACGAACAGGTCAGCACCAGGTCGCCCAGCCCCGACAGCCCCGACAGCGTCTCCGCCCGCGCGCCGCGCGCCAGGCCGAAGCGCGTCATCTCGGCAAAGCCGCGCGCGATCACCGCCGCCCGCGCATTCTGTCCCAGCCCCGCGCCCTCGACCACGCCGCACGCGATCGCCAGCACGTTCTTCACCGCGCCGCCCACCTCCGCGCCGACCACGTCGGTCGAGACGTAGGGGCGCAGCGTCGGCTGGGCGATGGTCGCCGCCAATTGATGGGCAAGGGCGGCATCCTCGGCCGCCAGCGTCACCGCCGTCGGCAGCCCGGCCGCCACCTCGTGCGCAAAGGTCGGCCCAGACAGCACCGCCACCGGCGATCCGTCGACGGCCTCGCCCGCCACCTCGTGCAGGAACTTGAGGCTCCCTGCCTCGATCCCCTTGGAGCACAGGATCAGCGGCTGGCCGTGGCGCGGCAGGTCGGCGAGCACCGATCGCATGTGCTGCGCCGGCGTCACCACCAGCACGGCCGCCGCCTCCGCGACCCAGGTGATGTCGCCGGTCGCCTCGATGCGGTCGGACAGCGTCCGGCCGGGAAGGAACAGCGGGTTCTCATGGGTCCCGTTGATCGCCTCGATCACCTCCGGCTCGCGCACCCACAGCCGCACGTCGTGGCCACCGCTCGCCAGCACCTGCGCCAGCGCCGTGCCCCAGGCACCGCCTCCGAGAACACCCAGCACGCTCATGCCTTCACCCCCGCGCCGCGCACCCGCTCGCCTTCAGGATCGAGCGGCCAGCGCGCCCGCGCCGGTACGTCGAGCGGATCGGTCAGCCCCGCCTCCAAGCGCTCGGCGCCGGCCCAGGCGATCATCGCGGCATTGTCGGTGCACAGCCACAAGGGCGGCGCCACGAAGCGCAGGCCATGCTCGGCCGCCACCTGCTCCAGCGCACCCCGCACCGCGCGGTTGGCGGCGACTCCGCCGGCCACCACCAGCGCGGTCGGCGGGGCGATCCGCCCCAGCGCCCGCCGGGTGCGATCGACCAGGCAGTCGACCACCGCCTGCTGGAACGAGGCAGCGATATCCGGCGTCGCATGGATGCCGGCGTCGCGCGCCCGCAGCACGGCGCTCTTGAGGCCTGCGAACGAAAAGTGCGGCTCGCCCGATCCCACCAGCGGCCGCGGCAGCGGCACCGCACGAGGATCGCCATCCGCCGCCGCCCGCTCCACCGCCGGCCCGCCGGGGAAGCCCAGCCCGAGCAGCTTGGCGGTCTTGTCGAACGCCTCGCCCGCGGCATCGTCGATCGTGGTCGCCAACCGGCGATAGGCGCCGACGCCCTCCACCAGCAGCAGCTGGCAATGGCCGCCCGACACCAGCAGCAGCAGATAGGGAAACTGGAGATCCGGATCGGCGAGCCTGGGGCTCAGCGCATGCCCCTCCAGATGATTGACCGCGATCAGCGGCTTGCCCGCCGACAGCGCCAGCGCCTTGCCAGTCACAAGCCCCACCATGACCCCGCCGATCAACCCCGGCCCCGCCGTCGCCGCGATCGCGTCGACGCCGGCCAGCGTCACGCCCGCATCGGCCAGCGCCGCCTCCACCAGCGGCCCCAGCACCTCGACGTGCGCGCGCGCGGCAATCTCCGGCACGACCCCGCCGAAGGGGGCGTGATGCGCCTCCTGCCCGGCAAGCTTGTGCGACAAAATGGTGCGGTCGCCGCGGACCAGCGCGGCAGCGGTCTCGTCGCAGCTCGATTCGAGCCCGAGGATCAGGGGGGCGGACATGGCCCCGCTTCTATCCGCTCGGGGCTTGCTTGTCGAAGGGGCGGCTTGTCGAAGCGCGACCGCTTGCCTACGCCAACCTCCATGGACACCGCTCCCCTCTTCCGTCTCGGAACGCGCGGATCGCCGCTGGCGATGGCGCAGGCGCACATGACCCGCGACACGCTCGCCGCCGCCCACGGCTGGTCGCCCGACCGGATCGCGATCGTGCCGATCCGCACCACCGGAGACCGCGTGCAGGACCGCGCACTCGCCGAGATCGGCGGCAAGGCGCTGTGGACCAAGGAACTCGACCGCGCGCTGCTGGAAGAGGAGATCGACGCCGCCGTCCATTCGATGAAGGATGTCGAGACGATCCGCCCGACCCGCATCGCCATCGCCGCGATGCTGCCCCGCGCCGATGTCCGCGACCGCATCCTCGGCGTCGCCGCGCTCGCGGACCTGCCGCAGGGGGCAGTCGTCGGCACCAGCTCGCCGCGCCGTGCCGCCCAGGTGCTCCGCCATCGACCCGACGCGAAGATCGTGCTGTTCCGCGGCAACGTCGAGACGCGCCTCGCCAAGCTCGCCGCCGGAGAAGTGGACGCCACGCTGCTCGCCTCGGCCGGACTGGTGCGGCTCGGCCGCGAAGACGTGGGCGCCCCGGTGCCGCTCGACGTGATGCTGCCCGCCCCGTCGCAGGGCGCGGTCGGCATCGAGGTGCGGGCCGAGGATGCGCGCGCCCGCGAACTCGTCGGCGCCATCAGCCACGCCGATACCCGCGCAGCGGTGTCGGCCGAACGCGCGCTGCTGGAGGCGCTCGGCGCCGACTGCCACTCCCCCGTCGCGGCGCTCGCCACGATCGAGGGCAACCGCCTGACGCTGCGCGCGGAACTCTATGCGCAGGATGGCAGCGCCCATGTGACCGGATCGACGGAAGGCTCGGTCGGCGACGTCGCGCTGGCACCGGCCCTCGCGCAAGACCTGCTCGCACGCGCCCCCGACAGCGTGCGGCGGCTGTTCGCCGGCGAATGAGCCGCCCCCTCGCGGTGCTGCGCCCGGAACCCGGCGCGTCGGCCACCGTCGAGCGGATCACCGCTGCGGGCTACCAGCCACTGCGCACGCCATTGTTTCACGTGGAGCAACGGGGATGGCCGCTGGTTGCCGCATCGGACCACGACGCGCTCGTCCTGACCAGCGCGAACACGGTTCGGCACTTGGGGCCTCAGCTCGCCGAGTTGGCCACGCTCCCGGTCTGGGCAGTTGGAGAAGCGACCGCCCGAACTGCCGCAGACGTCGGCTTGAGCGTCGTTCGGGTCGGGACGGGGGGGGCCAAGACGCTCCTCGAAACCGCCTGGGCGGCCGGCGTCCGTCGCGCCTTGTGGCTGGGCGGCGAGTCCCTTCGCCTCTCGGAGCATCCCGCCGTCTCCCGCATGGTCGCGGTCTATGCCAGCACGCCGCTGGCCCCGTCATTGGACGCCGTTCGCCGCCTCGCCGGCAGCGTCGCCCTGGTCCACTCCCCTCGCGCCGCCGAGCGGTTCCGGCATGTGCTTGCCGAAGCCGGAGTAGCGCCTTCCACCCTCCGCCTCGCCGCGATCAGCCCTGCGGCTGCCGAGGCGGCCGGAGACGGCTGGGACGCCCTCGCCGTCGCCGCGGTTCCCACCGATCCGGCGCTGGTTACGGCTGCAATCCGCCTCGCCGATTGACCGCACGCACCGCCGCGAGGATAAGGACGGCATGACGATGGAAACGGCGTCCTCCGCCACGGGGGCTCCCCGCAAGCCGCGCGGGAACACCATGCTGTGGATCGCGCTCCTCGCCTTTGTGCTCGGACTGGCGGCCATGGCCGGGCTGGTCCACCGCTTCGGCGCCTGGATCGGCCTCGGCCCTGCAGCCACGCCAGCCGTGGTCCAGAGCGCACCGCTGCCTGCCACCCCGCAGAACGCCGCCCCGCCGGCGCAGCGCCCGGCCGACATCGCCACGTTGTCGCAGCGTGAGCAGGTGCTCGCCGCGCATATCGCCGAGCTCGAGGCGCGGCTCGCCAATGTCGACACCAGCTCGCGGGTCGCTTCCGGCTTCGCAACCCGCGCCGAAGGGCTGCTGGTCGCCTTTGCCGCCCGCCGCGCACTCGATCGCGGCCTGGCGCTCGGCTATATCGAGGACCAGCTGCGCCAGCGTTTCGCCGCGGCCGAGCCGCAAGCGGTGGCAACCGTCATCGCCGCCGCGCGCCAGCCGGTGACGCTGGAGGACCTCCGCCTCGCGCTCGACACGATCGCGCCCAAGCTTTCGGGCGGCGGTCCGGACGAAAGCTGGTGGCAGGGCATCCGCCGCGAATTGTCGCAGCTCATCATCATCCGCCAGGATGCCAGCCCCAGCATGCTGCCGGCAGACAGGCTCGCCCGTGCGCGCCGGCGACTGGACGCCGCCCAGGTCGAAGGTGCGCTGGCCGAAATCGCGCGCATGCCCGGTGCCGCCAATGCGCAGAGCTGGATGGACGCGGCCCGCCGCTACATCGCCGCGCGCCAGGCGCTGAATGCGATCGAGACGGTGGCGATTCAGGGCGGGGGTACCCTGTCCGTGCCGTCGGCGCCGCTTCCGGTGCCGCCCGCCACCCAGCCAGCAGCGGACGAAGCGGCGCCGGCCGCTTCCGAACCCGTCCAGGACGACGAAGCCGGCTTGAACCAGACCGGCGCCTGAAGAAGGAAGCGGCAATGGCCGACATGGGCCGGTTCGACTGGGCAGACCCGTTCGGGCTCGACGCGCAGCTGACCGACGAGGAACGCCTCGTCCGCGACACCGCCCAAGCCTATGCCCAGGAAAAGCTGCTGCCGCGGGTCACCCAGGCCTATCTGAACGAAGACTTCGACCGCGACATCCTGCACGAGATGGGGGCTCTCGGTCTGCTCGGCGCGACCATTTCGCCCGAATATGGCGGCGCCGGCCTCGGCTATGTCTCCTATGGCCTGATCGCACGCGCGGTGGAGGCGGTGGATTCCGGCTATCGCTCTGCGATGAGCGTGCAGTCCAGCCTCGTGATGCACCCGATCCACGCCTATGGCTCGGAAGCGCAGCGGCGCAAGTACCTGCCGAAGCTCGCCAGCGGCGACTGGGTCGGCTGCTTCGGCCTGACCGAGCCCGATGCCGGCTCAGACCCCGGTGGCATGCGCACCCGCGCAGAGGCGATCGACGGCGGCTATCGCCTGTCGGGCACCAAGACCTGGATCACCAACGCGCCGATCGCGGACGTGTTCGTGATCTGGGCGAAGTCCGACGCGCACGGCGGCAAGATCCGCGGCTTCCTGCTCGACAAGGGGCTTGAGGGCCTGTCCGCGCCCAGGATCGAGGGCAAGCTGTCGCTGCGCGCCTCCGTCACCGGTGAGGTCGTCATGGACGGTGTCGAAGTCGGCGGGGACGCGCTGCTCCCCGGCGTCGAGGGGCTGAAAGGGCCCTTCGGCTGCCTCAACCGCGCCCGCTACGGCATCGGCTGGGGCGCGATGGGCGCGGCCGAGGCATGTTTCCACGCCGCGCGCCGCTACACCCTCGACCGGCACCAGTTCGGCGTCCCCCTCGCCTCCAAGCAGCTGGTGCAGATCAAGCTCGCCGACATGGAGACGGAGATCGCGCTCGGCCTGCAGGCGGCGCTGCGCTGCGGCCGCATGTTCGACGACGGCACCCTCGCGCCCGAGGCGATCTCGCTGCTCAAGCGCAACAACTGCGGCAAGGCGCTGGCCATCGCCCGGGTCGCCCGCGACATGCACGGCGGCAACGGCATCTCCGCCGGATTTCACGTGCTGCGCCACGCGATCAACCTGGAGACCGTGAACACCTATGAAGGGACGCACGACGTCCACGGGCTGATCCTGGGCCGCGCGATCACGGGGATCGCGGCGTTCTAGGCCGTCCGGCAATCACCACGGCCGCCCATTCCGTTCCCCAATCCCGTTCATCTCGAGTAGGGATCGAGCTTGTCGAGAGCCCGTATCGAGAGAGCCGCGAGCGCTGACCTCTCGATACGCCATCTCGACAAGCTCGATGGCTACTCGAGGCGAACGGTAAGAGGGGAAGATCGAGAGGCCCACCCCGACGGTTGATCCGTCACCACGTTCTACCCTGTCCTACTCGGCTCCGCGCTGGCACACCGAGTCGCGTGGTCAGGAAAGGGCAGGTCAAAGATGCGTTCGAGCCTCAACTTCCTCAACTTCGTGCCAGAACGGGACGCTCAGTCGATTCGCGTCAGCCCCTGCGCGTATCGCCGCTGGCGCTCCGCATAGCCGTCGGCGGAGCGGCGCAGGCCGGCGATCGCCACTTCGTCCAGGCTCCGTATCGCCCGCGCGGGGCTGCCCATGATCAGGCTGCCCGGCGGGAAGACCTTGTCTTCGGTCACCAGCGCCCCCGCCCCCACGAGCGATCCGGTGCCGATCACCGCGCGATTGAGCACGATCGCCCCCATGCCGATCAGCACATCGTCCTCGATCGTACAGCCGTGAAGGGTCGCATGATGGCCGACGGTCACCCCCGCCCCTACCGTCAGTGGGCTGCCCGGATCGGAATGGAGCATCGCCCCTTCCTGGATGTTGGTGCGGTCGCCGATCAGGATCGGCGTGTTGTCGGCACGGATGACGGCGCCGAACCACACGCCCACCTCGCGCCCCAGTCGGGCGTCGCCGATCACATCGGCCGAGGGCGCGACCCAGCTCGATCCGTCCTCGGGCAGCTGCGGCGCCAGCCCGTCGATTGCGTAGAGCGGCATGCGTCCCCCTCAGCCCAGCCGCGCGATCAGCGCCTGCGCCGCCGCAGGCGCACGCACCTTGGCGCCATTGATGCAGAAGACGAACGTCTCGCGCGGCCCCACCGGCGGCGGCGCGGCGCCGACATAAGGCAGCCCCTCCGGCACCCCACCCGCCGCCCAGGTCCGGGCGGCCTTGGCCCAGCGGTCGAGTTCGGCGGGTGCATAGCCCTCCGGCTCCGCTTCTTCGGCGGCTTCCAGCCGCGCATAGACGAAGTCTGCCGTGACGTCGGCGATCGCGGGATAGCTCGCCGAATCAGCGAAGACGATCGCCACCCCCGCCTTGCGCGCCATTGCCACGAAATCCGGTGCCGCGAAGCTTGCATGACGGACCTGCACCGCATGCCGCAGCGGCACGCCCTCGTGCTTCTCGGGCAGCAGCCGCAGGAACGCAGTGAAATCTTCTGCATCGAACTGCTTGGTGGCCATGAACTTCCACAGGATCGGCCCGAGCTTGTCCCCGAGTTCGAGAATCCCCTGGTTCAGGAACCGCTGGATCGATTCGCCCGCTTCCGCGAGCACCTTGCGATTCGTGACATAGCGCGATCCCTTGACCGCGAAGACGAAGCCGTCGGGTGCCGTGTTCGCCCAGTTGGCGAAGCTCGCCGGCTTCTGGCTGCCATGATAGGTCGCGTTGATCTCGATCGCGGTCAGCGCGCGCGACGCGAACTCCAGCTCGCGCTTCTGCGCCAGCCCCTCCGGATAGAAGGTGCCGCGCCAGGGCGGAAAGCTCCATCCGCCGATCCCGACCCGCACCGGGGCGCTGCTGTTCGTCATGCCGCTCTCCTGCACCGCTGGAATGCGGAGCTAGGACGCGGCAAGAGGACGGCGCAAGCCGTTCCGGCTAATGCCGGTATCGCATCGATGCTGGTGAATGGGTCCACCTCTTGGTGGACGACTGGAGCGGGCGAAGGGATTCGAACCCTCGACCCCAACCTTGGCAAGGTTGTGCTCTACCCCTGAGCTACGCCCGCTCTCTGGCGTTTCGCCGGTGTGCCCCGGCGAGGTGGGGCAACTAGCAGCGACTTTTAGACCCGACAACCCCCTTCTTGCACTTTTTCGAAAAGACTTGGCCTGCCGCATCCCAGCGCCCACATAGGCGACCGAAACTGACCGCAATCGCAACAGGAGCACGCCTTGGCCACGCTTGGACTGTCCGCCGCCGAGAAGGAGGCCGTGGAAGCCTTCCGCCGCGACGTCGTCGAACCGTCGATGACCAAGCTGGTGATCATCGATTTCTGGGCGGAATGGTGCGGGCCGTGCAAGGCGCTCGGCCCCGTGCTCGAAAAGGTCGCCGCCGCCTATGCCGACAAGGGCGTGGTGCTGGCCAAGATCGACACCGACAAGAACCAGTTCATTGCCTCGCAATTCCAGGTGCGGTCGATCCCCACCGTCTATGCGATGTTCCAAGGCCAGCTGGTCGCCGACCTGACCCAGGCCCGCACCGAGAGCCAGCTCAAGGGCATGCTCGACCAAATCCTGCGCCAGCTGCCGGTGGAACCCGGCGCCGCGGGCGAAGATGCCGATATCGAGCCCCTCGTCCAGATGGGCGAGGAGGTGCTTGCCGGCGGCGATGCCGAGCGCGCGCTGTCGATCTTCGACCAGGTTGCCGAGATCGCGCCCGAGCATGCCGGCGTCGCCATCGGTCGCGTCCGTGCGCTGATGGTGCTCGGCCGCAACGAGGAGGCAGAGGCCGCGATCGCCGCCCTCCCCGCCGAGGCCGCGAAGAACCCGGAGGTCGAGCGCGCCCGTGCCGCCCTTGCGCTGGCGCGGGAAGCGCAGCCGGTGGACGATCTCGCCGGCCTCGCCGCCGAGGTGGCCGCCAATCCGGAGGACCTGGACGCGCGCTTCCGGCTCGCCGGCGGGCAGATGGCGGCAGGCGACCGCGATTCGGCCGCAGCCACGCTGCTGTCGATCATCGCTGCCGACCGCGAATGGAACGAGGGCGCTGCCCGCCAGCAGCTGCTCAAGCTCTTCGAAGCCGTCGGCCTGGAAGACCCGTGGGTATCGGCACAGCGCCGCAAGCTCTCCGCCGTCCTGTTCGGCTGAGCGAATGGCGACCCGCGTCTCGATCTTCCCGCTTTCGGGCGCGCTGCTGTTTCCAGGCATGCACCTGCCGCTGCACATCTTTGAGCCGCGCTACCGGGCGATGGTGTCCGACGCCCTCGCCCGCGATCGGCGGATCGGCATGATCCAGCCGCGCGGCGACGGCGAGCGCCCGGCGTTGTTCGGCATGGGCTGCGTCGGCCAGATCATCGACGTGGAGGCGCTGCCCGACGGCCGCTTCGACATCGTCCTGGAAGGCCTCGCGCGCTTCCGCGTGCTTCAGGAGCTCGATGTGGCGACCCCGTTCCGGCAGGTCGAGGCGGAACTGCTCCCGAACCAGCCCAGCGGCACGCTCGCGATTGCAGAGCGCGCCTCGCTGGAGATGGAGTCCCGCCGCTTCGCCGAGGTGCAGGGCTATGCGGTCGACTGGGAATCGGTGTCGCGCCTCGACGACGAGACGCTGGTGAACGGCATCGCCCAAATTGCGCCGTTCGATCCCGCGTCCAAGCAGGCGCTGCTGGAGGCGGACACGCTGTCGGGCCGCGCAGAACTGATCGTGCAGCTGATGCAGTTCTTCGGCCGGCACGGCGACGAAGAAGGCAGGACCCTGCAATGACGAAGACGCTCGACCCCTGGCTGCTCTCGATCCTGGTGTGCCCGGTGACGCGCACGCCGCTGCGCTGGGACGAGGATGCGCAGGAACTCATCTCGGAGGCGGCAGGGCTCGCCTATCCCGTCCGTGACGGCGTGCCCGTCATGCTGGTCGAGGAAGCCCGCCCGCTCGACGCATGAGCGACGCGGACCTGAGCGGCGTCTGGCTGGGCATCTTCAACTATCCCGAGGATCTGCCAGCCACCAGCTTCCGCGCGACTCTCACGGACACGGGCGGGCGGCTCGGCGGCGCCATCGAGGAGATCGACGCGGTGATCCTGGTCGGGCGCCACCTCACCTCCGCAGTCGACGGCACCCGCGATGGCCGGGCGGTGCGCTTCACCAAATTCTACGCGCCCGTGAGCGAGGACTATGACGTCGTTGAATATCGCGGAACGGTGAACGCGGACGGCGACGAGATCACCGGCCATTGGCAGGTGCACGGCGCCTGGGGCGGAAGCTTCATCATGACGCGGCCGCAAGCGGCACCGGCACAGGCCGAGCAGAGCGACGCGGCGGAACGGTAGCCGCTCCTTTGAACCAACCGTGCTCCTGCGCAGGCAGGAGCCCAGGGTTACTGATCGCTGCGTTCGTGGCTTTGGGCTCCTGCCTGCGCAGGAGCACGAAGTGCGCTCAGGCCAGCTCGCCCTGCAACAGCTTCGGCAGCTGCCCCGTCTCGCCGCGCGCCTCGGCCATGAAGCGCGCCTTGAGCGGCGGGATGCGATCGACCGCGGAGAGCCCGAACCGGCGCACCGCGCTCGCGGTCTTGCCGGGAATACCGAACAGCCGCGTGAGCCCATCCGTCGCCGTCGCCACCGCCAGCGTGTCGAGCCCGCGCCAATGGCCATAGCGCTTGAGCAGGTGCGGGTCGCCCAGGTCCATGCCCAGCCGCTTGCCCTCGACCAGCACCTCCACCAGCGCGGCTACGTCGCGCAGCCCCAGGTTGAGCCCCTGCCCCGCGATCGGGTGGATGCCGTGGGCAGCGTCCCCCACCAGCGCCAGCCGGTCGGCGGTGATCGTCGCGGCATGGTGGAAACCGAGCGGGTAGCTCGATCGCGGCGACAGCGGCCCCAGATGCCCCAGGAACCCGCCCATCCGCTTGGATGCCTCGGCCAGCCAGCCGCGGTCCGACAGCTTGAGCAGCCCCGGCGCGTCCTTGGCCTCGACCGTCCAGACGATCGCGGAGCGATGGCCGTTGGCGTCGTCGTTCATCGGCAAGATCGCGAACGGGCCCGCGGGATAGAAGATCTCGTAGGCGACGTTCTCGTGGCTGTGCTCGTGGTTGAGCGTCGCGATCATCGCGACATGGTCATAGCTCCAGCGCGCCGTCCGGATCCGCGCCGCCTCGCGCGTCGGGGAATTGCGCCCCTCGGCCGCAATCAGCAGGGGGGCGGTTAGGGTATCGCCCTTGTCGGTCACCACCGTCACCCCGTTGGGGCCGCGATCGACCGACACCGCACGCGTGCGCATCCGGAGGTCCACGCCCGGTGCGGCCTCGGCAGCTTCGAGCAGCGCGCGGCGGATCGCCTTGTTCTCGTACATGACGCCGAGCGGCGGCGCATCGGAATCGGGGACGAAGTCGAGCGCGCCGGGTGCCAGGCCGTCGGTTGCGCGGATCGCCCGGATCGGGCAGCCCTTGCCCTCCAGCTGTTGCGCGATGCCCAGCGCCTCGAACATGCGATGGCTGGCGCTTGCGATCGCCGAGGCGCGGCCGTCGAAGCCGGGCGCCAGGATCACCGCCGGGTCGGCGGGATCGATCACGATCGCGGTGAGGCCATGGGCGGCGAGTGCGACGGCGAGCGTGCTGCCCACCAGTCCGCCGCCGAGGATAAGGACGTCCGCTTGCTGCATGGCCGCCGGTGTAGTGCGGAAACCCGCCCGCGCAAAGGGCCGGGCCGATTGCCGCCGCCTTGACGGCGGAGTCGGCGCGCGCGATGCATCTTGCCGGTTTTTCTAAGATATTCGAGCGGGAAGAAGGTCATGGCCAGCCAGGCGCAACCGATGGTGTGGCGCGACGCGATGCGCGCGGGGGCCGTTCGCAGCGGTGCGATGATCGGCGCAGCGGCGCTGTTCGTGCTGATGCTGCTCGTCGCGGTGGCGCTGGTCACCTATCACCCGAGCGACCCGTCGCTGAACACCGCCGCCGGTGCCATCATCGGCAATCGCGTGGGCGCGCCCGGTGCCTATGTCGCGGACCTGCTGCTGACGGTGTTCGGCGTGGCCGTCGGGCTGCTGATTCCGCTCGGCATCATCATCGCGATCCGGCTGTGGCGCGACGTGCCCGTCGGCCGCTGGGGCGCGATGCTGCGCGATTGCGTGCTGGGCATCGCGCTGATGGGCACCGCCCTCTCCTTCGTCTCGCACGAGGCGGTGACGGCGCTCCCGGGCGGCTGGGGCGGCGTGGTCGGCTGGTCGCTCGCCTCGCTCCTCCAGGGGCTGATCCGCCTCATTCCCGATGCCACGGCAGTGTTGTGGACCCAGCGGGTCGTAGGCCTTCTGGTCGGCATCGCAGGGGTGGTGCTGTGGGGCCGCGGCATGACGATCGAGCTGCCCGCCGGCGCGCTCCGCCTGCCCCGCCGCAGCGCCGCCGCCGACCTGGTCGACGGCGAGGACGACGACGAGGCGATGCCGCTCGCCAGCAGCCGCCGCATCGCGCTCGATCCCGAAGACGAGGATCTTCCGTTCGAACCCAAGCCGCGCAAGCTCGCGGAGCCTGAGCGCCGCCCGCCGCCGACGATCGAGGACCGCGTCGCCGCGCCCTCGCCGGCCGCACAGCCCAAGTCCACGCAGCAGTCGCTCGACCTGCGCGACAATTTCGAGCTGCCCTCGATCGAGCTGCTCGCCCCACCCCCGCCCAACAGCGGCCCCTCGGTGGACAAGGCGGCACTGGAGCGCAACGCACGCCTGCTCGAGAGCGTGCTCGACGACTTCAACGTCAAGGGCTCGATCGTGAAGGTCTCGCCCGGCCCCGTCGTCACCATGTACGAGCTGGAACCGGCGCCGGGCATCAAGGCGAGCCGCGTGATCCAGCTCGCTGACGACATCGCCCGCAACATGTCGGCGATCTCGGCACGCGTCGCCACCATCCCCGGCCGCACCGTGATCGGCATCGAGCTGCCGAACGCGCGCCGCGAGACGGTGAACCTGCACGAGCTGATGGCGAGCCAGAGCTTCGCCGACCAGAATGCGCAGCTGCCGATCGTGCTGGGCAAGAACATCGCCGGCGACCCCGTCGTCGCCGATCTCGCGCCGATGCCGCACCTGCTGGTCGCCGGCACCACCGGCTCGGGCAAGTCCGTCGGCCTGAACTGCATGATCCTGTCGCTGCTCTACCGGCTGACGCCCAATCAGTGCCGCATGATCATGATCGACCCGAAGATGCTGGAACTCAGCATGTACAAGGGCATCCCCCACCTGCTCGCCGACGTGGTGACCGATCCGCCCAAGGCGGTGCGCGCGCTCAAATGGGCGGTCGAGACGATGGAGGACCGCTATCGCATGATGGCGTCGGTCAACGTCCGTTCGCTGGGCAGCTTCAACGAAAAGGTCCGCGCCGCCAAGGCCAAGGGGCAGAAGCTCGGCCGCAAGGTGCAGACCGGCTATCACCCCGAAACCGGTCAGCCGATGTACGAGGAAGAGACGCTCGACCTGCAGCCGCTGCCGCAGATCGTCGTGATCGTCGACGAGCTCGCCGACCTGATGATGACGGCCGGCAAGGAGGTCGAGTTCCTCATCCAGCGGCTCGCGCAAAAGGCCCGCGCGGCCGGCATCCACCTGATCATGGCGACGCAGCGCCCCTCGGTCGACGTCATCACCGGCGTCATCAAGGCGAACCTGCCGACCCGAATCTCCTTCCACGTCACCTCGAAGATCGACTCGCGTACCATCCTGGGCGAACAGGGCGCCGAGCAGCTGCTGGGCCGCGGCGACATGCTCTACATGCCGGGCGGCAAGCAGCTGGCGCGCGTCCACGGCCCGTTCGTGTCGGACGACGAGGTGCAGGCCGTGGCCGACTTCTGGCGCTCGCAGGGCGAGCCCGATTACATTGACGCAGTCACCAACGATCCCGGCGAGGACGGCGGCTTCAGCCTCGATGGTGCCCCCACCGGCGACGACAGCCCCGAGGATCAGCTCTATCGCAAAGCCTGCCAGCTCGTAGCCGAGAGCCAGAAGGCCTCGACCTCCTGGCTGCAGCGCCAGTTGCGCGTCGGCTACAACTCGGCCGCCCGCCTCATCGAGCGGATGGAGAAGGAAGGGCTCGTCTCGCGTCCGGACCATGTCGGCCGGCGCGAGGTGCTGATGGATCCGGACGGCAGGCCGCTGGCCTGAGGTGGCGGTTGTCCGGCTGAACGCCAGGAAACCGACGAGTTCACGACGCGTTCAATCCCCCACGCCTAATCCTGGCCCCATGATCTGGAGACGACCCATTCGCTTTCTCGCCCCCGCCGCCGCGATCGCGCTTGCCGCGCCCGTCGCCGTGCACGCGCAGGCCCCTGTCACGCTCGCGACCGTGCAGCAGCATCTGGCGCAGACCAACTCGATGACGGCCGCGTTCACCCAGACCGACCGCGCGGGCAAGGTGCTGACCGGAACGCTGACGCTCAAGAAGCCCGGCAAGATCCGCTTCCAATATGAAAAGGGCGTGCCGATCCTGGTGGTTTCGGATGGCAAGTCCCTCTATTTCCTGGATTATCAGGTCGGACAGAAGCAGCGTTGGCCGATCGGGAACTCGCCGCTCGGCATCCTGCTCGATCCGTCCCGTGATGCGTCGCGCTATGCCCGCGTGCTTCCGGAGAGCGACTCGCGGGTCGTGAGCGTCGAGGCCTATGATCCCAAGCATCCGGAATATGGTCGAATTACCCTGATCTTCGCGCGCAACGCCTCGGCACCCGCCGGGCTGATGCTCCAGGGCTGGGTGACGCTCGACGCGCAGAACAACCGCACGACGATCCGCCTTTCCGACCAGCGGTTCAACGTGCCGGTCGCGGACAGCGCCTTCCGCTTCAACGAACCGCGCCGCGGCACCAACCGCCGCTGAACGGATTCTTTCGATCCATTCATTCTGGCGACAGCTTTCACCCTTTAGAGGGTGTCTTGCGGAGTTGAGGCGCGTCCGGGATTTTCCCCCCTGTTGCCCGGGTTCTCAATTCCTGCCTGCGTGACGAACGCTAGGTCGGCCCTCGTTCCATGCCCCCGGAACGAGGGCCTTTCCATTTCCACGACAAACGCGCCGCGCTCTGGCGCCTTCCGGTCCCCATCGCTACATCGCGGGCGATGACTGCGCCTCTTTCGATCGCCTCCTGGAACATCAACTCGGTTCGTTTCCGGATGGAGATCGTCGAGCGGTTCCTGCGGGAAATCTCGCCCGACATCCTGTGCCTTCAGGAAACCAAGGTGGTGAACGAGGACTTCCCGCACGCGCCGTTCCGGGCGCTCGGCTACACCCATATCGCGATCAACGGCCAGCGGATGCACCATGGCGTCGCGATCCTCAGCCGCGTGCCGCTGGTGGAGGACGACCGGCTCGACTGGCAGGCCAATGGTGAGGCGCGGCACATCGGCGTGCGCCTGGAAAACGGTCTCCGGCTCGAGAACGTCTACATCCCCGCCGGCGGTGACGTGCCGGACCGCGCGGTGAACCCCAAGTTCGGCCAGAAGCTCGACTTCCTGGAGCGGATGACGCGCTGGTCGGAAGGCCTGTCGGGCATTCCCACGCTGCTGGTCGGCGACTTCAACGTCGCCCCGCTCGAAAGCGACGTCTGGAGCCACAAGGCGCTCCTCGACGTGGTGAGCCATACGCCGATCGAGATCGAGGCGCTGGCCCGCTTACAGGCGGCAAACGACTGGGTGGATCTCGGTCGCCACTTCGCACCGGCCCCTGAGCGGCTGTTCACCTGGTGGAGCTATCGCGCAAAGGATTGGGCAGCTTCCGATCGCGGCCGCCGGCTCGATCACATGTGGGCGAGCCGCGACGTCGCCGCCAAGGCAACCGGCCACAAGGTCTTCGAGCATTGCCGCAGCTGGCTGAAGCCCAGCGACCATATCCCGATCCTCACCGAGTTCGCGCTTTGACCGACCCCCGCGCCGTTGCCCGCGCGATCGATGCCCTGCGTCGGGGCTGGCCCGTGGCGGTCCTCGGCGCGGATGCTGCCGTCACCGTGCTCGCGATCGAGACCGCCGACCCGTTGCGGCTCGCCGCCTTCGATCCGGACGAAACGGCGTCGGTGCTGCTTTCCGCCGGTCGTGCCGCCACGCTGAAGCTCGCCAACCAGCGCGACGCCGCCGTTCCGGATGCGCCGGTGCTGGTCGAGCGCGCACCGTGGCTCGACTTCGCGGCCGCGACCGCGCTTGCCGATCCGCAGCTCGACCTTGCAACACCCCTCAAGGGGCCTTTTCGCGCGATCCCGCTCCCTTCACCTGATGCGGCGCAGACCGCGTTGCAGCTCGCGCGGCTGGCGGGGGTGCTGCCCGCCTTCTTCCTTCGTTTAGGCCAGGAGACCGGCGCGGAAGCCGTGACGCCCGCGGACGTCGCGGCGCATGAGGACCCCGCCCGGCTCGCCATCGCGACCCGCGCGCGCCTGCCGGTCGCCGGTGCGGAGATGGCCGAGATCGTCGCCTTCCGGACGCCGGAATCCCCCGGCGAGCATATCGCGCTGCTGATCGGCACGCCCAATGGTCAGCCGCCGCTGGTGCGGCTGCACAGCGAATGCCTGACCGGGGATGCGCTCGGCAGCCTCAAGTGCGACTGCGGCCCCCAGCTGGACGCGGCGATCGCCGCCATTGCGGAGAGTGGCTGGGGAATCCTGCTGTATCTGCGCCAGGAAGGACGCGGCATCGGCCTGGTCAACAAGCTGCGTGCCTATGCACTTCAGGACCAGGGGTTCGACACGGTGGACGCCAACACGCGGCTTGGCTTTGCCATCGACGCCCGGGATTTCCGCACCGCCGGACGCATGCTCCAGTTGCTCGGCCAGCGGCAGATCCGCCTGCTGACCAACAATCCGGCCAAGGTTGCCGCGCTCGAGGCCGCCGGCGTCACGGTCACCGAGCGCGTACGCCATGCGCTCCCGCCCAATCCCCACAACGAACGCTATCTCGCCACCAAACGCGACCGCACCGGTCACCAGCTCTAGGCTCGGCCGAGGCGAACCGCCTCAGATCACGTCGCCGCTCAGCCGCTGGCAGACCATGTCGAGCTGGTCGAGGGTCGAATAGCTGATCGTCAGCGTGCCGCCCTTCTCCCCATGCGCGATGCGCACGTTGAGGCCGAGCGCGTCGCCCAGCTGCTGCTCGAGCGCCAGGATGTCCGCGTCCCCGTCCGTTGCGTTGCCGCCGCCCCGGCTGCCCCGCGGCTGCGCGCCGCCGAGCGGCTGTGGCTTGGCTTCACGGGCGAGCCGTTCGGTTTCGCGCACCGACAGGCCCTTGGCGATCACGCGATCGGCTAGCGCTTCCGGATCGGGCGCACCGATGATCGCGCGCGCGTGGCCCATGCTCAGCTGCTGGGTCACCACCAGCTGCTGCACCGGTGCCGGCAAATCGAGCAGCCGCAGCAGGTTCGCAATGTGGCTGCGCGACTTGTGCACCAGCTTCGCCAGCGCATCCTGGGTATGGCCGAACTCGCCGATCAGCTTGCGATAGGCGTCCGCCTCTTCGATTGCGTTGAGATCCTGCCGCTGGATGTTCTCGACGAGAGCGATTTCCATCGTCTCTGCGTCGCTCAGTTCCCGCACCAGCACCGGAACCTCATGGAGCCGGGCTCGCTGCGCCGCGCGCCAGCGGCGCTCGCCGGCGACGATCTGATATTCCTTGCCGTGCGGTCGCACGACGATGGGCTGGATCAGGCCTCGCAACGCAATCGAGGCGGCCAGATCATCAAGGGCCGCTTCGTCGAAGTGCCGCCGCGGCTGATCGGGATGCGGGACCATCGCCGTTACGGAAAGCAGCCGAACGCCGCTCGGCTGACGCTCCACGCCGGAGACCGGTGCCTCACGCGTGCTGTCTCCCAGCAGCGAACTCAGCCCGCGGCCAAGCCCCGGGCGCGGCTTGCGGGCGGGTGCAGTGTTGTCGGTCATGCGGCCTCCGCGAGCTTGGGCAAGCGACCGATCACTTCGCGTGCCAGGGCGATATAGGCTTCGGAGCCGGCGCAGCGATGATCGTAGATCAGCGCCGGCATGCCGTGGCTGGGTGCTTCCGACAGGCGGACGTTGCGCGGGATCACCGTGTCGAACACGACCTTGCCGAGCACCGAGCGAACGTCGTCCGATACCTGGTCGGTAAGGCGGTTGCGGCGATCGTACATCGTCAGCACCACGCCCAGAATCGACAGGCCCGGATTGAAGCGGCCCCGGATCTGCTCGACGGTGGTGAGCAGCTGGCTGAGCCCTTCGAGCGCAAAGAACTCGCATTGCAGCGGCACCAAGAGGGCGTGCGCAGCGACCATCGCGTTGACGGTGAGCAGTCCCAGGGAAGGCGGGCAATCGACGAGGATCACGTCCCAGCGCTCGCCACCGCGTTGCAGCGCGCGATCGAGACGGTGCGTGCGTGCGTCGAATTCGATCAGTTCGATCTCCGCACCCGACAGATCGACCGTCGCCGGAACGATGTCGAGGAGCGGAACCTGGGTCGGGATCGCCGCTTCCTGAAGGCTCGTATCGCCGAGCAGCAGGTCGTAGGTCGATCGCTCACGATCGTTGCGCCCGATGCCGAGCCCGGTCGAGGCGTTGCCCTGCGGGTCAAGGTCGAGCAGCAGGACCCGGAGTCCCGTGGCGGCGAGCGCCGTTCCGACGTTGATGGCAGTCGTCGTCTTGCCGACGCCGCCCTTCTGGTTGGCGATGGTGATGCAGATCATGCTGGGGTAATCCCGCGTGCAATCACGATGAGCGATTCCGGATCGGTGAGGCTGTGTTCCACGTGAAACAGACCTTGCCATGAACCGGTTAAGGCTTCCACCTCGGATCGTGCTGATCGCCCTTTCGGCAGCAGCCACAACGTTTCTCGATTGGTCAGGTGCGCCGCACCACCGAACAACGCCGGCAGTGCTGCGACCGCACGCGCGCTGACGATCGCTGCCGGTGGCTGCGGCGCGACGCTCTCTGCCCGCTTCTGTTCGACCCGAACATTCGACAGGCCCAGCGCATCGGCAGCGTCCCGCAGGAAGCTCGCGCGCTTCTGCCGCGGCTCGACGAGCAGCGTCGGCGAGTCCCGCAGGATCGCCACCACCATGCCGGGGAAACCGCCCCCCGTGCCGATGTCGATCCAGAGCCCTTCCCTGCGTTCGGCCAGTTCGACCAGCTGCGCGGAGTCCAAGCCGTGGCGGAACCACAGTTTCGGAAGCGTGGATGCGGCCACCAAATTCTGCCGCCCGCTCTCCTCGCGCACGATCTCCAGAAAGCGTGCGACGCGCTCCACGCGCGCGGCGTCATAGCGGTCGGCGAACCAGCTGCGGGCTTCGTCTTCGGTCATCACGCAACCACCTTCCGGGCATGGACCAGCACCGCAGCAAGCGCCGCGGGCGTCACCCCGCGCACGCGCGACGCGGCACCCAGAGTCGTGGGTCGGGCGGTCGACAGACGTTGCACCATTTCGGCCGACAACCCGGGCACCGCCGCATAGCTGAAGTCTTCGGGCAGATGGATGTGGTCATTGGCCCGCATCTCCGCGAGCTCCGCCTGCTGCCGCTCGATGTACGGGGCATAGCGCGCGTCTTCGACGGCTTCCGCGAGCAACGCGTCGGGAGTTGCCTCAAGTCCCTCCGGCAGCAGTTGCTCGAGCGCAACGCCGGGGAAGCGCAGCCATTCACGAACGCTGCGCACGGCGCCGTCCTGGCTCACCTGCCCGCCATTCGCTGCAACCATGCTCGCTGAGAGCCGAATGTCGAAGCGCTGCTCCAGCTCCGCGCGTGCCCCGACACGGGCACGTACCCAGGCGAGCCGTTCCGGTCCCAACAGACCCGCCTCCTCCGCGGTTGCTGAGAGGCGCGTCGGGGCGTTGTCGGCGCGCAGGGTCAGCCGATACTCGGCGCGCGCCGTGAGCATACGATAGGGTTCGCTCACGCCCTGGAGCACCAGGTCATCCACCATCACGCCGATGTAGCTGGACGCGCGATCGAGCAGCAGCGGCACCAAATCGCAAGCATAGGCAGCCGCGTTGGCGCCGGCTACCAGCCCCTGCCCCGCAGCCTCCTCATAGCCGGTGGTGCCATTGATCTGCCCGGCACAGAAGAGCCCCGGCATCGCTCCGAGAGCCAGCCGTGGATCGAGGGCGCGTGGATCGACATAGTCATATTCGACCGCATAGCCGGGGGTGACGATGCGGGTATGCGACAGCCCCGGAATGCTCCGGATCATCGCCTCCTGCACATCGACCGGCAGCGACGTCGAAATGCCGTTCGGATACACCAGGGGGGTGTCGAGCCCTTCCGGCTCCAGGAAGATCTGGTGCCCGTCCCGATCGCCGAAGCGATGCACCTTGTCCTCGATCGAGGGGCAGTAGCGCGGACCTGGCGCCCCGATCGCGCCACTGAACAGCGGCGATCGATCCAGACCGCTCCGAATGATCGCATGTGTCTCTTCGGTCGTGCGGCTGACCGCACAGAACAGCTGCGGCAGCACCCGGCCGGACTGCATCGGCGACATGGTCCAAGGCTCGGCATCCGACGGCTGTTCGTCGAGCGCCGCCCAGTCGATCGTACGGCCATCGAGCCGTGGCGGGGTGCCGGTCTTCAACCGTTCCATCGGTAAACCGAGGTCGCGCAGCTGCACGCCCATGACGGTCGCCGCACGTTCCCCGACGCGGCCGCCCTCCTCGCGCTCTTCCCCGCGAAAGATCCGCCCGCCCAGGAACGTCCCCGTCGCGAGCACCACCGCGCGCGCACTCAGCCGCGTGCCATCGGCAAGCAACAGGCCGGCAACGTGCCCCTGCTGTACGAGCAACTCTTGAGCCTCGCCCTCGACCAAGGTCAGGTTCGGCTGCGCACGAAGCATCGCCTGAATCGCCGCCGCGTAGCGAATACGGTCGGCTTGGACGCGCGGACCCTGCACGGCAGCACCCTTGCTGCGGTTGAGCATCCGGTAGTGAATTGCCGCCTGATCGGCCGCGCGCGCGATCAGCCCGTCGAACGCGTCGACCTCCCGGACGATGTGGCCCTTGCCCAACCCGCCGATTGCCGGGTTGCATGACATGGCCCCAAGCTTGGCGAGGTTGAAGCTCAGCAGCGCCGTGCGCGCGCCACGACGGGCGGCCGCGGCTGCGGCCTCGGTGCCGGCGTGCCCGCCGCCCACCACGATCACATCGAATGGAGACATGCTTGTGCGCTACTGCGCCGCCGCCCGGCCGTCAAAGCGTTCCACGTGGAACACTCACTTGCCGATGCAGAACCGTCCGAACAGTGCGTCGAGCACGCCCTCGACATCCGCCCGGCCTGTCACGCGATCAAACGCCGCGCGTGCCCGGCGCATCTCCTCGGCAAGCAGCAGCGGATCATGGTGCGCAGCAGCATCGCCGAGCGCATCTGCAGCATCGCGGAGCAGATCCCGCTGCCGCCGATTGAGCGCCAGCATGTCCTCGCGCGGCAGCAGCCCGCGGACCCTACGCTCCATCTCCGACCAGAGCTCGGCGATGCCCCAACCCTGCGCAACCGAAAGGCCGATGCGGCCCGGGGGTACCTCCGCTCGCCCGGGCACGTCGGCACGCGGATGGAGTGCCAGTACCTCGACCCCTTCGATCGCTGGCGCCGGCTCGTCGGCAAGCCACAGCAGCAGATCGGCGCTGCGCATCGCCTCCTCCGCCCGCGCGATGCCGATCCGCTCGATCGGATCGTCCGTCCGCTCTGCCAGCCCGGCCGTATCGGTCAGCAGCCAAGCGACCCCGTTGCGCACCACCGCCGCTTCGATACGGTCCCGCGTGGTGCCCGCGATTGGGGAAACGATCGCCGCCTCGCGATCGACAAGTGCGTTCAGCAGCGTCGACTTGCCACTGTTGGGCGGCCCCGCGAGCACGACCCGGATGCCGTCGCGCAGGCGCTCCACCGGGGGGGCTGCGAGCACCTCGGCCAGCTCGGCACCCAGCGCCTCGACCCCTGAGCGGACATCCTGAAGGGCACCGAGATCGTCGGCAACGTCGTCTTCATCGGCATGATCGAGCATCGCTTCGACCTGCGCAGCGAGCATCAGCAGGCGTGCCTGCCAACTCTCCACCTGCCGCCGTACCGCGCCTTCCGCAGTGGCAAGCGCGGCGCGGCGCTGCGCCTCCGTCTCGGCCATCAGCAGGTCGCCCAGCCCCTCGGCCTCGCTCAGATCCAAGCGGCCGTTGGCAAGCGCACGACGCGTGAACTCCCCCGCCTCCGCCGGTCGCAGTCCGGGCTGGCGGGCAAGGCAGGCTTGGACGGCCTGCACCACTGCGCGCCCGCCGTGCAGGTGCAGCTCCACCAGGTCCTCGCCGGTCGCGGTGTGCGGTCCCGGGAACCACAGCAGCAGCGCACGATCCAGCAACCCGCCATCGGCCGGGTCGCGCAACGCCCGCAGCCCTGCGCGGCGCGGTGGCGGCAGCGTGCCTGCCAGCGCCTCCGCCGCAGCGACGGCATTCGGCCCGCTTATCCGAAGCAGCGCGATCGCGGCCGGAGGCTGGCCGCTGGAAACCGCAAAAATCGTATCCATCGGCTCAGCCGGATCGGCTCGCCGTTTCGAACATCTTGCGCCAGAAGCTCATGCCGGCCTCCCCCATCGGTGCCCAATGGCGCATCAGCGTGTCCAGCATTTCCGGACTCGCGCCCTTTTCGAGCGACTCGCTCAGCATCGCGACATAGCGCTCGTGCACCGGTGTGAAGTCCGGCAAGCCCATGGCCCGCCGCGCCTCTTCCGGCGTGCAATCCACCTCGACGTTGATCTTCACTGGCTGTCTCCGCTTGAGGGCCCCGGCGCCATTGCCTAGCGTCTTGCTGCTATGCGCCGGACGCAGGCTGTCCTGCAAACGCCGCATCCTTTCGAACCAAAGGAGCCTCCATGGCAACGATCACCATCGACACGCTCGACGGTACCAACCAATTCACCGCCTACCGCGCCGATCCGGCAGAAACGCCGCGTGCAGCGATCGTCGTGATCCAGGAGATCTTCGGCGTGAACGCCGGCATCCGTGCGAAATGCGACCGGTTGGCGGAACAGGGTTATCTGGCGGTCGCACCGGATCTGTTCTGGCGGATCGCGCCGGGCGTGGACCTCAATCCCGATGTGCCGGAGGAGATGCAGCATGCGCTCGATCTGATGGGGCAGTTCGATCAGGACACCGCCATTGCCGACATCGAAGCAACGGTCCGGTTGGCGCGAACGCTGGTTTCCGGCGGCAAGGTGGGCGCGATCGGCTTCTGCCTGGGCGGTCGGCTCGCCTATATGACCGCTGCCCGCACGGACGTGGATGCGAGCGTCGGCTATTATCCCGTCGGCATCGACGGACTGCTTGGGGAGAAGCACGCCATCGCCAGGCCGCTGATGCTGCACATTGCCGGAGCCGATCACTTCGTTCCTGCGGAAGTGCAGGCGGCGATGCACGCCGGCCTCGACGATCACCCCAAGGTCACGCTGCACGACTATCCCGGCGAGGATCACGGCTTTGCGACCGAGCTGGGGGATCGACGTTCCGACGCCGCCGCGCGCCTCGCAGACGGTCGGACCGCCGCGTTCCTTTCCGAAGCGCTCGCCTGAAACGAAAAGGGGCGGCCACCACGGCCGCCCCTCTCCTTCTTTTCCGGTCTCGGCCGCTCAACCGAACAGTTGGAGCAGGCCGATATGGTGATCGGTGATGCCCTCGTAGATCATCTTCACCGCGACGTAGAGGATCACCGCCAACCCCACATAGGCGATCCAGCGATAGCGCTCGATGTACTTGGCGATGAGGTTGGCAGCGATGCCCATTAGCGCGACCGACAGCAGCAGGCCGATGATCAGGATGCCCGGATGGTCCCGCGCCGCACCGGCCACCGCGAGCACGTTGTCGAGGCTCATCGAGACGTCGGCGACTGCCACCGCCCAGGCCGCTGCCGCAAAGCTCTTCGCCGGACGGATGCTCTCCGTCTCGTCGCCATAGACTTCAGGGGAGCCCGGGCCGCCGGCCGGCCGCAGCTCGCGCCACATCTTCCAGGCCACCCACAGCAGCAGCACGCCGCCTGCGAAGATCAGGCCGATGATGCCGAGCAGCCAGCTGACCACCAGCGCAAAGGCGATCCGCAGCACCAGCGCGGCAATGATGCCGATCAGGATGACCTTCTTGCGCTGTGCGACCGGCAGCCCGGCCGCCAGTGCACCCACGACGATCGCGTTGTCGCCAGCGAGCACCACGTCGATCATCAGGACCTGTAGGAACGCCGACAGCGCCGACGGCGAGCCGATGTTGCTGAAGTCCGAGATGATGTGGTTCCAGATCTCGGCCGGGGAGCCCGGCCCCGCTGGAACCGCCGTGGCGGCCACACTGAGGTGCGAAAGAAGGTCTAGCATTGCGAAATCCTAGTCTGCGGCTCTGCTAGCGCCTAGTCCGAACGACGGGCGCCGGCTTTTCCAGCAATGGTTCGTAACAATTCATCGTCGCCAGGCGCCTGCGTGCACCAAAAACGCGATCGGCCCGCGAGCCGACCGAACCCATCGGGTGACGGTCGGCCGGCGGACCGGTCCGTTTGTCAAAAAAGAAGCGCTTACTGGTTCATCGAGTCGAAGAAGTCCTCGTTGGTCTTCGAGTCCTTCATCTTGTCGAGCAGGAACTCCATCGCATCGATGGTGCCCATCTGCATGAGGATGCGGCGCAGCACCCACATCTTCGACAGCTTGGCCTTGTCGACCAGCAGCTCTTCCTTGCGGGTGCCGGACTTGCCGACGTCCAGCGCCGGGAAGATGCGCTTGTCCGCCACCTTGCGGTCGAGCACGATCTCGGAGTTGCCGGTGCCCTTGAACTCTTCGAAGATCACCTCGTCCATGCGGCTGCCGGTGTCGATCAGCGCGGTCGCGATGATCGAGAGCGAACCGCCTTCCTCAATGTTGCGTGCCGCACCGAAGAAGCGCTTCGGCCGCTGCAGCGCATTGGCATCGACACCGCCGGTCAGCACCTTGCCCGACGACGGCACGACCGTGTTGTAGGCGCGGCCCAGGCGCGTGATCGAGTCGAGCAGGATCACCACGTCCTTCTTGTGCTCGACCAGGCGCTTGGCCTTTTCGATCACCATCTCGGCCACCTGGACGTGGCGGGTCGCCGGCTCGTCGAAGGTCGAGGAGATGACTTCGCCGCGCACCGAGCGCTGCATGTCGGTCACTTCCTCGGGCCGCTCGTCGATCAGCAGCACGATCAGGAAGACTTCGGGGTGATTGTCGGTGATCGCCTTGGCGATGTTCTGCAGCAGCACCGTCTTACCGACGCGCGGCGGCGCCACGATCAGCGAGCGCTGCCCCTTGCCCTGCGGTGCGACGATGTCGATCACGCGCGCCGACTTGTCCTTGGACGTCGGGTCGAGCTGGTCGAGCGTCAGCTTCTGCTCGGGATACAGCGGCGTGAGGTTGTCGAAGTTGACGCGGTGACGGACCGCATCGGGATCGTCGAAGTTGACCGACACCAGCTTGGTCAGCGCGAAATAGCGCTCGCCGTCCTTGGGGGCGCGAATCTCGCCTTCCACGGTGTCGCCGGTGCGCAGGCCGTGCTTGCGGACCTGATTGGGCGACACATAGATGTCGTCCGGACCTGCGAGATAGTTCGCCTCGGGCGAGCGCAGGAAGCCGAAGCCATCGGGCAGCACCTCGATCGTGCCCAAGCCCATGATCTGGTCGCCATTCTCGGCCTGCGCCTTCAGGATCGCGAACATCAGGTCCTGCTTGCGCATCGTCGACGCGCCTTCGACACCTAGTGCCTCCGCCATCGTGACGAGGTCTGCGGGCGCGTGCTTCTTGAGGTCCTTGAGGTGCATGGAGCTGATCCGAGTGGCGTTGATGCGGATAAGGGAGGAGCGTCGATCGGCGAGAAGGGAAGGCGCGAAACGATGCTGGAGGAGGACGCGCGAGTGCCGGAGGGCAACCGCTCGTTGTCGCGAGTTAGGTGCGCCCTGTGCCCAAGTCAAGCAAGGACGGAGGCGCGCTGCGATCGGCAGCGCGGCCTGTCCGCCGAAACGATCTCAGGAGGATCAGAAGGGCTTCACGACCGCCAGCGCGACGATCACCGCCAGCAGCAGCGCCGGCACTTCGTTGAGCATGCGCAGGCGCGAGGACGCGAGCGTGGGCCGCCCCGCCGCCAGCTTCTTGGTGTAGCCGACCGCCCAACCGTGGTAACCGGTCAGGAGCAGCACGAAGAGCAGCTTCGCGTGCAGCCAGCCCAGGCCCGGCTGACCGTCGAAAAGTCCAGCGTTGGCGGCCAGCGCCAGGCCCAGCAGCCACACCGCGACCAGCGCGGGCGTCAGGATCATCGCCCGCAGCTTCGCTTCGCGAGCAACCCAGCGCGGCCGCTCGGCAGCATCGTCGAGCCCTTCCTGGTGATGCACCAGGTAGCGCGGCAGGATGAACAGGCCCGCCATCCAGAACACCATGAAGATGACGTGCGCGGCCTTCACCCAGAGATAGGCGGCGCCGAGGAAGTTGGTCATGCTTGGCTCCTGCGAACCCGTGCCACGAGCTGCTCGACATGGGCGATCGGCGTGTCCTGCTGGATGCCATGGCCCAGGTTGAAGATGTGCGGACGATCGGCGAAGGCGGCCAGGATGCGATCGACCGCCCGGTCCAGCGTCTCGCCGCCGGCAATCAGGGCGAGCGGATCCAGGTTGCCCTGCACCGGAAGATCGCGCGGTAATGCGGCATTCGCCCAGACCGGATCGACGGTTTCGTCCAGCCCGACGGCATCGACGCCGGTAGCTTCGGCATAGGCGACCAGCTTGCCCCCCGCGCCCTTGGGAAAGCCGATGATCGGCGTGTCCGGATGGCGCGCCTTCACGGCTTCGACGATGCGGGTGGTCGGGGCGATCACCCAACGCTCGAACTGCTCGGGCGACAAGCTTCCCGCCCAGCTGTCGAACAGCTGCACGGCATCGACCCCGGCCTCGATCTGCGCGCAAAGATAGTCGGTGGTGAGCGCGATGATCCGCTCCACCAGCGCCGTCATCAGCTCGGGATCGAGATAGGCAAGCCGCCGGGCCTCCGCCTGCTCCCGGCTGCCCTGCCCGGCGATCATGTAGGTCGCGACCGTCCATGGAGCTCCTGCAAAGCCCAGGAAGGTCACCGCCGGGTCGAGCGCTGCCTTTACGCGCCGCACCGTCCCATAGACCGGCTCCAGCCGCTCAGGTGCCGGTTGCAGGGACGAAAGCGTCGCCCGGTCGATCCTGGGAGCCAGTCGCGGCCCCTCCCCGGTCTCGAACCACAGGTCCTGCCCCAGCGCGTTCGGCACCACCAGGATGTCGGAAAACAGGATCGAACCGTCGAATCCGAAGCGACGCAGCGGCTGCAGAGTCACTTCCGCGGCTGCTTCGCTGTCGTTCACCAGGTCGAGGAAGCCGCCCTTTTCCGCACGCAGCGTGCGATATTCGGGAAGGTACCGCCCGGCCTGCCGCATGAGCCACAGCGGGGGAATGGCCTGGCGGGTGCCGCGCAGGGTCTCGAGCAGCGGCTTGGGCGTCGGAATCTGAGTCAGCGTCGTGCCTCTACAGAAAAGAAGATTCAAAGAATGAAGGAGGTGGAGGTTGTTGGCGTGGGGATGCTGGGGTTTATGCCTCTGTCCCCAAATTGCCAACAGCTTGACGTGGGCAGACTCACGCAGGCCCTCAGATTCGGATTCACCTATCCACGTTATCCACAGGCTGGTGATGGAACCGGTGGCTGTCGATGCAGCTGTGGACGAATCCGGGGGAATGTGGACGGATCGCGCCGCTTGGCCGCGTGTTCGGGTTGCGCTAGCGCTTATCCCCATGTTGTCCACAGCCTTGTCCCGCTGAGCCATGCGGCTGCACCTGCACCTCCTGTCGGACTCGACGGGCGAGACGCTTGAGAACATCGCCAAGGCGGCGCTGGCGCAGTTCGACGGGGTCGAGACGCTCCGGCACTTCTGGCCGATGGTGCGCAGCCAGACGCACCTCGAGCGCATCCTGCAGGAGATCGCCCACAATCCGGGGATCGTCCTGTTCACGCTGGTCAATGCGGAGATTCGCAAGACGCTGGAGGCGCGCTGCCGGGTGATGGGCCTACCGGCGGTGGCGCCGCTCGATGGCGTCAGCCATGCCTTGTCCAGTCTGCTGGGGCAGGAGGCGAAAGCGCGTCCGGGGCGGCAACATATCCTCGACGCGGCCTATTTCGCGCGCGTCGACGCGATTCAGTTCACCATCGCCCATGACGATGGCGTGCTGTGGGAGGAATGGGAGGAGGCCGACATCCTGCTGGCAGGCGTGTCGCGATCCTCCAAGACGCCGACCTCCATCTATCTCGCCAATCGCGGCTACAAGACCGCGAACATCCCGATCGTAGTGGAATCGCCGCCGCCGCCGGCGCTCTATTCGCTCAAGCATCCGATGATCGTGGGGCTCACCACCAGTGCCGATCGGCTGATCCAGATTCGGCGCAACCGGCTGCTGTCGCTCAACCAGGCCGCGAACACCGACTATGTCGAACAGGACTCGGTCGCGCGCGAAATCGCGTTCGCCAGGCGCATGTTCGCCGACAACGGGTGGCCCGTGATCGACGTCACCCGGCGTTCGATCGAGGAAACGGCGGCGGCGATCATCACCCTCTATCAGGAACGGAAAGGGGAGCGGCAATGACGGACGCTCCACGCCTGGTGCTCGCGTCGCAAAGCGCGTCGCGCCGGGCGATGCTCGCTGCGGCCGGGATCGCCCACGATGCCGTGGCCAATGGTCTCGACGAGGAGGCGGCCAAGGCGGCGCTCGCGGCCGAGAGGCTCGGGGCGCGCGACTTCGCCGATGCGCTTGCCGAGCTGAAGGCGATGCGCGCGGCGACCCGCGTCTCCGGCGGGCTGGTGCTCGGTGCGGACTCGGTCGTCGCCGCGCCGGACGGCGGGTTGCTCGACAAGCCTGCCGATCGGGACGACGCGGCCGCGCAATTGCGGCGACTCTCCGGCGCCCAGCATGATCTCTACAGCGCGGCGGTGATCGTCGAGGGCGGGCGCCCGATCTGGCGTCACATCGGTCACGCGCGCCTGCACGTGCGGGCGCTGAGCGATGCCTTCATCGATGCATATCTGGACGCGGAGTGGCCGGCGATCTCGGGCTGCGTCGGCTGCTATCGCGTCGAGGGCATGGGCGCGCAGCTGTTCCATCGCATCGACGGGGATCACTGGACCATCCTGGGCCTGCCGCTGCTGCCGCTCACCGCCTATCTGCGGGACAGAGGAGTCTTGTTGTCGTGACGCAACCCTATGCCGAGGTGATCGGCGACCCGATCACCCATTCCAAGTCGCCCCGCATCCACCGCTTCTGGCTCGACGCGCTCGGCATGGAAGGCGACTATCGCGCGACCCGCGTGGAGGCGGAGGGGCTGAAGGCCTATTTCGATGCGCGCCGTGCCGATCCTGCCTGGCGCGGCTGCAACATCACCCTGCCCCACAAGACCGCCGCCCTCGACCATGTCGAGGACCGGGGCGGCGTTCGCCAGTCGATCGGCGCGATCAACACGGTGTTTCGCGACGGAGACGGTCACCTCGTCGGCACCAACACCGACGCAGGTGGCTTTTACGCGCCCATCGCTGGGCTGCCGCTCGAAGGCGCTCCCGTCTGCGTCGTCGGTGCAGGCGGCGCGGCGCGGGCGATCCTGTTCGCGCTGTCGAAGCTGAATGTCGGCCGCGTCACGTTGCTCAACCGCAACCCGCTCAAGGGCGCCGCCCTGCTCGCCAGCTTCGGCTTGAAGGGCGACGCGCTTCCGCTTTCGGCTCCGGTGCCGGCTGCCAAGCTGCTGGTGAACGCCAGTGCCCTGGGCATGACGGGACAGCCGCCGCTCGACCTCGATCTCGCGTCCCTGCGCGAAGACGCGGTGGTCTACGACATCGTCTATGCGCCGCTCGAAACCCCGTTGCTCACCGCCGCGCACGCACGCGGGCTGGAAACAGTCGACGGGCTAGAGATGCTGGTGGGACAGGCGGCACTCGCATTCGAGATCCTGTTCGATGCCCAGCCGCCGCGCGACCGCGACGAGGAGTTGCGCGCGCTGCTGCTGGCATGATCCGCCTCGGCCTCACCGGTTCGATCGGCATGGGCAAGTCGACCGTGGCGGCGATGTTCGCCGAGGCCGGTGTTCCCGTGTTCGACGCCGATGCCGCCGTGCACCGGCTGCAGGGGCCGGCCGGGCGCCTGGTCGCGGCCATCGAGGCAGCGTTCCCCGACACGACCGGAGCGGAAGGCGTCGACCGCAGGGCCTTGGGGGAAGCGGTACTCGCCGACCCGGAAGCGCTCTGCCGGCTGGAGGCGATCGTCCACCCCGCGGTCGCCGAGGAACGAGCCGCCTTTGTCCGCGATCATGGATCGGCGCCCATTCTGCTGTTCGATGTCCCCCTGCTCTACGAGACTGGGGGCGAAGCCTATGTCGACAAGGTGGCGGTGGTGAGCGCGAGCGCCGAGGTGCAGCGGGAGCGAGTGTTGGCGCGCGCCGGAATGACGCCCGCGCGACTTGAGGCGATCCTCGCACGCCAGTTGCCTGATGCCGAGAAGCGCGCCCGCGCCGATTTCGTCATTCCGACGGACCTTCCGCTCGCCGAGACCCGGGCTGCGGTTCACCGCGTGATCGCTTGCCTGTCCGGTTCTTACGGGGAATAGCGGTCGGATGCGCGAGATCGTCTTTGATACCGAAACCACGGGCCTCAGCTTCTCAGGCGGCGATCGGCTGGTCGAGATCGGCTGTGTCGAGCTGTTCAACCGGGTCGAGACCGGCCGGGTGTTCCACGCCTATTTCAACCCCGGCCGCCCCATGCCGGCGGAGGCGCAGGCGGTGCACGGCCTCTCCGACGCCTTTCTGGCGGACAAGCCGGCGTTTCACGCGGGCGTGGACGCGCTGCTCGAGTTCCTGGGCGACAGTCCGCTGATCGCGCACAACGCCTCGTTCGATTTCGGCTTCCTCAATGGGGAGCTCGGCCTCTGCAAACGCTCGGCGATCTTGATGGACCGCATGGTCGACACGCTGCTGATCGCGCGCAGCCGCCATCCCGGTGCCAAGCATACGCTCGACGCCCTGTGCGTCCGCTTCGGGATCGATCGCAGCCGCCGGGTGCTGCACGGCGCACTCCTGGACGCGCAGCTTCTGGCGCAGGTCTATGTCGAGCTGATGGGGGGGCGCCAGATCGGGCTCGGGCTCGCCTCGGCAGCGCCGCAGGTGGAGGAAACCATCGTCGTTGCAGCGCCGAAGGTGCGCCCGCCACGGGTTTTCGCCGCGAGCGATGCGGAACTGGCGGCCCATGCAGCGTTTCTAGAGACGGTCAAACAGCCGTTGTGGCTTGCCGGGGCGGCTGGTTGACGGGTCTGGGCACTGTGCCTAGGCCGGTTCAATAAGTGGAGAGAAGTATGGACATCCGGGTTTCAGGGCATCAGGTCGACACGGGCGACGCGCTGAAGCAGCTGGTCCAGGAGCGCCTCCAGGGCATCGCCGACAAATATTTCGCGCGCGCGATCTCCGCGACGGCGACCTTCGGCAAGGGGCCCCACGACAACGGCTTCACCTGCGACATCGTCGCGCACGTCACCCAGGGTCTGGTGCTCAAGGGGCATAACTCGGGTCAGGATGCGCAGGGTGCCTTCGTCGGCGCCGCCGACAAGATCGAAAAGCAGCTGCGCCGCTACAGCCGCCGTCTGAAGGACCGCAACGCGGTGGAGGCCACCGCCCTCGCCCAGGCGGGTGCCTATGACGACTTCGACAACGCCGGCTATACCGTCTTCGGCGGCAACCAGGCCGAGGAAGAGGCAGAGGCCGACGCACCGCTGATCATCGCCGAAACCCGGGTCGACGTGCCGGATGCCAGCGTTTCCGACGCGGTGATGATGCTCGACCTGCGCAACACCAACGCGCTGCTGTTCAAGAACAGCGGCACCGGCGCGTTCAACATGGTCTATCGGCGCCATGACGGCACGATCGGCTGGGTCGAGCCCAACCGCGCGGCCTGAGGGCTGCCGGAGATTCCAGTCGCCTGATGATCGACTTCAGTGATCTCTTGACGCCCGATCGCGTGCTGGCCGGCGTGCCAGCCGTGAACCGGAAGGCGTTGTTCCAGCAGTTGGGCACGGTCGCTGCGACCGTGCCCGGCGTGGACGCGCGCGCGGCCTGCGATCTTCTGACGCATCGCGAGCGGCTGGGATCTACGGGGTTCGGCAACGGTACTGCGACCCCCCATGCCCGCATCCCCGGCCTTGGCTCGGTGGTTGGCGTGTTCGTGCGGATGGCCAAGCCGATCGATTTCGCAGCGGTCGATGACCTGCCGGTCGACCTCGTCTTTGCGCTGTTCTCGCCCAGCGAAGGTGCCGAGCATCTGAAGGCGCTCGCGCGCGTGTCGCGGGCGTTGCGGGACGCGGACTTCCGCGCGAAGCTGCGCGGCGCCGGGTCCTCCGACGCGCTGTACGCGCTGCTGACGGGAGTGGAGGCGCGTGACGCCGCCTGATCCGACCGGTGCGGAAGCCCATTTTCGTGCGCTCGAGTCGCTTTACGCGGCCGCGCCGATCAACCGGCTGTTCGAGTCCCGCCTAGAGATTCCGGAGAGCGGCCTGGCCCGCATCCATTTCGAGATTCAGGAAACCCATTATCACGCCGCCGGCGCCGCGCACGGCACGAGCTATTTCAAGATGCTCGACGATGCGGCCTTCTATGCTGCGAACAGCCTGGTCACCGATCGCTTCCTGCTCACGACCGCGTTCAACCTGCTGCTCACCCGCCCCTTGCGCGCGGGGCCGGTGGTGGCCGAGGGACGCTGGATCAGCGGCCAGCGTCGCGTGTTCGTTGCCGATGCCCGGCTGATCGGCCCTGATGGCGAGGAGGCGGCGCGGGGTACGGGCACCTTCATGCGCTCGCAGATCCCGCTCGCGGGCCTGCCGGGCTATCGCGCCGCGTGAGCGACCGCTTTCCCACCGCCCTTGCGGTCAACGCCCTGGTGCGGCTGGTCGACCAGGCGGGCGGAAGCGCCATGGTGCTGGCACGCGGCGACCGCGACTCGGGAATCGTGCTGCTGCTGGTCGAGCAGCGCGGCGGCCCCTCCCAACTGTTCGAGCGCGGCTACGGCCCGGACGGCCGTCGTGCGATCGTCCCGGTGGGCCCCCAGGACGGAGATCCAGGGGCGGTGATCGACTATTGGCAGCGGCGTCGGCGCAGCGATCCTGACCTCTGGGTGGTCGAGGTGAATGTCGCAGATGCACAACGTCTCGCCGCTGAGACGATCTTCGCTGATTGACTCGATCTCCTGCCGCGGCGATGGGAGTTCCACTGTTTCGTGGCGTTGTGCCGCGCCGGGGTGCGATACCGGTCGGTGACGCAGTCGGGGGGAAAGCCCGGGCGATCGGCATGCCGATCGGTCGCGCACCAACCGCATAGCAATGATGATCCATGTCGTCCAAGAAGCGGACCGCGTGCACCGCGGCCCTCTATCTCTGTGTCGCGCTGCTGGGCGCGATCACCACTCCGGGTTTTGCGTTCGAAGCAGAACGTGCATCCGTCGAGACTGTTAACGTGGAGAGCGCGGCAAAGGTTCCCGCAGCCCCCGTTACCCAGCTGGCCACCGTCGCAACGACGGTCGCCCCCGCCGCTTCCCCGCTGAAGCCGCAGACCGTTACCTTCGCTGCCTCCACCCCGATCGTTCAGGCGGTGGGTACGGCCAGCGTCACCGCCACCTTTGGCTCGCTTGCTGCGGCGGTTGCCGCGCAGCCGTCGAATGTAGGCGAAGACGAGCAGATCAACTGCCTCGCCACCGGCATCTATTATGAGGCAAAGGGTGAGCCGCTTTCCGGCCAGCTCGCCGTTGCCGAAGTCATCCTGAACCGTACCCAGTCGGGCCGCTTCCCCGACACTGCGTGCGGCGTGCTCAAGCAGCCGGGCCAGTTCTCGTTCGTGCGTGGCGGCAAGCTGCCCGAGCCGAACGCGGGCAGCACCGCATGGCGCACTGCGGTCGCCGTGGCGCATGTCGCAAAGCGCGCGCTCTGGGACAGCCCTGCTGACGGCGCGCTGTTCTTCCACGCCCGTCGCCTTGCGCCGCGCTGGGGCAAGGCCCGCGTCGCCTCTGTCGGCAATCACGTCTTCTACCGCTGATCGTCGCGGCGCGGGGCTTCCCCGCGTTCGTGAATTGTTCTAACAAGCGCGGCATGGGTTCCGTGCTTGTTCCGAACGCCGCGTCTGCGTTGTCCACGGTCGATGCTGGTGCGCTGGTGGCGGCGGATGTCGCCCGCGGGGTGACCCGCCTGCTGCTGCGGCATGACTGCACCGCCATGGCGGAAGTGCCGCTGGACGGTGGACGCCGCGCCGACCTGATGGCGCTCAATGCGCGCGGCCGCATCGTCATCGTCGAGATCAAGGTTTCGCGCAGCGACCTGCTCGGGGATGGCAAGTGGACCGACTACCTCGGCCACTGCGATCGCTATTTCTGGGCAGTGCCGGCCGGCTTCGACACCGCGATTCTCGAAACCGAGGCATTCCTGCCCGAACGTTGCGGCATCTTGGTCGCCGATCGCTACGATGCCGCGGTGTTGCGGGAGGCGACGACAGTGCCGCTGGCCGCGGCCACCCGCAAGCGCTGCACCCTCGCCTTCGCGCGCCGTGCTGCGCGTCGGCTGATCGGCGTCACCGATCCCGACGCGGTGCAGGGCTGGTAGCCCGCCGCGCGCGTTTCCCGCGCCTAGAGGCGCGGACCGGCGACGACGGGCTTCTTGGCCTTGGGCGCTTCGTCCATCAGCTTGAGCAGCGCAGGAGTGCGCGTGTCGCGCCGGGCATAGTCCCGCGCCGACATGCCGGCCATGACGTCCGCCTGATCCGGGTTGGCCCGGCCTTCGATCAGGGTACGCACCAGATCGATGCGGCGCAGCTGCACCGCCCGGATCAGCGGGGTCTCGCCCCGGGAATTCGCAAGGTTCAGATTGGCCTTGTAGCGGATCAGCGTGTCCAGTCCGTCGGTAAAGCCTTTCTCGACCGCCAGCATCGCCGGCGTGTTGCCGTCGGCATCCTGAATGTTGGGATCCGCACCCTTCGAAAGCAGGAAGCGAAGATACACGCTGTCGCTACGGCTCGCCACGATGTGCAATGCCGCGTCACCGGTGGTCCGGTCCTTGCTGTTGATCAGCAGCTGGCCAGGCTGGTTCAGGAAGTTGGTGACCTTGTCCCCGTCTCCCTTCCGCACCGCTTCGAGGAACTCGTAGCTTTGCGAGCGCTGCTGGGCGGAGGCGATGGAGGGAGACGCCACGAGAGCGGCGGCGAGACACAGGTTCAGGACGCGGGACATGGGGCGAAATCTACTCATCCGCTGGGGCTGCTTGCAAGCGCAAGCCTATCAGATCATGGCTGATCACACCATGAAACGCTTCGCTCGCCTCGCCACCGTCCCGATGTTGTCGCTCGCGCTGCTTCTCGCCGGATGCGGGGGGGCGACGAACGGCCCGTCTCAGGAGCCGCCGCTTGCCGGCGCGCGCATCGGCGGCGCGTTTGCGCTCACCGATGGGGCAGGCAAGACGGTTCGCGATACTGACTTCGCCGGCCGCTACCGCATCGTCTACTTCGGCTACACCTTCTGCCCGGATGTCTGCCCGGTCGATCTCCAGAAGATCGCCGCCGGGCTCAAGGCGTTCGAGGGCGCGCATGCGGATCTGGCTCCCAAGGTCGTGCCGATCTTCATCACCGTCGATCCGGAGCGGGATACGCCCGAGGTCGTGGGACGCTATGTCGCTGCGTTCCATCCGCGGATGGTTGGCCTCACCGGCACGCCACAGGCGATCGCGCAGGTTGCGCGTGCCTATGCGGTCCCGTTCGCGAAGCGCCGGGAGGCGGGCGCGACCGAATATCTGATGGATCATGGGACCCAGGCCTATCTGATGGGCCCGGATGGCCAGCCGATCGCGTTGCTGCCCACGGACCAGGGCCCCGAGGCGATCGCCCGTGAACTCGAACGGTGGGTGCGATGAGCGATCGTTTCTGGGAAGATACCCCCCTCTCCAAGCTCGATCGCGCGCAGTGGGAGGCTCTGTGCGACGGCTGCGGCAAGTGCTGCGTGCACAAGCTGGAGGACGAGGAAACGGGTGAGCTGATGGCGACCAACGTGTCCTGCAGGCTGCTCGATCGCCGCTCCGGGCAGTGCAGCGATTACCGCCATCGCCACGCCTATGTCTCCGAATGCGTGCGGCTGACCGCACGATCGGTCCCCCACATCGAGTGGCTTCCTTCGACCTGCGCCTACCGGCTGCGCGCCAACGACGAGCCGCTGCCCGATTGGCATTATCTCGTCTGCGGAGATCGGGAAGCCGTGCATGCCGCCGGGGAGTCGACCCGCGGGTGGACCATCTCCGAGGACGATGCCGGCGATCTCGAGCATCATCTGGTCGATCGCCCGCTGTGAACGAAGCGCCAGGCGCGCCGATCGAGGTCGTCCGCCATCCAAGGGCACGCCGCGCGCGTCTGTCGGTGGATCCGGCGACGGGACGCGTGCGGCTCACCCTCCCCGCTCGTGCGGCGCTCCGCCCGGCGCTTGCCTGGGCGGAGAGCAAGCGGGCCTGGATCGACGCGCAACAGGCACGGCTTCCGGAAGCGCGGCCCTTCGCCCCTTGCGAAACCATCCCCTTCGGCGATGCCGAATTGCGAATCCTTTGGGAAGAGAAAGCCGGCCGCAGCCCCGTGCGCGAAGGCGATCTGCTTCGCTGCGGAGGGCCGATCGAGCGGGTGCCCGCGCGCGTGGAGCGCTGGCTAAGAAGCGAGGCGCTGGCGCTGCTGTCCAAGGAGACACAGCACTACGCCATGCGGGCGGGGGTGACCGTCACTCAGGTGGCCATCGGCGACCCGCGCGGTCGGTGGGGCAGCTGCACGGGGTCCGGGGCGATCCGCTACAGCTGGCGGCTGATCCTGGCGCCTGCGTTCGTGCTGCGCGCGACCGTGGCGCATGAGGTCGCGCATAGACTGCACATGGACCACAGCCCGGCCTTCCATGCCGCCGTGGCACGATTGCTGGAAGCCGATCCGGCACCGGCGCGCGCATGGCTCCGCGCGCACGGTGCGTCCCTTCACTGGTACGGGCGCGCGTCCGGGTCATAGCCCGGGCGTTCGACCGATCGTCTGGGATCGCCCGGTGCGGGCCGGCGCGGTGGCGGTGCGGACTCCCGCGGCGGCCCGGTCCGGCCGATCGCCCGATCCAGCCACTCCTGGTCCAACGTCTCGCGCGGCGCCGGCTCTTCGTAGGGCGTGCGCGTGGGCTGCTGCTGAACTTGTGCCGGCGGCAACGCCTCCGGCTCGGACGGCCCTTCGATCGGATAGCCGTTCTCGTCGACGAACACGCCGTTGTCGGGTTCGCCATAGTAGGACTCGGCGTCCGGTTCTTCCTGCCACTCGGGCAGTGTCACCTGAGTCTCGAAATTTTCGATCGGGCGACTGGCGACCGCCTTTTGCATGAAGCTCGCAAAGGCACGCGCGGGCGCAGTGCCGCCCTGCAGGCCGCCGACCGCACGGGCATCGTCGCGACCCATCCAGACCCCCGTCGTCAGCCCGCTCGAGAAGCCCAGGAACCAGCCATCCTTGTTGGACGAGGTCGTGCCGGTCTTCCCCGCTACCGGACGGCCGATCTGCGCGGCCCGGCCGGTGCCGGTCGCGACAGCGGTCTGGAGCAGGTCCGTCATCTGCGCGGCGACATAAGGCGCGACCAGCACGCGCGAGGTGTCGACCTGGTGCTGGTAGATCACCGATCCACCGGCGGTCACACGGGTGATGCCATAGGGAGTCACCGCAACGCCCTTCTGCGACACGGATGCGAAGGCGCGGGTCATGTCGATCAGCCGCACGTCGGAGGTGCCCAGCACCATTGCCGGACGCGTGTCGATCGGCGTGGTGATGCCGAAGCGGCGGGCCATGTCGGCGACGGTGGTGTAGCCGACGTCGCGCCCCAGCTTCGCAGCCACGGTGTTGATCGAATAGGCGAACGCCGATCGCAGGCTCATCGAGCCGTTGAAGCGGCCGGAGCTGTTGCGGGGGCTCCACCCGTTGATCGTCACCGGCTCGTCGACCACCTGGTCCTCAGGCTTGTAGCCCGCTTCCAGCGCAGCCAGATAGACGAACAGCTTGAACGCCGAACCGGGCTGGCGGGTCGCCTGGGTCGCACGGTTGTAGATCGAGGACACATAGTCCTTGCCGCCAACCATCGCCCGCACGGCGCCGTCGCGATCGAGCGACAGCAACGCGCCTTGTACCCCGGCGGGCGCGTTGGCGCGAATCGCCTGGTCCGCCGCCCGCTGCATCGACAGGTCCAGCGTGGTCCAGACGTCCAGCGGCGCGTCTGTTTCGTCAATCAGCGTCTCGAGCTGCGGCAATGCCCAGTCGGTGAAATAGCGGACGCTGTTCTGCTTGGGCTCCGGGGCGAGCTTCACCGCATGCGGATCGGCCGATGCGGCCTCGCTCGCACTAATTGCGCCCGTCTCCTGCATCAGCTCCAGCACGACGCCGGCGCGGCCGACGGCCGCCTCGGCATCGGCGGTCGGCGAATAGCGCGAGGGTGCCTTCACCAGCCCGGCGATGACTGCCGCTTCCGACAAGTCCAGCGAGGTGCCAGGATGGCCGAAGAAGCGGCGGGAGGCCGCGTCGATCCCATAGGCGCCGCCGCCGAAATAGACCTTGTTGAGGTACAGCTCGAGGATCTGGTCCTTGGTGAACTTGCGTTCCAGCGCCAGCGCCAGCACGACCTCGCGCAGCTTCCGGCTCACCGTGTAGCTGTTAGAGAGGAAGATGGTGCGCGCCACCTGCTGGGTGATGGTCGACGCGCCCTGCAGGCGCCGGCCGTTGCCGTGGTTGTCGATCGCGAACTTGATGATGCGCGCGATGGCGACCGGGTCCACGCCCCAATGCGAGCGGAAGCGCCGGTCCTCCACGGCGACCATCGCCTCGCGCATCACTGGCGGAATTTCGTCGTACGGGATCCACTCGCCGTAGCTGGGACCCAGCGACACGAGGATGGTGCCATCGGCGGCGCGTACCCGGATCATCTGCCCGTTCGGGGAGGACTTGAGTTCCCCAAAGCTCGGCAGATTGGCCCGCGCGTTCATCACCGCGACGGTGAGGCCGAGGGCGGCGAGCAATAGAAGGGCAAGCCCCGAACCCAGGGTCCAGAGCAGGATGCGGCGCCACCGGGGCGCGGGCGGGCGTTTACGGGTGCGGGTGGCCATGGAAGCCGTGCCGGATTACGCGCTGCGGGCGCCGCCCACAAGCGCGCAACGCCGTTCTTGCGATCAGCCGCCGCTTTGCGCGCGTGGGCGGAAGTCGAGCGCGACCGAGTTCATGCAATAGCGCAGACCAGTGGGCGGCGGGCCGTCCGGAAAGACATGGCCCAGATGCCCGTCGCAGCGCGCGCAGCGCGTTTCCACGCGACGCATACCGTGGCTGGTATCGCTGTGGTTGGTCACCCGATCCTCGGCGATCGGCTGCGTGAAGCTCGGCCAACCGGACCCGGAATCATATTTGTCGAGGCTGTCGAACAGCTCGTTGCTGCATCCGGCGCAGCGATAGATGCCGTCGGCCTTGTTGTCGTTGTAATGGCCGGCAAAGGCGCGCTCGGTCCCCGCCTCCCGCAGCACATGATAGGCTTGGGGCGACAGTCGCTTGCGCCACTCGGATTCCGACAGGTTCAGATAGTCCATGAACCTAGATGTGTTGTGCCCCTGGCCCCGCGTCAACCAGTGGAATTGACGAGGGGCCGCGTGGCTGTGCACGCGGCCCCTCGGGAACCTCAGCGCGGGAAGGGCAGCGCTCTGAAGGCTCAGTCCTTCCAGGCCCAATACAGCTGCGCCGGCGGCACGTTCCACCACTCCATGTCATGGTCGATCCGCTCGAAATTGGGCGAGAGGAAGTCGCGGACCTTGGGGCTGAACTGATAGACCAGGAACGCACCGCCCGGCCGCAACACCTCTGCGGTGGCAGTGGCGATCTTGTCGCCGATGCCCGGCGGCAGGGTCGAAAACGGCAGGCCGGACAGCACATAGTCCGCATGGGCATGCCCGTGGTCGGCGACGATCTGGACCACGTCGGCCGCAGAGGCGTGCACCGCCGAGAAGCGCGAGTCGAGGATCGTACCGTTCAGGTAGTCGATGAACTCGGGGTTGGTATCGATCGCGATCAGCTGCGCGTCCGGTGCCATCCGTTCCAGGATCGGGCGGCAGAAGGTGCCCACGCCCGGGCCATATTCGACAAACACCTTGGTGTTGGCCCAGTCGACCGGTGCCAGCATCTTGCGGATCAGCTTGCCCGAAGAGGGGATCACCGACCCCACCATCACCGGATGCTTGACGAATCCGCGCAGGAACATGCCCGCCGGGGAAGGAACGCGCTTGGGGCTCCGTCGGCTGGCGGTGGTGGAACTGGTGTTCATGGAAATCCTTGGGCGGGGCGGCCGCAGCCGCGTCGAAGTTGTCGTCGCAAAACCGAAACGAAGATGCAAGCCGAACGGTTTCGTCGTGACGCGATGCGGTATCACAGCGCGGCGAACGACGCCCTTCCAAGGAAGGCGCGCGCCGCTTCCGTGCAGGAGGCGGCGCGCGGTCCCATTACTGCTTCTCGCCGCGCGGCTGTACCATTCCGGGAGCGATGAAGCCGATCGGCTGAATCGCGACCGCGTCCTGCTTCAGCTTGGCGGACATCTGCCGATACTCCTGCTCCATTTCCGCGGTGACCGAGGCGCGCGACTCGCCGAGCGCCTGGCGGAAATGGGACATGCCCACGGAGGTGTTGGAGAGTGACTCGCGCAGCGCCATCAGGCCCGCGCGCCGCACCACATCCTCCAGGTCCGCACCGGTGAAGCGCTCGGTCTCGGCCGCGATCGCATCCAGGTCGACATCCTCGCCGATCGGCATCTTCTCGGTCTGGATCGACAGGATCCGCCGCCGCCCAGCCTGATCCGGCACCCCGACATAGACCAGTTCGTCGAAGCGGCCGGGGCGCAGCAGCGCCGGGTCGACCAGGTTCGGCCGGTTGGTCGCCCCGATCACCACCACCGACTGGAGCTCTTCGAGTCCGTCCATCTCGGCCAGGATGGTGTTCACCACCCGCTCCGTGACCTGCGGCTCGCCCATGCCGCCGCCCCGTGCAGGCACCAGGCTGTCGAGCTCGTCGATGAAGATCACGCACGGCGCGACCTGGCGGGCACGGGCGAACAGCCGCGCGATCTGCTGCTCGCTTTCGCCATACCATTTCGACAGCAGGTCGCTCGACTTGGTGGCGATGAAGTTCGCCTCCGCCTCGCGTGCGACCGCCTTGGCGAGCAGCGTCTTGCCGGTGCCCGGCGGGCCATAGAGCAGGAAGCCCTTGGCCGGACGGATGCCCAGCCGGCGGAACGCGTCAGGCGACTTGAGCGGCAGCTCGACGCCTTCCTTCAGGCGCATCTGCGCCTCGTCCAGCCCGCCGACATCCTCCCAGCGTACCTGGGGTGCCTGCACCATCACCTCGCGCATCGCCGAGGGCTGGACGCGCTTCAGCGCCTCCAGAAAGTCGTCGCGGCCGACCGACAGCGTGTCGAGTACCTCTGCCGGAATCGTCTGCTCCGACAGGTTGAGCTTCGGCATGATCCGCCGCACCGCCTCGATCGCCGCCTCGCGGGTGAGCGCCGCCAGGTCCGCGCCGACGAAGCCATAGGTGGTCCGCGCCAGTTCGGTGAGGTCGACCCCCTCGCCCAACGGCATGCCGCGGGTGTGGATGCCCAGGATCTCGCGACGGCCGCGCTCGTCGGGCACGCCGACCACGATCTCGCGGTCGAAGCGGCCTGGGCGCCGCAGCGCCTCGTCGATCGCCTCCGGCCGGTTGGTCGCGGCGATCACCACGACATTCGCGCGCGCTTCCAGCCCGTCCATCAGCGTCAGCAACTGCGCCACGAGCCGCTTCTCGGCCTCGCCCGACACCTGCCCGCGCTTGGGCGCGATCGAGTCGATCTCGTCGATGAACACGATCGAGGGTGCGTTCTGGCTCGCTTCCTCGAACACCTCGCGCAGCCGCTTTTCCGACTCGCCATAGGCCGAGCCCATGATCTCGGGCCCGTTGATCAGGAAGAAGTCGGCATCGCTCTCGTTGGCGACCGCGCGCGCCAGGCGCGTCTTGCCGGTGCCGGGCGGCCCATGGAGCAACACGCCCTTGGGCGGATCGACGCCCAGGCGCTGGAACAGCTCCGGATAGCGCAGCGGCAGTTCGACCATTTCCCGCAGCTGGTCGATGGTGCCGGCCATGCCGCCGATGTCGTCATAGGTGACGTCGGCGCGGCGCACCTCGCGCGGCTCCTCATATTCGGGCCGCAGCTCGATTTCGGTGTTCTCGTCGATGTGCACGACGCCCTTGGGAGTCGAGGACACAACGGCGAGGCGGATTTCCTGCAGCGCATAGGCGGGGGCGTTGACGAAGCGCTGGATGGCAGGGTCCGTCACGCGCTGGTGTCCGGCGGTCGCCACCACGTCGCCCTGGCAGATGGGCCTTCCGAAAAAGGTGCGCTTCAGCGCATTGCTGGACCCCTGAAGGCGCAGGTTCTGCTGGGCGGGCGCGAACACCACCCGCGTGGCCGGCTTCGATTCGACACGCCGCACCTCGACGAAGTCGCCCGCGCCCACGCCGGCGTTCGCCCGCTGCAGGCCGTCCAGCCGGACCAGATCGAGGCCCTCGTCCTCGCCATAGGGGCCGACCGCGCGGGCGGGTGTCGTCCGCTTGCCGACGATCTCGACCACGTCTCCCTCGGCAAGGCCGAGCGAGGTCATCAGGGCACGGGGAAGGTGCGCAATGCCGCGACCGCTGTCCTCAGGCCGCGAATTCGCCACCTGTATCCGGCGCGCTTGCGAGTCGTCGTCGGCCATCGGCATCCTTTCACCTTCTCGAAACGAGTGCGGGAGATAGGATCGAGGGTTCGCCGGGCAAGGCGCAAAAAAAAGGCCGATCGCAAGGACCGGCCGTGAAAGGTTTAGGAGAGGATGCCTGAAAGGCCTGTTCCGTATGCGGTGCAGAGCTTTTTTGTGCAAATGCGAAAGAAAATATCGCGGTTGCAGAATCTGCAATCGAAGAGCTAATTCCCTTCGTGCGCGGCGGTGGTAGCGCCATCGCGCGGTACGGTTATGATGCGGTGCAACAACAAGGCAGGAGCAGATGCGGCGGCTTCCTCCTCTCACGGCGATCGAAGCATTCGTGCACGTCGCCCGACTTGGATCGATCAAGGCAGCGGCCGAGGAGCTTGCCTTGTCGAGTCCCGCGCTCAGCCGGCGGGTTCAGGCGCTTGAGCGCTTCATCGGCAAGCCGCTGTTCGAGCGGCGGCACCAGGCACTCCGCCTCAACCACGACGGCGAGCGGTTGCTGGGAATGATCTCGCATGCGCTCGATACGCTCTCGGACGCCGTGGAGCGGATGTCGGCGGGGTCGGACCTGCTGCGCCTTCGACTGGGCGTCCTGCCGCTGTTCGCGACTCAGAAGCTGATGCCGCGCCTTGGTGATCTCAAGCGGCGCCATCCGGAGCTCCATCTCGACGTCGATACGGCGGGGCACAGCCTTGCTCGGCTCGGTGACGGCATCGACGTCGGCATCGTGCTTGGCCACACCATCGACCCGGCGCTCTACTCGCGGCGCCTGGACCGGAACCGCGTCTATGCGATCGCGTCGCGCGCTCTGGTGGAGGAAATGCCGCTGACCGATCCCAAGCAGCTGTCCAAGCTCACCGCGCTGATCCATCGCGACATGCCGGACACCTTCACCGACTGGCGGCAAGCGGCCGGACTTCCCTATCTGGAGCCGGCGGCGACGGACTTCTTCGATTCCGGTGCGTTGATGCTGGAGGCGGCGGCGCAGGGGCTGGGCGTCGCCTTCATGCTCGAATCGCATTTCGAGGAGGCACGCGATGCGCGGCTCGTCCGGCTATTCGATATGTCGGTGGAGAGCACCTACAGCCACTGGTTCGTGTGCCGCCCCCGCATGATGCAGCAGGAGCCGGCGCGGCTGTTCCACGACTGGCTGATCGAAGCGCTGGGCGCGCAGAATATCTAGCGAGAGCTCGCGGCCGTGCCCCTGACGTGGGCAGGGGCCACCGGACGGCTTCCCGACTTCGCGGGGACAATACCCACGACCTGGAGGCCAAGAAAAAGCCGGCCGCCCCCCGGGCGACCGGCCTTCTGGATCAGGCCTCGCTGCGGGCCTTGAGGATCTTGCCGGGCTGGCGCGGCGGCTCGCCCTTGGGCAGCGCGTCGACGGCATCCATGCCTTCGATCACTTCACCCCAGACGGTGTACTGGCCGTCCAGGAAGCGGGCGTCGTCGAAGCAGATGAAGAACTGGCTATTGGCCGAGTTCGGATCCATCGTGCGCGCCATCGAGCAGGTGCCGCGGACGTGCGGCTCGCGGCTGAACTCGGCCGGCAGGTTCGGCTCCTTGGAGCCGCTGGTGCCGGTGCCGGTCGGATCGCCGCCCTGCGCCATGAAGCCCGCGATCACGCGATGGAACACGACGTTGTCGTAGAAGCCGCTGTCGGCGAGCTTGGTGATGCGCTCGACGTGCTTGGGGGCCAGGTCCGGACGCAGCCGGATACGCACTTCGCCCGTGTCGAGCGTCATCACGAGCGTGCTGGGAAGATCGGACATAAACGCTCCGGAAATCAGGAAAAATAGGGAATGCCGTCCGTAGAGCCGCGGCCTGGAGGTTGCAACCGCGGCCACCGCCGCTAGAGCGGGCGCGCAACGCCAGCGAGGGGAGCCGAGCCATGAGCGAGACCGAGCTTCCCGCCCACGACATCGCCGAAAGTGAACTCGACGCCGACGACCGGCTGAAGCCCGAGTTCGTCTCCGCGGTGCTCGATGCGGTCGAAGCGGACGATGTCGAAACGGTGCGCGCGTTGGTCGAGCCGCTGCACCCGGCCGACCTGGCCGACCTGTTCGAGCTGGTGCCGGGCGAACAACGCCCGGCGCTCGCCTCCGCCGTGGCCGATCGCCTGGACGGCGACGTGCTGGCCGAGATGAACGACTGGGTCCGCGATGCGCTGATCGAGTCGCTCGAACCGCACCAGGTCGCGGATCTCGCCGCCGAACTCGATACCGACGACGCGGTCGCGATCATCGAGGACCTGGACGAGACGGACCAGCGCGCGGTGCTGCGCGCGCTCGACCCGGACGATCGCGCGGCAATCGAGGAGGCGCTGAGCTACCCCGAGGAATCGGCCGGCCGCCTAATGCAGCGCGAGCTGATCGCGGTGCCCGAGCATTGGAGCGTCGGCGACGTGCTCGACTTCCTGCGTGGCAGCGAGTCGCTGGCCACCGATTTCTGGGAGATTTTCGTCGTCGATCCGGCGCATCGCCCGGTCGGTACCTGCCAGCTGTCCTGGATCCTGCGCTCGCCGCGTTCGGTCTCGGTCAGCGACGTGATGAAGCGCGAGCAGACGCTGATCCCCGTCGACATGGACCAGGAAGAGGTGGCGCTACGCTTCCAGAAATACGCGCTGATTTCGGCCGCCGTCGTCGATGGCAGCGGTCGTTTGGTCGGCGTCATCACCGTCGATGACATCGTCCACATCATCCAGGAAGAAGCCGGCGAGGACGCGTTGTTGCTGTCGGGTGCGGGCGAGGGCGACATCAACCAGCCGGTGCTGGAAAGCTATCGCACCCGCGTACGCTGGCTGGTCACCAACCTGTTTACCGCGCTGGTCGCCTCCACCATCATCGCGCTGTTCGAGGATACGATCGCGCGGATGGTCGCTCTGGCGACGCTGATGCCGATCGTGGCGGGCGTTGGCGGCAACGCTGGCACCCAGACCATGGCGGTGACGGTGCGCGCGCTTGCGACCAACCAACTCACCCAGTCGAACACGGTGCGATCGATCCTGCGCGAGATCCAGGTGGCGCTGATGAACGGCGCCACCATCGCCCTGCTGATCGGCATTGGCGTGAGCCTGGTGTTCGGCAATCCCTGGCTGGGTGCCGTGATCGGCGCAGCGATGATGACGAACATCCTGATCGCGGGCCTGGCCGGGGTTCTGGTGCCGCTGACCCTCGAGCGCTTCGGTGCCGATCCGGCCGTGGCCTCGTCCGTGTTCGTGACCATGACCACCGACTCGATGGGCTTCCTGGCCTTCCTCGGCCTGGCGACGGTGGCCGGGCTCACCGGCTGACTTGAGCGCCATCGCTTCAATCCCCAGATCCACGGCGTGCCACTTCATCTCACCAAGGTCGCGTTCGCGATCGAAAGCGTCGATCACCTCGCCGAACGGCTGCGCCTGCGCGCGGCCGAGGGTGGGGCGCTGACGACGCGCTACCTGCCCAAGCGCGCCGCCGAGATCGAAGGCGGATCGCTGTTCTGGATCCTCAAGCACCAGCTGGTCGCGCGGTCGCCGATCCTGGGTTTCGGCGAGGCGGAGGGAGGACGGGTGGCGATTCATCTCGCGGCCGACCTTGTGCTGGTCCAGGCGCGCCCCAAGCGCGCGCACCAAGGCTGGCGCTATCTGGAGGCAGCCGATGCGCCGCCGGATCTTGGCCAGGGCAGCGCAGGCATTGCCGAGCTGCCGCCGCGGCTCATCGGCGAACTGTCGGCGCTCGCGCTGATCTGAGCCTCAGCGCGCGAGAGTAGGAAAGGCGGCGCGAAAGGCCGCTACCTTGGGTGCATCCCAGCGCACGATGTACGGATAGCGCGGATTGCGGCGGGCGAAATCCTGGTGATAGCCCTCCGCCGGGAAGAACCTACCTGTTTCGATGCGGGTGGCGATCGGTCCGGGAAAGCGCTTCGCGGCGTCCAGCTGCCGGATGTAGCGGATGGCCGTCGCACGCTGCCCGGCGTCTTGGGGAAAGATGGCGGAACGATAGCTGGGGCCGCGGTCGGGGCCCTGGCGATCGCGCTGCGTGGGATCGTGCGCAACCGAGAAGAAGACGCGCAGCAGCGTCCCGTAGCTGACGACGCGCGGATCATAGGTGATGCGAACCGCCTCGGCATGGCCGGTGCGCTCGGTCGAGACCTGCGCGTAGGTGGCGGTCGCCCGCGTGCCGCCGGCATAGCCGTTGATTACGGAAGAAACGCCCTTCACCTGCTCGAACACCGCCTCCAGTCCCCAGAAGCAGCCTCCTGCGAACACGGCGACCGCACGGCTGCCGCTGGAGGGGCTCTCATGTTCGACGGCCGGTATCGGGACTGCGCGTTCGGCGTGGGCGGGACCACCGAGCCCGAGGGCTGCAGGGAGGATCAGGGCAGAGATGCGGCGCATGCCGCGAATATGGGGGCGTCCTTGCCGATCAACAGGGGCAAGGGCGCCACCTGGAGATCAGTTCGTGGCTTCGACCGGCGCGTCCCAGGAGGATGCCTGCGCCGGCTGCGCGACCTGCACGCTCACCAGCGCTACGGCGCCAAGCGCGAAGCCGCTGAGGAAAAGCCGGAAGAAACCGGGGCGGGGCTTGTTCTGCGTCATCAGAGTCGTTCCATTGCCGTGTCGCGAGCAGCTGCGGACTGCAGTTGCTTGCGACTCCGTGTCGTTCGCTGTTCGGGGATAGGCCGCCGGGGCTGAACCGGGGCTGGCCGTGCCGTTCATCGCCAGTTGGCATCGGCGACGCGGCTTCGCAAGCCACGCGCGCGAAACGCTGCGGTGCAAAGAAGTTCCGCCGCGTCGGGACGCGGCGGAAAAAAGCTGGAGCGAGCGCCTCTTAGCGCAGCGCCGCGCAGGCCGCCTGGATGCGCGAGCACGCCTCGCGCAGCACGTCTTCCGAGGTCGCGTAGCTGATCCGCATCGCAGGCGAGAGGCCGAAGGCCGCGCCGTGCACCACCGCGACCTTGGCGTCCGACAGCAGATAGCCGGCGAAATCCTCGTCGGTAGCGATTACCTGGCCATTGGGTGCGGTCTTGCCGATCAGCCCCGACACTTCGGGATAGACGTAGAAGGCGCCTTCGGGGGTAGGGCAGGTCACGCCGTCGATCGCGTTCAGCATGCCCACGACCAGGTCACGGCGCTTCTGGAACGCCGCGGCGCGATCCTTCAAGAAGCCCCGGTCGCCGTTGAGCGCGGCCACCGCCGCCGCCTGTGCGATCGAGCAGGGGTTCGAGGTCGATTGCGACTGCAGCTTCGACATCGCCTTGATGAGCCAGGGTGCGCCGGCGGCGAAGCCGATCCGCCAGCCGGTCATCGCATAGGCCTTGGAACAGCCGTTCACGGTCAGCACGCGCTCGTAGAGCGACGGGCACACCTGCGCGATCGTGGCGAACTGGAAATCGTCGTAGAGGATGTGCTCGTACATGTCGTCGGCGAACACCCAGACATGCGGATGGCGCTCGAGCACCTGGCCGAGCGCGCGTAGTTCCTCGACCGTATAGGCCGCACCCGTCGGGTTGGACGGCGAGTTGAGGATCACCCACTTGGTGCGCTGGGTGATCGCCGCCTCCAGCTGCTCGGGACGCAGCTTGTAGCCCTGGTCGGCACCCGCCTGCACCACCACCGGCGTGCCGCCGGCGAACTGCACCACGTCGGGATAGCTCACCCAATAGGGGGCCGGCACGATCACCTCGTCGCCCGGGTTCACCGTCGCCACCATCGCGTTGAACAGCGTGTGCTTGCCGCCCACGTTCACGCTGATCTGGCTGACGGCATAGTCGAGGCCGTTGTCGCGCTTGAACTTGGCGACGATCGCCTCCTTCAGCTCGGCCGTGCCGTCGACGTTGGTGTATTTCGTCTTGCCCGCGCGGATCGCCTCGATCGCCGCTTCCTTGACGAAGTCGGGCGTGTCGAAGTCGGGCTCGCCTGCGCCCAGCCCGATCACATCGACGCCCTGGCGCTTGAGCTCGAGCACCTTGGAGGTGATGGCGAGCGTGGGCGAGGGGCTGATACGGTCGAGCGCGGCAGAGGTCTTCATCGGAATTCCCGCTGGAGAAAAGGCGCTGGCGCCTTAGCGGGGGGAGGGGGGCTCCGCAACCAACCGCGCACGAATAAGTCCGCGAACGGCATTGCCGACGTAAAAACCTTGCGCGAGGTGGGCGGGCCGCACGACCGCCTCGACCGCCCGGCCCGTGCCAAGCAACTCCGCCCGCAACGCCCCCGGCAGCAGCCCGGCGGAGAGCGGCGGCGTATGAAGCAGGCCGTCGCGCTCGACGAAGATCGAGGTGAAGCTGCCTTCCGTGACCTGTCCGTCGGGGGCGACGAACGCCACGTCGAAGCAGCCGGACCCTTGGCGCGCGGCGTCATAGAAACGGCGGTCGCTCGTCTTGTGGCGCAGGCGAAAATCGGCCGGCGACGCCGGCAGCGGTACCAATGCGATGGAAACCGGCTCGGAGGGCGCCGGCGGCAGCGGTCCTGCCTCGACGGCGATCGCGCCGCTCGGCGACAGCAGCAGCCGTACGCGCGACGGTTGCTCCAGCCGGAAGGTGGCCGCTTGCAGTTCGTTGCGCGCGGCATGGCGATCAAAGGCGAAGCCCAGGCGTCGTGCGCTTGCCTTCAGGCGCTCCAGGTGTCGCTCGAGCAGCGGGATGCCCCGGTGCGGGTCGAACGCCATGGTCTCGATCAGATCGAATCGCCGCTGGCCGTTGACCAGGAACCGCGCCTTGTCGTGGCACTCGCGCCATTCGGATGCAGGCGTCGAATCGGCGACCACACCAGAGCCGAGCCCCAGCGTCGCGGCCTCTGCATCGGGTTTCAGGTGGAGGGTCCGAATGGCGACGTTGAACGCAGCGTCGCCATTCGCGTCGATGCGGCCGATCGCGCCGGTGTAGACACCGCGCGGCGATCGCTCCACCGCCTCGATCACCTCCATCGCCCGGCGCTTCGGTGCGCCGGTCACGGAGCCGCAGGGGAACAGCGCCGCCAGCGCCTGGGCCGGGCTGCTGCCGGGAGCCAGGATGCCGCGCACGCTGGAGACCATCTGGTGCACCGTCGGGTAGCGCTCGACCACAAAGCGTTCGGGAACTTCCACGCTGCCGGCGACCGCCACACGGGCGATGTCGTTGCGCAACAGGTCGAGAATCATCAGATTCTCGGCGCGCTGTTTGGGATCCTCGGCAAGGGCCGCTGCGGCGGCTGCGTCGCGGACCGGATCCGGGTCCCGGCGGGCGGTTCCCTTCATCGGCCGGGCGGAAACGGTGGTGCCCTCGATCCGGAAGAACAGTTCCGGAGAGAAGGAGAGCAGCCAGTCGGCACCCGTCCACACCAGCGCGCCATGCCCTGCCGCTGCGCGCGGCCGGATCGCGGCATAGAGCGCGCGCGGGTCCCCCAGAACGGGAGCGGTCGCGCGGAAGGTCAGGTTGGCCTGATAGATGTCGCCTGCTTCGATCCACCCCCGGACGCGATCGAACGCCTCGGCATAGCCGGCATAGTCGAGTTCGGGCTCGGGCGTGCCGATCCAGGCGCCGGCGGGGTCCGGAAGCAGGGCAGCGAGCGCATCGGCATCCAGCTGCTCGTGCGCGTCGAAGATGCCGAACCAGCCAAGCGGCAGCGCGCCGGCAGGGGCGGCTGCCATGCCCTCGATGACCCGCCCGGCTTCGTAGCTCAGGAAGCCCGCAACTGCCCGACCCTCTTCCTGGGCACCATCCAGCGCCTGCAGCAGCGGCGCCACGTCCGCGGGAGTATCCGCCTGCACGACGGCACGCGGGTTCCGGTACAGCCGGGCAGTCCCGCCGGGGCGGGCATCGTCCAGGAGGACGAAGGGCGTGGCGTCGTGCAAGAGCATCCCCTCGCGGATTGCAGCGGCGCGGCGCTTGCCGCAAGCCCGCATGCGCGCCTATCCCGTCCGGATGACGCCTTCTCCCATCCGTGCGGCGATCGTGCCGGTGACGCCGCTCCAGCAGAACTGCACGCTGCTGTGGTGTACCAGGACGATGCGGGGCGCCTTTGTCGATCCCGGCGGCGACCTCGACCGGCTTCGCCAGGCTGCCGAGCAGAACGGCGTCACGATCGAGAAGATACTGCTGACCCACGGCCACATCGACCATTGTGGCGAGGCAAAGCCACTGGCCGATGCGCTGGGCGTGCCCATCGAGGGGCCCCATGAGGCGGATCGGTTCTGGATCGCGCGCCTGGATGAAGACGGCAAGCGATGGGGCCTGCGCGGGGTGCCGTTCGAACCCGATCGCTGGCTGGTCGAAGGCGACCAGGTGACGGTGGGGGAGGTTGCGTTCGACGTGTACGAGACGCCCGGACACACCCCGGGTCACGTCGTCTTCCACCATCCCGGCACCAAGTTCGCGCTGGTGGGCGATGTGCTGTTCGCGGGCTCGGTCGGCCGGACGGACTTCCCGCTTTCGAATCACGAGGCGCTGATCGACTCGATCGTCACCAAGCTGTGGCCGATGGGCGATGATACGAGCTTCATCCCCGGTCACGGGCAGCCCGGGCGCTTCGAGCAGGAGCGGCAGACCAATCCCTTTGTCGCCGATTCGGTGCTGGCCGGCAGGGGAGTTGCGGACGGCCGCTGAGGCGCGTTCCCGCCACAAGCTTGCAACCACTGCCAAAAACGCTATAGGCGCGGCTCGCTTCGTGACATGGCCCATGCTGCCGGTCCGGCGAGCGGCCGGTCGCCCGGCACTGCTTGCCCGATCGAAACTTGGGTATTTCACGGCCAACGATCCTTAGATTTCCGGTAAAGGTGCCGACATGGCAGTTCCCAAGAGAAAGACCTCGCCCTCCCGCCGGGGCATGCGGCGCGCGCACGACTCGCTCTCGATCGAGTCGTTCCAGGAGTGCCCGAACTGCGGCGAGCTGAAGCGCCCGCACAACCTGTGCACGGGTTGCGGTCACTATAACGGCCGCGAGATCATCTCGGTCGAAGGCTGAGCCTGACCGCAAACGGAGGCGCTGGCGTGGTGGCCGAGGACTCGTGGATCGCCGTCGATGCGATGGGCGGTGACGAGGGCCTTGCGGTGATGCTTGCCGGCGTCGCCCAGGCGCGTCGCCGCAATCCCGGGTTGCGGTTCCTGCTGGTGGGCGACGAGACGGCGATTCGCGCCGGTCTCCAGTCGCACCCCAATCTCACCGCTGCGTCGGAGGTCGTCCACGCGCCGGAACTGGTCGGGTCTTCGGACAAGCCGAGCCAGGCGATCCGTCGCGCCCGCACCACGTCGATGGGAATCGCCATCGATCTGGTGAAGAAGGGCCGGGCAGCCGCCGCCGTTTCGTCCGGGAATACCGGCGCGTTGATGGCGATGGCCAAGCTCGCGCTGCGGACCATGCCGGGCATCGATCGTCCGGCGCTGGCAGCGCTGCTGCCGAGCCTGGGCGAGAACGACCTGGTGATGCTCGACCTCGGCGCCAATGCCGAGTGCGATGCGCGCAACCTCGTCCAGTTCGCGGTGATGGGGGCTGCCTATGCCCGCGCCGTGCTCGACCTGGAGAGCCCGCGCGTCGCGCTGCTCAACATCGGCACCGAGGACATGAAGGGCATCGACAGCGTCCGCGATGCGGCTGCGGCGATCCGTGCCTCCACCCACCTGCCGCTCACCTTCACGGGCTACATCGAGGGCGACCGCCTCTCGCGTGGCGAAGTGGACGTGGTGGTGTGCGACGGCTTCTCGGGCAACATCGCGCTCAAGACTGCCGAGGGTACCGCCCGCTTCGTGGCGGACCTGCTCAAGCGCGCCTTCCGCAGTTCGGTCCGCTCCAAGGTCGGTTTCCTGATCTCCAAGCCCGCGACCGACCTGCTGCGGCATCACCTCGACCCGAACAATCACAATGGCGCGATCTTCCTGGGCTTGAACGGCTTGGTGGTGAAGAGCCATGGCGGTGCGAACGCCACCGGCGTCTCGAACGCGATCGAGGTCGCGGCCAAGCTGGTGCGCAACAACCTAACCCATCGGATCGCTGAGGACCTGGCAGCGATCGAAGCGAAGGCCGCATGATTCGTCGCTCCGTGATCGCCGGCACCGGCTCCGCCCTTCCCAAGCGCCGCGTCTCCAACGCCGAGCTTGCGGAGCGGGTCGAGACGACGGACGAATGGATCGTCGAACGGACCGGCATCCGTTTCCGCCACATCGCCGAGGAAGGCGAGACGACCTCGTCGCTCGCGATCGAGGCGGCAAGCAAGGCGATCGCGGCAGCCGGTCTCGAGCCGAACGCGATCGACCTGATCGTCCTTGCGACCGCCACGCCCGACCAGACCTTCCCCGCGACCGCAACGACGGTCCAAGCAGCGCTCGGCGTCAACGACTGCGTCGCCTTCGATGTGGCGGCGGTGTGCTCCGGCTTTCTCTATGCGGTGCAGGTCGCGGACAGCATGATCCGCGCCGGTGCACATCAGCGCGCGCTGGTTATCGGCGCGGAGACGTTCAGCCGCATCCTGGATTGGGAAGATCGCGCGACCTGCGTGCTGTTCGGCGACGGTGCCGGCGCCGTGGTGCTCGAAGCCCGCGAATCCGAGGATGCGGACGCGCCGGGTATCCTCGCGACCAAGCTTCACGCCGACGGCCGCCACAACGGTCTGCTCTATGTCGACGGAGGCCCCTCCACCACGGGTACGGTCGGCAAGCTGCGGATGAAGGGGCGGGAGGTCTTCCGCCACGCGGTGGTCAACCTGGCGCAGGTAATGGAGGAGTCGCTCGGAACGGCTGGGCTCACCTCCGCAGATGTGGATTGGGTGGTGCCGCACCAGGCGAACGCCCGCATCCTGGAAGCGACCGCGCGCAAGCTCGGCCTCGCACCGGAGAAGGTCGTCGTCACCGTCGACCAGCACGCCAATACCTCGGCGGCTTCCGTCCCGCTGGCGCTCGATACGGCGGTCCGCGATGGCCGCATCCGGCGCGGCGACCTGATCGTCCTCGAGGCGATGGGCGGCGGCTTCACCTGGGGCGCGGCGGTGGTTCGCTTCTGATCGGCTTGGCTGGCCGGACGCACGGCCGGCAGCCGGTGGTTTGACCAAGGGCAACCTTGTGGTACGCGGCTTGGCGCATTCACTGGGTAGGGGGTTTGCCATGACTGCGGGCGGGACGTTGACACGCGCGGACCTCGCAGAGGCACTGCACAAGGAAGTCGGGCTTTCACGCGCCGATTCAGCCAAGCTGGTGGAGGATATCCTCGGCCACATGTGCGAGGCTCTGCATAAGGGCGAGAACGTCAAGATCTCGGGCTTCGGCAGCTTCGTGCTGCGCGACAAGGGCGAGCGCGTGGGCCGCAATCCCAAGACCGGGGTAGAGGTGCCGATCGCGCCGCGCCGGGTGCTGACCTTCCGTGCCAGCCAGATGATGCGCGACCGCATCGTCGCTGCCAGCTGAGGATTTCATCCGTGTCCGAGAAATCGGCGACGGCCTTTCGCACGATCGGCGAGGTCGCGGCCGAGCTGGGCCTGCCGCAGCACCGGCTGCGCTACTGGGAAAGCCGCTTTTCCGAGCTGCGGCCGGTCACCCGCGCCGGGCAGCGCCGCTACTATCGCCCCGAGGACGTCACGCTGGTGCGGCGCATCCACCAGCTGCTGAGCGAAGAGGGCTATACGATCCGCGGGGTGCAGAACCTGCTGGCGGCCGAGCGCGGCAAGCCGATGGCGCAGGATCCGCTGCTTCGCATCCGGACGATGCTGGCAGACGCGCTCGCCGCGAACGCCCGCTGAGCGTCAGCCGACGTCGGGGCCAAGGCTGGGATCGACATCGCGGGGCCGGATGAAGCGCAGGAGCGTCGCGCCGCCGTCGCACGTCTCGCTCCAGTGCGCGCCCACCTCCAACACCGCCACGCTCGCGGTCGGGAATTTCTCTGCCACGTCCTGCCGCAGTGCACCGGTCTCAGCGAGCAGCAGGACCAGTTCCTCAAGACCGGGATTGTGGCCGACCAGCAGCACCTGATCGGCGGCGTCGGGAAGAGCCCGCACCACGTCGAGCAGTGTCGCCTCCGACGCCAGATAGAGCCGGCGGTCCCACTCGGGCGCCAGCGTCTCTCCAAGGCCGGACGCGAAATGGTCAAGCGTCTCCTGCACCCGCACCGCAGGAGAGGCGACGACCAAGTCGAAGGCCAGTCCCAGGCTGCGCAGGTGGCGGCCCATGGTCTCGGCCGCGCGGGCGCCCTTCGCATTGAGCGGGCGATCGAAGTCCCGCGCGACGGGATCGTCCCAGCCGGACTTGGCGTGGCGAAGCAGCGTCAGGGTCTTCATGGCAATTCCGTCGGGCGAGGCGTCAGGCGGTCGCCGCCTCATGCCCCAAGGGACGGGCGAGGGAAAGCCGCGATGCACGTTCGACCGCCTCGTCGAGCGTGGTGCGCAACACCGGTGTCCCTTCCGGGAAGGCGGTGAGCAGGCGCGACGGCATGGCGGCGGAGAGGAGCACGAACATGCCGCGGTCGTCGGCACGGCGGATCAGCCGGCCGAACGCCTGGGCCAGGCGTGCGCGCACGATCCGGTCGTCGTAGGCGCTGCCGCCGCCTGCCAGCCGGCGGGCAGCGTGGAGCACGGTCGGCTTGGGCCAGGGCACGCCCTCCATCGCGACCAGCCGCAGCGAGTCGCCGGGCACGTCGACGCCGTCCCGCAGCGCGTCGGTGCCGATCAGCGAGGCGCGGGAATCGTCGCGAAAAATGTCGACCAGCGTGCCCGTGTCGATCGGGTCGACATGCTGGGCGAGCAGCGGCAGGCCGTCGCGCGCCAGCCGGTCGGCGATGCGCGCATGCACGGCCCGCAGGCGGCGAATGGCGGTGAAGAGCCCAAGCGTACCGCCGCCCGCGGCGGCGATCAGCCGGGCATAGGCGTTGGCGAGCGCCGCCAGGTCGCCGCGCTTCACGTCGGTGACGATCACCACCTCCGCCTGGCCGGCATAGTCGAAGGGGCTTGCCGCTTCGAACCGGGCCGGTGCCCGCTCCAGATGGGGCGCGCCGGCGCGCGCTTCCGCCACCGACCAGTCGCCGCCGGCCTTCAGGGTGGCCGAGGTGACGAGCGCGCCATGGGCCGGCTTCAGCACGGTGTCGGCAAAGGGCCGGCTCGGATCGAGCCAATGGCGATGGAGCCCGACATCGTACTCGCGCCCCTCCACCCGATCGACGGCGAGCCAGTCGACGTAATCGGGATCGTTCGGGCCACCGATTCGCGCGATCAGCGCCAGCCAGGCGCCGACCGTCTCGGCACGCCAGCCGAGCGAGGCGATGGCGCCTTCGATGCGTGCCCGCGCCGGCGCGTCCATCCAGTCGGGCGCCTCTGCAAGCACCGACTCGAGTCGGCGGCCGAGCGCCAGCAGCGGACGCAGCAAAGCCTCCAGCGCGGCGCTCGCCGGACCGGCGGCATCGACAAGCCCGGGGTCTGGTTCGGCCAGTTCCGTCTCAAGCCCATAGCCCGCCTCGCCCGCATCGGGCGCGCGCGCATAGACGAGCCCCCGGACCGCAGCGAGCAGTGTCTCGACCGGCCCGAACGGCGCGCCTTCGTTGATGCGGCCGAGCCAGCCGTCGGAAGGCAGCGCCTGCGCGGCGTTGACCGCGGCTGCGATCGCTTCCGCCCCGCCGTCGTCGTAGCTGGCGACGTCGGACAGGCGCGCGGCGAGCCCCCGCCTGCGGCCCCGCGCCTTCGCCTCCGGCCCCAGCACCCAGCGGCGCAATTCGATCGCCTCCGCGCCGGTCAGCGCTGCCGAGAACATCGCGTCGGCCGCATCGAACAGGTGATGCCCCTCGTCGAAGACGTAGCGCGTGGGCCGAGTCGCCGATTCGCGGCCGCGGGCGGCGTTGACCATCACCAGTGCGTGGTTCGCGATCACCAGGTCGGCGTCCGCGGACGCACGCGCCGCGCGCTCGATGAAGCACTTCCGGTAATGCGGGCAGCCCGCGTAGATGCACTCGCCGCGGCGGTCGGTGAGCGCGGTCGAACCGTTGCGGCGGAACAGCGTCGGCAGCCAGCCGGGCAGATCGCCGCCGACCATGTCGCCGTCGGCGGTATAGGCGGCCCAGCGCGCGACCAGCTGCGCCAGGATCGCCGCGCGCCCCGCGAAACCGCCCTGCAACGCATCCTCCAGGTTCAGCAGGCAGACGTAATTCTCGCGCCCCTTACGGGTGACGATCCGCCGCTTGCGCTCCTCCTCGTCGGGGAACAGTCGCTCCCCTTCGCGTGCGAGCTGGCGCTGGAGCGCCTTGGTATAGGTCGATACCCAGACGGCGCCGCCGGCCCGTTCGGACCAGAGCGACGCGGGCGCCAGATAGCCCAGCGTCTTGCCGATGCCGGTGCCCGCCTCCGCCAGCACCAGATTGGGCGAGTCGCGCACGACGCGCGGGGCAAAGGCATCGGCGGCGGCGGCAGCATAGGTGCGCTGGCCGTGCCGGCGTTCGGCCCCGGCGCCGGTGAGGGCATCGAGCCGCGCGACCACGTCGGCGCCATCGACGGCGATGGTACGCGGGGCGGGGCGGGGTGCGCGCTCCTCCCACTCCGGAAGCTTGGAAAAGAGCCAGCGCTCGGCGCGCTCCGGCTTTGCCAGCCGCTGGGTGACGGCAGGTGCCCAGGTCCAGCGCAGCCGGAACAGCGACTGCGCGGCGTGCCAGGCCCCCTCGCGTTCCGGCCACTCGCCTTCCATGACCGCCAGGAGCGCGGCGGCGGCATCGCGGAGGAAGGGGGCGACGGCCGCATCACTCTCCGGCACCGGCAGGCCGGTCACGGCGGCGAGCCCCTTGGGCGTGGGGACCATGAAGCGCGCCGGGCGCAGGAAGGCGAAGAGCTCCAGAAGGTCGAGGCCCGACAATTCCGCATAGCCGAGCCGCTGCGCCACCAGCGGCGCGTTCAGCACCAGCGTCGGCGTGTCCGCGGCGAGCCGGATCGCCTCGCCCCGGCTGATCCCGCGCACTTCCCCATCGGGCGTGGCGACCCAGATGCCGCCGTGGCTTGCGTGCAGCGCGGGATAGGGGAGCATGGCTTCCTCTATAGCCGGCTTCCCGGTGAACGGAAGCGGAACGGCGTCACCACAGCACGCCCTTTTCCGGCTGCAGCGGCGGCGGTGCCGCATCGCCGATCGCCTGGAGCAGGTCGATCTCGATCGTGCGGCACATGGCCGTCATGGGCACGTCGTGGATGGTGTCGGCAAAGGGATCGACCAGGTCGTCGCCGATGTGCAGCACCGTCAGGAACATGAGGCCAGCCAGGCTGGAGCCGATCGGGGTCGCCCAGCCCAGCGATTCGACCAGGCCGATCGGCAGCAGGATACAGAACAGCCGCGCGAACAGCGTCGGGAGGAAGCGGTACTGGTTGGGCAGTGGCGTGTTCTTGATCCGCTCCATGCCGCCCTGGGCATTGGCGATGTCGACCAGGATGCTTTCGAGCTGGGTCTGCTGGATGGTGTCGATCCAGCCCTCGCGCATCGCCCGTGCGATGCGGCGGCCGGTGCCGTCGAGCAGGCCATTGGCCACGTTGGTGCGGCTGAGCGGATCGGCGGCCTCGGTCGGCGACAGGAAGCGCAGCACCTCCGGCGCAGGATCCTGGCGCCGGAGCTGGCAACGCAGGCCGTGCACATAGGCGATGTGCCGCAGCACGATGCTGCGCTTCAGCTCCCGCGCGGGCCCGATGTCGTCGATCGGCAGGAACGCCATGGAACCGCGCGCAAGGCTGCGCGAAGCGTTGATCATCGCGCCCCACAGCACCCGGCCTTCCCACCAGCGCTGGTAGGCGGAATTGACGCGAAAGCCGAGGAACAGCGCCAGGGCGGTGCCGAACAGGGTGAGCGGCAGTGCCGGCGCGCGGAACGGCGAGATGAAATAGAAGACGGTCACCGCCACGTCCCACAGGAACAGGATGAAAAGCGGCTGCCACACGTCCAGGAGGATGTTGCGGAATCGAGGAGTTGCACTGACGATCACGAGACTTCGGTACCTTGGTGAAAGCGTGAACGGAGGAGACGCCTGGAACGCGGACTTTGTTGCAGTGCGAAAGCGCGCCGCGCAATCCGGCTTGGCCAAGCCGGCGCCGAGGCGTTACAGGGCCGGGATGATCGATCCCGCGCTCCGTACCGCCGCCCTCGTGTCCAAGGCCTGGCCCTATGAGGAGGCGCGCAAGCTCCTCAAGCGCTATCCCGACGGCAAGCCCGGCGGCGCGCCGGTGATCTTCGAAACCGGCTATGGTCCGTCGGGCCTGCCGCACATCGGCACGTTCAACGAAGTGCTGCGCACCACCATGGTGCGCCAGGCCTTTGCCGAGCTGTCGGACACGCCCACCCGCCTGATCGCGTTCAGCGACGACATGGACGGCCTGCGCAAGGTACCGGACAATGTGCCCAACCGCGAGATGCTCGCCGAGCACCTCGGCAAGCCGCTGACGCAGGTGCCCGATCCGTTCGGGACGCACGAGAGCTTCGCGCACCACAACAATGCGCTGCTGCGCGAATTCCTCGACCGCTTCGGCTTCGACTATGAGTTCGCGTCCTCGACCGAATATTACACCTCGGGCCGCTTCGACGAGGCGCTGCGGGGCGTGCTGCGCCATTACCAGGGCATTATGGACGTGATGCTGCCGACGCTGCGCAAGGAGCGGCAGGCGACCTATTCGCCCGTGCTGCCGGTGAGCCCCAAGTCGGGCGTGGTGCTGCAGGTGCCCGTCGAGGTGGTGGATGCCGAGGCCGGGCTGATCGCGTTCGACGACGAGGGCGAGCGGATCGTCCAGTCGGCGCTCGGCGGCCTGTCGAAGCTGCAGTGGAAGGTCGACTGGGCGATGCGCTGGGTCGCCTTGGGCGTCGATTACGAGATGGCGGGCAAGGACCTGATCGACTCGGTCGTGCAGTCGTCCAAGATCGCGCGCGTGCTCGGCGGCCGGCCCCCGGAGGGCTTCAACTACGAGATGTTCCTGGACGAGAAGGGGGAGAAGATCTCCAAGTCCAAGGGCAATGGCCTCAGCCTCGAGCAGTGGCTGACCTATGGCCCGGAAGAGAGCCTCGCCTTCTACGCCTATCGCGAGCCCAAAAAGGCCAAGCAGCTGCACCTGGGCGTGATCCCGCGGGCGATCGACGAATATTGGCAGTTCCGGGGCAACTACCCCAGCCAGCCGGTCGAGCAGCAGCTGGGCAACCCGGTCCACCACATCCACGGCGGCCCGCCGCCCGCAGAGACGCTGCCGGTCACCTTCGGCCTCTTGCTGAACCTGGTCGGCGTGATGGGCGAGGCGACCAAGGAGCAGGTGTGGGGCTATCTGGCGAATTATGTCGCCGATGCCTCGCCCGAGGCGTACCCGGCGCTCGACCGGCTGATCGACCATGCGCTCGCCTATGTCCGCGATGTCGCCGACAAGCCCGAGCGGCGCGCACCGCAGGGTGTCGAGGTGGCGGCGCTGGAGCGGCTGGACGCGGAACTGGAGGCCATGCCGGCGGACGCGAGCGCCGAGACGATCCAGGACGCGGTCTATGAGATCGGCAAAACCGGCGGCTTCGAGTCGCTGCGCGACTGGTTCAAGGCGCTGTACGAGACGCTGCTCGGCACCAGCCAGGGGCCGCGCATGGGCAGCTTCATCGCGCTCTATGGCATCGACAACAGCCGCAAGCTGATCGCGGAGGCGCTCGCCCGCGCCTGAGGCGTGCGGCGGACAGGAGTGACCATGCCAGACAGCCCCCACCACCCCCGTTCCGCGCTTCGCGAGTTCCTGAAAAGCGAGGCGGGCGGCGGTGTGCTGCTGATCGCGGCCGCCGCGCTGGCGATGGTGGTGGCGAACCTGCCGGGGCTGTCGGAGCCCTATTTCCACCTGCTTCATTGGACCACCGGCCCGGTGCTCAGCCCCAAATACGGGCCGATGACGGTGCATCTTTGGATCAACGACGGGCTGATGGCGATCTTCTTCCTGCTCGTCGGGCTGGAGATCAAGCGCGAGTTCGTCGACGGGCGGCTCGCCACCTGGCAGCACCGGCGGCTGCCGGTGGTCGCGGCCGCGGCCGGCATGGTGGTGCCGGCGCTGGTGTACCTGGCGGTGACCGGCGGCCGACCCGAGCTGCAGGGGGGCTGGGCGGTGCCGGCGGCGACGGACATCGCCTTTGCCATCGGCGTCTTGGCGCTGCTCGGATCGCGGGCGCCGGCCTCGCTCAAGCTGTTCCTGACCACGGTCGCCATCGTCGACGACATGGGGGCGGTGGCGATCATCGCGCTCGCCTATACCGACGGTATCGCCAGCCTGGCGCTGGCCGCGGCCGGGCTGGTGCTGGCGGCGATGTACGTGCTCAACCAGTCGAAGGTGCGGTCGCTCACCCCCTATCTCCTCCTCGGGCTGGCGCTCTGGTACTTCGTCTTCCTGTCGGGCGTGCATGCGACCATCGCCGGGGTCGCGACCGCGCTGATGATCCCGGTGAAGCCCACTCCGGCCGCTCCGGACGCCGTCGACTCGCCGCTCCACCGGCTGGAGCATGCGCTGCATCCCTGGGTTGCCTATGCGATCGTTCCCCTGTTCGGCTTCGCCAATGCGGGCGTGTCGCTCGCCGGGACCTCGGCCGGCGTGCTGCTCGATCCGCTGCCGCTTGGCGTTGCGCTCGGCCTCTTGCTGGGCAAGCAGATCGGCATCTTCGGAAGCATCTGGATCGCCAACCGCACCGGCTTTGCCCCCCGGCCGGGCGGGGCGAGCTGGGTGCAGATCTGGGGCCTGTCGCTGCTGGCGGGCATCGGCTTCACCATGAGCCTGTTCATCGGCGGCCTCGCATTTCCGAACGACCCGCTGCTGGTGGACGAGGTCAAGATCGGGGTGCTCGCGGGATCGGTGCTGTCGGCACTAGCGGGCTATGCGGTGCTGCGGCTGGCGCCGCGCAAGCCCCTCCGGGCAAGCCGTCCCAGCATGTGAAAGGTTAGGCGAAAGTTAGTCCAAGACGCGCCGACGCACGACGGGCGCCGGCGGCGGGATACCGAAGCGGAAGGGTGCGCGGTTCATGGCCGCACCGAAGCAGCTTGGCGGCGTGTAGGACAGCCCGCGGCGGGGGATCAGACGGTCGGATGCTTGGCGAAACCGGGATGCACCGCCGCCGGGGTGTCGGTGACGATGACCGCGGTCACGCGCGCGCCGGGCGGGCCGCGATGGGTGCGAGCGACCAGTGCGTCCACCTGCTCGGCGGGGCCTGAGACCACCGCCTCGACGCTGCCGTCCGCGCGATTGCGCACCCAGCCGGTGATGCCGAGCGACTCGGCCTGCTCGATCATCCATGCGCGGTAGGACACGCCCTGGACGCGCCCGGTGATCGAGAGATGGCGGTGAATCATGGCAGACGTCCGTTTCTAGGTCTGCGGAGACTAGGGCATGATCGGGCTTGCCTGAAAAGGGGGGCGGCAGCGCTGCTGAACCGTGCCCCGCCTCCGCGCATGCCGGGTGATTGGCGGTGAGCCTTCGTGCCGGCGCTAGAGCCCGAGCCAGCGCAGGCCGCCGGGGAGGGGCGCTGCGGCATAGTCGACCTGGAGCACGCGGCGGCGCGAGCCGTTACCGGCGGCGGAGGCGTGGAGGATCGGAGCGGCATAGCGCCACACGTCCCCCCGCTCGGCGAGGCAGGGGGCGGTGCCGCACTGGGTGACCACCGCCTCGATGCGATCCTCGGCGATGCGGCCCCACCGGTGCGAGCCGGGTGCGACCAGAAGGGGCGCATTGTCGGCCGGGACCGGATCAAGGTGGATGCGCAACGTGATCATCGATTCGAGCAAGGCGAAGGGCGGGGTGACGTGCTGGAGTCCGGACTTGGCCGTCCACGGCCCGAAGCCGGGAACGTCGATCCGCTTCTGGATCACGATCGTGCGGTCCTGATGCCAGCCAAGCGCCCAGTTGGTGGCCGCAGTCTTGTCGAACAGCAGCGCGCGGACCGGACGCGTCCCCGCGCCGAGTGTCTGCGCGGCGAGTGCACCGATGGGAAGGTTGGGGCTCAGCAACGCGGCAAGCGATGGGATGCCGTGGAGGCGGATGCCGGCCTGCTCGTCGGGCAATCCCGCAAGCGCAGCTTCAAGGGCGGGGAGGAGGGAGGCCGCGGCGCCGGCATGAAGCTCGGCGCCGTCGGCAGCGAAGCTAAGGGCGGGATCACCGGCCATGTTCCCGCCCCTGTGGCTTACAGCTTTTCGGTCAATTCGGGTACGATCTGGAAAAGGTCTCCGACCAGGCCGACGTCGGCGACCTGGAAGATGGGGGCGTCCTCGTCCTTGTTGATGGCGATGATGGTCTTCGAATCCTTCATGCCGGCCAAGTGCTGGATGGCGCCCGAGATGCCGACCGCGACGTACACGTCCGGGGCGACGATCTTGCCGGTCTGGCCGACCTGATAGTCGTTGGGTGCGAAGCCCGCGTCGACGGCGGCGCGGCTGGCGCCGATTGCGGCGCCGAGCTTGTCGGCGAGCGGCTCGATGAGCGCGTGGAACTGCTCTTCCGAACCGAGCGCACGGCCGCCGGAGACGATCACCGCGGCGCTGGTGAGCTCGGGACGCGCCGACTCCTGGGTCTCGGCACCGACGAAGCGCGACCTGCCCTGGTCGCCGGCTGCGGTGACGGGTTCGACCGAGGCGTTGCCGCCCTCGGTCGCGGCTTTCTCGAAGCCGGTCGCGCGTACGGTGATGACCTTCTTGGCATCGCTCGACTGGACGGTGGCGACCGCGTTGCCGGCGTAGATCGGGCGCGTGAAGGTGTCGGGGGTCTCGACCGAGACGATGTCGCTGATCTGCATCACGTCGAGCAGCGCGGCGACGCGCGGCGCGACGTTCTTGCCGATCGAGGTGGCGTTGGCGAGAAAGGCGTCGTGGTCGGCCATCAGCGGCACCACCAGCGCGGCGACATTCTCGGCCAGCATGTTGGCGTATGCCGGATCGTTCGCCAGCAGCACCTTCGTGACGCCCGCGACCTTGGCTACGGCGTCGGCGGCCTGCGCGGCGGCATCGTCGCTGCCGGCGACCAGCGCGACCACGTCACCCAGCTTGGCGGCGGCGGTGAGGGTGGCGAGCGTCGCGTCCTTCACGCGGCCGTCGAGCTGTTCGACCAGTACCAGCACGCTCATGCGATCACTCCCAGGCTCTTGATCTTGTCGACCAGCGCGTCGACGCTGTCGACCTTGATGCCGGCGGCGCGCTTGGCGGGTTCCTCGACCTTGAGGATCGTGATGCGCGGGGTGAGGTCGACGCCGTAATCGGTCGGCGTCTTCTGCGCCAAGGGCTTCGATTTCGCCTTCATGATGTTAGGCAGCGACGCATAGCGCGGCTCGTTCAGGCGCAGGTCGGTGGTGACGATCGCGGGCAGCGGCAGCGCCACCGTCTCCAGGCCGCCGTCGACTTCGCGCGTCACGTTGGCGGTGTCGCCCTCGACCTCGACCTTGGACGCGAACGTGCCCTGGCCCCAGCCGAGCAGGGCGGCGAGCATCTGGCCGGTCTGGTTGTTGTCGTCGTCGATCGCCTGCTTGCCGAGAATCACGAGCTGCGGCTGCTCTTCCTCGACCACCTTGGCGAGGAGCTTGGCGACGCCGAGCGGCTCGGGACGCACGTCCGCGGTGATGAGGATGGCGCGGTCGGCGCCCATCGCAAGCGCGGTGCGCAGCGTGTCCTGCGCCTTGGGCTCGCCGATCGAGACCACCACGACCTCGGTCGCGACGCCCTTTTCCTTGAGGCGGATCGCCTCTTCGACGGCGATCTCGTCGAACGGGTTCATGCTCATCTTGACGTTGGCGAGATCGACGCCCGACCCGTCCGCCTTCACCCGCGGCTTCACATTATAGTCAAGCACCCGCTTGACCGGCACCAACAGCTTCATGTGCTTTCTCTCCGTGAACGGAAATGCCGGGGACCCTATAGCAAGGGGCCCGCCGCGGCCATGGTTCGAGGCGGCGCCCCGATGCCTGGCCGGGGCGGGCCCCGAGAGGTTTGTTCGTCCGCGCCGGGCGGAACCAGTATCCCCGCGCAGGCGGGGATCCAGAGTTCGGTAGAGCAACCACTGGAGGCTCTTGGAACCCTGGGCTCCCGCTTTCGCGGGAGCACTAAAGGGAGCGAGAGGGGCGTGGTGCCCCATTCTGGCCGTTCCCAACTGGGCCCCGGCCTTCGCCAGGGTACAGTCACTTGGGGCGACCGGGGTCCCTCAGGTCAACAAGGTTCGGTGCCCCCGCGCTAAGCGGGAGCGCCTAATGGATCAGGCAGCGACCTTCTTCACCTCTGCCACGATCTTCTTGGCGGCGTCGCCCAGGTCGTTGGCGGGGACGATGGCGAGGCCGGAGTTGGCGAGGATTTCCTTGCCCTTCTCGACGTTGGTGCCTTCGAGGCGGACGACGAGCGGAACCTGCAGGTTCACTTCCTTCGCCGCCGCGACGATGCCGTCCGCGATGATGTCGCAGCGCATGATGCCGCCGAAGATGTTGACCAGGATACCCTTCACCGACGGATCGGACAGGATGATCTTGAACGCGGCCGTCACCTTCTCCTTGTTGGCGCCGCCGCCGACGTCGAGGAAGTTGGCCGGGAACATGCCGTTGAGCTTGATGATGTCCATCGTGGCCATCGCCAGGCCCGCGCCGTTCACCATGCAGCCGATGTCGCCGTCGAGCTTGATGTAGGCGAGGTCGTACTTCGACGCCTCGAGCTCCATCGGATCCTCTTCGGTCTCGTCGCGCAGCTCGGCGATGTCCTTGTGGCGGAACATCGCGTTCGAATCGAAGCCGACCTTGGCGTCGAGCACCAGGATGTTGCCCTGCTCGGTGAGTGCGAGCGGGTTGATCTCGATCTGCGAGGCGTCGGTCGTCTCGAACGCCTCGTAGAGCGCGGCTGCGACTTTGGCGGCCTGCTTGGCCTGGTCGCCGCTCAGCTCGAGCGCGGCTGCGACCGAACGGCCGTGGTGCGGCATGAAGCCGGTCGCGGGATCGACGTCAAAGGTGTGGATCTTCTCGGGGGTCGAGTGGGCGACCTCCTCGATGTCCATGCCGCCCTCGGTCGAGACGACGAAGGCGATGCGGCCGGTCGCGCGGTCGACGAGCAGCGCCAGGTAGAATTCCTTGGCGATGTCGGCACCGTCGGTGATGTACAGGCGGTTGACCTGCTTGCCGGCGTCGCCGGTCTGGATCGTCACCAGCGTGTTGCCGAGCATGTCGGCCGCATGCGCGCGGACCTCGTCCAGGCTGAAGGCGAGGCGGACGCCGCCCTTCGCATCAGGGCCGAGTTCCTTGAACTTGCCCTTGCCGCGGCCACCGGCGTGGATCTGCGACTTGACGACATAGAGCGGCCCGGGGAGGCGGCCTGCGGCCTCGACGGCCTCGTCCACGGTGAAGGCGGCATAGCCGGCGGCGATCGGCGCGCCGAACTTCGCGAGGAGTTCCTTGGCCTGATATTCGTGAATGTTCATGGAGAAGTTCCTGCCTCGCATGGTTCGAGAAACGGAAAAATTCCGCCAGCCTTAAGCACAGCGCGTGCGGTAAATCCACCCCTGAACGCCGGTGATGCGATTGCGAAGCGATCGCAATAAAGATCAGCCCGCCAGGCCCGTCGCACAGAGCGCGGCGGAACTGGTTGTGACGCCCAGGATTTCCAGATCACCTAGGGCGCGAACCTCGCGCAGGAAGTCCGGCAGCGACCGGGCGTCGCGGGCGTGCGGCAGGTCGCCGAGGCGGCGGAGCTGGGCGAGGCTGAGGCGATCGACCATCCGCTCGGCCATGCAGGCGGAGACACGCGGCGACAGGCCGGCACGTTCCAAACCGGTGCGCACCCGCGCTTCGGGCAGGGCGCAGCCGGCGAGCGCCGCCGAGGCGGCGACCAGCGTCCATCCAAGTCTCGCACTCATCATGGTGCATCGCTATATCGCGGCCATGCACTGGGCAATCGGCATCGCGCTGTTCATCGGCACCGTGGCTGGCATGGAGCTGTTCGCCTATGCCGCGCACCGCTGGCTGATGCACGGGCCGGGCTGGTTCCTGCATGCGAGCCACCATCGCCCGCGCACCGGCGCGTTCGAGTGGAACGACCTCTATGCCGCGATCTTCGCGGTGCCGTCGTTCGTGCTGATCCTGGGCGGGGTGCAGCTGGGCTGGTGGCCGGGCTGGGCGTGGATCGGCGCGGGGATCGCCGCCTATGGCGCGATCTATTTCGGCTTCCACGACGTGATCGTGCACAAGCGGGTACCGCACCGCTACCTGCCGCGTTCGGCCTATATGAAGCGGATCATGCAGGCGCATCGGCTCCACCATGCGGTGGGCACCAAGGAGGGTACGGTGAGCTTCGGCTTCCTGTGGGCACCCAAGCCCGAGGCGCTGAAGGCGGAGCTGCGCCGGCGCGGCAATGCGGGGGCGCGCCAGCCGGGCGATCCGCGCGACGCGCCGCTGACCGAGGATACGCCCGCATGAGCATGGCCGACCGGCTCGGCCGCTTTGCGATGCTGGTGCTGAGCGGGCTTTCGACGCTGGCGCTGATCGGGGCGCTGGCGACGCTGTCGCGCGGGCCGACCTTGCCGCCGGGTTCCCTCGTGAGCCGGCCGGTGCCGCCCGACGGCATCCCGCCGGTCGATCCGCGGCAGGACAGCTTTGCCGGCGTGGAGCCGACGCCAATGGGCAAGGTGACGCCGGACGTCGCGCAGGCGATCGCGCAGCGCGAGTCGGCGGCGGCCGACAGCCGCATCGCCGACTCGCTGGAGACGCTGGCCTATGCGGTGCTGGCGCTGGCGGGCTTTGCCGCCGCGGGGCTGCTGGTGCTGCTGCGGATCACGACGCTGATGGCGCGGATCGCCGAGCGGGAGCGGTAGGCGGCCGCCGAGCGGATTTCCTGGCGGTACTCTGGCGAAGGCCGGGGCCCAGTTGGGAAGGTGGAAGCGAGGGGGCGAAACCCGACACCCGTTCCGCATCTGGGCCCCGGCCTTCGCCGGGGTACAGGAAGCGTCAACAGGGTTCGCGTCGAACTCGCCCGATCAGTTGAACAGGCTGGAGACTGAGGCTTCCTCGGCGATGCGGCGGATCGCTTCGGCGATCAGCGGGGCGATCGTCATGTGGCGGATCTTGGCGGCCCCGGCGATCAGATCGTGGTTGCCGATCGAGTCGGTGATGACGAGCTCGGTGAGCGCCGAATTCTCGACGCGCGAGACCGCGCCGCCCGACAGCACGCCATGCGTACAATAGGCGACCACGCCCTCGGCCCCCGCCGCCTTCAGCGCGCCGGCGGCGTTGCACAGCGTGCCGGCCGAGTCGACGATGTCGTCCACCAGCACGCAGAAGCGGCCGCGCACGTCGCCGATGATGTTCATGACTTCCGACTCGCCCGGCTTCTCGCGGCGCTTGTCGACGATGGCGAGGGGGGCGTTGCCCAGCCGCTTGGCGAGCGCGCGGGCGCGCACCACGCCGCCGACGTCGGGGGAGACGACCATCAGATTGTGCTCGCCATAGCGGGTGGCGACGTCCGCCGACATGACCGGCGCGGCAAACAGATTGTCGGTCGGGATGTCGAAGAAGCCCTGGATCTGCCCGGCGTGGAGATCGACCGACAGGACGCGGTCGGCACCCGCCACCGTCACCAGGTTCGCGACCAGCTTGGCCGAGATCGGCGTGCGCGGGCCGGGCTTCCGGTCCTGGCGCGCATAGCCGAAATAGGGGAGCACCGCCGTGATCCGCCGTGCCGACGCGCGGCGCAGCGCGTCAATCATGATCAGCAGTTCCATGAGGTTGTCGTTGGCGGGGTAGGAGGTCGACTGGAGGACGAACACGTCCTCGCCGCGGACATTCTCCAGCACCTCGACGAAGATCTCCTCGTCGGCGAAGCGGCGGACGCTCGCGCGGGTGAGGGGGATCTCCAGATAGCCTGCGATCGCCTGCGCGAGAGGAAGATTGGAGTTGCCCGCGAGGAGTTTCATGTCCGACTTTCGTTGCCCACCGATGCGGCCGTCCTTAGGCACCGTGACGGTTTAGTGAAAGAGGGATGCGGGCGCGAGGGGACCAATCTGGTGCCAGCCGTGCCCTAAAATCGACACCGGACGGCGGCACGGCAGCGGTGCCGAGGATCATCGGGAGTGGCGTTGCGCATGAGATTCCAGCGGTTCGGAGCGTTTCTGGCGGCGGCGGCGATGGTGCTGCCGGCCGCGGTGCAGGCCGAAAGCCAGCAGTTCGACCTGCCCGGCCCGGCCCTGCGCATGTCGGTGACCCGCGGCGGCGCGACCCTGCCGATCGCCAAGGTGCCGAGCATCGCCGCGGGCGACCGCATCCGGATCGCCGCCGAGCTGCCCGAGAGCCAGGGCGTGCGCTACCTGCTGGTCGCGGCCTTCCTGCGCGGCGCCACCAACCCGCCGCCCAAGCGCTGGTTCTCCAAGGCGGAAAGCTGGGAGCGCAAGAAGGGCAGCCTGGACCTGGAGGTGCCCAAGGGCGCGGAGCAGCTGGTGCTGTTCGTGGTGCCGGAGACGGGCGGCGGCTTCGACGCGGTGGTGGACACGGTGCAGCGCCAGCCCGGCGCCTTTGTGCGCGCCTCGATCGAGCTTGCCCAGGCCTCGCGCGACCGGGCGCGGCTGGACCTGTTCCTGGACGGAATCCAGGATGCCGAGCGCAACCGCCCGGCCGAAATCCCGGCCCGCACCGAGCAGCTGACCCGTGCGCTTTCCATCAAGGTGCGCGACGAGTGCCTGCAGCAGCCGATCGAGCAGCGCGCCGCCTGCATGGGGCAGAGCGAGAACACGCTGCTGCTGACCGACGGCACCCGCACTTCGCTGGCCGAGACGCTGGTGGGGGCGCCGACGGACCTCGCGCTCCAGATCGCCGCCACGCCCGAGGGCGGATATGGCTATTACAGCCCGTATATCGGCGTGGTGCGCGACGTGGCGCGGCTGTTCGGCGCGTTCCAGACGACGCGCTTCACCTATATCCCGGCGCTGGCGCAGCTCGACGGCGAGCGTGCCGGGCTGCTGCTCAACACCGCGCCCTCCTTTGCCAGCCCCAAGTCGGTGATGGTCGTCGGCCTGCCGCCGGTGCGCCCGGTCGATCCGCCGCTGCTGCGTGCCGGTGCCGACCAGGTGCTGTGCGCGCCGTCGGGCGAGCTGGTGCTGCCGGTGACGGGCGCGCCGCTGGTCTATGCGACCGACTATGCCCACGCCATGGCGCTGCGGGTAAAGGGCCCCAACGGCGCCACCGTGGACCTGCCGGCGCGCGCGGATGCGCTGCGCGGCGGCTATGTGGTCGCGGCCAATCTGCTGGCGGGGCAGAAGGAGCCGGTCGAGGCGCAGCTGCACGGCAACTGGGGCTTTGCGCCGATGGACGGGCCGAGCTTTCGCCTGCAGCCGCCGAAGGGCGGCTGGCGCATCGCGGGCGAAGGCGCGGGCGTGGTCGTCGGCCGCGACAATGCGCTGACGCTGGAGGGCGGTGCCGCCGCCTGCGTCTCCCGCCTGTCCCTGCGCGATGCGTCGGGGGCGGTGCAGGAGGTGGCGTGGAAGGCCGCGGGCGACGGCAGCATCGCCGCCACCCTGCCGCTCGCCAAGGCCAGGCCCGGCAAGATGACGCTGCTGGTCGAGCAGCAGGGCGTCGCCCAGCCGGAGAGCATCGCGATCGCGGCGCTGGCCGAGGCGAGCCGAATCGACCGCCTGCGCTTCCACGCCGGCGATGCCGAGGCGACGCTCTATGGCGCGCGGCTGGAGAAGGTGACGCGCCTGACCATCGGCGATGCGGTGTTCGAGCCCGCCGACCTTGGCCGCGAGGGCAAGGCCGACCGGCTGGTGCTGCGCGCGGCGGCCCCGGTGGCGGCGCCGGCGGCGGGCCAGCCGTTCCAGGCAAAGGCGGTGCTGGCGGATGGGCGCAGCCTGTCGATCGACGGCACGGTGGAGGCGCAGCGGCCGATGGCGGCGGTGGTGAGCCGCACCGTCGCGCGCGGCGCCGGCGAGGGGCTGGCGATCCGCATCGAGGGCGACACGGTGCTCCCCAACGACGCGCGGCTGACCTTTGCGCTGAAGGGGCAGGGCTCGACCCGCTTTGCCGGCACCGAGCGGGTGGAGGTCGCGACCGAGGACGGCCGCGCGACCACGCTGCTGCCCGTGAAGCTCCAGGACGCGACGATCGCGATCGCGAGCATCGCCCCGGCCGAGGCGCTGGGCGGCTCCGCCTATGGCCCGCTGCGCTATCGCGTGGTGCAGGGCGATGCGGCCGGCCCGTGGGCATCGCTCGGCACGCTGGTGCGGCTGCCGCGGATCGCGGGCGTGGCCTGCGCCGACGGGCAGGAGCGCTGCACCCTGACCGGCAGCGACCTGTTCCTGCTGGACGCCGTGGCGAGCGACCGCGGCTTCGCCCAGCCGGTGCGCGTGCCGGAAGGGTTCACCGGCACGAGCCTGGCGGTGCCCAAGGGCACGCCGCTGTACCTGCGCCTGCGGGATGACCGCGCGGCGGTGGGGAGTGTGGGGTGAGGGGGCGGGCTTAAGGGTGTGATCGACGGCTATGCGCCCCTTTTGGTCATAAGGGTGCACCTGGCGATCTCCTGAAAGCGCACAAGATCGCTCATGGGAATCGGAATGGGGACGATGACACTCCGTGGACTAGGGGCGGCTTCGAGTTTACAATTATTGAGATGGCTAATGACGGCACTAAGACTCAAGCTGAACTTAAGGTCATCTCGCTAGACGACCTCAAGGCGCTTGATGTAAACGCCTTACTCGCAGGAAATGAGGGCAGCGATCCCTTCGCTCTGACCAAGCCGCTACGCGAAGCGCGGGCAGATGCCGAGGAAGCGGGCGATGAAGCGCGGCGCAGAACTCTGAGCCTGCTCCATGATATTCTCGATATCCACTTGAGGGTGCATGACCGCGCCGAGCCGTTTGGGCCAATGTTCCAGGGGCCGGGAGGGCGTACCTGCACTGCGAGCGATTTTCGCGGCGAGCAAAGCACGATACTTGCCGAATTTGCGGCCACCGTCGATCATCCGGTGCTGAGGGCGCGTCTTGCAGACCTTGCCTGGTACAATGATCGCAAGCGCGGTGATGTTGGTAAGCTGGCGGTTGAGGCCTATTGCGAAATAATAAAGCGTCGGATTGCCGGTGAGCTGCATCGCACACATGGCGATGACACCCACCTTCTCGACATGGCCGACATCGCCACACGCATGATGAGTGTGGCAGCGCGAGTCCACAAGATCAGCGCCCTACCTTCCTCCATAATCGAACTTCTCGACACACTCTTTTGCGCGTGCGTTGAGGCGCACTCCTATGTTGCCTTCTGCCATGTCGCCGACATTGCACTGGGCTACGATATTTTCGGGTGGGAGAAGATACTGCAGGGTGCGGAAGCGATCGTCTCCGATACTGGAGATCGAGACTATCCGATGGCCGTTCAAGGCGTTTGGAAGCTCGCCGAGCGCGGCTATGCGAAGCTTGATGACAAGGGCAATCAGAAGCGCGCGCAGGATGCCATTGTCGAGCAAGATCTTAAAATGCGCTCTCAGGTCGCACAAGCCTCGGCTGAAGCGCATTGGGTGCGGGTGGCGATCGATAAGCTACGGCGGTTTGGCGGCAACAAGGAGCGCATTGCAGAGCTGCGGAAAGAGTTGCGCGAGCTTGAGGATGCCTCGCTCGATGACTTTGCCGGCATTCCATATCAGTCGGACATATCCGAGCTGGCAAGCGGCACTGTCGCGCTGTTCAAGACCCTCACTCTACCCGATATTCTGATGCAGTTCGCTTTGTTGAGCCGGCCCCAATCCAAGGAATCGCTCGAACGCGACGCAGACGAATCTTCCGAGAAATTTATAATGAGTTCGATGTTCGGAGGAAGTCACGCCGATCGCGAGGGCAAAGTCTATGCACAAACCGAGGCCAAGCCCGATGCTGATGCTGACAAGACCGACTGGTACAAGGCGCAATCGTTACTAGCTTGCGAGATACACCGTCAGCAGGTCGTCGGTGGCTTGATCGATCCCGCGCGACGATTTGTCATGAGTACCTTCCCGCTAGTCACCTGAATCTAAAGTTCGCCGCATAACGTACGGTCTGCGGCTTGGCAGAAGCGCTTTACGGAGGCGAGTATCTCGTCGGCGGACTTGGTCCATCGGTAGGGCTTCGGGTTCTCGTTGTGGCGCTCGATGAAGGCACGGATGTCCTGCTCGAGCTGATTGGTGGAGGTATGGACGCCGCGGCGCAGTTGCTTGCGGGTAAGTTCGGCAAACCAGCGCTCGACCTGGTTGATCCACGAAGCCGAAGTCGGCGTGAAATGCACATGATAGTGCGGCCTGCGGGCGAGCCAGGCCCGGACGAGCGCGGTTTTGTGGGTCGCGTAATTGTCCATGATGATGTGGACATCGAGATCGGGCGGCACCTGGGCGTCGATCTGCTTAAGGAAGTCCAGAAACTCGGCGGCGCGATGACGCTTGTAGCATTTGCCGATCACGAACCCCGAAGCGATGTCGAGCGCTGCGAACAGCGAGGTCGTGCCGTGACGGACGTAACTGTGAGTGCGCCGCTCGGGTACTCCTGGCATCATCGGCAGGACCGGCTGCTCTCGATCGAGCGCCTGGATCTGGCTCTTCTCGTCGACGCTGAGCACCAACGCGCGGTTAGGCGGGGAGAGATAGAGCCCGACAATGTCGCGGACCTTTTCCACGAACAGGGGATCGCTCGACAGCTTGAACGTCTCCGACCGATGCGGTTGCAGCCCAAAGGCCGACCAGATGCGCCGGATCGTCGTGTGGGAGAAGCCGGTCGCACCCGCCATCGAGCGTATCGACCAGTGGGTCGCGTCAGTTGGCGTGGAGCGGAGTGTGCGCTCGATCACGGCAGCAACCTGATCATCGTCGATCGTTCTCGGTCGTCCGGGCCGAGCCTCGTCCATCAGTCCCTCAACTCGGTCCTTCAGGAAGCGCCGTCGCCACTTACCGACTGTGTGCTCGTGCACGCCCAACTCAGCAGCGACAACCTTGCTCTGAATACCGTCCGCACAGCGAAGGATAATACGGCACCGCTCCGACATCGAGCGAGACACCCGCCGCCGGCGAACCTGCCGCTCCAGATAGTCCCGCTCCTCCGCCTCCAACACCAGAGGCATCGTCGGTCGGCCGCCCGCGTTCGCCATGCCAAGCTCCTCATCAGCGGAGCCAGCATACAATGCGACTTACTTCAGTTCCAGGTGACTAGGGTCAGGACTCGTTGATCACAGCCAGAAGATGACGGTGGCAGCGAGGGCGATTGCGGAGAAGAAGGCGGTGGGGCAGCGGTCGTAGCGGGTAGCGACCCGGCGCCAGTCCTTGAGGCGGCCGAACATGATCTCGATGCGGCTGCGACGCCGATAGCGGCGCTTGTCGTACCGGATCGGTTCGTTGCGCGACCTGCGGCCTGGGATGCAGGGTTGGATGCCTTTAGCCTGGAGGGCGTCCCTGAACCAGTCGGCGTCGTAGCCGCGATCACCAAGCAGCCACTGCGCCTTCGGCATGTCATCGAGTAGCGCTGCCGCGCCGGTGTAGTCGCTGACCTGGCCCGCGGTCATGAAGAAGCTCAAGGGGCGCCCGTTCGCATCGGCGATGGCGTGAAGCTTGGTGTTCATGCCGCCTTTGGTGCGGCCGATCAGGCGGCCAAGATCCCCTTTATGGATGGCTCGCCCCTTATCTGAACCGTTGTTGCTTCACGACAGCGGGTCGTTTGCGGAAGGAGCGAAGGTCATGGACATTTCTGTGCTCGGGATCGATCTTGGCAAGAACAGCTGCAGCGTGGTTGGGCTGGACGCAATTGGCAAGGTTGTCGTCCGCCGACGAATGCGGCGCGAGACAGTCATCACCTACGCGGCGACCTTGCCGGCCTGCGTTGTGGCGATGGAGGCCTGCTGCGGTGCGCATCACATGGGACGTGCCTTGGCGCGACAAGGCCATGCGGTACGATTGATGTCGCCGGAATACGTCCGCCCTTACGTCAAGGCGCAGAAAAACGATGATCGTGATGCCGAGGCGATCGCCGAGGCGGCGACACGGCCGACTATGCGGTTTGTCGAGCTAAAGACCGAGGAGCAACTCGACATGCAGACGCTCCATCGTATCCGTGACCAGCTTGTCGGAGACCGCACCTCCCTGATGAACCAGATCAGGAGCCTCCTCCTCGAACGCGGTTACATCGTCCCACAGGGGCGTGCAAAGCTTGCCCTTCGGCTGGGTGAGATGCTGGATGGTGACGAACCGGTACTCGGCTCCCGCATTCACCGGCTGGTGAGCGACATGCGCCTGCGCTGGAGCGCGCTCGACGAACGGATCGCAGATCTCGATGCCGAGTTCACCGATGCGGCTCGGGCGGATGAACGGACACGGCGATTGCTGACCATTCCCGGCATCGGTGCGCTTAATGCCACTGCGCTGGTGGCAGCGATCGGGGATGCCCGGACCTTCGGGCGCGGGCGCGACCTTGCCGCATGGCTGGGCTTGGTGCCGCGGCAGGCAACGACCGGAGGCAAGCCGCGGTTGCTCGGTATCACCAAACGTGGGAGCCGTTACCTGCGCAAGAACCTGATCCAAGGTGCGCGTGCGTCCCTGCCGGTCATGAGCAAGAGCGATACGCGACTTGGCGCCTGGCTGCGCGGTCTCCTCTCACGTTCTCATCACAACACCGTCGTGGTGGCATTGGCCGCCAAGATGGCGCGTATCGTGTGGGCGCTGCTGCGACACGAGCGCACCTACGATCCGGTTGCACAAGCAGCCTGAACAAGCTCGGCCGGCGCGCCTTGCGCCAGCTAAATGATGTCTGCGGGAGGTGAGTGAAAGATGGCCTGACAGTCGACCGGTGTCCCGGAACCCTATGGCTAAAAATGGCACTCGATGCCGGCCCCTTTATGAGGACCAGGACGCGCGGATCTCCATCTTGGCCAACAACCTCGTGTTGGAAGGCCGGATACGTTTTCGCAGACTGCTCAGAACATCAGACACAAACCGCTTGCCGACGGGGCGAGCCATACGTTTTAACCCGCAGGCTCGATGCCGTGCGGTGAGCCTTCAGGTAGGTTGCGTCGATCATGACCGTCTGCGGCTCGGCGCCGGCTGCAGCCAGACCTTCCATCATTCGCGTGAACACACCGGCCTCGCCCCAACGCTTCCACCGATTGTACAGCGTCTTGTGCGGGCCGTACTCGCCGGGTGCATCTCGCCAGCGCAGCCCGTTGCGATTGACGAATACGATGCCACTCAGCACCCGCCGATCGTCTACCCTCGGCCTCCCGTGGCTCTTGGGAAAGAACGGCCGCAGCCGCTCCATCTGCTCGTTCGTCAGCCAAAACAGGTCACTCATCCCGGTCTCCTTGCGGAGCCTGAATCAGATCGCGACGCTCACATCAATGGGTCCTGACCCTAGAGCAGCGGCATTTCCTACCGATCGTCTATAACAGCCCGTTCGTGGAAAACGGCTATCACCACACATTCTCGCTTGGCTTCGCGCGGATGTTCGAAGGCGATTTTATATCCGCGGCGAATATCCTCATTCCCCAGCTTGAAAACGCCATTCGCTATGTCCTGAAGAATGCCAATGTGCATAGCGCAAAGATGATGTCTGACCTCACGCAGGACGATCGATCCTTGAGCGGTCTCCTCGTCCACATGCGCAAAGAGATGGAGGGCGTTTTTGGCGTGGATCTCGTTCACGAGATCGACTTGCTGTTTAACTACCGCCCCGGTCCTGCCCTTCGCCACGAAGCTGCGCATGGCAAACTCACGGATGGTTTGAGCTTTAGCGCGGATGCAATCTATGCGTGCTGGCTAATCTATCAAATGACGGTCGCCCCGCTCGTGCCCTATTGGAAAGAGCACATCGCACCGCAAATTGAGCAGTATGCATTTTAGGCGGAGACTACCGATCTCGGTGCTTCGACCAAGATAGGTAAGGCCTGACAGACTGCTTACGCCGCTGTGACTTCAGGAGCAGACCGTCGGCAAACGGCCCAATCATAGCCGCCCGCGCTCACCACCTGACACCCTCCGCCGCCTTCGCGCGTTCAGCATTGCTTCAATGCCGGTAGGGAACGGCACCGGGTGCCGGTGCGATGGGTCGCTGCCGGCGGAACGGGTTGGAGAAGGATGCGCATGGGATCGCCACGACGACCGATCGATGTTGCCAGCCGGGACCGGGCGGGCCTGCGGCCGGGGCTTGCCGCGCTTGGGGCTGCGGTGGGGCTGCTCGCCGGGGTGCCGGCCGTCGCGGGCGACTATGCGACGCGCGAGGTGGGGGCCTGGACGGTGGCGGCGAGCCGGGACGGCAAGGGCTGCTTCCTGACGCGCGAATATGATCGCGCCGGGCGGACGACACTGCTGCTGGGGCTGGAGGTCGACGGCACCAACCACCTGACGGTGCTCAACGCCAACTGGTCGATCAAGCCGAAGGACCGGCTGGAACTCACCTTCCGCCTCGCCAAGGCGAGCTTTCCCAAGCATTTCGCGGTGGGCATGGCCTCTGGCGGGAAGCAGGGGTTCGTCACCGATTTCGGCGCGAAGTTCCCGGCGCACTTCGCCGCTTCCCCCACGCTGCAGATCTTTCGCGGGAACGTGCCCGTCGAGCGGCTGAGCCTGGATGGAAGCGGCGCCGCGGTCGCCGAACTGCGCCGCTGCGTCGAGGGCCAGCGCGGCAAGCCCGCGGGCGGTGCGCGCGAAAAGGAACCGTCCAACGGGATCCCGATCGACCCCTTCTCGGCAGGAGCCGGACGCAAGGGCAAAAACTAGCCGCGATCTTGGTTGTGATGTGCAGAGATGAACAGCCGTTCAGCTAGATGAACAACAGTTCAGGTAGATGAATAGATGTTCAGGAAAGTGTTGAAACGGTGCAACACTGTCGGTTGATCTGACGCAATGCACATCCGAACCCAATCGGGATTGTTGAACTTTCCTCCGTCAGCTTGGTTGTTCCGGCAGATCAACGAGTGAAAGAACTACGATGTCATTCAATGCCTCTAAATTCGCACCTGCCCTGATCGTCCTGGTGGCTGGTGTGGGGCTGAGCGGCTGTGCGACCAAGTCGTACGTCCGCGAGCAGATCGCGCCGGTGAGCCAGCGGGTCGACACGCTGGAGGCGCGACTGCAGGAGACCGACGGCACCGCCAAGGCGGCGCTGGCCGAGGCGCAGGCGAACGGCCAGCGGATCGACCAGATCAACGGCCGCGTGGATGGCGTGGAGCAGCGGCTCCAGGCGCAGGAGGCTCGGCCGAAGCGCCCGCGCCACTGATCGCACCGCCCGTCAACAGCATCCGGTCGTCCCTTACGGGACGGCCGGATTTCGAGTATCTGCATTTGATGACCTTTTTTCTCCGGGTGCTGGCCGGCATCGCACTGGCCGCTCCCGCCGCAGCGGTTGCGCAATCCCAGGAAGCACCGGCTCTGGAAGCCCCCAGCTTCGAGGCCGAGGCCGGGACGGTTCGTTCGGCCGACGCCAGCCGCGTCGCCGACTGGGTGACGGCATCGGGCGACAACCACGGGCTCCCGTTCGCGATCATCGACAAGCCCAATGCCACGATGCTGCTGTTCGACGCGAAGGGCGAGCAGCTGGCGCAGGAGCCGGTGCTGATCGGCATCGCGCTGGGCGATGATGCCACCGCGGGCGTCGGCAGCAAGAAGCTGGCGGAGATCGGCCCTGCCGAGAAGACCACGCCGGCCGGGCGCTTCCTGGCGAAGTTCGGCATCCCGTTCCGCAAGGAGCGGATCCTGTGGGTGGACTATGCGACCTCGGTGGCGATCCACACGATCCCGGCGGATGCGGCCAAGAAGGAGCGCCGCCGCGAGCGGATGCTGTCGCCGACGGCGGAGGACAATCGCGTCACCTTCGGCTGCATCAACGTGCCCCGGGCGTTCTACGGCAAGCTCCTGCGGCCGCAGTTCGCCAAGAAGGGCGGCTATGTCTATGTGCTGCCCGACAGCAAGCCGCTGGAAGAGGTGTTCCCGCGGTTGCGCGTGCACGAGTTGCGGACCGCGGCGGTTCGCTAGCGCCTCCTGTTGAGCCGCCCTGCGACCAAGGTGGACCTCGCGCCGGGGCGCGGGTTCGCTACAAGGGGGCGACAGGGGGAGAAGGCGATGAAGGCGATCCTGCGGCTATTGGCGGTGCTGGTCTGGGGGCTGATGCCGGGCACGGCGTCGGCCGAGGACCAGTTCAAGCTGCTCGTGATCGCGACGCCCAGCACCTATCACTATGAATACATCCCGGTCGCGCGCGAGAGCCTGGAAAAGCTGGCGCGGCTGCACTCGATCGGGCTGACCTGGACGAGCGACCCGGCGGTGTTTGACGGCGACCTCAGCCCCTATGCGGCGGTGCTGTTCCTGAACACGCCGGCCGAGCAGCTGAGTGCGACGCAGCGCCAGCGGTTCGAGGCCTATATGCGCGGCGGCGGCAACGCGATGGTGGTGCACCGGGCCGCGATCGTGCCGCCGGGGGCGTGGCCCTGGTACGAGCGGCTGGTCGGCCGGTCCTTCGTCAACCACCCCAAGATCCAGACGGGCGTGGTCACCGTCGCCGACAAGGGCTTTCCCGCCAGCTTCGGCCTGCCGGATCGGTGGATCTGGAGCGACGAGTTCTACGTGACCGAGAACCCGCACCGGGTGGCGGTGAACCCCGTGCTGGAGGTGGACGAGGCGAGCTATGACCCGACGCGGATCTGGCCGGGGCAGGTCGGCCGGCGGATGGGCGCGCACCACCCGGAGGCCTGGTACCACCGGCATGAACAGGGGCGCGTGTTCGTGACGCTGCTGGGGCACCAGGCGGAGATGTACCGGGACGAGCGGTACCTGCAGCACCTGCTGGGCGGCATCTATTGGACGGCGACGGGGCTGGGGCAGGTGGGGGCGAAGCAGCGGTGAGTGCGCCTTCTCCCCTCCCTCTTAGGGAGGGGCTGGGGGTGGGTGCCGCCGAGGTACTCGGCGGCGTTCCGCGTTGCCGGATGGCGGCGGGCTTTCCGTTGGCGCCGCGCCGCACGGGGCTGGCGTTGAGCGGCTTCGCTTCGCTTGCCAACCCACCCCCCGGCCCCTCCCTTGCAGGGAGGGGTGTTGGTTGGTGCCAATTCCACCGGCGGCGGAATCGCTCTACAGGCTCGGCGCATGACCCTTACCACCCGCTTCGCGCCGAGCCCCACCGGGCGGCTCCACCTCGGCAACCTGCGCGCGGCGCTGATCAACTGGCTCTATGCCAAGGCGAATGGCGGCCGGCTGCTGCTGCGCATCGACGATACCGATGCGGCGCGATCCGAGGAGCGGTTCGTGGACGCGATCCGCGCCGATCTCGCCTGGCTGGGGATCGACGTGGCGGGCGAGGAACGCCAGTCGGCACGGTTCGATCGCTATGAGGCCTGCCTTGCCGATCTGGTCGCGGCGGGGCGGGTGTATCCGGCGTACGAGACGCCGGAGGAGCTGGACCTGCGGCGCAAGGTGCTGCTGGGGCGCGGGCTGCCGCCGGTGTACGACCGTGCGGCGCTGGCGCTGACGGACGCGGACCGCGCGCGGCTGGAGGCCGAGGGGCGGCGGCCGCATTGGCGGTTCCGGCTGGACCACGACGCGCCGATCGGCTGGCAGGACCTGGTGCGGGGCGAGCAGCGGTTCGAGGCGGCGCGGCTGAGCGATCCCGTCGTGCGGCGCGCGGACGGCAGCTGGCTCTATCTGCTGCCCTCGGTGATCGACGACATCGACATGGGCGTGACGACGGTGATCCGCGGCGAGGACCATGTCTCCAACACCGCGACCCAGATCCAGATGTTCGAGAGCCTGGGCGCGGAACTGCCCGAGTTCGCGCATGTCGCGCTGCTGACCGGTGCGGAGGGCAAGCTGTCGAAGCGGCTGGGGGCGACCGGGGTCGACGAGTTCCGCGCGATGGGGATCGAGCCCGAGGCGGTGGTGGCGATGCTGGCGCGGCTGGGCACCAGCGATCCGGTGGAGCCGCTGGTCGACCGGGCGCCGCTGATCGCCGGCTTCGACTTCGCACGCTTCGGGCGGGCGCCGGCGCGGTTCGACGAGGCGGAGTTGCAGGCGCTCAACGCGCGCATCGTCCACCAGCTCGACTTTGAGCGGGTGCAGGCAGAGCTGCCCGAGGGCATGGACCGAACGGGCTGGGAGGCGATCCGCGCGAACCTGTCGACCGTGGCCGAGGCGGCGGACTGGTGGCAGGTGGTGACCGGGCCGATCGCGGTGCCGGCGCTGTCGGACGAGGATCGTGCGTTCGTCGCCGAGGCCGCTGGGGTGGCCGAGTCGATCGACTGGGCGGAGCCGAGCTGGGCGGCGCTCACGGGGGCGCTCAAGCAGGCGACCGGGCGCAAGGGGCGGGCGCTGTTCCTGCCGCTGCGGCTGGCGCTGACGGGGCGCGAGCATGGGCCGGACATGGCGGCGCTGCTGCCGCTGATCGGGCGCGACGCGGCGATCGCACGGCTGCGCGCCGCGGGGTAGGTGGAGGTCGGCTAGGGCGTATCCTCCGCCGTGGCAGGGGCTGCCTTTGGTCATCCGTATTCCTGCGCAGGCAGGAATCCAGGGCCAAGCAGAGCAACGACGTGCGGTGCTTGGACCCTGGGCTCCTGCCTTCGCAGGAGCACGTCAGCGCTTTGCAGAGGTTTCGCCTGCGGCGGTATAGGAGGCCGGGAGGGTGGAGTGCTCCCGAAGTGGCGCGAAGACGCGCGCCATTGCGTCTGCAGTGTTATGATGTACCATCGCCTGCTCGGCCCTTGGAGGGCCCGAACGAGGAGAAGCCGATGTACGCGAATCGCTATGCTTCCGAACGCCGCTTCCACCCTGCCAGCATGGGCGTTGCCTTGGCGATCAACGGCGGCCTGCTCGCCGCGATGCTGCTGGCCGGATCGGTCTCCGTGGTCCGCTATGAGGACCCGGCGCTGAACACGACCGCCATCCCGCTGCCGCCGACGCCGCCGGAGGTGAAGCCGGAGCCGCAGCCGGTGGAAAAGACGGTTCAGCCCCCGCCCCAGACGCTTCCCTTCCTGCCGAAGCCGCTCATCGACCTGCCGCGGCCTGACGAAACGGTGATGGCGAGCGATCCGACCCTGCCGATCACCCCGCCGCCGACCACGACGGGGACGCCCGGCGGGACGGGCACGGGGGTCGCCGTCGACCCGCCCAAGCCGATGCCGGTGCTGGTCGATGCCGCGCCCGACCCGCGGTACAAAGACGCATTCCAGCCGGCCTACCCGCCCGCCGAGCGCCGCGCCGAGCGGGACGGCGTGGTCACGGTGCGGGTGCGGATCGGCGCCGATGGGCGGGTGACCGCGGTCGAGCCGGTGCGCGCCACCAGCGACGCGTTCTGGGAGGCGACCCGGCGGCAGGCGCTGTCGAAGTGGCGCTTTCGTGCCGCGACGCGCGACGGCGTCGCCGTCGAGAGCTGGCGGGTGATGACGGTGCGTTTCGAGATGGAGAACTGAAGGGACGGCGCAGGGGCTGGTGGCCGAGGGCGGTGACGCCTATCTGGAAGGCCCATGAGAATCCTGCGCCACCTGTCGCCGCTGCGTGCGTACCATGACCTGCGACTGTTCCTGTCGCACCGGCGGCCGCATCAATGGGCGTTCCTGGCGCTGGCGGTGACGATCACCGGCCTGTGGATCTGGGCCTTCGTCCATGATTCCCACTTCGAGCGGCCGTACAAGCGCGAGATCATCTACGTCCAGGATTGGCGGCTCGACCGCACGGACGAGGAGATCCGCGCCCAGCAGAAGATCGACGAGGCCAAGCGCCAGAAGGAGATCGCCGAGCTGGAGAAGCGGCGCGCGCGGATCCAGGCCGAGTTCAAGAAGCTCGACGACGGCATGACCGCCTGGGGGCTTTGACCTCCTTGGCCCACACGACCGACGATGTACGCTGGATGGGCGAGGCGGTGGCGCTGGCCGAGCGCAGCCGCGGCCAGACCGCACCCAACCCCAATGTCGGCTGCGTGATCGTCGCCGAGGGTCGCGTGGTCGGGCAGGGGCGGACCCAGCCGGGCGGGCGCCCGCATGCCGAGGCGGTGGCGCTGGCTGAAGCGGGCGAGGCCGCAAAGGGCGCGACGCTCTATGTGACGCTGGAGCCGTGCGCGCATGTTTCCGCGCGGGGACCGGCCTGCGCGGACCTGATCGTCGCGGCACAGCCGGCCCGCGTGGTGGTGGCGCTGACGGACCCCGATCCCCGCACCAATGGGCAGGGCATCGCCCGGCTGCGTGCTGCCGGGATCGCGGTGACCGAGGGCGTGTGCACGGGGGAGGCGCGGCGCAGCATGGCGGGGTTCCTGACCCGCCTGGCGCTGGGGCGACCGCATGTGACGCTGAAGCTTGCGACCTCGCTCGACGGGCGGATCGCGCTGCCCTCGGGCGAGAGCCGCTGGATCACCGGGCCGGAGGCGCGCGCGGACGTGCATCGCGAGCGTGCCCGGCACGAGGCGATCCTGGTCGGGCGCGGTACCTATGAAGCGGATGCGCCGCGGCTGGACGTGCGCCTGCCCGGGCTGGAGCATCGCAGCCCGCGCCGGCTGCTGCTGACCCGCGGGACGGTGCCGGAAGGGTGGGAGGCGCTGCACGATCTGGCCGATCTGGGCGCGCTGGACGGTGTCGATCATCTGCTGGTGGAGGGCGGGGCGGGTGCGGCCGCTGCCTTCCTGACCGCCGACCTGGTCGACCGGCTGCTCTTCTATCGGGCGCCGATCCTGATCGGCGCGGGGACGTCGGCGGTGGGCGACATCGGCCTGTCCAGCCTGGCCGAGGCCCATGGCCGATGGCGGTTTATCGAGGCGCGTTCGCTTGGCAGCGACCGGCGCGAAGTCTACGAGCGCGAGCGAGATTGATATGTTCACCGGAATCGTCACCGACATCGGCACCATCGAGGCCGTAGAGCAGACGGGCGACCTGCGCGTCCGCATCGCCACAAGCTATGACACCGCAACCGTCGACCTGGGCGCGTCGATCGCCTGTTCGGGCGTGTGTCTGACCGTGGTCGACAAGGGGCCGGGCTGGTTCGCGGTCGACGTGTCCGGGGAAACCGTGTCGCGCACCGCCCGCGACCAGTGGACCGCCGGCCGCCGGCTGAACCTGGAACGCGCGCTGAAGCTCGGCGACGAACTCGGCGGGCACATCGTCACCGGCCATGTCGACGGGCTGGGCGAAGTGACCGAGGTTACCCAGGAGGGTGGGTCGCATCGCGTCACCATCCTGGCCGGCCCCGAGATCGCGCCGTATCTGGCCGCCAAGGGTTCGGTCACGGTCGATGGCGTGTCGCTGACCGTCAACAGCGTCGAGGACGGGCCGGAGGGGACGCGCTTCGGCCTCAACATCATTCCCCATACGGCCGAGGTCACGACCTTTGCCGACATCACCGAGGGGCAGGCCGTCAATCTCGAGATCGACGTGCTCGCCCGCTATCTCCAGCGCATGGAGCGCTATCGTGAAAGGACGCAGCATGGCGCTGCCTGAACCCGGCTCCCTGGAACCCGCGCGGCTCCGCCACGGCTTCCTCTCCTCGCCCGAGGAGATCATCGACGAGGCGCGCAACGGGCGCATGTTCATCCTGGTCGACGACGAGGACCGGGAGAATGAAGGCGACCTGGTGATCCCGGCGCAGATGGCGACGCCGGAGAAGATCAACTTCATGGTGACGCACGGCCGTGGCCTCGTCTGCCTGGCGCTGTCGAAGCCGCGGGTCGAGGAACTCGGCCTGGAGCTGATGAGCCGCAACAACGGCACCCGGCACGAGACCGCCTTCACCGTCTCGATCGAGGCGAAGGAAGGGGTGAGCACCGGCATTTCCGCGGCCGATCGTGCGCGCACCATCGCGGTGGCGGTCGATTCGACCAAGGGCGCGGCCGACATCGTCACCCCGGGCCATGTCTTCCCGCTCATCGCGCGCGACGGCGGCGTGCTGGTGCGCGCCGGCCATACCGAGGCGGCGGTCGACGTGGCGCGGCTCGCCGGGCTCAATCCCGCGGGCGTGATCTGCGAGATCATGAACGAGGATGGCACCATGTCGCGCCTGGACGACCTTGTCGGCTTCGCGCAGCTGCACGGCCTCAAGATCGGGACCATCCGCGACCTGATCGCCTATCGCCGCCGCCATGACCATCTGGTCGAGAAGCGGGCGGAAAGCCGCTTCACCAGCCGCTGGGGCGGCGAGTGGACGGCGATGACCTTCTGGAACAAGGCGACCGGCAGCGAGCAGGTCGCGCTGGTGAAGGGCCGCATCGACCCCACCAAACCCACCCTCGTCCGCATGCACGCGATGTCGCCCTTCGCCGACATCTTCGGCGAGACGGGGCGCCGCGCGGAGCTGCTCAGCCGGTCGATGGAGATCATCGGCGAGGAAGGTGCGGGCGTGATCGTGGTGATCAACAAGCCGCGGCTCGACCAGTTCACCGTTGCCATGCAGGCGCGCACCGGCGAGCTTGCGCCCACCGACATGGACCAGCTGCGCGACTATGGCGTAGGCGCCATGATCCTCAACGAACTGGGCGTCGCCGAAATGGTGCTGCTCACCAACACCCATCACACCCTCGTCGGGCTCGACGGCTATGGCCTGTCGATCGTCGGCGAGCGTCCCATCGACACGGAGCGCTGACATGGCCCGCATCTTGATCGTCGAAGCGCGCTTCTACGACCACCTCAACGACCTGCTGCTCGACGGCGCGCGCACCGCGCTGCAGGAGGCAGGGCAGGATTACGAGATCGTCACCGTGCCGGGCGCGCTGGAGATCCCGGGCGCGGTGGCGATGGCGGCCGAGACGGGCCAGTTCGACGCCTATGTCGCGCTGGGCGTGGTGATCCGCGGCGAGACCTATCATTTCGAGATCGTCGCCAACGAAAGCGCGCGCGGGCTGATGGCGCTGGCGATGGACGGCCTGCCGATCGGCAACGGCATCCTGACCGTCGAGAACGAGGCGCAGGCGCTGGCCCGCGCCGATCGCAACGACAAGGACAAGGGCGGGGAAGCCGCCAAGGCGGCGCTCGCCATGCTGGCGCTGCGCCAGCGCTTCGCCTGATCCGGCGCCGCGGCTGAGCCGATGACGTCGGAGAGCCGCGGAATGGGGCTGGCGGCCGCGGTGGTCGCCAACCTGACGCTGGCGATGGGCCCGTGGCTGGTGCGACTGGCCGAGACCGGGCCGGTCGCCGCCGGCTTCTGGCGGCTGGCGCTGGCGATGCCGGCGCTGCTCGCCTGGTCGGCGATCGCCAATCCCGGGGCGTTGCGGCGGGGGCTCGCCTTCTGGCCGGTGCTGCTGGTGGCGGGGCTCGCCTTTGCCGCGGACCTCGCGACGTGGAACGTGAGCATCCACCGCACGACGCTCGCCAACGCGACGCTGTTCGCCAATTCGGCGACGCTGATTTACCCCGTCTATGGCTTCCTGATCGCGCGCGCCTGGCCGAGCCGACCGCAGGTCGCAGCGCTGCTGCTGGCGATGGTCGGTGGGGGCATGCTGCTCGGCCGGTCGGCGGAGCTGTCGCACGCGCATCTGGTGGGAGACCTGCTCGCGCTGTTCGCGGGGCTGGCTTACGCGGTCTATTTTATCGGCATGGCGCGGGTGCGCGCGGCGGTGCCGCCGATGCCGGCGCTGGCATTGTCGGGAGTCGCGACCATGGCGCCGCTCTTGGTGCTGGCGATTGGGCTCGGCGAGCGGCTGGTACCTTTGGACGTGGCCGGCTGGGGGCCGCTGATCGGGCTGGCGCTGGTCAGCCAGGTGTTCGGCCAGGGGCTGATGATCTATGCGCTCGGCCGCCTGCCGCCGCTGGTGATCGGCATCACGCTGCTGCTCCAGCCGATCGTGGCGGGCGGGATCGGCTGGGCGGTCTATGGCGAGCGGCCGGGTATCCCCGACCTGATCGGCGCGCTGCTGGTCGCCGCCGCGCTGGTGCTGGTCCGGCGCGAGCCGAAGGTTGCGCCTGCCGCCGGGCAGACTAGATCGGTGGCCTGATCCCATGAAGGAGGCCGCGATGGCGACCGCAGCATTCGAAGACGCGACGCTGGACGAACTGCGCGCTGCGCTGGCGCCGGTGGTGGCCGCGAACGCCGCGTTCGACGGCTGGGCGCCGGCCGCGGTGACCATGGCGGCCGAGCAGCTGGGTATCGACCCGGACGTCGCCCGCGCGGCGATGCCGAGCCCCCTCGACATGATCGACGCCTGGTTCGCGCATATCGACCGGCTGATGATGGAGCGGCTGCCCGCGGACACGCTCGCTGCGATGAAGATCCGCCAGCGCATCACCGCGCTGGTCGAGGCGCGACTCGCGGCGGTCGCGCCTCAGCGGGAGGCACTGCGCCGGGCGCTCGCCATCCTGGCGATGCCGCAGAACCTGGCGCGTGCCACGCGGCTGGGCTGGCGCAGCGTCGACCTGATGTGGCGGCTCGCGGGCGACACCGCGACCGACTATAACCACTATACCAAGCGCGCGACGCTGGGGGCGGTCTATGGCAGTACGGTCACCGTGTTCCTGGACGACGAGAGCGAGGGCTGGGCGGATACCCGCGCGTTCCTGTCGCGGCGGATCGACAACATCATGCAGTTCGAAAAGGCCAAGGCGCAATGGGTCGGCCGGGCGTCGAGCGAGCGGCGGCTGAGCCTGTCGCGCTTCATCGGCCGGCTGCGCTATCCGGCCGTTTGAAAACGAAAAAGCTGGCCTTCCGCGTCAACTATTGATAATCACTCGCAATGCTTTCGCCCAACGCCAGCCTCTCGCACCTCGCCCAGCGCCAGCATGCGCGCGTGGCGGGGGTGGATTGGGATGCGCTGCAGCCCGCCGAGGCGCGGCGGCTGCGCGAGTTCGGCCTGGACGAGGGCGTGGAGATCGAGCTGCTGCACCGCGCATGGCTCGGCGGCGGGCCGGTCGCCTGTCGCATCGGGCGGATGATGGTGGCGCTGCGCCCCCATGTCGCCGCCGCCATTCGCGTCACCCTGGCCGTCGACTGAGGCCTTTTCGGACAGGATCATGAACCACCCACCGCTGGTCGCGCTCGTCGGCAACCCCAATGCCGGCAAGAGCGCCTTGTTCAACGCGCTCACCGGCGCGCGCCAGAAGGTGGGCAATTATCCGGGCGTGACCGTGGAGCGCCATTCCGGGCGCATGGCGCTGCCCGACGGCCGGCCGGTCGAGCTGGTCGACCTGCCCGGCACCTACAGCCTCGACCCCTCCAGCCCCGATGAGGCGGTGACCCGCGACGTCGTGCTCGGCCGCCAGCAGGGCGAGCGGCTGCCCGACGTGCTGGTGGTGGTGGCGGACGCCACCAACCTCGACAATCACCTGCGCTTCGTCCTCCAATTGAAGGCGCTGGACCGGCCGATGCTGGTCGCGCTCAACATGGTCGACATGGCCGAGCGCGACGGGCTGAAGTTCGACCTCGACGCGCTGTCGGCCGAGATCGGCTGCCCGGTGGTGCCGACGGTGGCGGTGCGCAAGCGCGGGCTCGATGCGTTGCGCGACGCGCTGGCCGAGGTGCTGGCGGGTGCGCCCGCGACGCTGCCGCCGCCGCTCGACAGCTTCGACGCCGACATCCGCCATTTCCAGCGCGAGGCGCGCCGCGTCGCAGGCGTCGCGATCACCGAGCAGCCGCGTGCGCGTGCCGTGACGCGATCGATGGACGCCATCGCGCTGCACCCGGTGTTCGGGCCGATCATCCTGCTCACGCTGATGTTCGTGATGTTCCAGGCCGTGTTCAGCTGGTCGGAAGCGCCGATCGGCTGGATCGAGGGGCTGCAGGGCTGGCTCGCCGACACGGCGGTGGCGACGCTGCCGGAGAATTTCCTACGCGACCTTTTGGTCGAGGGCATCATCAACGGCGTCGGCTCCGTCGTGGTGTTCTTGCCGCAGATCCTGATCCTGTTCCTGTTCATCCTGGTGCTGGAGGCATCGGGCTACATGGTCCGCGCCGCGTTCCTGATGGACCGGCTGATGGCGAGCGTCGGGCTGTCGGGGCGTGCGTTCATCCCGCTGCTCTCCTCCTTTGCCTGCGCGATCCCCGGCATCATGGCGACGCGCGCGATCGACGATCCCAAGGAGCGGCTGACCACCATATTGATCGCGCCGCTGATGACCTGTTCGGCGCGCTTGCCGGTCTATGCGCTGATCATCGGCGCGTTCATCCCCGCGCGGCAGGTGGCGCCGGGAGTCGGCTTGCAGGGGCTGGTGCTGTTCGTCCTCTACCTCGCCGGCATCGTCGGCGCGGTGCTCGCCGCCTTCGTGCTGCGGCGGACGCTGGCCAAGGGCCAGGGCGGCGGCTTCATGATGGAGATGCCGCGCTACCAGATGCCGTCGCTGCGCGACGTGGCGCTGGGGCTGTGGCATCGCGGCTATGTGTTCCTGCGGCGTGCGGGCACGACGATCATGACCGTCACGATCGCGCTGTGGCTGCTCGCCTCCTATCCGGTCGCACCGGAGGGCGTGAAGCAGAGCGAATATTCGGCCGCCGGGCGGATCGCGTCGGGGCTGGAGGTCGTGCTCAAGCCGATCGGCTTCAACCACGAGATGTCGCTGGCGGTGATCCCGGCGATGGCGGCGCGTGAGGTCGCGGTGTCGGCGCTCCAGACCGTCTATGCGATCGATGCGGCCGACGAGGAACAGGGTGCGCAGGAACTGGGCGGGCGGCTGTCGGGCCGGTGGAGCCTGCCGACCGCGCTCGCCTTCCTCGCCTGGTTCGTGTTCGCGCCGCAGTGCCTCTCGACGATCGCGGTCACCCGGCGGGAGACCAACGGGTGGCGGGTGCCGGGGCTGATGCTCGCGTACCTGTTCGGGCTCGCCTATGCGGCGGCGGGGATCACGTACTGGAGCGCGGTGGCGCTGGGGTTGTAGCCGTATCCCCGCGCAGGCGGGGATCCAGGGTCCAGCAGAGCAACGACGGGTAGGTTCGGAACCCTGGGCTCCCGCCTTCGCGGGAGCACGAAGGATCGCGAAGCATAGCGTGGGTCGTACCCCGGCAAAGGCCGGGGTCCAGTTGCGATGGAATTTGAAGCGGCGCGCGCCCTTACAGCCAGCTTTCCAACTGGGCCCCGGCCTTCGCCGGGGTATTGGGTTGGGGATTACTCCGGTGTTTCGTCGCGCCTCGCCCCGTCGAGGGTGCGCTCGGCCCGGTCGCGGTCCTGCGCTTCCGCCGCCTTCTGCGCATTGGTGCGGCCGAAGCGGTGGCGGTTGGCGTCGGCCTCTGCTGCCTTTTCGGCGCGGGCGCGTGCCTTGCGCGCGCGGTTCAGGTTGATGATCTCGGCCATGCCGCCTAGTCTAGCGCACCCGCGCCGGCCGGCATACGTCGCTGCGACCGATTGCCCCGCGCGCCCGCATTTTCAAAGTTAATGGAGACATCATGGCCGGCAGCGTCAACAAGGTCATTCTGGTCGGCAACCTGGGCCGCGACCCGGAATCGCGCAGCTTCCAGAACGGCGGCAAGGTGGTGAACCTGCGCATCGCCACGTCCGAATCGTGGAAGGACCGCAACTCGGGCGAGCGCAAGGAAAAGACCGAGTGGCACTCGGTCGCGATCTTCAACGAAGGCCTGGCGAACGTCGCCGAGCGCTTCCTGCGCAAGGGATCGAAGGTCTACATCGAAGGCCAGTTGCAGACCCGCAAGTGGCAGGACCAGAACGGCCAGGACAAATACTCGACCGAAATCGTGCTGCAGGGCTTCAATTCGGTGCTGACCATGCTCGACGGTCCGGGCGGCGGCCAGGGTGGCGGCGGCGGTAGCCGCGGTGGCGACGACTTCGGCGGTGGTGATGACTTCGGCGGCGGCTCGGGCGGTCGTGGTGGCAGCTTCAACAGCGGCGGCGGGCGTAGCGGTGGCGGTGGTGGTCGCTCGGGCGGCGGCAGCAGTGGTGGCGGCTTCGGCGGCGGCTTCGGCGACGACCTGGACGACGACGTGCCGTTCTGATCGCGATTCCGATGCGAACGAAAAGGGGGCCGCGCGGCCCCTTTTTTGTGCGTGCGATACGCCCGGCAAGAACCGTACCCCTGCGCAGGCAGGGATCCAGGGCCAAGCAGGACAACGGCTGTTGGCGCCCGGGACCCTGGGCTCCTGCCTTCGCAGGAGCACGTGAGAGGGGAGGCAGGCGGGTGCCCCAGTCGGGCGACACCGCAACTGGGCCCCGGCCTTCGCCGGGGTTTGAGTTACGTGTGGAGCGCCCTAGTCACCTGAATCTAAAGTTCGCCGCATAACGTACGGTCTGCGGCTTGGCAGAAGCGCTTTACGGAGGCGAGTATCTCGTCGGCGGACTTGGTCCATCGGTAGGGCTTCGGGTTCTCGTTGTGGCGCTCGATGAAGGCACGGATGTCCTGCTCGAGCTGATTGGTGGAGGTATGGACGCCGCGGCGCAGTTGCTTGCGGGTAAGTTCGGCAAACCAGCGCTCGACCTGGTTGATCCACGAAGCCGAAGTCGGCGTGAAATGCACATGATAGTGCGGCCTGCGGGCGAGCCAGGCCCGGACGAGCGCGGTTTTGTGGGTCGCGTAATTGTCCATGATGATGTGGACATCGAGATCGGGCGGCACCTGGGCGTCGATCTGCTTAAGGAAGTCCAGAAACTCGGCGGCGCGATGACGCTTGTAGCATTTGCCGATCACGAACCCCGAAGCGATGTCGAGCGCTGCGAACAGCGAGGTCGTGCCGTGACGGACGTAACTGTGAGTGCGCCGCTCGGGTACTCCTGGCATCATCGGCAGGACCGGCTGCTCTCGATCGAGCGCCTGGATCTGGCTCTTCTCGTCGACGCTGAGCACCAACGCGCGGTTAGGCGGGGAGAGATAGAGCCCGACAATGTCGCGGACCTTTTCCACGAACAGGGGATCGCTCGACAGCTTGAACGTCTCCGACCGATGCGGTTGCAGCCCAAAGGCCGACCAGATGCGCCGGATCGTCGTGTGGGAGAAGCCGGTCGCACCCGCCATCGAGCGTATCGACCAGTGGGTCGCGTCAGTTGGCGTGGAGCGGAGTGTGCGCTCGATCACGGCAGCAACCTGATCATCGTCGATCGTTCTCGGTCGTCCGGGCCGAGCCTCGTCCATCAGTCCCTCAACTCGGTCCTTCAGGAAGCGCCGTCGCCACTTACCGACTGTGTGCTCGTGCACGCCCAACTCAGCAGCGACAACCTTGCTCTGAATACCGTCCGCACAGCGAAGGATAATACGGCACCGCTCCGACATCGAGCGAGACACCCGCCGCCGGCGAACCTGCCGCTCCAGATAGTCCCGCTCCTCCGCCTCCAACACCAGAGGCATCGTCGGTCGGCCGCCCGCGTTCGCCATGCCAAGCTCCTCATCAGCGGAGCCAGCATACAATGCGACTTACTTCAGTTCCAGGTGACTAGCGCCGGAGCAGGAAGACGGCGTGTTCGGCGCGGAAGTTGGCGGCGGCGGCGCTGGTGCGGCGGTCGCCCTTCAGGAACCAGGCGTCCTCGACGGTGATCCCGCGCGCTTTCACGAATGCGCGGAAGTCGTCGATGGTGACGTGGTGGATGTTCGGCGTCTCGTACCACGGCACCGGCAGCAGCCGCGTGACCGGCATGCGCCCGCCCCACAGCAGCGATGCGCGCACCCGCCAGTGCGCGAAGTTCGGGAAGGACACGAACGCGCGGCGGCCGATGCGCAGCAGATGGTCGAGCACCACGTGCGGGCGCATCGTCGTCTGCAGCGTCTGGCTGAGGATCGCATAGTCGAAGCTCGCGTCCGGATAGCCGGCGAGATCCGCGTCCGCATCCCCCTGCACCACCGACAGCCCGCGCGCGACCGCGGCAGCGACGTTGCCGGCATCGATCTCCAGCCCGCGCGCGTCTACGTGGCGGCTGTCGCGCAAGGCTGCCATCAGCGCGCCGTCGCCGCAGCCGACGTCGAGCACGCGCGCGCCCTCTGCCACGTTGGCGGCGATGACGGCGAGGTCGGGGCGTAGCGCGGTCATGCGTTTGCTACGGCCAGCGGTGCGGCGTTGGCTGGCCGCTCCATATAGCGGGTGGCATCGTCGAGCGGCGCGAAGCCGAGCGACTGGTAGACGCCGTGAGCGTCGCGGGTGACCAGCATCCAGCGGCGCAGGCCGGCAAGCTTGGGCAGCTCCACCAGGTGCGACACCATCGCACGGCCGACGCCCTGGCCCCGCGCCGCCTCGTCCACGAAAACGTCGGCGAGCCAGGCAAAGGTCGCGCCGTCGGTGATGGCGCGGGCAAAGCCGATCTGCGTGCCGTCGCAATAGGCGCCGGCACAGGTCGAGCCGGCGATCGCGCGCTCGACCAGATCGCGGGCGATGCCGGGCGACCAGTAGGTGGTGGAAAGCCAGCCGTGGATGCGGTCGAGTTGCAGGCGGCTCTTGTCGATGGAAATGTCGGTCATGCGCGACCCCAGGTCAGGAAGCCGCGCACCACCCGGTCGAGCTCGGGCGATTCGAGCAGGAAGGCGTCGTGGCCGAAGGGGCTGGAGAGCTCGACGAAACTGGCGCGGGCGCCGGCGGCGTTCAATGCCTGGACCATCACGCGCGACTCGGCGGTCGGGTAGAGCCAGTCGGTGTCGAAGCTGACGATGCAGAAGCGCGTGGCGGTGTCGCGAAACGCGTTGGCGAGCATGCCGCCATGCTCCTCGGCGAGGTCGAAATAGTCGAGCGCGCGGGTGATGTAGAGGTAGGAGTTGGCGTCGAACCGGTCGGTGAAGGCGAGGCCCTGGTGGCGCAGATAGCTTTCGACCTGGAAATCGGCGTCGAAGCCGAAGGTCTTGGCGCCGGCTTGTCCGTCGGGGCGCGCCTGGAGGCGGCGGCCGAACTTGGCGGTGAGTCCGGCCTCCGACAGATAGGTGATGTGCGCGGCCATGCGCGCGACGGCGAGGCCGGCGGCGGGCGGGTCGCCGCTCTCGTAATAGGCGCCGTTGCGCCATTTGGGGTCGGCCATGATCGCCTGGCGCCCCACTTCGTGGAAGGCGATGTTCTGCGCGGAATGGCGCGCGGTGGCGGCGATCACCACGGCGGCCTCGACGCGCTCGGGGAAGGTGGCGGCCCAGGACAGCGCCTGCATGCCGCCCATCGACCCCCCGACCACCGCTGCCAGCCGGCCGATGCCGAGGTGGTCGAGCAGCAGGGCTTGTGCGCGCACCATGTCGCGGATGGTGATGACCGGGAAGGCCATGCCCCACTGCTCGCCCGTCGTGGGATCGACCGACGCGGGTCCCGAGGAGCCCATGCAGCTGCCGAGCACGTTGGAGCAGATCACGAACCAGCGATCGGTGTCGATCGGCTTGCCGGGCCCGACCATGCGCGTCCACCACCCAGGCTTGCCGGTGACGGGGTGGTCGGAGGCGAGATACTGGTCGCCGGTCAGCGCGTGGCAGACCAGCACCGCATTGTCGGCCGCGGGCGACAGCGTGCCATAAGTCTCATAGCCGATCTCGACTGCGGGCAGCGACGCGCCGCCGTCGAGCGGCAGCGGGCCGGCAAGCAGCGCGCGGCGGCGCAGACCGAAGCGTTCGTCCGACATGCTAGCGTAGCTGGCTCACCGGCCGCTCAGCGCGTCCAGGGTGGGACGGATACCGGACAGGTCGTAGCCCGCACCCTCGGCCTTCGCGACCAGCTCGGCCGGGTCGCCGCCGGCCTTCGCCTCGGCCAGCGCCCACAGGTTGCAGGAGCGCGTGCCCGAGCGGCAATAGGCGAGCACCGGGCCATCTGCGGCATCGAGCGCGGCGCGCATCGCGTCCAGCTGGCCGTGGCCGAAGCCGGCGTGGGTCACGGGAATGGCGGTGTAGGCGAGGCCGGCGGCTTCGGCCGCCGCATGGATCTCGGCTCCGGAGGGCTGGCCCGGCTCTTCGTCATCGGGGCGGTTGTTGACGATCGCGACGAAGCCGGCGGCGGCGATGTCCGGCATCTGCTCAGGGAGGATCTGGGGGGCGACGGAGACCTTGCTGTCGATGGTGCGGATCATGCTGCCTCGCGGATGACCTGGAGAAAGGCGTCGCCATACGCCTCCAGCTTGCGCGCGCCAACGCCGGTGATGCGGCCGAGCGCCTGAAGGCTCGACGGGCGCATCGTCGCCATGTCGCGCAGGACGGAGTCGTGGAAGATGACGTAGGGCGGCACCGACGCCTCTTCGGCAAGCTCACGACGGCGGCGGCGCAGCGCCTCGAACAGCGGATTGCCGATCGGGTTGGGGGTAGCGCCGGCAGCACCGCGGCGGCGGCGCTCGCGCTTGGGCGGGAGGACGAGCTTGAGGGTCGCCTCGCCTTTCAGCAGGCCGCGCGCGCCGGGGCCGAACTCGAGCCCGCCGTGCGGATTGGCGCGGATGGCGTCGCGCAGCAGCAGGGCGCGGGCGACGGGTTTGAGGAGATGCGCTTCCTCCGCCTCGACGATGCCCCATACCGACAGCGCCTCATGGCCGTTGGTCATGCTGCGCTCGGTCGACTGGCCCTGGAGCACCTGCTCGATATAGCCGACGCCGAACATCTGGCCGGTGCGGAACACCGCCGACAGGAACTTGCGCGCCGTTTCCGTGGCGTCGACGGCAGCGGGCGGGTTGAGGCAATTGTCGCAGTTGCCGCAGCTGTCGGGCGGCGTCTCACCGAAGTGGGCGAGCAGGATCGCGCGGCGGCAGCCAGCGGTCTCGACCAGCGCGCCGAGCGCATTGAGGCGCGCGCGTTCGCCGGGCTGGCGCTCGGGCTCGACCTCGCCGATGCGCTGGCGGGCGCGCGCGAAGTCGTCGGCGCCCCAGAACAGATGCGCGACCGCCGGGTCGCCGTCGCGGCCGGCGCGGCCGGTTTCCTGGTAATAGCCCTCGATCGACTTCGGGAGCCCCGCGTGCGCGACGAAGCGGACGTCGGGCTTGTCGATGCCCATGCCGAAGGCGACGGTGGCGACCATCACCATGTCCTCGCTCGCGACGAAGTCCGCCTGGTTGCGCTGGCGGACGGCCGGGTCGAGGCCGGCGTGATAGGCGCGCACCTCGCGCTTGGGGGTCGAGAGTGCGGCGGCCAGCCGCTCGGTCGCGGCGCGGGTCGGGGCATAGACGATGCCGGGGCCGGGATGCTCGGCGAGGATGTCGGCGATCTGGCGCGTGGTGTTGTCGCGCGGGGTGATCGCGTAGCGGATGTTGGGCCGGTCGAAACCGGCGACGATCATCCCCTCTTCGGGAATGCCCAGCTGCTCGAGGATGTCGGCGCGGGTGTGGGCGTCGGCAGTGGCGGTGAGCGCGAGGCGTGGCACCTCCGGGAACTGGTCGAACAGCGGGCGCAGCAGGCGATAGTCGGGGCGGAAGTCGTGACCCCATTCGCTGACGCAATGCGCCTCGTCGATCGCGAACAGGCTCAAGGGCGCCTGAGCGAGCAGGTCGCGGAAGTGGCCGCTGGAGGCGCGCTCCGGGGCTACATAGAGCAGGTCGAGCTCGCCGGCGCGGAAGCGGGCGATCGTCTCCTGGCGGTTTTCGTCGACGGAGGTCAGCGTGCCGGCGCGGATGCCGACCGCGGTCGCGGCACGCAGCTGGTCGTGCATCAGCGCGATGAGCGGCGAGATCACCACGCAGGTGCCGTCGAGCACTACCGAGGGCAGCTGGTAGGTAAGCGACTTGCCGGCGCCGGTGGGCATGACGGCGAGGGTGCGCTGGCCGGCGAGCACCCGCTCCACCACCTGGCCCTGGACACCGCGAAAGCCGGGGAAGCCGAAGGTCGACTGGAGAACGGACACGGGATCGGCGGGCATGGGGGCGCTGTAGCGGGCGGGGTCGGGGCGTGTCGAGGTTTTGGGGTGGGTGTCGGGGTCCGTTCTCTTCTGCTTCGTACCCCGGCGGAGGCCGGGGCCCAGGTGGGGAACGGTAGCGATGGAGCTGGGACGTCTCCCAACTGGGCCCCGGCCTCCGCCGGGGTACGAAAGAAGGGCAGGCGTACCGCTCAGGCGGCGCCGATCGCGGCTTCGACAACCGCCGGCCGCGCCTCTTCCTCCAGCTGTTCGAAGGTGCATTGGGCCGGTGCCTTGTCGGGGCGCCAGCGCAGCAGGGCGGTGCCGTGGCGGAATCGGCGGTCGGTGATCTGGTCGTAGCGGACCTCGACCACCAGCTCGGGGCGGAGCGGCTGCCATTGGGCGGAGCGCTCGGTCGACCAGCGGCTGGGGCCGCCGGGCGCGTCGCCGGTGAAGCCGGGCGCCTCGACCAGCGCCTCCAGCCGCGCGGTGAGCTCGGCGCGCTCGGCCGCCGGGATGCCGCTGGTGAAGCCGACGTGGTGGAGCAGGCCGGCATCGTCGTAGAGGCCGAGCAGCAGCGAGCCGGCCTCCTGCTTGGCGGTGGCGTAGCGGAAGCCGCCCACCACGCAATCGGCGGTGCGCAGGCGCTTCACTTTGACCATCGCGCGCTCGCCGGGGCGGTAGGGCTCGGCGAGCGGCTTGGCGACGACGCCGTCGAGTGCGCTGCCGGTGCCGCCGAGCCAGCGCCGCGCGACGACGGGATCGTCGGTGACGGGCGAGAGGCGCAGCGTCGGCGAACGGTGGCGGGCGTGGAAGCGCTCCAGGGCGGCGCGGCGTTCGGAGAGGGGGCGGTCGGCCAGGGTCTCGCCGTCGACGGCAAGGCAGTCGAACAGCATCAGGCGGGCGGGGGTCTCTGCCGACAAGCGGCGGATGCGGCTTTCGGCCGGGTGGAGCCGCAGCTGGAGCGCGCCGAAGGAGAGGGTAGGGCCGACGGGGATCAGCAGCTCGCCGTCGAGGACGAAGTCGCCGGGAAGCTCGGCGAGGGCGGCGGCGACTTCGGGGAAATAGCGGGCGAGCGGCTTGCCCGACTTGGACCAGAGCAGCACGGCCTCGCCCTGCTTCACGGCGAGGCAGCGGAAGCCGTCCCACTTGGGTTCGAACTGCAAGCCGGGGCCGTCCGGCAGATCGGCGGCGAGCTTGGCTTCCATCGGTTCGAGCGGGGCGGGATCGGCCATGAAGCCACAAACGCAGCAAGGCGCGGAATCGTCCAAGTCTCCGCGTCGTTTCGGCTGGCGTCCCGCCATTCTCCCGCTAGTCTGTTGGGAAACGGGGGGAAATGATGAAGCATTCGCGGTGTGGGTTGGCGTTGAGCGTGCTGGCGTTGCTGTCGGCCTGTGGCGGTAACGACGGCGGCGTCTTGGGCGGATCGGTGACCACGCCGGCGCCGAGCCCCACGCCGACCCCGACGCCAACGCCCACCCAGACCGCGGGCTGCTCGCTGCGGGAGCGGCAGGACTGGGCGGCCGCGCAGCTCAACGAATGGTACCTGTTCCCCGAGACGCTGCCGGCGCGGCTGGACCCGACGCCCTATGCGAGCGTCGATGCCTATGTCGACGCGCTGACCGCGACGGCGCGGGCGCAGGGACGCGACCGCTTCTTCACCTATCGCACCTCGATCGCGGAGGAGGATGCCTATTATGAAGCCGGGTCGAGCGCCGGCTATGGCTTTCGCCTGGGGCTGACCAGCGACGGGCGGCTGTTCGTGACCGAGGCGTTCGAGGACGCGCCAGCACTGGCCGCGGGGATCGACCGGGGCACGGAGATCGTCGCGATCGGGACGAGCACGGGCACGCTCCGGACGGTCGCCAGCCTGATGAGCAGCGGCGGGACCGATGCGCTCGACGAGGCGCTGGGGGCGAGCGCGGCGGGCACCCGGCGGGTGATGCAGGTCCGCGACGCATCGGGCACCCGCAACGTGACGGTGGCCATGGCCGACTTCGAGCTGCAGCCGGTGTCGAACCGCTATGGCGCCAAGGTGCTGAACGACGGCGGGCGGCGGGTCGGCTATCTGAACCTGCGCACCTTCATCAACACCGCGGACCCGCAGCTGCGCCAGGCCTTCGCCAGCTTCCGCGCGCAGGGGGTCACCGAACTGGTGGTGGACCTGCGCTACAACGGCGGCGGGCTGATCAGCATCGCCGAACTGATGGGCGACCTGATGGGTGCCAACCGCCGGACCAGCGAGGTGTTCACCAAGGTGAGCTTCCGCGCCTCCAAGTCCGAGAACGACGAGGCCCGCACCTTCGCGCCGCAGCCCCAGTCTATCGCCCCGACCCGCGTCGCCTTCATCGGCACCGGCGGCACGGCATCCGCCAGCGAGATGGTGATCAACGGCTTCGTGCCGTACCTGGGCACCGGCATGGCGCTGGTGGGGACCAACACCTATGGCAAGCCGGTCGGCCAGATCGCGCTCGACCGGAGCGCCTGCGACGACCGGCTGCGAGTGGTCGCGCTGGCGGTGCAGAATGCCGACGGCAACGCCAACTACTACAACGGCCTCGCCAACACGGTGCCTGCCACCTGCGAGGCACCGGACGACATCAGCTATCCGCTGGGTGACCCGCGCGAGGCGTCGCTGCGCCAGGCGCTCGACTTCCTGGCCGGACGCAGCTGCAGCCCGATCCTGGGCATGGCCGCGACGGCAAGCGGCCAGCGCACCGCCGGGCTGGGCCGAGCACCCGAGCGGCAGCTGCTGCGGCCCGCGCGGCCGACGCCGGCACAGCGCGAGGTGCCCGGACTCTTCTGAGGCCCCTCTTGCGAGGAGCCTCGTCCGAGCCGGGACCCCGCGCCGCTGGTTACGAGGCCTGCATCTCCGCGGCGCGGTTGATGCGGGCTTCGGCGAGGTCGGTGAGCTTGGCGTCGGTCGCCTTTTCCTCGGCGAGGTTCTCGTCGAGGACGGCGGCGCAGTCGGAGCGGCCGAGCTCGCGCGCCCAAGCGATCAGCGTGCCGTACTGGGCGATCTCATAATGCTCGACCATCTGCGCGCCGAAGGCGAGGGCGGCGTCGAGCACCTGCTTGTCGTCGATGTCGGCCGCGGTCGCGTTCGCCGCCTTGATGATGCCGTCGATCGCGGGGCATTTGGTCTCGTCCGCCTCGACGCCGTGCATGCGGAACACCTGCTCCAGCCGCGTGCGCTGGCCCTCCGTCTCGCGCAGATGCTGCTGGAAGCCGGCCTTCAGCTGCGGGTCGGTCGCCATCTCGATCATCTGGGGAAGCGTCTCCAGGATCTGGCGTTCGGCGTAATAGATGGTCTTGAGGCCGTGGACGAACAGGTCGTCGAGCGTGTGGGTATCGGCTCCGAAGAGGCTCATGGCGAAAGCTCCTGGGGTTTGTGGGACGCTCCCTGCACATTTGCCGAGGGGGCGTGCCGGGGAAACGCACGGACGTGCCGGCGGTGCCGTTGAAATCATGCGGTTTTTCGCACGGCTGGGCGATGCTGCGGCGCGGAAGGTTAGGCAAAGGTTAGGCCAAGAACAGGCGCCGCTTACGGTGCGGGATCGCGGCGGCGGCCGGTGCGATCCCGCCGCCCGCCAGCGAGCGGTGCGGGGCGAGCGAGCGCAGCCGGGATGGCCGGCTCGCGCGCAGCCGGCACGTAGCGCTTGCGATCGAGATCGGGATAGGCGCGATAGAGGTCCGCCATGGCGCCCGCGCTTTCGAGCGCCTGTGCCAGCCGATCGGGCGACATGCGCAGGTGCGGATCGGCCGGCGGCACCGGGCCGAGCGCGGCCATCGCCTGGGCAAGCGCGGGCGGGGTGCGGGGCGCCGCGGCGGGGGCGGCAGGGCGCGCGGGCGGGGTGCGCTGCGGCCGCTCGACGCCGCCGAACCGCTCCGGCCGATAGGCGCGCAACAGGAACATCAGCAGGCGATCGTTGACCTGGCGGCGCGCGCCGATGCGGCAGCCGTCGCGGTCGAACACCGGCACCTCCACCCCTTCGAGCGCGCGGGAGAAGGCGACGGCGGCGAGATGGTCGGCGGCGGCATCGAGCGCGGCGTCCCAGGCGCGCGCGAAGCTCTCCGCGCCGGGTGCGCGGCGCAGGCGATAGGCGCTCTGCACCGACATATCGACCGCCTCGCACGCGGCGGTGACGAGGCCGGTGTCGGCCAGCGCCTCCACGAAGCGGCGCTGCACGTCGGGCGACCAGCCGTCCGCGCGGGGGCGGCGCGCGACCGGGCGCCATTCATAGTCGTCGGGATCGAAGCCGTGCGCGTCGCGCGGTGGTCCGGGCGGCTGGGCTGCGGGCTGGGTGGCGAGGGCATCGCAGGCCGAAGGGCCGGCGGATGCGGCGGGCGGGGTGGCAGGGTCGCGCATCCAGGAGGATACACCAGAAACGCCGCCTGTAGGACAGGGCTCGCGTTGACATTGGACAGGACGTTGCCCAACTTCGGTGCATGCAGGCAGTCAGCTATTCCGAAGCACGCGAGAATCTGAAGGCGATGATCGACAAGGTCGTCGCCGACCGCGCGCCGCTCGCCATCACCCGCCAGCGCGGCGAGGGGGCGGTGCTGATTTCGGCAAGCGAATGGGCGTCGATCGAGGAGACGCTCTACCTGCTGCGCTCCCCGGCCAATGCCAAGCGGCTGCTGGAGGCAGTGCGCGGTTTCGAGGCGGGTGAGGAAGGCGTGCCGCTCCCGTGAAAGTCTCGTTCTGGCCGACGGCGTGGGACGACTATCGCCATTGGCAGGAGCATGACGCGAAGCTGACGGACAAGATCAACGCGCTGATCGAGGAATGCTGGCGCCATCCGTTCAAGGGTACGGGCAAGCCCGAGCCGCTGGGCGGCAATCTGGCCGGCTGGTGGTCGCGCCGGATCAGCCACGAGCATCGGCTGGTGTATCGGATCGCTGGGTCCGGCGCGGAACAGGTGCTGCAGGTGGCGCAGTGCCGCTATCATTATTAAGCTCGCCACTGCGCTGACGCGCTAGCGGACCTGGCGGACCTCCAGGCTGCCGGGGGCAAGCGGCTGGCAGAGCTCGGCGGCGGGGACGGCGGGGTCGAGCCAGCGGGCGCAGCGATCGAGCGGGAGCACCACGACCTGGCGGTGGTGATAGGGCGCGACGTCCGGGCCGGGCGGGCAGGTGAGCATCGACCAGGCCTCTCCCACCTGGGGATCGCTGCGCCAGATGCCGGCGATGCAGAACCAGGGCTGGTCCCGCAGGGAAAAGGCCCATTTGGACTTGGGCGCGCGCTTGGGCTTCTTCTCGCCGGGCGGGGGTGCGGGCGGATCGGTGAATTCGAAGAAGCCGTCGACCGGGATCAGGCAGCGGCTGGCCTGCGCGATCTGCCGCCCGTCGGAGCGGAAGTTGTAGACCGGCTTGCCGCCGGGGCCGGGCCAGCTCCAGCGGCGGGTGACCATCTCCGCTTCGTTCGGCGCGTCGGCGGCGGGGCGGATGATTTCCACCCGGTCGGTGATCTTGAAGCCTTCGAGCGGCGCGAAGTTGGGAATGCCCTCCGGGAAGCGCAGGGGCACGCGCAGGTCATGCCAGTCGTCGCGGAGCTGGCCGATCTGGGTGCGGCGATAGGCTTCGTTGCACATGGGGGTGGCGTGGTGGGGTGGAGTGAAAAGCAGCTCGGGTTACAAAAATGTTACTATTCGGCGCCTATCCCAGACGACTTCACAGAGTTCTTTGTATCAAAAAAACCCGCCAGCTACCCGTTTCACTGGTTCCGCTGTCTTGCGCTCACTCAAAATATCGAGCCAAATTGCGTAAGTCTCATCGATCATCTTTGAGAGTTCCGAAGGCGAGTAGAGGTCATCATCAAGCAACGCGTGGTCAACGATGGAGCGCCCGCTCTTCCATTGCGGGAACTGAAGTATCAAGAGGCTTGCGTCGTGCAGATCAGGATCGGAGACCCTGATCTGCTGATGCATCATTGAAAACACGAACTTGCGAGCGGCTTTTGTAAGTCCCTTCTGTCGCCGATAATCTATGAATAAGAAGGTGTTCTGATCCCGCACGCGCGCAAAAAAGTTTTCCCAGTACCTGACGAGTCCAAGCGAACCGATTGCCATCGAAGGTATCGCGCGTTCAACAGCACCTGTTGCGTTTCGGCGGTACCACTCTTCGAAAAGATCGACCACCTCTAGGCAGCTGTCCTCCTGCGCATCACACGTGCACCGATTCGCAATGAGCTTGCGAATGGCTTCCATCGAGGGGCGCTTGGACAAAAGACCTAACGGGCTGACGGGGTTTACGATGTTGAAGTTCTGAGCACGTGCCGGATCATAGGACCAGCTACCACCACCAGAGGTGAAGGATTTCAACGCCTTGCGCTTCTCGTCAGCCGCCAGCGGCGCGATCCTTGCGAGGTCAGTCTCCGGCAAACGGCGCAGCTTCATCGAACCTCTCTTGTGGCTGCGAAGATCGTAGCGCGATCTTCAACTTTCCAAATGTAGCTTTGGTTAATTCATCGTCAATCCGGTTCCCGAGTGTAGCACCTGTTTTGGCTTTGTTCCAGACGATTGACCAAGCTCCCCCGGGCACATGGGAGAGGCTTATCAACTGACTAGGTGACAGTCCGCCCAGAGCCCTCATAACGTTTTCCAGGTGCCGAACGGCTAGGTCATCCTCCAGCGGCGGAAGGTCAGACACCACGCCAGTGTAGGGGTCTCTGCGCTTAATCGGAGCGGTTACCTCGTCTCTGCCGTAAGCTTTGAGTGCGTCGTAAATTGGCCGGCAAACGGGCCCGTACTCCCAAGCTTCGAAAGCTCCTCGAATGAGCGGGCGCCGGTGGTGGGCAAGGTATGCGGCGTGAGCGAAATAAAGCAGCTTCTGAAGCGAAACATTGCGGACAGGGATCTGCATGCTTTGCGCACACTCGATTAGCGCATTGACGACCACGCGAGGGTCATGCCCCACGCCAGTTTCGATCCCGCTACCGCTGCCCATTACGCATGCCGATGCGCCTCTGATTCTACCTCGTCAACGAAGTTGCGTTCGAAAGAGAGTGCGACGAGTCGAGGTGCATGCACGATGCGATGCGAGACGAATTTATCAAGACGCGACGTCGTAGCCCTGCCAGTGTTTTCGCGGGTAGCAAAAATACGGCCCCTGCTAAATCTCACTCGATATAAACCCCACCACCTTCCAGCTCCCGCCTTCGCGGTCGAGCGACACGGTTTCGGTCGCGCCGCGCTTGTTGGCAAACTCGGTCCGGAAGCGGACCAGGTGGTAGCCGTGCGGGGTGCCGGAATGTCCTGGGCGCTGAGCAGCTGGCGCGACAGCATGCGGCCGAGCGGCACGCGCGCCTGTTCGGAGGCGGCTTGCCCGCCGGCGGCGGTGTTGAGCGACCGGAGAAACTGGCCGGTCGCGAACCAGCTTTCCTGCCATCTGCCTGCATCGAGCAGGCCGAGCCAGTCCGACGCTGTGCGGCGGCGGTGTCACCGGCGAGATGCGCCGGTACATCCCCAGGGTTGCGACCGGCGTGGACCTGCGTGGCTTCCTCAAGGGAACGAAGCGCTCCCCAACATTGTTCGGGTCGCTGTCGTCACGGAAGTGCGAATGGAGAGGGAGAAACATCATGGTCCATGCATCGGCTATTTTCGACACCCACGCGGAAGCAGAGCGCGCGGTTTCCGAACTGCGAACTGCTGGCGTGAACGACACCGATCTTTCGATCATCGCTCACCATGGCGGCACCACGACCGCCACGTCGGGTGAAGGCGAGATCACGGACGAGCATCATCGCAACGTGCTGCGCGGCATCCTGGGTGGCGGCGCGCTGGGCGCCGGCCTCGGCGTTGCGGCACTCGCCATTCCCGGCGTGGGCCCGCTTGCGGCAGCGGGCGCGATCGCTGCTTCCGCGGTGCCGGAGGCGATGGCGATCGGCGCCGGCCTGGGCGCATTGACGGGAACGTTCAACGAGGTGCTGACCAAGCACGGCGTCAGCGAAGACGATGCCAGCTATTATGGCGGACGCATGAAGGATGGCGGCGTCGTCGTGACCGTCGGCGGATCGGGGATCGACGGCGATCGCGCTCGCGAGATCCTGTACCGGAACGGCGGACACAATTCGACGCAGGCTCGCGCCTCCGCATACTGACCAGCAAAGGGCCGGGGCGTACGCCTCGGCCCTCCCCTTGCCGCGCGGCAGGGACGCGTGACAGGCTTCGGCCGTTACCGGACGCCGCGGCGGATGCGTTCACGACCCGGCGAGCACGCCTTCGCGCTCACTGGATATAGATCCCGACCACCTTCCAGCTGTCGCCTTCGCGGTCGAGCGAGACCGTCTCGGTCGCGCCGCGCTTGTTCTCGAAATCGGTGCGGAAGCGGACCATGCGGTAGCCCTTGGGCGGGGCGGGCACGTCGGCTTCGCTGAGCAGCTGGCGCGACAACATGCGGCCGAGCGGCACGCGCGCCTGTTCGGAGGCGGCTTGCCAGGCGGCGACCGTGTTGAGCGACTGGAAGGACTCGCCGGTCGCGTCCCAGCTTTCCTGCCAGTTGCTCGCGTCGAGCAGGGCGAGAAAGGCGGACGCTGCGCGGGTGACGGGGGTCTCGGTTACGGGCGCGGCGGCGACGGCCAGTGGCGTGCCGGCTTGCGGCGCCTGGGTGGGGGCGGACAGGGCGAGCAGGGTGACCAAAAACGGGATCATGGCGAGTCCTCCGATGGCCCAGGCCGTCTTCGGGGGCGAAGGCGGCTCGGTGCTGGGCTGGCCGGACTGCTGGTCGATCGGCGGGGGCGGGGCATCCCCGAACCTTGTGTCCCCGAGGCTTTGGGGGGCGGCTTCGCCTTGGCGGAGCAGGCGGGCGGCCTCCTTGCTGGTGGAGACGGAGAGCTTGCGGCGGGCGTCGCGCAGGCGCTCGTTGATCGTGTGCACCGACAGATCGAGGTGGCGCGCCATCGACTTGGCGTCATGCCCCTCCAGCAGCAGGCGGAGCGTCTGCTTCTCCTTTTCGGTGAGTGCCTGGAGCCCGTCGGCCATGACCGCCATTTCCTGTCCTTTCGCGGGCGGATGCTAGGGCGCGGGCGGGGTGCGGGTCACCCCAAAATCCTTGTACCTGCGGTGGGGCGTCGTGCGATCAGGCGGCGGGCGCGTGGCCATAGAAGTGCAGAAGGGCGAGCAGTCGCTGCGCGGTGACGCCCTCATGCTGGGCGATCGCGAGCGGGTGGGAGTCGTCCTGCACCAACAGGGTGGGACGCTGCCGGCCGGGCTGCGGAAAGACGAGGAGGGCGAGCGGTTCCTCATCCGTGAAGTGCTCGAGCCGGTTGCTGAGCCAGCCGGACCACGGGCCCCCGTCGGGGAAGCGGCCGTCGTCGAAGCCCGCAAGGTAAAGGTCGAAGTTCGCACGGGACAAGGTGGACCAGCACCCGAACCCGAACTTTTCCGCGAGGCCGTGCACCGGAATCTCCAGCACCGCGCGAACGAAGAAGTAGCGCCCCTCAAGCACGCAGAAATCTTCCGAAAGGAAGTCTCCGTCGAAGCGGATTGCGCCGTTGGGCTCGCGATCGCCGTCGTGCGGCCACGGGTCTGGAGCGGCCGCGGCGAGATCCATCAGCCCGCTGTGGCGTTCGCCGCAACCCGCGCAGCGCCACTCGCCCGCTAGGGAGGCGAGCGGCGATGCGCGCTTGCGGCGGAACCAGCTCACTCGGCGGCGGGGAGGTAGACCTCGCTGCCCTTTTCCCGGAAGCGCTCGCTCATTTCGGCCATGCCGGCTTCGGCAGAGGCTGCGTCCAGCGGTGACACCCCTCCACCATGCTTCGCATGGTCCCACGGCTCGCCGTGCGAGCCGGCTTCGCGGCTGCGACTTGCCCCCGGCAAGTCGCTGCTCGCCGCTTCGCCCCCTTGCAGGGGAGGATGGGCGGCGACGAAGGTTTCGACGGGGGCGTTCTGGCGGGCGGCGAACTCGCGTACTTCCTGGGTGATCTTCATCGAGCAGAACTTCGGCCCGCACATCGAGCAGAAGTGCGCGGTCTTGGCGCCTTCGGCCGGGAGCGTCTGGTCGTGGTAGCTCTCCGCCGTGTCGGGATCGAGGCTGAGGTTGAACTGGTCGCGCCAGCGGAACTCGAACCGCGCGCGGCTGAGCGCATCGTCGCGCAGCTTGGCCGCGGGATGCCCCTTGGCAAGATCGGCGGCGTGGGCGGCGAGCTTGTAGGTGACGACGCCGACCTTCACGTCGTCGCGGTCGGGCAGGCCCAGATGCTCCTTGGGCGTCACGTAGCAGAGCATCGCGGTGCCGTACCAGCCGATCATCGCCGCACCGATGCCGCTGGTGATGTGGTCATAGCCCGGCGCGATGTCGGTGGTGAGCGGCCCGAGCGTGTAGAAGGGCGCCTCGCCGCACGCCTCGAGCTGCTTGTCCATGTTCTCCTTGATCTTGTGCATCGGCACGTGGCCGGGGCCTTCGATCATGACCTGGACGTCCTGGTCCCAGGCGCGCTTGGTGAGCTCGCCCAGCGTGTAGAGCTCGGAGAACTGGGCCTCGTCGTTGGCGTCGGCGATGGAGCCGGGGCGCAGGCCGTCGCCCAGCGAATAGGCGATGTCATACGCCTTCATGATCTCGGTGATCTCGTCGAAGCGCTCGTAGAGGAAGCTCTCCTTGTGGTGCGCCAGGCACCATTTCGCCATGATCGAGCCGCCGCGGCTGACGATGCCGGTGACGCGCTTGGCCGTCATCGGGATGTAGGGCAGGCGGACGCCGGCGTGGATGGTGAAATAGTCGACGCCCTGTTCGGCCTGTTCGATCAGCGTGTCGCGGAAGATCTCCCAGGTCAGTTCCTCGGCGATGCCGCCGACCTTTTCGAGCGCCTGGTAGATGGGGACGGTGCCGATCGGCACGGGCGAGTTGCGCAGGATCCACTCGCGCGTGTCGTGGATGTTGCGGCCGGTCGACAGGTCCATGACCGTGTCGGCGCCCCAGCGGATCGACCACACGAGCTTGTCGACTTCGGCCGCGACGTTGGAGGCGACGGCGGAGTTGCCGATGTTGGCGTTGATCTTGACCAGGAAGTTGCGGCCGATCGCCATCGGCTCGGATTCAGGATGATTGACGTTGTTGGGGATGATCGCGCGGCCGCGGGCGACCTCGTCCCGGACGAACTCGGGCGTGACGAAGTCGGGAATGGCGGCGCCCCAGCTGTTGCCGTCGCGGGTCGCCGCCTCGTGCATCGCTGTGCGGCCGAGGTTCTCGCGGGCGGCGACATATTCCATCTCGGGCGTGACGATGCCGCGGCGGGCATAGTGCATCTGGCTGACGTTGGCGCCGGGCTTGGCGCGCAGGGGCCGGTGGATGCGGCGCGGGAATTGCGGCACGCCGCCGGAGCGGTCGGGGCCGAGCTGGCCATTGTCCTCGGGCCGGATCTCGCGCGCGTCATAGGCTTCGACGTCGCCGCGCGCTTCGATCCAGGCGCGGCGGAGCTGGGGGAGCCCGGCCATGATGTCGATCTCTGCGGCGGGGTCAGTGTAAGGCCCGGAGGTGTCGTAGACGCGCAAGGGCGGCTCGCCCGAGCTCGGATCGAGGTCGATCTCGCGCATCGCCACGCGGATTTGCGGGTTGCCGGGGGCGGGGACGTGCACCTTGCGCGAGCCGCGGATGGGGCCGGTGGTTACGCCGATAGAAGTCTTTGCCGGGATGTCTGCCATGGTTCCACTCCACATGGAGGAAACGGGCGTTGGCCGACCGCTCCCTCCCTACGCCGGTGTCAGCCGGATCAGGTTCAGCGGGTCATGGGCTCCTGCCCACCTCTCAACCGCGGCATAGCGGTCCCCCGGGGATGGCCATGGTGTACGCGGGTTCGGGGCGGACGCCAAGCGATAGTGGGAGCGGCCCATCCCGACGCGAAAACGGCTGGCGTCGACGCGCGCGCTTTGCTAGGCGCATCCACCGGCCGGCACCCGTAGCTCAGCTGGATAGAGCGCTGCCCTCCGAAGGCTCACGTCCGACGCGAGAGCAGTGATTTTATACAGGATTTTCGAGGGCTTAGGAAGACGGAAGAAAGGACGGACGAAAAAACTCACCAGAAACTCACCGCGCTCGGGTAAGCCGATTCCGATCGCGGATTGACCTTCATCGGCGTAAAACTTACGGCTCACGCCACACGCACCCATAGCTCAGCTGGATAGAGCGTCGCCCTCCGAAGGCGAAGGCCAGAGGTTCGAATCCTCTTGGGTGCGCCAAAATATCTCAATAAAATCAGTGAGTTAAGACTGCCGCAGCGCCCTTGGTGCGCCGCCTCTCAAAGTCGGAAACTCACCACGCTCGCGGCGGCACAACGCGAAACCCTTGGATTTCCGCAGAAAACTCGCCGAACCAAACTCACCATGCCCTTTTGCGGTCGTGATGACCCGATGGGGGCGTCCAACTATGGGCTCGGGGGGACGTCGGTCATTAGCCAGTCGATACCGACGGATTGCGGCCGGAACAGCGGACCATGGGCGCGGGCTAAATGCTGTGTTGGCGAAGGGCAGAGGGGGCAGTAACGACCCCTTGTACGAATTCGCGTTACACAGCGAATCACCGACGCTAGATTCCTTAAAAGTTCTCCAAACCCGAGGCGGAATTTTGAACTGACCTATGACAACCGCGCGCCACATCGTTGCACTGCTGCAAAGCCATATCGACGGGGATGAAGATCGCTTCCTCTCCGTGGCGACGCAGCTTGCCGCGCATGAGGCGAGGCAAGGGCATGGGAAGCTCGCTCAGGAGCTGCGCGAACTGGTCGACGCCGCCAAGGGTAAAAGCGCGACGGTGGCGCGGCGCGGGGCCGGCCCCGTGCCAATGGCGCAGCCGAAGGGTGAACTCGCCGGGCTTCTGGAAGCCCGCTATTCCGATGTCCGGTTGTCGAGCATGGTGCTCAAGCCGGAACTTGAGGAGCGGCTTGCGCGCGTGCTTCGGGAACAGCGCCAGCAGGAGCGGCTTCGCGCGCGGGGGCTCGCGCCGCGCCGCAAGCTCCTGCTCGTCGGCCCTCCTGGCGCAGGCAAGACAATGACCGCCGCCGCCCTGGCCGGCGAGTTGAAGCTGCCCCTTTTCACGGTCCTTTACGACGGCCTGATCGGCAAGCTCATGGGCGAGACCGCCACACGGCTGAGACTTGTCTTCGACGCCGTTGCCATGCAGCGCGGTGTCTACTTCTTCGACGAGTTTGACGCGATCGGTGCGCAACGGGCCGGGCCGAACGACGTCGGGGAAATTCGCCGGGTGCTCAATTCCTTCCTCCAGTTTCTGGAGAATGACGATGGCCCGAGCCTCATCGTCGCCGCGACCAATCACCCCGAATTGCTCGACAAGGCGCTTTATCGCCGGTTCGACGATGTCATCAGTTACGATCTTCCCGATCCCTCGGTTGTGCAGGGCATCCTCGAAGCCCGGCTCGCGACCTTCGATCTCAAGCCGATCGAATGGGGGCCTGTTCTCGAATCCGCTGCCCATCTCTCCCAGGCCGAAGTCGCCAGAGCTGCCGACGAGGCGGCAAAAGTCGCGGTGCTGGATGGCCACGACGGCGTGACGACCGCGACGCTGCTGACCGCTCTGACGGAGCGGCGCGCGGCCATCCTCTAAGCAACGAGGCCCGATGGCTGTACCTCCCCGCGACCGCCCCCATTTCCACGTCGAAGGCGGCGGCCAAAGCGAGGCTTACACGTCACCGCGCCTGGTCATAAGCGGCCTCCCTCCCGCGCGGGCGCGAGCCGCGCACGCCGCACGATTGGAACAGGCGATCGGAACGGCGCTGGCCGCCGGCCGCCAACGGCTCGCCGATCGGGAAGATGGCGTAGCCGAGGGCCAGCCAGGCTTTTATCTAGAGTTCGATATTCCTATCGCCGAGCGCGCCGCTGTCGAAGCCCTGGAGAACAAGCCGAAGGCTATCGAACTGGTAGCCGTGCGGCCCACTGCGGAGGGCGACGAAATGGTCTCGGCCACTGTGTTTGTCCCGGAAGCCGCTGCCGATTTCTTCGTCAAGAAGATCGAAGCCTATCGCGACGAGGAGACGCGCACCGGCAAGCCCAAGAACGAGGCCCTGATCGCTCGGATCGACGATATCAGGGTCGCGGTCGCTCGCTCGCTATTCACCGATGAAGCGCAGCACTTTCCCGCCGACGGCCGTCAGGTGTGGTGGGAAGTCTGGCTTCGGGATGGCGGTCTCGCAATCTTCCAGTCTGTCGCTGCCAAGCTCGATGTCGCGATCAAGGATCACGTCATCAGCTTTCCCGAGCGCGATGTCGCGCTGGCGCTCGCCGATGAAGCGACGATGGATCGGCTGATACGCAATTCCGATGTCGTCGCTGAACTGCGCCTCGCCAAGGACACGCCGTCGCTCTTTCTCGAAATGCGCACGGTCGATCAGGCCGCTTGGGCGAACGACTTGGCTGATCGGATCGCACCGCCGTCCCCCTTGGCACCGGCGGTCTGCATACTGGACAGCGGAGCGACCCAGGCCCACCCCCTGCTCGCGCCTGGCCTCGATCCTGCCGATCAGCATAGCTACGACGGTGACTGGGGTGTCGGCGACAGCGCCTTCTGGAATGGTCACGGCACCTCGATGGCTGGTGTCGCGCTTTATGGCGATCTCGAAGCGGCGCTTTCCCACGGCGAGCCGGTCGCGCTTGGTCATCGCCTCGAAACGGTGAAGATCCTGCCGCCAACCGGGCAGAACGAGCCGCGACTTTACGGGGCGATCACGGCAACCGGCATCGCCCGCGCCGAAGACCATGCTCCCCGTCGCCGGCGCGTGTTCTGCATGGCCGTGACCAGCGACGTCGGCCTGGGCCGAGGCCGGCCGTCCTCGTGGTCCTCGTCAATCGATCAACTCTGCTATGGCGGCGGTGACAGGCGACGCCTCATGGTCCTGGCGGCGGGCAATCTCCGCGGGGACATCAATCCGGCCGACTATCCTGACCGCAACGACCTCGAAGAGGTCGAAAGCCCGGGGCAGGCGTGGAATCCGCTCGTCGTTGGGGCCAGCACCGACAAGATCATGATCACCCATCCCGACTATGACGGATGGACGCCCGTCGCCCCGGCCGGCGACCTCTCACCGGCAAGCCGAACGTCCGCAATCTGGGATCGGCAATGGCCGATCCGTCCGGATGTCGTGTTCGAGGGCGGTAACTTCGCGCATGACGGCGCCAACCCGGCCTCGGCGATCGACGACCTCCAACTCCTCACGACCCACTATCGTCCCGCCATGCGCCTGTTTGAAGCGTTCGGCGACACCAGCGGCGCTGCCGCGCTCGGCGCGAATCTTGCCGCCGGCATTATCGCAGCGCGTCCGACACTCTGGCCGGAAACGGTACGCGCGCTCATTGTCCATTCCGCCGAATGGACGCCGGCGATGCGCCAGCGCTTCGACGCGGCCGGCTCGCAAAGTCAGAAGCTGGCCATGCTGCGCCGCTACGGTTGGGGCGTGCCTGACCTTGGCCGGGCGCTGATGAGCGCGTCCAACGACGCGACTTTGATGGTCGAGGACGCCCTGTTGCCGTTCCGCAAGGATGGCTCGGCGATCAAGACGCGCGACATGAATCTGCATCGACTGCCCTGGCCGCGCGCCGAACTGGCCGCGCTTGGCGATCTCGATGTGGAACTGCGGATCACCCTGTCCTATTTCGTCGAGCCCAATCCCGGAGAACGGGGCTGGACGCGGCGCCACCGCTACGCTTCACACAATCTCCGCTTTGCGGTGAAGCGGTCGCTCGAAGGTTTGGAAGCGTTCCGGCAGCGGATCAACAAGGCGGCTCAGGACGAAGAGGCTGGCGCTGTCGGCGCTGTCGCAGGCGGCGACTCCTGGGTTCTGGGGACGATCCGTGACCGCGGTTCGATCCATAGCGACATTTGGCGTGGGAGCGCGGCAGCCCTCGCCGAGCGCGACGCGATCGGCGTCTTTCCCGTCAGCGGATGGTGGAAGGAGAAGCCTGGTCTCCAGCGCTGGGATCGTTCCGCCCGCTATGCATTGTGTGTGTCGATCCGCGCGCCCGAGACCGACATCGACCTTTATACCGCCGTCGCCAATCAGATCGCGGTTCCGATCCCGGCAGCTTAGCGGGCCGCGCGGTCAGTCGAGCCACGCGGCATAGGCACCCACATCGATCATCGGAACCGTCGCGCTCGCCTGGAGGCGAGCGATAAGGTTGAGCAGGAAGCGCGTCGCCGCTCGCACGCCGACCTCCGCTTGCGAGCAGCCGTCCGTGTCACAGCCGAACACCCCATGCGCCGCGACGCATCCAATATCGAGGCGGTGCTGCCCATCGAGGGCTGCGAGCGCATCGGTCAGCGGTTGGCCCAGCGGCGGATTCCATACGCTTTCGAACGTAAGCAATCCGCCGATAATGTCCGGCAGCGGTCGCGGATCGTAGACACCGCCGGCGTAGGGTATCGGCAGGCTCGTCCGATGGAGCGCGCGAACACTGGCCACCTTGTCCGCTGCATAAGCGACGTGCTGGGCATTGATCGCCTGCTTGGTCTCGAACACGGCATAGACGCTCTCTGCCGGTACGATGAACTGGCCTTTGAAATTGAAGATAAAGGGCGAATATTGCCGATCGAAAATGACGATATCGATCTGGTGGCTGAAGGCGCCCTTGCTGTCGACGACATGGGCGCCGGCAGCGCGATACCGTTCCGGCAAATAGGCCTGCAACAGCTCTAGCCAAACAGCTTCGCTGGCGTCACCCTTCGTTCCGCCGTGGCCGAAGCTACCGCGCGCGATGCCCAGCTTCGCTTCGATCTCGTCGTGCAGGCTTTGCAGCAGAGTTTTGAGGGACCAGTCGGTCATTGGACGAAACCGCTCCAATTGCCGCTCAGCGCAGCTTCCGCCAATCGCCGCACCGCTTGCTTCTCCGTGTCGGTGAGATCGTCCGATATGACGTTGTTGCCATTGGCGGGATCGACCACCCGTGCTGCGGCGAACCTGTCTCGGAGATACTCCAGCACCTTCACAACATTCTGCGCCAGATCCTGCGATTGCCTACCGTGCAAGGCGGCGATCACTGTCAGCTCCAGGTAGAAGGACGGGAATTCGAGCCGCTTCTGGTTGCGCCATAGCTTCAGGAGCCGCGACTCGCGCTGATGGCCGGCCATGACGACGGTGTTGATATGTGTCGTCACATTTGTCTTCGTCCAGGTATCGGCTTTGCGACGGTAAAGGCTGTGATCTGTCGTCCAGGCGGTCTGCCGTTTGCCAGGGACGAGATCGACATCGAAGCCGCCGATCGTCGCGTTGATCGACACATTCTGCCGTTTTGGCGCATAGCCGGCACCCGCAATGGCGTTGAAGAGCGAGCCGCAAATATCCTTCAAGGTTTCGGGCGTGTCTTCGTGCAGAGAAATGAAAAGGTCGATGTCGGTGCCGCTTCGATTGGCCGTGCCCTTGGCAAAAGAACCGCTTGGAGAGATCGACAGCAAGAAACGGTTTGCCCATCGTTGAAGCACGGGCGCGATAATTGTTTGGACCTGCCGAACAGGGGAGAATGCGCTGGTATCGACAGCCTCCCGAGCCAGAATCGCGTTTAAGTAGGCTGTGCTCATCACATATGACTAGCGCTGCAATCAGACTCCCGGAAGCGCCGAAGCAACCGTAATTACAGGATGACGTCACCGACCGGTTGGGGAAGGACTTCCCCTACTGACGAGCCACGCGGGTCTCGTCAGACCCCTTCAAGCGGGGGCAACCCCGCAACGCCCCAAACGTCGGCGTATCCACGCCGATCGGCAAATCCGCCGTGGCGGATTCCAGCTTTTCCAGACTGCGGAGATCGGGCCAGGGCGTGCGCCGTCCCGATCGCTTTGTTGGGTCGCTACGCTCCCCTCCCGCGGGGTGGGCGTCGCTTCCCTTTAGGCCCGCCGCGCCGGGCCGCAACGCGCGTTGCGCGTCCTCCTCTTCTTTCCGGCCCCTTGGGTGCTGCCCGGCTCCGCCGGCGGGCCTGCCGGTCGCTCTTTCGCCGCCCACCCCGCTCCGGGGTGCGTGTGCTTTTGAAGGAGTGAAGACAATGAACGCTGTTACCCAAACCGCAGCCGCCGAGCCTGTGTCTGGCGTCGAGATTTTCGTGCCGCTCGCCAAGCTCAAGAAGTCCCCGCGCAACGCGCGCAAGGTGCCGCATGGGGAAGCCGCTATCGAGGCGCTGGCCGCTTCGATCCAGCATAAGGGGCTGATCCAGAACCTTGTCGTGGAGCCGGAAACCAAGGAGGACGGGACGCCGACCAGCTACTATCTCGTCACCGCTGGCGAGGGCCGCAGGCTGGCGATGCTGCTGCGCGCCAAGCGCAAACAATGCAAGAAATCCGAACCTGTCCGGTGCTGGCTGGATACGGCGAATGATCCCGCCGAGGTAAGCCTTGACGAAAATGTCACCCGCACCCCCATGCACCCCGCCGACCAGTTCGAGCGGTTCGCCGAGCTTTCCAACGACAAGGGTTGGGGCGCGGAAGAGATCGGGGCGCGGTTCGGCGTGTCGGCCTCCGTGGTGAAGCAGCGGCTTCGCTTGGGCGCTGTCAGTCCGAAGCTGTTGCAGGTCTATCGCGAGGACGGCCTTACGCTGGACCAGCTTATGGCCTTCGCCATCACCGAGGACCATGCCCGGCAGGAGCAGGTGTTCGAGGGCCTGCATCACAATCGCGAGCCGTGGATCATCCGGCGTGACATGACCGCGAGCAATGTTCCGGCGACCGACCGACGCGCGGTGTTCGTCGGGGCCGACGCCTATGTCGAGGCGGGCGGCAATATCATCCGCGACCTGTTCAGCGAGGACCGGGGCGGCTTCTTCGAGGATGCGGGCTTGCTCGACATGCTTGCGGTCGAGAAGCTGCGCGAGGTTGCCGCGACGGTGCAGGCCGAAGGCTGGAAATGGGCCGAGGCGCATATCGACTACCCCCACGCCCACGGGATGCGGCGCTTCTATCCGCAATCCGTTTCGCTGTCCGATGAGGACGAGGCGCGGTTGGACACCCTGTCCGCAGAGCATGACGCGCTTGCCGAAGGCTATTCGTCCTACGACGAAATGCCCGAGGACGTAGCCGAGAAGCTGGAGGCGATTTCCGACGAGATCGACGCCATTTCCGAGAAGCGCCATGCCTATGACGCCAACGTGATCGCCTACGGCGGCGCGTTCGTGGTGCTGCACCATGACGGCGCGGTCAGGATCGAGCGCGGCTTCATTCGGGCCGAGGACGAGGCGCTGGCCTTCCCGCAGCCCGAGGATGAGGTCGACGGCGAAGGGATCGACCCGGAGGGCGTGGAGGACGAGCAGGCCGAGGATGAGCCCGAAGCCGAGGACGTGGAGGACGAGGAACCGGGCAAGCCGATTTCCGACAGCCTCACGTGCGACCTGTCCGCCCATCGGACCTTGGCGCTCCGCGTGGCGCTGGCCGAGCAACCCGATATGGCGTTGGTCGCCTTGACCCATACGCTCACGGCGCAACTGTTCTACAGCTACGCCGAGGCCGGTTGCCTTGAGGTTCGTCCGACCGTGACGCCGCTTGGCAGTCATGCGGACGGGATCGAGGACACCCCCTTGGCGGCACGGGCGAGCGAGCAACACGAGGCATGGGCCGAACGGATGCCGCGTGACGTGGCGGACCTGTGGGGCTTCATCGTGGCGCTGGACTGCGAGAAGCGGACCCTGCTGCTGGCGCATTGCGCGGCCCGCACCGTCAACGCGCTGCGCCTGCCGTGGGATCGCAAGCCCCTGTCGCTACAAACGGCGGACAGGCTGGCGACCGCGCTGGCGCTGGACGTGGCGAAGGACTGGACGCCGACCGTGGAGAGCTACCTCGGCCGCGTCACCAAGGGTCATATCGTCGAGGCCGTCACTGAAGGCGTGTCCGAGGATGCCGCCCGCCGTATCGCCGACATGAAGAAGCCGGACATGGCGCAAGCCGCCGAGCAGCTTCTGGCCGGGACCGGATGGCTGCCCTCGATCCTGCGGACGCCCGAGCCGGAGACCGAGCAGCCCGCGTCGGTCGAGGACGAGGATACGGGGACCGTGGAACCGTCCGAGGCGGAGGCTCCCGAAGCGCAGGCTGAGGATGGCGAAGCCGCCTACGCCGTCGCCGCCGAATAGCGGCATCGGGCCGGGGCCGCGTCAGCGGTCCCGGCTTCACCCGCACCTTCGCGCCGGCCTTCGGGGCGGCGCTCTTGCTGCAAGGAGGCCGTCATGCGCCGCCTGTTCCGCGTCATCGCCCGCCGCAACAACCAGCCGGGCACGTTGTGCTGCATCCGCTGCGGCAAGCCGATCAACGACTTTTCCGACGATCAGATCGTCACCCACGATTATGTCCTGCACGGTTGCGCCGCCTTCGTGGTCGAGCATCGCGCCTGTGTAGACCGCCCGCTGTTCAGCGCGGCGGCGGCCCGGCGCTGGCGCGAAGCGCAGCGCTGATCCGCACAGCCTTTCGCAATCGGCCCCAAAAAATCGCGGCCGCGCCCCAATCGGGCGCGGCCGCTTTGTCGTTTGAGTCTGCAGCTCGCCGGGGCTTGCCCGGCTCGCCACTTACACTTGAAATTGTAAGTGCTTTGGACAACAACAGCCGCAGGCTTACAGGCAGAGTTGTTATCGCGCATCGCGATATAAGACACCGATGTTAGGCAGTGATGCTTCCATCTACCCTTATTGCAGCATTTCCGCTGAGCGGACGATCTGATCGTACGCATAGGAGTGCCTGTAAGCCGCCTGTTAGGGGGGTGGGGTGTCGAGTCTGGCGAAACTACAAGCGGCAAAGTCGCTCGACGATCTAGCTGCGATCCTGGGATATAAGCCCGCCGCGCTTGCCTACCTGCTCTATCACCTCCCAGACGCGCAGAAATATACCGCGTTCACGATCCCGAAGCGCGACGGCACGCCGAGGGCGATTCTTGCCCCGACGCCCAAGCTGAAGCTGCTGCAACGGCGTCTAGCCAATGTCCTCTACCTGGCGCTCGCCGACATCGACAAGGTGGGTTCACCGCGCCGGCAGCTCTCCCACGGCTTCGCCAAACATCTGTCCATCGTAACGAACGCCGCGGTCCACAAACGGCGGCGCTACGTGCTGAATCTCGACATCAAGGATTTCTTCCCGTCGATCAATTTCGGCCGCGTGCGCGGTATGTTCATTAAGGACAAACGGTTCGCCCTCGATCCGAAAATCGCGACTTTGATCGCACAGATCGCCTGCCACGATCATGTCCTTCCCCAAGGAAGTCCCTGTTCCCCGGTCATTTCAAATGTCGTCGGGCATCTACTGGACATCCGGCTCGTGCGCTTCGCCAAGGCGCAGAAATGCACCTACTCACGCTATGCCGACGACATCACCTTTTCCACGAACGCCAAGGCATTCCCTCCTGACATCGCCGCCCCGGTCGCAGGCTCGGAGCATGACTGGACACTCGGCGCCGCGCTCCTGAAGGAGATCGAAAAGGCCGGGTTTGAGGTAAATCCTACCAAGACTAGGATGCAATATCGCGGGTCACGACAGGTCGCCACCGGCTTGCTCGTCAACGAGAAGCCGAACGTCCGTCCCGAATACTACCGCACGGTGCGGGCCATGTGCTGGTCGCTGTTCAACAGCGGAACCTACTATCGGATGGTCCCTGCGGCGCTGGCGGGCGGCAAAGCAGGCGATCCCGATGTGCCGGAGCCGGCAACATCCCTCGCGCCGCTGCAAGGGATGCTCGGCCACGTCTATCATGTGCGCGATCAGGTCGATACGCGACCTTCCGCTGACAAAAAGAAGGACGCGACGGCCACGGCGACCCGTAAGCTCTACATCCGGTTTCTGTTCTACCGAAACTTCGTTGTGGCGCCCAAGCCCCTCATCATCCCGGAGGGAAAGACGGATACCGTCTATCTGCGTGCGGCGATGGAGAAGCTCACTGCCTACCATCCCAGGCTGGGCGCGATGGACAAAGGCAAGTTTAAACCCGCACTCAAGTTCATGAAGTTCTCCAGCACGATCCATGACGTGTTGCAGCTCGGGAATGGCGCAGGCGATCTTTTCCACTTTATCCGCCGCTACCCTGACGCCCTCAAGCGTTACCGACATCGCCCGCTGCCCAACCCCATCATCGTGCTCATCGACAATGACGACGGAGCGAAAGAGATTTTTGGTGCCGCCAAGGGCCTCGGCGCCGCGCATATAGCTCGGACCTCCACGGACCCATTCTATCGGCTCGCACCCAATCTTTATCTTATCAAAACACCGGAAATCGGTGCGCAAGGCATAAGTTGCATTGAGGACTTGTTCGATCCCGCGCTTTTGAAAACCGTCATTGATGGTAAGGTGTTCGACCCCAACAAGAAGCACGGAGAGGCCGGGAAATACGGCAAAGCCAGGTTCGCCGAGAAGGTTGTGCAGCCGCAGAAGGACACGATCGATTTCTCGAAATTTGCCGGGTTACTCGACCGGATCGTGGCTGCGCTCGACGATTACGTTGCCAATCCGCCGCCACCCTGAAGGGATCAGGTACGCGGTGGCATCATAGAGGTATCGAGCCTGCGATGGATCAGCGATACGAGCGTCAGCAGATCCTCGGCGTCGGTCTTGGTCATCGGCCAGTGGATGCGCGCCTCGTGGGCAGTTGGGTTGCGGAACATGCCGAAGACGCCTTTGACGAGATTGGCGAAGCCGCTCTGCTCGCTGCGCTCGCTGACCGTGCTTCGCGGATTGATCGCCAGCATCGGCGGCTCGCCGCCGAGCACGCGGTCTACCAGCGTCCCCCCGTCATCGGTGAGGCCAGTCCGCACGCGCATCTTGTCGGCGATGCTTTTCACCGCTTCCTGGACCGCATGGAAATAGTCGTCGGCCAGCAGTTCGGCCCGGCAGAAGCGCAGCACGTCGGCATGGACGCCGCGCGTCTCCAGATCGGTGCGCAGTTCCTTCGCCCGGCGCTGCGCTTCCGGCAGCGTCGTCGCCTGTTCGACCGCTTCGATCTTCCCGGCCTCGCTGACCACAAGGCCGGCGAAGGCGAGTGCCTGGTTGAGACTGGCACGCATCGGCTCGTAGCGATGCGGCTCGCGGCTGTATCGCGCAGGACGCATCGCATGGCGGATGAAGCCGAGGATGCGGGTGCGGTCCTGCCGCGCGTTCTGGCTTTCGGCGAAGGCGTTGTAGATGCGGTGCCGCTTGGTCATCTCGCCGGGATCGGCCATTTGACAGGTCGCGATCAGCATCGCGATCTCGGTTCCTTTCAGCCCGGTTTCCGTATCGCCAAGCGCACCGGCTATGGCTTCGAGCTGATCCTGCGAAAACAATTTCGTCACGTCCTTCCCCCGAATCCTCACGTCCCCATGTGGCTGAAGCAGCCGCACCTTGGAACGTAGAATGAACATCGCGCAAGGCTGCTGGCGGGGTTGCCGACACAAACGGCAGGCATAGCGGAAATCTCATCCCTCGGAGCCGAGCGCCCCGGCGGCCTCTCAATGGCGTGATCTGACCGAGCGACGGCTTCGCCTCGATTGTCTTCGCAACGGCTATGGCCCGCTATTTTCCGCCGCGCGTGCCGCGCTTTGCATCGCGAACCAAAATAACGGGCCGCCGCCATCCTCCGCTCACGCTGCGGCCGCTTTGCGGTGCGCGGCCAATCGCCCCCGGCCTGCCGATCACCATCGAGGCCGCGAAGGGCGTGGCCCGAAAGAACGGAGATTACGACATGGCTACGATCGGCACCTTCACCGCCAACAGCAAGGGCGAGTTCACCGGCGTCATCAAGACGCTCACTCTCAACACCAAGGTCATCTTCCGTCCGGTCGAGAAGGACGGCGAAAAGTCCCCCGACTTCCGCGTCAGCACCGCCGACATGGATATCGGCGCTGCCTGGAAGAAGACCAGCCGCGAAGGCCGCGAATACACCTCGGTCAAGCTGGACGATCCGAGCTTCCCGGCTCCCGTCTACGCCACGCTGTCCGAAACCGACACCGCCGGCCAATACGCCCTCATCTGGTCGCGCTGACCGGACGACGCGCCCCGCCTTTCGGCGGGGCGCCTTCCTCGATCAGACGGTCATTCGCACTTGCCGATGACACGGCGTCAGGCTAGTTAAGAATCATTCGCAAAAGCGAAAGGGGCCAAGTCTAGGAAGGATCGACACGTGACCCGCCATTTTTCGCCGCCCACACAGGATGCGATCGCCGTTCCGGCGATGCTGGTTGATGCGGCGCGGTGCTGGCGGAATGCGCGGGACAGTGGAGCGTCGGTGCAGCCCCGCTTGGCGCACACGCTCGACGCCCATGACTGCACCATGCTCGCGCCGGTGCTCGACAGTCTATGCCTCTTCTATGAAACGGCGCTCGGCCGGCCGATGATCGTCGGCGAAGGACCGGGCCTGTCCGACGACGAGCATCTGCTGCTCGGCCTGGTCGATGGATCCAGCCCGCGCTGCCTCGACTGCCCTCAGAACGCGGCGAACGCGCTCGACTGCGCGCTCTGCTCGACACGGATCATGCTGGCGCTCACGCTCGGCCAGCCCGTGCGGACACTGCAATGAGCGGCGCGGCGATCACCACCGTCGCCGAGCTGGAAAGCGTGATCGGCAGGACTCCGCCGCCGATGCACCTCAAGGTGATCGACCATCTCGATGTCGGCGCGCTGCGCTGGATCTCCGCATCGCAATTGATGTTCGCCGGCTTCGGCGATGGATCGGGCGTCGGCATCACACTGGCCGGCAGCGCGCCGGGCTTCGCCAGCGGCGATGCCCAGGAATTGCGCGTTCCGCTGGCGCTGCTCGACGATCCCGCTCTCGCGCAGCCGGGCGCGGCGTTCGGCGCGCTGTTCCTCCTCTCCGGCATCGGCGAGACGCTGCGCGTCAACGGCCGGGTCGCCGGCATCGACGCCGATCATGTCCGTGTCGCCGTGGACGAATGCTACGGTCATTGCGCCAAGGCGCTGATCCGGTCCGAACTATGGGCGGCGCAGCCGGCCCACGCTCCTGACGATTCTGCCGCCTTCGTTGCCGCAAGCCGTTTCCTGGCGCTGGCGACGATCGGCGCGGAAGGCCGCGCCGATCTCAGCCCAAAGGGCGATCCGGCCGGTTGCATGGCGCAGCTCGATGGGGACGTGCTGTGGTTCGCCGACCGGCCCGGCAACCGCCGCGTGGATAGCTTCCGCAACGTCGTCGAGCAGCCGAATATCGCGCTGGCGCTGCTGATCCCCGGCGCGAACCGGATCGCCGTCGTGCGGGGGCAAGCCCGTCTTACTACTGACGCGACGGCGCGCGAGCGCTTCACCGTCAAGGACAAGACTCCGCTGCTGGCGATCGGCGTGGAGATCGAGACGCTCGACCTGCGCGAAAGCCCGGCGCTGGCCCGCGCGCGACTCTTTCCGTCCCCGGCGTGACCGGCCTGCTCAAGAAGGGCTTGGACAAGGACTATCGCGACAATCTCTATTGAGCGCCGCGAACTGGAGCTCCACCCGGCGAGCCGGGCGAAGCGCCATCCCCCATAAACTCAGCCGTTGAGCTTGTCCTTGACCGCTTTGGCGGGCGTGAACACCAGCTTCTTCGACGCCTTGATCTTGATCGTCTCGCCGGTCGATGGATTGCGGCCGTCGCGCGCTGGGCTGGCCTTCACCTTGAACTTGCCGAAGCCGTTGAGTGAGACTTCCTCGCCCTTGGCGGCTGCGTCACCGATCGCGGCGAACACCGCATCGACGAGCTTCTTCGCATCGGTCTTGGTGACGCCGTGGGCGGCAGCCAGTTGTTCGGCCAGGTCGCTGTTGTTCATTATTGTCCTTCCAGGTCTTCGGTTCTTGATCCGCGCCCGATTATGGGCGGGGCACTATTTGCGAGTTGCTCGCAGGTATCTCTAATCCAGATGGGCCGATCAAGCATCCTTGATCGTCGCGCTGGTCGCAGCGCGGCTGGCGCCGCGCGGTTGCTAAGGGCGTTGCCCTCGCGCCGGGCAAGGGAAGTGGAACCGTCCGGGGCGGTATCCCCAGCCTTCCGCGCTTCGCTTGTGCAGGCCGGGTGATCCCCCTCCGCCCCGGCCGCCCTTGCCCTTTGCTACCCCTGGCTCGCCGCCGGGCAGGGTTTCAGCGCGGCGCTTCGCTGCGCGAAACCCAGACCCAAGGAAGGACAGACTCATGAGCATCCATCATCTCGCTACCCGGTTCGGCCGCAACGCCCACCAGATCAGCGGACGTGAACCGCTCGACAACGAGGCGCTGTATCGCCACGTGCCATCCATCTTCGCCCGCGAGGCGCACGACAGCCGTTCCGAGCGCTATGTCTATGTCCCCACCATCGACATCGTGGAGGGGCTGCGCCGCGAAGGATGGTTCCCGTTCTTCGCCGTGCAGTCGGTCCCGCGCGACGGCAGCCGCCACGGCCACGCCAAGCATATGCTGCGCTTGCGCCGGGATGACGGTATCGGCAAGCCGGAGGCGGCGGAAGTCATCATCGTTAACAGCCATGACGGGACCAGCGCCTATCAGATGTTCGCTGGGATGCTGCGCTTCGTCTGCACCAACAGCATGATTGCGGGCGAGCGGTTCGAGGAGGTCCGCGTGCCGCACAAGGGCAACATTCAGGACGACATTATCGAGGGCGTTTATACCGTGGCGGAAGACTTTCCGCGACTGATCGACGCCAGCGAGACCATGAAGGGTGTGCAGCTTTCGCGAGACGAACAGCGCTTGCTTGGCGAGGTAAGCCTTGTCGCCCGCTATGGCGACGATGAAAGCCCGCTTCGCCCCGAGCAGATCATCGAGCCGCGCCGCCGCGAGGATGTAGGCAACAGCCTGTGGAGCACGTTCAACGTGATTCAGGAGAACGTCATTCGGGGCGGGTTGCATGGCCGCAAGCGTAACGCTGAGGGCCGTATCCGCCGCAGCCAGACTCGCGCCATCAATGGCATCGACCAGAATGTGACACTCAATCGCGCGCTCTGGACGCTAGCCGAAGGGATGCAGCGCCTAAAAACGGGTTGACCGTTTCGAGCCGCAGGGCTGGACCGCCCGGCTCTGCGGCTTCGCTTCCCATCGCCCACACGACGCCGCCGACCCGCTCCCCGGATCGGCGGCGGCCGCGCATCCCGATGGTCTGCGCGGCCGCTCAAAGGGCGCGCTCGCCGGGTATTCACCCAGCTCGCGATCAGGATATTCCAATTCCCCCAAGACGACTATAATAGTCGTTTCCGTAGCGAACGACCCGAAGGTTGTGGAGGTGATCTTGCATGATCACTTCCCGCCAGGTGCGGGCCGCTCGCGCACTTCTTGGCTGGACACAGGAGACGCTCGCCGAGAAGGCCATTATTGCTCTGACCGCGCTGAAGCGGCTGGAATCGGAGAGTTATAAGCCGGTGAACGACAATACCCGGCATCAGGTGATGAAGGCGCTTGAGGCGGCGGGGATTGTCTTCCTCGATTCGGATCGAGGCCGAGGCGTGTTGCTCGTGACCGATTCAAGTCCCGAACAGCGCAAGTAGCCGGCAACGGAGCGGGTCCGACTGTTCGCGCAGTATCAGAGGGCCATAGCAAAGACGGTGCGATTACTTCGATCCATTATGGTGTATAGGCGATGAATCAGCAGGCGCAGGGGGCTATGGCTGAAAGCGGAACGAGGCGATGGCAATAGCCGCTTTCGAGGATCGCGCCCCGGACGCGCCCCATGTCACCGACTATGATGAGCATCATCATCGGACCTATTGGCGACTGCTCGATGCGGCCGACGAAAATGCCGACTGGCGCGAAGCCGTTCGCATCATCTTCGGGATCGACCCTGCCGCCGAACCGGAACGCGCCCGCTCCGTCTATGACTCGCATCTCGCCCGCGCGCGCTGGATGACCGCGACCGGCTATCGCCACTATCTGCGCCCGCCGCCGAACTGAGAGCGGCCCCGGAACACGCGCAGCGGTGCGTATAATCCCTTCAAAATGCTGACTTGAATCCGCTATGCGGCCGCCTGCCCGGCAGGGCTTCTCGGCAACGGCGGCGGTGAGAACATCTTCCAACGCGCCCCGCAGAGGGCCATGCTTGGGAGGGTTACGATGCCGCCTGAGAGGGACTGGCGCGCGCCCCTGAACGAGACCGGGGACGACGCGCTGCAATATACGGACATCGCCATCGGCTATCTCGGCCGCAATACCCGCTATCGCGCCGAATACCAGCGCGCGCTCGGCCGCGTGAAACGTGGCGCGATCTCCGCCGACGACGCTACCGCCGCCCTGGTGGATCGCTGGGGGATCAGCTACCACGCCGCGCCCGGCGCGGCCTTCGACCGCAAGCTGGCGGTCGCGCGCCCCGACCTCTCGCCGGCGAGCATCATCCTCGCGCCCGCGGTCGCCGGCATCGGCGCCGGCCCGCTCGACTTGGCGGCGCTGGGCGACATTCGCGCCCGGATCAGGATGGGCGACGTCCTGCATGTCATCCTCGCCGATCCCGATGGCGATGAGCATCTGTGCGTGTGCGGATCACGTCACGACGCGATGGCCTTGATGGTGCCGATCGAACCCGCCCCCTTCGCGCGCCTCGCATCGGCCGAGCGCCTGTGCCGCCGCCTCAGCGGCATGGCGGCCGGCCCGCCGGCGCTACGCCCGCCGCCCTTCCGGCGCGAACATCTCCTCACCCTGCTGCAAGTGCTCGACGGTCGCCGCGCGGGCGCCAGCCAGCGAGAGCTGGCCGCCTCGCTGATCCACCCCAAGGTCCGTCACTACACGCCTACCGAATGGACGGACAGCGCGGAACGCAAGTGCATCAGACGCTGGCTCAAGGAAGCCGTCGAGCTGCGCGACGGCGGTTACATCCGGTTGCTGCGGGGCGGCTGAGGGGGACATTGGCGACCCGGTCGCCCGCGTCCCCTTCTCCACATAGGGGGCATTTCGCCATCATTCCCTCCTGTCCGCCGGACCCCTTTTTCGGGGCCGGCCGTCACCAGGAGGATCATCATGGCCGAGCTTGTCGCCGCCACAACGCCACGCTATCTCAAGACGCCCGACGCGGCGATCCACCTCGGCCTCTCGGCCCGCACGCTGGAAAAGCATCGCTGCTACGGCACCGGCCCCGTGTTCCGCAGGCTCGGCGGTCGGATCGTCTATGCGATCGACGATCTCGACGCCTGGGCCGCGCTCGGCACCCGCCGGTCCACGTCCGATCCGGGCAGCGGCGTCGTCCATCCCGCCAAGCGCCTGCCCACCGATTGCGTGCGCCGCTGAGCACCGATGCCCACCGCACGCTCCCTTTCCGGCCGGTCGAGCGCCGAGCGCACGCAGCTTGAACTGTTCCGCTCGGTCCCCGGCGACCTTGCGGCCCGCGACGCCCAGAACTTGATGGCCTGGCCGTTCTTCTCGCTCGCCAAGGCCCGCCGCACCGCGCCCATCGACTTCCGCGTGGGCGCGACATGGATCTCGGTCGAGGCCGTGCCCGAGCACGGCATGGCGACTATTTGGGACGCCGACGTGCTGATCTGGGCGGCGAGCCAGCTCATCGAGGCGCGCGACGCCGGACGGCCGACCTCGCGCCTGATGGTGACGACGCCGCACGAGATACTGGCGTTCACCCGGCGCGGCACCGGCAAGGCGAGCTACGAGCGGCTGAAGGCCGCGCTCGACCGCCTGCAATCCACGACCGTCGCCACTTCGATCCGGCAGCAGCACCAGCGCCGCCGCCATCGTTTCTCATGGATCAACGAATGGCGCGAGCTGGCGGACAGTAACGGCCGTGCGCTCGGTATCGAGCTGATCCTGCCCGACTGGTTCTATGCCGGCGTGCTCGACCGCGCGCTCGTGCTGACCATCGACCGCGCCTATTTCGACCTCACGGGCGGGCTTGAACGCTGGCTCTACCGCATCGTGCGCAAGCATGGCGGGCGGCAGGAAGGCGGCTGGAGCTTCGACGTTCCGCACCTCTACCTGAAATCCGGCGTGCTCTCGCCGCTGCGCCGGTTCGCGTTCGAGCTGCGCGCCATCGTCGCGCGCCAACCGCTCCCCGGCTACGTCCTCACGCTTGAACATGCGCTCGGCCGCGACCGGCTCAACTTCACCCCTATCCCCGTCGATCCGTTCGACGCGGCCATGCGCCGTGTCGGCCTCAAGCCTGTGGAGAACTGGCCATGAGGCTCGGACTATCGGGAACGGCCGGATTCGGACGATCGGGAACGCGAGACTCGGACTTTCGGGAACGCGCGGTCCTCGCAAACCCGCAGAAATCCTCGCGGAATCGGCCCCCTTCTAACGATGCTAATAGAAAAGAATCCTTCGGATTCTTGCTAACGGCGCGCGCGGCTCTGGACGCCGCTGCCAGTCAGCACGCGCGGCACACCCCCGGAGACCTCCCATGATCGATGACCGGCCCCCGGCCGTGCGCGGCAGCGGCGCATTCAGCGCGCTCGCCCGCGACGGCCTCACCCATGTCGAACTGACCTGGATCGAGAAGAAGCTGGAGCACTGGATACGCTTCGGCCGCATCGCCCAGGACCGCATCCTGACGCGCCGAACCCGCGTCGTCGGCTTCCGTCCGGGCGCCGTCTTCGCGTTCGTGCGCTGGGCGGCCAACGACTTCGGCACGATCGTCTCGCGCATCGACGTGGTGCGCGCGGTCGCGGCCAACGAAGCCTACACGACGCTGCCGTTCGTGCGGCCGGGCGGCGACATCCTGCTCAAGATCGAGGGCTGGCCCAAGGTTAGCCAAGTGCTCGCCGCGATCGACGCGGTGGAAGCGGCCGGCGTCGATCCCTGCGATGCGGCTGCCGACCATTGGCGGCACGTCCACAACCGCATCGCCGCCGGCCAGCAGCCGCGCCTCTACACGATCGAGCGCCATCACGCCTGGCTCAAGCGCCGGGAGATCGAAGAATGACGCGCCGTCGCTATGCCATCGCGACGGCTATCACTGCGTCCGCCTTCGCCACGGCCTTCGTCGCCATCGCCGTCGCCGATCCGCTCCCGCGCGTCATCTGGAACGCCAGCGCCAGCGCGCCGATCGGGCTCTATCGCATCCATCCCGATCGCGATCCAAAACTGGGCGATCTGGTCGCTGTCGCGCCGCCCGAGCGACTTTCCCGCTGGCTTTCGGCGCGCGGTTATTTGCCCGAGGGCGTGCCGCTCCTGAAGCATGTCGCCGCGAAGACCGGACAGCGAGTGTGCCGCATTGGTGCTGTGGTGAGCGTCGATGGCCAGTTCGTCGCCAGCGCCCGCGCGCGTGACGGGCGGGGCCGCCCGCTGCCGGTCTGGCGAGGTTGCCGCACGCTGCAACCGGGCGAGCTGCTGCTGCTCAATCCCGCCCATCCCGACAGTCTGGACGGTCGCTACTTCGGCCCGCTGCCGGCCTCCGCCGTCATCGGACGCGCCACGTCGCTCTGGCTGCGCGCGCCCTCCCCAACCCCTTCAACCCCCAAAGCCAAGGAGACGGCATGAAAGCGGTCAGCGCCAATGACGGGATGGAGCGGTGATGATTGCCGTTGCTGTGCAGATGCATCCGTGGATCGTTGGCGGTTCGTCGGCGGGTCCGGTGACCCTCGACGGTCACGGAGGTGCACTCATGCCATATGATTACCACGTCGGTGTCGACTACCACAAAGCCTACACCCATCTGGTCGTGCAGGATGCAGGCGGGCAAACGGTCCGATCGGGCCGGGTCAAGAACGATCCGCGCGCGCTGGCCGGCTTCCTGTCGCCCTATCTCGAGAACAGCCATGCGGTGATGGAGGCAACCCGCAACTGGACGGTCATGTACGACTGGCTCGACGAGTTGTGCGACGATGTCGTGCTCGCGCATCCGGCCAAGGTGAAGGCGATCGCGGAAGCGAAGATCAAGACCGATAAGATCGACGCGACCATTCTTGCCCACCTGCTGCGCGCCGATCTGGTGCCGGTGGCCTATGTACCTGGCGAGGCGGCCCGCACGCTGCGCCAGGCGCTGCGCGAACGGATGTTCTACGTGCGGCTGCGCACGATGGTGAAGAACCGGGTCGTGACCATTTTCGACCGCTATCCCGAACAGACCAAGCCATTGCGCGAGGTGACGGACCTGTTTGGCAAGGCGGGCCGGTGCCATCTGGCGCTGCTGAGCGTGTCGGAGGTCGACCGCATCGAGATCGATCGTTCGGTTGCGTTCATCGACGACATAAACGGTCATATCAAAGCGTCCGAGGCGACGATCCGCGCATTCAGCAAGGGTAACGCCGACGTCAAGCGGCTGAAGACCATTCCGGGCCTGGGTGAGTTCTTCGCGCGTCTCGTCGCCGCCGAGATCGATGATATCGGCCGCTTCCGCTCGGCCGCGAAGCTGGCCTGCTATGCCGGGCTGGTACCGTCGACCTATTCGAGCGGGGGCAAGACCTTCCACGGCCGGATCATCAAGGCGGGCAACAAATGGTTGCGGTGGGCCTTTGTCGAGGCCGTGGCGCCGGCCGTTGCTGCCGACCCCGTACTCAAGTTCGATTACGAGCGCCTCAAGGCAAGCAAGGGCACTAATCGCGCCAAGGTTGCCGTGGCGCGCAAGCTTCTGACGATCGCCTACCAGGTGTTGCGCGACCAGCGTGATTACGAGCGCCGCGACCCATGCATGCGATCGTCCAACGAATCTCGGCTGTCCTGATGGTCAATTAGCGGGCCCCGCAGCGCGGGGTCGCGCTCCCAAGGAGAGTGGGAAGCCGAGGCCGAACGCCGATTTGTGACCGGAACCCCAGCTGGGGATGCGGGGCACGGATTGGAGATTGGTTGAAGAACCAACGGAGACGGGCGCCCGTCTCCGATCAGAGCAACTCGTCCGTACCGGCGCCGGCGGACCAACGAAGAAACCGGACCCACGAGGATCTGCGCCTGACAACCGACTCAAACCCTCTTGCGTCCTTTCATTGGAGATCGGCCATGCAAACCAACATCTTTGAATCCACCGCCGACGGCTATGCCGGCCGCGTTCGGCTGTTCGGCATCAACGAAGCGATCGTGCTTGTCGCGCTCGATCCGAGCGACGCCGAAAATGCGCCCGATTACCGCGTCCACCTCGACGACGAGGACGGCCCCGAAGTCGGCGGCGCGTGGAAACGGGTCGGCGAACGCGCCGGTGACTACATCGCGCTTGAGATCGACAGCCCGCTATTTGGATCGCCGTTCCGGCCGGTGCTGTTCCGCGCCGATGATGATGGCCGGACGTTCCGGTTGTCGTGGAAGCGACCCAAGCCGCGCGATGATCGGAGTTGATCGGTGCTGTCCCCGATCATCCCTTTGTTCGCGGAAAGGCCGTCTCATCCCTCCGTCCCGCTCGGTCACAGGCCGGCCGGCGCGCGCAGCGAAGGTCAAGGGCGGCCCCCGGCCGGCGCATCGCGCGCACCCTTTGCCGGAGCGAGCACGCTGGCAGGCTGGCGGCGGAGCGGGGGCGGGTCGCCCGCCATGCTCGCGGTCCTGCTGCTGCTCTTGCCGGGCGCTGCGCCTGTCGCCGCGCTGGCGCAGTATGCGCCCGCCGAACGATCGGCCGCGCGCCATCCCTATGCTGTCCATGTCGCCGACGCAGCCCAGCACTTCGGCATCCCCGAGCGCTGGATATGGGCTGTCATGCGCGTCGAGAGCAACGGCGACTCCCGCGCGATATCGTCGGCCGGAGCGATGGGCCTGATGCAGATCATGCCCGGCACCTGGGCGGGCCTCCGCGCACGCCACGGGCTGGGGAATGATCCCTATGACGTGCGCGACAACATCATGGCGGGCGCGGCCTATCTGCGGGCGATGCACGACCGCTATGGCAATGCGACGGCGATGCTGGCGGCCTACAATGCCGGGCCGGGCCGCTACGACGAATATCTGTCGCGCGGTCGCCCGCTGCCCACCGAAACGCTCGCCTATCTCGCAAAGCTGGCGGCGATCATCGGCAGTTCGGGCGACAGTCAGCTTGCCGCCGCGCCGCCATCCGATCCCTTCGCATGGCGTCGTGCCGCGTTGTTCGCGGTGCGACCGGGGGCGCTTTCGACCGCGCAACCGGCTGCCGACCGGACGGGATCCGATGCGCAGCCGGAGCGACCGTCCGCCGACCACGCCGAGCTTGTGCTGGCCGACGCGCCCGCGCCATCCAACGGCCTGTTCGTCCCCCTTTCCGGGCGTTCTCCGCCATGAGCAGCTCTTGCGCTCTATGGCGTGTTCCCTCGCAGCCTCTCGCAGCGCCGGACGGGTGCAAGGCTCTGTTTTTGAAGGGGAAGGCTGGAGGGCAAGATAAAGGGCGGCAATGTGCGGAGCCCTTGCGCCTCGGTTGTGGCCTTGATTCTCAAGGCTTTCGGGCATTGCTGCGCAATGTGTGCGGAAATCCCGCACTGTGCGGCGCAGGGCCGAAGCCCGTCGCCATAAGGGTTTGCCGCACATTGCGGCCTGTCGCGCCATGAGCGGCGACGACGATTTCCGTATTCGGCCTGGTCGCATCCGCTCGCGAGGAAGCCAGCGGGCGTTGCCGATCATCGTCCAGGCGCTCGCCGCCGCGCAGAGGGCCGGCGGTCATGTCTCGCGCCGTGGCCGCATCGTCGCGCCGGGCCGCTCGACCTTCGGCCGGGGCCGCGTGGCGAGCGTGCGCGCCACCCACCGGCTCGGGCACCGATCGCGCCAGGTTATCGTCAAGGCGCGCGTCGTCCGGCACGGCGGCCGCGCCTCCCTCGCCGCCCATCTCAATTACCTGCAACGCGATGGCGTCACGCGCGACGGCGAAAAGGGCGTGTTGTTCGGCGCGGAGGCGGACGGCCTCGACCGCAACGAGTTCGCGGCGCGCTGCGAGGACGACCGCCACCATTTCAGGTTCATCGTCTCGCCTGAGGACGCTGAGCAGATGCGCGACCTCAAGGGCTTCACCCGCGAGCTGATGACGCGGATGGAAAAGGATCTCGGCACCCGCCTGGACTGGCGAGCGGTCGAGCATTGGAACACCGATAACCCGCACGTCCACATCATCGTGCGCGGCGTCGCCGAGGACGGGCAGAACCTCGTCATCTCGCGCGACTATATCCGCGAGGGGATGCGGGCGCAGGCGCGCGAGATCGTCACCCAGGAACTCGGCCCGCGCACCGACCTCGAAATCCGGCAATCGCTGGAGCGGCAGGTCGATGCCGAACGCTGGACCGAGATCGACCGCGACTTGTCGCGGACGATGCAGCGCGACGGCGTGATCGACATGGCGCCCGAACCCGGCGTCCGGCCGGACGGCGACCATGTGCTGAGGACGGGCCGACTGCGCAAGCTGGAGGGGCTCGGCCTCGCCAACGAGATCGCGCCCGGCCAGTGGACGCTGGCGGACAACGCCCAGGCCGCGCTGCGCGAGCTGGGCGAGCGCGACGACATCATCAAGCGGATGCACAAGGCGATGAGCGACCGCGGCATCGACCGGGGCGCCGGCAGCTACGTCCTTGACGCCGATCCGGCTCAGCCCGTTGTCGGCAGGCTGGTCGATCGCGGCCTGCATGACGAGCTGACCGGCAAAGCCTATGCGATCGTGGACGGGATCGATGGCCGCACCCACCATGTCCAGCTTCCCGACATCGAGGCGACCGGCGATTGCCGGCCCAGCGCGATCGTCGAGCTGCGCCGCTTCGAGGACCGGAAGGGCCGGCAGCGGGTGGCGCTGGCCGTGCGCTCCGACATGGACATCGAGGCGCAGGTTCGCGCGCCGGGGGCGACCTGGCTCGACCGGCGCAACCTGTCGAGCGATGGCCATGATCTCGGCGGCGGCTTCGGGTCTGAGGTGCGCGCCGCGATGGAGGCCCGCGCCGAGCATCTCGCCGACGAGGGGCTCGCGCGGCGGCAGGGCCAGCGCATCATCTTCGCGCGCAACCTACTCGACACGCTCCGCCGCCGCGAGCTGGACGAAGCCGCCAAGGACTTGTCAGCCGAGGTCGGCCTGCCGCACGCGCCGTCCACGGCCGGGGAGTATGTCGCGGGCACCGTGCGTCAGCGCATCACGCTCGCCTCGGGCCGCTTCGCCATGATCGACAACGGCCTGAGCTTCCAGCTTGTGCCCTGGTCTCCCTCGCTCGACCGCCAGATCGGCAAGCACATCTCCGGCGTCATGCGCGCGGGCGGCGGCGTCGATTGGTCGTTCGGTCGCGGGCGGGGGCTGGGCCTCTAAGGGCAGATCACACGCGCTGCATCAATCCGATCGTGCAGCGCATCGCCGTTGACCACGAGTGCGCAGAGAGTCGGGCCGTGGTCCGGCTATCGTGTGAATATTCGTCCAATAACGCCGATCGCGCTCGGAAATATAATGGGCCAAACTACGCTACTCCCTGTCTTTCTACGCTAGACTTTCCTCCATAATAACGGTGACTTGATTTGGTATCCGACCCGCATCGACTTCGATGCCATGTCGGCAACCAAAATCCTTTGGGGTCAGGTCTTCGCGGTCTTCCTGATCGTGCTCGCCGCCCTGTGGACCGCGACGCAATGGACGGCCGCGGCGCTCGCCTATCAGCCCGAGCTTGGGGCGCCGTGGTTCATGCTCGGCGATTGGCCGATCTATCCGCCGCCGGCCTTCTTCTGGTGGTGGTTCTCCTTCGACGCCTATGCGCCGGAGATATTCCAGACCGGCGCGTTCATCGCCGTGTCGGGCGGGTTCGCCGCGATCGTCGTCGCCATCGGCATGTCGGTCTGGCGTGCGCGCGAGTTGAAGAACGCCGAGACCTATGGCTCGGCGCGCTGGGCGACGCGCGGGGAGATCGCCGCCGCCGGGCTGACGGGCGGCAGCGGCGTCATGCTCGGTCGGCTTGGGCGCGACTATCTGCGCCACGACGGTCCCGAGCATGTGTTGTGCTTCGCGCCGACACGGAGCGGCAAAGGGGTCGGCCTCGTGGTGCCGACGCTGCTCACCTGGCCGGGCTCGGCGATCGTGCATGATATCAAAGGCGAGAACTGGCAGCTCACCGCCGGCTTTCGCGCCCAGCACGCGCGGGTGCTGCTGTTCGATCCGACCAATGGCGCGTCGGCCGCCTACAACCCGCTGCTCGAAATCCGCAAGGGCGCCTGGGAAGTGCGCGACGTGCAGAACGTCGCCGACGTGCTCGTGGACCCGGAAGGATCGCTCGAGAAGCGCAACCATTGGGAAAAGACCTCCCATGCCTTGCTGGTCGGCACGATCCTCCATGTCCTCTACGCGGAGGCCGACAAGACGCTGGCGGGTGTCGCCGCCTTCCTGTCCGATCCCCGCCGGCCGATCGAAAGCACGCTATGGGCGATGATGACGACGCCGCATTTGGGCGAGGCGGGCGTCCATCCCGTCGTCGCCTCGGCCGCGCGCGAGCTGCTCAACAAATCGGCCAACGAGCGATCGGGCGTGCTCTCGACCGCCATGTCGTTCCTCGGCCTCTATCGCGATCCCGTCGTCGCGCAGGTCACGCGCACCTGCGAGTGGCGCATAAAGGATCTGGTCGAGGGCGAGCTGCCGGTGACGCTCTACCTCGTCGTGCCACCGTCCGACATCTCGCGCACCAAGCCGCTCATTCGCCTCATCCTCAACCAGATTGGCCGCCGGCTGACCGAGGACTTGAAGGCGCGGCAGTCGCGCCACCGGCTGCTCCTGATGCTCGACGAGTTTCCCGCGCTGGGGCGGCTCGACTTCTTCGAGAGCGCGCTGGCGTTCATGGCCGGCTACGGCATCCAGAGCTTCCTCATCGCCCAGAGCCTCAATCAGATTGAGAAGGCTTACGGACCGAACAACGCGATCCTCGACAATTGCCATGTGCGCGTGTCGTTCGCCACCAACGACGAGCGCACCGCCAAGCGCATATCGGACGCACTCGGCACCGCGACCGAGATGCGGGCGATGAAGAATTACGCCGGGCACAGGTTGAGCCCCTGGCTCGGGCATTTGATGGTCTCGCGTTCCGAGACCGCCCGCCAGCTCCTCACCCCCGGCGAGATCATGCAGCTCCCGCCCGACGACGAGATCGTCATGGTCGCGGGCATCCCGCCGATCCGCGCGAAGAAGGTCCGCTACTTCAAGGACCGGAGGTTCACGCAGCGGGTGATGTCGCCGCCCGACAGCAATGTCGGAGGCGGCCCGCCGCGCCCCGACGACTGGAGCGGCCTGCCGCCGATCGAGGCGCCACCGATGCCCGAACCGATCGAGCATGAATCTCCCAAGAAGCCGAAGAAGAAAAAGGCCGCCAAGAAGGCGGATGCTGAGGACGACGCCGCGAACGCGGACCTGCGCCGCGAGCCGGCGCTGGAGCGCCATATCGACATTGCGCCCACGCCCAGGCCCGCGCCCGCCAATGAGTTCGAGCTGGACGAGCCCGAGCCCGATAGCGACGCGGCGCGGCAGGCGACGGTGCGCCGCCAGATGCAGCGCGCGGCCCGGCAGGCGTCGCTCGATCCCGGTGATGGCATCGAGCTATGACCACGAAGACGCCGCTGTCGGTCTATCTCGACCCGGAGCTGATGCGCGCGCTCGCCGCCTATGCCGATCGGAGGGACAAGTCCCGCTCGCTGATCGCCGAGGCGGCCATCGCATCCTTCCTGTCGCCCGACGCCGATGAGCAGCGCGAGGCCGCCATCGCCAAGCGGCTCGACAAGCTGGACCGGCGCATCACCCGCCTGGAGCGCGACACGGGTATCAGCGTCGAGATGATCGCGCTGTTCGTGCGCTTCTGGCTGTCGAACACCCCGCCGCCGCCCGAGAGCGAGCGAGCCGCGATGCGTCGCCAGGGCGGCGACCGCTACGACGCCTTCATGGATGCGCTGGGCCGCCGACTCGCGAAAGGCCCGAAGGTCAGACAAGAAATTGGCGAGGACTTTCCGCCTCAAGAAGAATGAACTGACTACGCCAGTTCTTGTATCTCTACGCCAGACTACGACGCCCGCATTTACTTGTTGAAGCACGGTCTTTTCTGTCTCTCTTGATGTGCCCCTGACGCCGGGCGGCGGTTCGCCCGGCCCTCATCAGGGGCTTTTTCTTGACCGTCCACCCAATCCGTTCCGAGGCGAAATCACGCGGCGCGCGGATGCTGCGCACGGCGCTGGGACCGTCGATCGCGGCCTGGCTCGACGATGCCGCCGTCATCGAGGTGATGCTGAACCCGGACGGCCGGCTGTGGGTCGATCGGCTTGGCGAAGGCATCAGCGATACCGGCATGACGTTGGCCGCCGCTGACGGCGAGCGCATCGTCCGCCTGGTCGCGCACCATGTCGGCGTCGAGGTTCACGCCCGGTCCCCGCGCGTCTCGGCCGAGTTGCCGGAAGGGGGCGAGCGGTTCGAGGGGCTGCTGCCGCCCGTCGTCGCTGCGCCGGCCTTCGCGATCCGCAAGCCCGCCGTCGCCGTGTTCACGCTCGACGACTATGCGGCGGCCGGAATCATGTCGGCGGCCGAGGCGGCGGCGCTGCGCGATGGCGTGCAGACACGCGCCAACATCCTCGTCGCGGGCGGGACCGGCAGCGGCAAGACCACGCTGGTCAACGCGCTCCTGGCCGAAGTCGCCAAGACCACCGACCGCATCGTCCTGATCGAAGACACCCGCGAGCTGCAATGCGCCGCGCCCAACCTCGTCGCCATGCGGACGAAGGACGGCGTGGTGTCGCTGTCCGAGCTGGTGCGCTCGTCGCTGCGCCTACGCCCCGACCGCATCCCCATTGGCGAGGTGCGCGGCACCGAGGCGCTCGACCTCATCAAAGCCTGGGGCACCGGCCACCCCGGCGGGGTCGGCACGATCCACGCCGGGACCGCGCTGGGCGCGCTGCGCCGCATGGAGCAGCTCATCCAGGAGGCCGTCGTCACGGTCCCGCGCGCGCTGCTGGCCGAGACCATCGACCTGATCGCCGTGCTGGTTCGCGACGGGCACGGGCGCCGGCTGACCGAGCTGGCCCGCGTCGCCGGGCTCGACCCCGCGACCGGCGACTACCGCCTCGCCCCGCTCACCACCCCCCAGCCCGGAGACCTGCCATGACCAAGGACATCAAGCCTATCAGCGCTACAAAGCGCCGCCTGCTCGGCGGCACCATGCTCGACCGCATGGGCCACGCCGCGATCACCGCCGCCGGCCTGCTCTACGCGCTCCCCGCACATGCGGGCGGTTCGTCGATGCCGTGGGAAGCGCCGCTCCAGTCGATTCTCGAAAGCATCGAAGGGCCGGTGGCGAAGATTGTCGCGGTCATCATCATCATAGTGACCGGCCTGACGCTGGCGTTCGGCGATACGAGCGGCGGCTTTCGCCGCCTCATCCAGATCGTCTTCGGCCTGTCGATCGCGTTCGCCGCGTCCAGCTTCTTCCTGTCGTTCTTCTCGTTCGGCGGCGGGGCGCTGATCGCATGACCAGCACGGCCGATCCCGTCGAGCCGATCGCGGGCTTCTTTGCCCCGGTGCATCGGGCGCTGACCGAGCCGATCCTGCTCGGCGGCGCCCCTCGCTCGCTAGCCATCGTCAACGGCACGCTGGCGGGCGCGATCGGCCTCGGACTGCGGCTCTGGATCGCCGGTCTCGCCATCTGGGCCATCGGCCATGCGCTCTCGGTATGGGCCGCGCGCCGCGATCCGCAGTTCGTGGACGTGGCCCGCCGCCACCTCCGCTATCCGGCGTGGATGCGGCCATGATGAGCCTGCGCGAATACAGGAATCGCGCCTCCCACCTGGCCGACTTCCTGCCCTGGGCCGCGCTGGTCGGCGAAGGCGTCGTTCTCAACAAGGACGGATCGTTCCAGCGCACAGCGCGCTTTCGCGGCCCCGATCTCGACAGCGCCACGCCCGCCGAGCTGGTCGCCACCACGGCGCGGCTCAACAACGCGCTCCGCCGCCTGGGCTCGGGCTGGGCGATCTTCGTCGAGGCGCAGCGCACGCCCGCGCTCGACTACCCGGAATCGGAGTTTCCCGATCCGGTCTCGGCGCTCGTGGACATGGAGCGGCGCGAACAGTTCCGCGAGGAGGGCGCGCATTTCGAGAGCGCCTATTATCTGACGCTGCTGTGGATGCCGCCGGCCGAGGAAGCCGCGCGGGCCGAAGGCTGGCTCTACGAGGGCCGGTCCACCAGCGGCGTCGATCCGTGGGAGCTGCTCAAGGGCTTCACGGATCGCAGCGACCGCGTTCTCAATCTGGTCGAAGGCTTCGTGCCCGAGGTCCGCTGGCTCGATGACGGCGAGACGCTGACCTACCTGCACAGCACCATCTCGACCCGGCACCAGCGGGTGCGTGTCCCCGAGACGCCGATGCACCTGGACGCGCTGCTCGCCGACGAGCCGCTGACCGGCGGGCTCGAACCGCGCCTGGGCGACCATCATCTGCGCACGCTGACGATCACGGGATTCCCGAGCGTCACCTTTCCCGGCCTGCTCGACGAGCTGAACCGGCTCGCCTTCGAGTATCGCTGGGCGACCCGCGCGATCATGCTCGACAAGACCGACGCGACCAAGCTGCTGACCCGCATCCGCCGCCAGTGGTTCGCCAAGCGTAAATCGGTCGCGGCGATCCTTAAGGAAGTGATGACCAACGAGGCGTCCACGCTGCTCGACAGCGACGCCTCCAACAAAGCCGCCGACGCCGACATCGCCCTACAGGAGCTGGGCTCCGACTATGCCGGCATGGCCTACGTCACCGCGACGGTGACGGTATGGGATCGCGATCCCGCCATCGCCGCCGAGAAGCTGCGGCTGGTCGAGAAGGTCATTCAGGGCCGCGACTTCACCGTCATCCCCGAGGGCATGAACGCGATCGAGGCATGGTTGGGGTCTCTGCCCGGTCACACCTACGCCAACGTCCGCCAGCCCCCGATCTCCACGATCAATCTCGCCCACCTGATCCCCCTGTCAGCGGTATGGGCGGGGCCGGAACGGGACGAGCACTTCGGACAACCCCCCTTGCTCTACGGCAGGACCGAAGGCTCGACCCCGTTCCGGTTTTCCCTTCACCCTGACGGCAGCGATGTCGGGCACACGCTGATCGTCGGCCCGACCGGCGCGGGCAAGTCCGTCCTGCTCGCCCTCATGGCGATGCAGTTCCGCCGCTACGAGAAGGCCCAGGTCTTCGCCTTCGACTTCGGCGGCTCGATTCGCGCCGCCGCGCTGGCGACCGGCGGAGACTGGCAGGATCTCGGCGGCGGGCTCTCCGACGACAGCGACGGCGGCGTCCAGTTGCAGCCGCTCGCCCGCATCGACGATCCGGCCGAACGCGCCTGGGCCGCCGAATGGCTGGCGGCGATCCTCGCGAGCGAAGGCGTCGCCGTCGATCCCCAGGCCAAGGAGCATATCTGGTCGGCGCTGGGTTCGCTTGCCAGCGCGCCGATGCCGGAACGCACGCTGACAGGGCTCGCGGTCCTGTTGCAGAGCCAGCAGCTCAAGCAGGCGCTCGCGCCCTATTGCATCGGCGGGCCGTGGGGTCGGCTGCTCGACGCTGAGGCCGAGCGGCTGGGCGAAGCCGACATGCAGGCGTTCGAGACCGAGGGGCTGGTCGGGGCCGGCTCGGCGGCCGCGGTGCTCTCCTATCTGTTCCACCGCATCGAGGGCCGGCTGGACGGCTCGCCGACGCTCATCATCATCGACGAAGGCTGGCTGGTCCTCGACAGTCCGGACTTCGCCGCGCAGCTCCGCGAATGGCTGAAGACCCTGCGCAAGCGCAACGCCAGCGTCGTCTTCGCGACGCAGAGCCTCGCCGACATCGAGACGTCGAGCATCGCGCCGGCCATCATCGAGAGCTGCCCGACGCGCATCTTCCTGCCGAACGAGCGCGCGGCCGAGCCGCAGATCGCGGCCATCTACGAGAGGTTCGGTCTCAACGCCCGGCAGATCGAAATCCTCAGCCGGGCCACGCCCAAGAGGGATTATTACTGTCAAAGCAGGCGCGGCAATCGCCTGTTCGAGCTGGGGCTGGGTGAGGTCGCGCTGACCTTCGCCGCCGCGTCGTCGAAAACCGACCAGCTCGCCATCGCCGACATCATCGAAACCCACGGGGCGCCCGCCTTCGCGGCCGAATGGCTGCGCCATCGCGGCTGCGCCTGGGCTGTCGAGCTTCTTCCCCCCGATCCCCCACGCCAACCCCAGCAGGAGTTACCTCTATGACCCGCTTCCCCCTGCGCCGCGCCATCCTGGCCGGCGTCCTCGCCAGCGCGGCCGTCGTGCCGATGATCGCGCCCATGCCGGCCTACGCGCAGTTCGGCGGCATCGTCTATGACCCGACCAACTACGCGCAGAACGTGCTGACCGCCGCGCGGTCGCTCCAGCAGATCAACAATCAGATCCAGCAAATCCAGAACCAGGCGACGAGCCTCATCAACGAGGCGCGCAACCTGACCTCGCTGCCGTTCAGCTCGCTCCAGCAGCTCCAGCAGCAGGTGCAGCGCACCCAGCAGCTTCTGAGCGAGGCGCAGCGCATCGCCTACGACGTGCAGGACATCCAGCAGGCGTTCAGCGGCCGCTACAGGGGCGCGGCGCTGACCGGCGATCACGCGCAGATGGTCGCCAATGCGAACGCCCGCTGGGAGGATAGCGTCGGCGCCTTTCAGGATGCCTTGCAGGTGCAGGCCGGCGTCGTCGGCAACATCGAAGGCACGCGCACGACGATGGACAGCCTGGTCTCGGCCAGCCAGTCGGCGACGGGCGCGCTCCAGGCGGCGCAGGCGGGCAACCAGCTCCTTGCGCTGCAATCGCAGCAGCTCGCGGACCTCACCGCCGCCGTCGCGGCGCAGGGCCGGGCGCAGGCGCTGCAATCCGCCCGCCAGGCGGCCGAGGAAGCCGAAGGGCGCGAGCGGTTCCGCCGCTTCATGGGCAACTGAGACGCCCGATGTCGCGCACGGCGAAGATCGCAGGGGTGGCGGCGCTGGCCGGGCTGATGATGACGGTGGCGATCGTCGCCGCCGTCCAGCCCGATGAGCCTGCGCCGGCGCCGCCGCTCGTCCTGCCGGCTGACGAAGGCCAGGCCAGGCTCGCCCGCGAGCTTGATCGCTGCGCCTCGCTGACCATGCCGGACAGCGGCTGCGAAGCGGCCTGGGCCGCCAACCGCCGCCGCTTCTTCCGCCAGGACGAGTCCACGCCTGCGACGGAACGCGGCGGCGACATGGCGCCGGATGAAGGCGCCCGGCCATGAACGACACCGGCGTTATCGACAATTTCCTCAACGTCTTCACCGGCTACATCGACAGCGGATTCGGGCTGCTCGGCGGCGAGGTCGCGTTCCTCTCGACCACGCTGATCGCCATCGACGTGACGCTCGCCGGCCTGTTCTGGGCCTGGGGCGCGGACGAGGACGTGCTTCAGCGCCTCGTCAAGAAGACGCTCTACATCGGCACCTTCGCCTTCATCATCGGCAATTTCGCGCTGCTCGCGACCATCGTGTTCGAGAGCTTCGCCGGGCTCGGCCTCCAGGCCAGCGGCGGCGCCATGACGATCGACGAGTTCATGAAGCCCGGCACGATCGCGGCGAAGGGGCTCGAAGCGGCCAAGCCGCTGCTCGATGCGGCGGGGCAGTTCTCCAGCCTTTGGGCCGTGTTCTCGAACCTCGCGCTGATCCTCGTGCTGCTGCTCGCCTGGGTGATTGTGGTGCTCGCCTTCTTCATCATCGCCGTGCAGGTCTTCATCACGCTGATTGAGTTCAAGCTGGTCACGTTGGCTGGGTTCGTCCTGCTGCCGTTCGCCTTCTTCAACAAGACCGCCTTCATGGCCGAGAAGGTGCTGGGCCATGTCGTCTCGACCGGCATCAAGGTGCTGGTGCTCGCGGTCATCACCGGCATCGGCACCACCCTGTTCAGCCAGTTCACCGGCGCGGCCCTCGGCCCCGCGCCCGACATCAATCAGGTCATGGCCATCGCGCTCGCCGCGCTGTCGCTCCTGGGCCTGTCGATCTTCGGCCCTTCGATCGCCAACGGCATCGTCTCGGGCGGCCCGCAACTCGGCGCGGGCGCGGCGGCCGGCACCGCGCTGGCCGCAGGCGGCGCGCTGGTCGGCGGCGCGGCGGCGGCGCGGCTTGGCGTCGGCGCCGCCGGTTCCGCCCTCGGCGCGGCCGGCCGGATGACCGGCGCCGCCGCGCGTGGCGGCGCTCAGATGGCAGGCGGTGCGACCAGCGCCTACAGCCTCGGGTCGCTGGGCAAGAGCGGCGCCGGCGCTGTCGCGGGCGGCATGGCCGCTGTCGGCCAAGCGGCGGCGGGAAGCGCGGCGAGCGCCGTCCTCTCGCCCTTGCGCAAGGCGGCCGCCAAGGGCGGCGCGGCGATGAAGGCCAATTTCCGCTCGGGCGCCCGCGCCGGATTCACCGCCACCGGCGGCACGATCACCGGCGGACCCGCATCCGCCACCCCGGCCGCCGCAACCGCTGGCGGTCCCGCGCCGGCCGGCACGTCCGTCCAGCCCGCATGGGCGGCCGCGATTAAACGCCGCCAGGCCGTCAGCCACGGCGCGACCGTCCTCGCCCACACCATGAAGGCTGGCGACAGCCACGGCGGCGGAGCCGGTCCCGACATCAAAGAGAAGGACTGATCCTCCATGTTCCGACGCCCCACCATTCGCTACGGCCAGCCCCCCGAACCCACCACACCCTATCAGCGCGCCGCGCAGGTCTGGGACGACCGCATCGGCTCGGCGCGCGTGCAGGCGAAGAACTGGCGTCTCGCCTTCTTCGGCGCGCTTGCCCTGTCCGGTGGGCTCTCGGCCGGCCTCGTCTGGCAATCCGCCCGCGGCCACATCGTCCCCTGGGTTGTCCAGGTCGATCGACTGGGCGAGGCGCAGGCCGTCGCGCCAGCCGAGGCCAGCTATCGCCCGACCGATCCGCAGATCGCGTTCCATCTCGCCCGCTTCATCGAGCAGGTCAGGGCGATCCCGGCCGATCCGGTCATCGTCCGCCAGAACTGGCTGCGCGCCTACGACTTCACGACCGATCGGGGCGCGATGGCGCTCAATGACTACGCCCGCGCCAATGATCCCTTCGCCAATGTCGGCCGGGTGCAGGTCGCGGTGGACGTCTCCAGCGTGATCCGCGCCTCGCCCGACAGCTTCCGCGTCGCCTGGACCGAGCGGCGCTATCAGGACGGGAGCCTCGCCACCACCGAACACTGGTCGGCGATCCTCACCATCGTCGTGCAACCGCCGCGCACGCCCGACGCGCTGCGCAAGAACCCGCTCGGCGTGTTCGTCAACGCCCTCAACTGGAGCAAGGAGTTGTCGCAATGACCTGGCAATCCGCCCACCATGCCGCCAGCGCGGCAATGCTGCTTTCCGCAACCGCGCTCGCCGGCTGCGCCACCACGTCCGCAAAGCCGCCGGCCATCGCCTACGACGATCCGCCGCGCGAGATCGCGGCGACGCCGGCCGCACAGCCGCCGCGCGCCGTCGAGGTGGTGACGATCCCCGAACCCTTGCCGCTCCCCGGCCAATTGAAGCCGCTCGCGGCCGGGACGGCGACGTCCGAGCCCGCCGATCCGCGCCGCCGCGTCGGGGCCGCGAACGCGGCCGCCCGCGTGCAGCCCACCCGCGACGGTTATGTGAACGCCATCCAGCAATATCCCTGGACGCAGGGCGCGCTCTATCAGGTCTATACCGCGCCCGGCCAGGTGACGGACATCGCCTTGCAGGAAGGGGAGCAGCTTGTGGGGCCGGGGCCGGTCGCGGCCGGCGATACGGTCAGGTGGATCATCGGCGACACGGTGAGCGGCAGCGGGCAGACCGCGCGCGTGCATATTCTCGTGAAGCCCACCCGCCCCGACATCGGCACGAATCTGGTCATCAACACCGACCGGCGCACCTATCACATCGAACTGCGCGCGACAGCTTCGACCTATATGGCCTCCGTCTCCTGGACCTACCCGCAGGACCAGCTCATCGCGCTACGCAGCGCCAATGCCGCCGCTGCCGTCTCGGCCCCCGTCGCCGCCGGCATCGACCTCGCCGCCCTCAATTTCCGCTACCGGATCGAGGGCGACCGCGTGCCGTGGAAGCCCGTCCGCGCCTTCGACGATTCCGCCCAGGTGTTCATCGAGTTTCCGGCCGGGATCTCGCAGGGCGAGATCCCGCCGCTGTTCGTGACCGGCGCGGCCGGCGATGCCGAGCTGGTCAATTACCGGGTGCAGGGCCGCTACATGGTGGTGGACCGGCTGTTCGCCGCCGCCGAGCTGCGCCTGGGCGACCGGCGCAGCGAGCAGCGCGTCCGCATCGTGCGTGACGACGGGCGCAGGGGGCGGCCGTGACCGATCCCGCCGGCAATACCCCGCCCGAAGGGGCCGCACCGCAAGCGCCGCGCGCCGACCCTCAAGCCTTCCAGCTTCGGGGCGACCCGCCCCGCGTCATGCGGCTTTCGCGCAAGGCGCTGGCCCTCATGGGCGTTGCCGCCGGCCTCGGCATCGGCGGCTCGCTGATCTACGCGCTCAAGCCGCCGGGCGAGAAGGAGGCCAAGGAACTCTACAGCACCGACAGCCGCGCCACGTCCGAGACCATCACCTCCGGGCCGCGCGACTACAGCCAGGCGCCGAAACTCGGCCCGCCGCTTCCCGGCGATCTCGGCGGCCCAATCGTCTCCGCCCAGCAGCGCGGGGAGAATGTCCCGGTCCCGCCGGTCGGTGCCCGGCCCGATCCGCGCGCCCAGGCCGAGGAAGCCGCCCGCCAGCGCGCCCAGCAGGAACGCGACGCCGCGCGCATGAGCGGCGTGTTCCTCGGCGGCAGCAGCGCCGGGGCCGCTGCGATGCCGTCCCTGCCGAACTTCGCAATGGCAGCGCCGGACGCCGCCGCTCCGCGGCCCCCAGGACAACCAGATGGCTCGGCCGCGCAGGGCGACCAAGCCGCCAAGCGGGCCTTCATGGCCCAGGCGCCCAATGCGCGCACGGTGAGCGTCGAGCGCCTGGCCGCGCCAGCCTCGCCCAACATCGTGCAGGCCGGCAGCATCATCCCGGCGGCGCTCATCACCGGCATCCGTTCGGACCTTCCGGGGCAGATCACCGCCCAGGTGACGGCCAACGTCTATGACAGCCCTACGGGCCGCATCCTGCTCATCCCGCAAGGCGCCCGGCTGATCGGCGAATATGACAGCGAGATCGCCGCCGGACAGACCCGCGCGCTGCTCGCCTGGGATCGGCTTATCATGCCGGACGGCCGCTCGATCGTTCTCGAGCGCCAGCCCGGTGCCGACGCGGCCGGCTATGCTGGCCTACAGGACCGCGTGAACCAGCATTGGGGCAATCTCCTGAAAGCCGCCGCCGTCTCGACGCTGCTCGGCGTCGGCGCCGAGCTGGGCGCGGACAGCGAGGACGACCTGACTCGCGCGCTCAGGCGCGGCTCGCAGGACACCATCAACCAGACCGGCCAGCAGATCGTGCGGCGGCAATTGAATGTGCAGCCGACGCTCACCATCCGGCCGGGGCATCCGCTGCGCGTGGTCCTGACCCGCGACCTCGTATTGGAGCCGGTTGGAGGCGCACGATGAGCAAATTGAAGCTGGGGCCGCTGGCCGACGATCGGCCGGTCAAGCTCTCTGTGGAGCTGCCCGCCGCCGTGCATCGCGACTTGCAAGCCTATGCCGCCGCGCTCGCGGCCGAGACCGGGGGATCGCCGGTCCCGCCCGACAAGCTGGTCGCGCCGATGCTCACCCGGTTCATGGAAACCGACCGGGCCTTTCGCCGGCACCGCGCGCAGGGGAAATGAGGGCCGCGTTCGCTCGCCTCAATTCCCCATGAACTTCTTGAAACGCTCCCGGCCTTCCGCCTCGATCACGGCCTGCTCGGCGTTGGCACACTCGTCGCCGCGCGCCGTTCCTTCCGCGCATTGCGCCACGACCTGCCGCGCTTCATCGAGATGCGCCGCGAAATACTGCATCCCGCGCGGCTCAGCCGGCGCCGGGACGGCGGCAGGCGGGCCGGCGACGATCGCCGTCCGCTCGACGGGGACGATGATCGGGCGGAGGACGAAGCCCGCCCCGAACCCGATGATGAGCGTGACCAGCACGATGATGAGTGTCTTTCCTTGCGTCATGACGGCTCCTTTCCCGGTTGCTGAGAAGATGGCTGTGGCCTAGGCACCGACGGCATCGAATAGCGGGCGGTGACGAACTCAAGAAACCGGCGCAGCACCGGATTTTCATTGTCCTCACGCCAATAGCCGGAGAAGCCGATCCGCGTGTGGCCGTTGGTCTCGTGGACCTCGCGGAAGATCACGCCGGGAACGTGAATACCGAGCGCAGATTCCGCGACGATCGAGATATGCACACCAAGCCCGACAACACTTAGAACAGTATCGCGCCCAATATCCTCCATGTCGATCTCGGGTGAATGGCTTGGTATCCCGAGCTTACTCAAGATCATGTTGCGGCTTTCTGGACCGGGATCTCGCTGCGTCAGCAGGAAGCGTTCACCGATAAGGTCGGCCCAGTGGATGTTTTCACGGGCGGCAAGGCGATGGTCTTCTCGCATGGCCACCATTATTCGTTCGCTCCAGAACGAGCGGTTCACCAGCCCTGGGCAACGGGACTCGCCAATCATAATCGCGATGTCGAGCACCCCGTTTTCGATCCCGGCCAGCAACATTTTCCGGTCGCGCTCGAACCCGCGCAGCTTCACGTTTGGATTGCGTTCGCCGAACTCGCTGAGTGTGGCGCGCAAATTCCCGGCTGAAAACGATGTGTAAAAGCCCACCGCCAGCCTGCCGGCCTCACCATTACGCGTCGAGCGAACCCAGGCGTTTAATTCTTCCCACTCGCCCACAATTCGCTGCGCCGTGTAAAGATACGTCTCGCCGTCTTTTGTGAGCGTGGCGCCACGCGTCCTGCGGTCGAACAGTGCCATGCCTAGCCGTTTCTCGACATCGAGAATGTGCCGGCTAAGTGTCGCTTGTTTAATATTGAGGTTGCGTGCCGCGCGGCTGAAGCTGCCCGCTTCGGCGGCCGCTATCAGATAGCGGAGCTGGCGTAGTTCAATCACAACCTTGCACGGCTTTGCGACATTTGTTGACCGCCTAATCGCCCTCCCGAGCAAGTGCGACCGCTTGCCGAAGGGTCGCTAGATCGACCGCGCCCGGCAGCAGATAAGGTCCCACCATCAAGCCGGGCGTGCCGGAAAGACCGGCCATCGCTGCGAAGCGGCTCGTGCGGCCGAGCGCCTGACCAATCTCGGACCCATGTTGATCCAGATCGGCTTGGAGCCGGTTCCAATCTACACCGGCTCGATCCGCCGCCGCCCGGATGTTCTGGGATGACAGGCGGCCTTCGGTCTGCATAAGGGCAGCATTGAACTCAGCGTGCTTGCCCTGATACTGCGCCGCGATCGCCGCGCGAGCCGCCTCGGTGCTGGCGGCGCCGAAGATCGGCCAGTCGCGATAGACGAGCCGGACCTTGTTGTCCTCTCGCATCAGCGCGTCGAGCACGGGGTGCATTCGGCGACAATAGGGACATTGGTAATCGGTGAAGAAAACGATGGTCACGTCGTAACCTTCGGGTGCGACCGTTGGCGCGACAGGATCGTTCTGAATCTCCTCGCGGATGCGCAGCGCCTCGGCGGAAGGAGTGGTGCCGCCAGCTTCCGCGATCGACTGAGCCCGCGCATCGGCGCCGTTGCCGCCACGCATCGCGAGCAGGCCCACCAGAACCAGCGCCGCAACCAGCACGGCTGCGATCGACATCTTCTTTTTCATGACGTCATCCTCTCAAGGTCTCGAAGCGCCGCCAGCAAGGCTGCGCGGGATATCTCGCCGGTGTGCGTGCGCCGGATGCGCCCGTCGGCGTCGATGAACAGGGTGGTGGGCATCGCCCGCGTTCCGATCGCCTCGCCCAGAGCGCCGAGCGGATCGAGCCGGATTGAGGTATCCGCCAAGCCCTCCCGCGCGAGATAGTCGCGCACCCGGCTCACATCCTCGCCCTGGTTGACGAGGAGAATGGGAATATCCGAGCCGGCGGCCACGTCGATCATCATCGGCATTTCGCGCCGGCAGGGCGGGCACCAGGTCGCCCATAGATTGACGACAAAGGGTTGTCCGCGCAGGCTCTCGATCGGGATTGGGCGCTGCGCCATGTCTGCTAGGATCGGGCCGCTCGGCAATGGTCGCGGCTGCGGAGCCAGCAGCGCGGTTGCGGCAATCTGCGCGGAGACCAGCACGGCCAGGGATGCGACCAGCCCGGCGGTTGCGCGCTGACGGCCGAGCAGCATGACGATCACCACAGCGGTTGCAAGGACGCCGGGCCACAGCGAGAAACCGCCCTGCCATAGCGCGAGCACGGTCCAGGGCTCGATCGCGAAGGCAGGGGCGTTCTCGGCGACATAACCGACGCGCGCCGCTACAATGCCGACCGCAGCCGCGATCCAGGCAACACGCCCGGCCCGGCTTTCGGTTCGCGCGGCGATAAATCCTCCGACGCCGAGGAACGCCCAAAGCAGCGCGACCGCGATCATGCGGTCGGTCGCGATCATGAGCGGACCCAGTTGCAGCACGCCTTCCATGCTGGATGTCGTGTGCAGCGAACCTTAAGGCAGGCTTAGGGTCACGCTTAAGGCTGGGATAAGTTCGTGCGGTAAGGACGGCGGGATGCGAATATTGGTAATCGAAGACGACGAGATCCTGCGCGACGGCCTTGCCGCCGGGCTGGGCCTCGAAGGGTTCGAGGTGGACAGCGTGGTGAACTGCACCGACGCGCGCGCCGCCGTCGCGACGCAGGATCATGCGGCCATCGTCCTCGATATCGGCTTGCCGGATGGCTCGGGCCTCGAACTCCTGACGGAGTGGCGGCGCGACGGGGTGAAGACGCCCATCCTTCTTCTGACCGCGCGCAACCTCATCGGCGACCGCATCGACGGGCTCGATGGCGGGGCGGACGACTATCTTGGCAAGCCGTTCGATCTTGGCGAGCTATCGGCACGCCTGCGGGCACTTCTGCGGCGCTCGAGCGGCCGGGCCGAGAACGGGATCAGCCTGGGCGACCTGACGATCGACGAAGCCTGCCGCACCGTCGCCGTCGCCGGCGAGGAGGTGGCGCTGTCGCGGCGCGAATATGCGATCCTGCATGCACTCGCGAGCCATCCCGGCCACGTTCTCTCGCGCGGCCAATTGGAGGATCGCATCTACGGGTGGCAGGACGAGGTAGAGAGCAACGCCGTGGAGGTCCATATCCACAAGCTGCGCGCCAAGCTCGGCCGCGAGCGGATCGAGACCGTTCGCGGCGAAGGCTATCGGATCGCCCGCCAATGATGTCGCTGCGTATCCGCCTTTTCGCGTTGGTGGCGGCGATCACCATGATCGTCTGGGCGGGCGCGGCCACCTGGACCGCGCTGTCCACGCGCGCGGAGGTGCAACGCGTCCTGGATGGACGTCTTATCGAGGCCGCCCGCATGGTGGCGGCGCTCGACGTGCCGATGGTCGATGAACCGAGGCGGCTCCCGCCCACGGCCTACACGCGCCAGCTCTCGTGCCAAATCTGGTCGATGGGTGGTGAATTGATCGGCCAGTCCGCCGGCGCGCCTGATCTGCCGCTCGCACAGGGGCAACCCGGATTTTCCGAGCGTCAGATCGGGGACCAGCATTGGCGGGTCTATACCCATGTCGATGCGCAACGCGGCCTGCGGGTGATGGTGGGCGACAATCTCAGTGTGCGCCAACGGCTCGTGACGGGCATGATGATCGGCCTGCTCCTGCCGGCGCTGGTGGGCCTGGCCGGGCTCGGCGTCCTCCTTTGGCTCGGGGTTGGGCGCGGGCTTCGGCCGCTCGATGCCTTGGCCCGGTCGATCGCGGCGCGCTCGCCGAGCAGCCTTACGCCCCTGGATGAGACCGTCGGCCCTAGCGAATTGCGGCCCGTCGTGCAGGAAATGAACGGCCTGCTGCGGCGGCTTGAAGCGGCCCGCCAGGCCGAACGCGATTTTGTCGCCAATGCCGCGCATGAAATGCAGACGCCTTTGGCCGGGCTCAAGACGCAAGCGGAGGTCGCCCGGCGGGCAACGGACCCAGCCATGCGCGACCATGCGCTGGAGCAGATCACGCGATCGGTGAACCGCACCAGTCGCATGGTGCGCCAGCTTCTCAGCCTCGCAGGTGAGGAGGGACGAGCGCGCGAGCCGCAGATTCAACCGGTCGTCCTCGACCCCGTGCTGGCCGAGGTGATCGACGACTATCGTGCGGTCGCGACAGCGCGTGATATGCGGATCGTCGTGGCGCCGTCATGCGAAGGAGCCGCGGCGCCGATGGCGCCCGAGGCTTTGCGCCAGGCGATCGGGAATCTTGTCGAGAACGCCCTTCATCACGCCGGTCCGGGCGGCGAAGTCGTCATCGCCTGCGAGACCAACGGCAAAGCAATGGAAATCTTGGTCATGGATCGCGGATCGGGCATCGCGCCGCAGGATCGGGATCGACTGCGCCGCCGCTTCGAGCGCGGGGCCGGTGTGCAGAATAGCGGGAGCGGCTTGGGGTTATCGATCGTCGAGGCAGCGGTGGAGAGTTGCGGCGCGCGCCTCGATCTGCGCGAACGGCCATCGGGCGGCTTGATCGCGGCAATCCGGTTCGATCGATCGATCTAGACGTTGAGAATGCGCGCGAAGGCGGCAGCGCCCTTCACGGACCTAGCGCGATCACCCACTACGCCCGAGCCGGGCGCGATCATAGCAGGATTGCCCGAGCCAAACACCGCCTCGATGCTGCGCACGCACAGCTCGGTCGCATCGTCGGCGAGGCTGTAATAGACCTGCTTGGCCTGCCGCCGCGTCGAAACCATGCCCGATTTGCGCAACTCCCCAAGTTGCTGGCTGAGCGCGGGCTGGCCGATGCCGGTGGCCTCGTCGATCGCCGACACCGATTGCTCGCCGCGCGACAGCAGCAGCGACAGCACCATGAGGCGCTGCGGCTGGGCGAACGCCTTCAGCTTCTCCGTGGCCATGTCGGCCTGCGAACGGCTCTCCCACAACTCGGTCATGGCGCGGCCCGGCAGAACCAGTCATCGCCCTCGGCGTCGCTCGAAGGGGGCAGCAGCATCGGTTCCCCCGGACGCCATCCCTCCGGCGTCAGCCTGTCGCCTGACGCGGCCGCCTGGAGCGCGGCGACCATCCGGACCATTTCGTCGACCGATCGCCCGACCGACATGGGATAGTGGGTGATCGCCTGAATGACGCCTTCGGGGTCGATGAAATAGGCCGCGCGCACCGCCGAGCTGTCCTGGGCGGCCTCGTCCAGCATCCCATAGGCGCGCGCGATAGCCATCGACGGGTCTTCGACGATGGGAAAGCCGATCTCGACATCGAACTGGTCCCGAATCGCCTTGGCCCAGGCGGCGTGGGCATAGAGGCTGTCGACCGACAGTCCGAGCAAGGCGCAGTCCATCGCCTCGAATCGATCCTGCGCCTTCGCCAGCCCCACAAATTCCGTGGTGCAGACAGGCGTGAAGTCGGCCGGGTGTGAAAAGAACACGATCCAGCGCCCGCGATAGGAGGATAGCCGCACCATCCCTCTGGTGGTCCTCGCCTCGAAATCCGGGGCGGTGTCGCCCATCCGCAATGAGCGGCTCGGGCCGCTCGTCAAAACCTCGTTCGTCATCAATCCCGTCTCTCACTCCAAGCGCATTGACGCAACTCACTTACATGATTACATAGATGTTAAATCATGAAAGCGAAAGGCTGTAATCATGGACGAGACAGTTCAAAAGGCAGCGGCTCAGATCGCGAACGCGCGCAACGGCGTGCCGCAGATCAAGGCGTTCTTCGACGAGCCCACCTTCACCGCCAGCTATGTGGTGCATGACCCCGAGACTCGGGCGGCAGCAATCATCGATAGCGTGCTCGACTACGACGCGGCATCGGGAAGGACCTCGTTCGCTTCGGCCGATGCGATCATCGCCTATGTTCACGAGCATGACCTTGCGGTCGAATGGTTGCTGGAAACCCATGCTCATGCCGACCATCTTTCGGCCGCGCCCTATATTCAGGGAAAGGTCGGCGGAAAGCTCTCTATCGGCCGGGCAATCCTTCAGGTGCAGGAGATCTTCGGCAAGATCTTCAACGAAGGCACCGAGTTCGCGCGCGACGGATCGCAATTCGATCGCCTGTTCGAGGATGGCGACCAGTTCACCATCGGCAATCTCCAAGCGACCGTGCTGCATGTGCCTGGCCATACGCCGGCGGACCTTGCCTACGTGATCGGCGACGCGGCGTTTGTCGGCGACACGCTGTTCATGCCCGACTACGGCACCGCGCGCGCGGACTTTCCGGGCGGCGACGCACGCACGCTGTTCCGCTCGATCCGACGGCTGCTGACCCTTCCTCCCGAAACACGCCTGTTCCTGTGTCATGACTATAAGGCGCCAGGCCGCGATCGCTTCGCCTGGGAAACGACCGTTGCCGCCCAGCGGGCCGGTAACGTCCACGTTCATGACGGGGCCGAGGAAGAGGCGTTCGTCGCCATGCGCGAGGCGCGCGACGCCACGCTCGACATGCCCAAGCTCATCCTGCCGTCGATCCAGGTGAACATGCGCGGTGGCAGACTGCCCGAGCCTGAGGACAACGGCACGCGCTACCTCAAGATTCCGCTGGATGCCGTTTGATGGGCACGCTGTTTCCCGACGCCATGCCGCTGACGGGTTTCCTCGGCGGGCTGATGATCGGCGTCGCCGGGGCGATCATGCTGCTCGGGCTTGGCAGGATCGCTGGGGTCAGCGGTATGGCTGCGACCTCTATCGGGGTTGGTGAGCGAGGGTCGGATCGCAAGCTGGCGCTGGCCTTCATTATCGGCCTTCCGCTCGGCGCGGCGCTGATCTCGCTCACCGGTCCCTTGCGGATCGCCTTCCCGGACTCGACCGCGCTTTTGATAGCCGGCGGGCTTCTTGTGGGGTTCGGCACACGGCTCGGCAGCGGCTGCACCAGCGGACATGGGGTCTGCGGGTTGTCGCGCCTGTCGCCGCGCTCGCTCGTGGCGACCGGCCTGTTCATGACGGCGGGCTTCGCCACGGTGGCCATCATGCGCGCATCGGGGACGCTCTGACCATGCGGATGCTCATCGCACTTGCCGCCGGCCTCCTGTTCGGCGCCGGCCTCGCCATATCCGGATTGGCGGACCCGTCCCGCGTAACTGCCTTCCTCGACCTGTTCGGTGCATGGGACCCGACCCTCGCTTTCGTCATGGCCGGCGCGATCCTGCCGATGGCCGTTGCATGGCAGGTCCAGCGCCGCGCGCGGCGGGCCTTGTCGGGCGATGCCTTCTGCGTGCCGGAAACGACCAGACTCGACGCACGACTTGCGATCGGGGCGCTGCTCTTTGGCGTGGGGTGGGGGCTTACCGGCATCTGCCCCGGCCCGGCCGTCGCCAATTTGGGGCTCGCGCCGGTCGCGGTGCTTCCGTTCCTGATCGCAATGGCAGGCGGGATGCTTCTCCACCGGCTCTGGGCGAACCGTCGACCATCCTCGAAGGCCGGCAACTGAAAGGCGCGTCTGATGGAAAAGGTCATTCCGATCGGCGAAGGCTTCGCGATCACAAGCCAACTCGACCCTGAGGATCTGAGGGCGGCGGCCGCGGCGGGATTTCGCTCCGTCATCTCCAATCGGCCAGACGATGAGGAGCCCGGCCAACCGAGCGCCGCCGAAATCGAGCAAGCGGCCGCGGCGGCGGGCCTCGCCTTCGCTCACCTGCCAGTCTCAAGCCGCGACATCGCGCTTGAGGATGCGCGCGCGATGCGCGGTGCGCTGGATCGGCTCCCCGGCCCCATTCTCGCCTATTGCCGCACGGGCGCACGCTCCCAGGCCATGCACACGGCCGCGACGTCATTGAATAGTCAGGCGAAGCGCTATGACGTGGTGATCGTTGGCGGCGGCAGCGCGGGGATCGCTTGCGCCGCCAGCATCCTCAAGCGGAGGCCGGACATCTCGCTCGCCATCATAGAGCCGTCCGAAACCCATTACTATCAACCAGGCTGGACGCTCGTGGGCGCCGGCGTGTTTCAACCCGAGGCGACGCGCCGTCCGATGGCGAGCGTGATCCCCAAGGGGGCCGAATGGCTGCGTCAGGAAGCGCTCGCGCTTCATCCTGATGAGCAAGCGGTCGAATTGGCCGACGGTTCGCGCATCGCCTATCGCGGGCTAGTCGTCGCGGCCGGCATCAAGCTCGACTGGAACGCCATCCCCGGCCTCGCCGGGACGCTCGGCGAACATGGCGTGACCTCCAACTATCGCTACGATCTCGCGCCCTATACGCGCGATCTTGTTCAAACACTGAGGAACGGCGTTGCGCTGTTCACGCAGCCGCCCATGCCGATCAAATGCGCGGGCGCACCGCAAAAGGCCATGTATCTCTCCTGCCATGCCTGGGAGCGCGAAGATTGCCTCGGCGCGATCGACGTCGAGTTCCACAACGCCGGCGCGGCGTTGTTCGGTGTCGCCGACTATGTGCCGGCACTCATGCGCTACATCGAGCGTTACGGCATCGATCTTCGACTCGGCTCGACGCTGATTGAGGTTGATGGACCCGGACGCCGCGCGGTCTTTCGGCAAGGGGCCGGCGAACGATCACAAACCTGCGAACGCCGCTTCGACATGCTTCACGCGGTGCCACCGCAAGTCGCGCCGGACTTCATTGCGAACAGCGCCCTCGCCGACGCCACCGGCTTCGTGGCGGTCGATCCCGCGACGCTTGCCCATCCGCGCTGGCCCAACGTGTTTGCGCTGGGCGATGTCGCCGGCACAAGCAATGCCAAGACCGCCGCCGCCGCGCGCAAGCAGGCCCCCGTCGTCGCGGTCAATCTCCTGGCCGTGCTCGATAGCACGCTGCCCTGGGCGACCTATGACGGCTATGGCTCCTGCCCTCTGACCGTCGAGCGGGGCAGGATCGTGCTGGCGGAGTTCGGCTATGGCGGCAAGCTCCTGCCGAGCTTCCCGTCCTGGCTGCTCGACGGACGCAGGCCGACCCGCCGGGCTTGGTTCCTCAAGGACCGTCTGCTCCCGCCCATCTATTGGCGCGGCATGCTCAAGGGCCGCGAATGGCTGGCGGCGCCCGGTCGCCGCGACGACGAGCAATGACCCTCGAGCCCGTTCAATATGTCCTGGGGCTCGTCTCGGGCGGGCTGGTGGGCTTGAGCCTCGGCCTGGTCGGCGGCGGCGGCTCGATCCTCGCCGTTCCCCTGATGGTCTATCTGGTCGGCGTGCCAAGCCCTCATGTCGCGATCGGAACCAGCGCACTCGCGGTCGCCGCCAATGCGGCCACCGGCCTCGCCAACCATGCCTGGGCGCGCAACGTCAAATGGCGCTGCGGCGGCATGTTCGCTGGCGGTGGCATCGCGGGCGCGCTCGCCGGCTCAACGCTCGGCAAGATGGTCGATGGCGAAAAGCTGCTGTTCCTGTTCGCGCTGGTCATGCTGCTGGTCGGCGGGTTTATGCTCAAAGGGCGCGGCAATCCCGGCGATCCGGGTGCCGAATGCAACCGTGAGAAGGCCCCGAAAGTGATCGGCTACGGCCTGGGCTCCGGGCTGTTCTCCGGCTTTTTCGGCATCGGCGGTGGCTTCCTGATCGTGCCGGGCCTGGTCGCCTCCACCGGCATGCCGATCCTGCTTGCGGTCGGCACGTCGCTGGTCGCGGTTACGGCCTTCGGCCTCACCACGGCCGCCAACTACGCCTTTTCCGGGCTCATCGACTGGCCGCTCGCGGCTCTTTTCATCGCCGGCGGCGCGGTCGGCAGCTTCGCCGGCACGCTCTTCGCCCGGCGTCTCGGTGCCACCACGGGCCGCCTCACCACCGTCTTTGCAACCCTGATCTTCGCCGTCGCCGCCTACATGCTGTGGCGGAGCGGCGCGGCCCTTTTCACCTGAAAGGAACCACAATGACCCTGCATATTGGCGACACCGCTCCCGACTTCACCGTCGATACCCAGGTCGGCCCGATCAGCTTCCATGAATGGGCCGGCGATAGCTGGGTGTTCTTCTTCAGCCACCCGGCCGACTTCACGCCGGTCTGCACGACCGAGATGGGCCGCACCGCCCAACTCGCCCAGGCGTTCGAGAGCCGCAATACCAAGCCGCTCGGCCTTTCGACCGATACAGCGGAAGAACATCGCAAATGGATCGACGACGTTAACGACACGCAGAAGACCGATCTGCGCTTCCCGATCGTCGCGGATGCCAACCTCGCCATCGCGCGTATGTATGACATGATCCACCCGGAGCAGAGCGAGACCGCAGCGGTGCGCTCGGTCTTCATCATCGATCCGGCCAAGAAAATCCGGCTCACGATGACCTACCCGATGAGCGTCGGCCGCAACTTCGATGAGGTCCTCCGGGTGATCGACGCGCTCCAGCTCGGCGACGCGCGCCGCATCGCGACGCCGGCCGACTGGATGCCCGGTAAAGAGGTCATCATCCCGCCGTCGATCAGCGACGAGGAAGCACGCGGCCTGTTTCCCCAAGGCTGGACCGAGCACCGTGCCTATCTGCGGACCACGATGGTCGATTGACGAGCGTGCAAACGCCGCGTGTCTGCGCGCCGGTGGGACGCTTTGCCTAATGTAAAGCGTCCCGCCCACGCATCAGGAGCAGGCGGAGGAGACAGTTTCCGATGTTCGAGTCGTTCGACGCCCTGCTGTTGGCGCGGTTGCAATTTGCGTTCACCGTCAGCTTTCACTTCATCTTCCCGGCTTTCTCGATCGGTCTGGCCAGCTTCCTGATGGTGCTGGAGGCGTTGTGGCTGAAAACCGGCAAAGGCGTTTATGCCAACCTCTACCGCTACTGGCTGAAAATCTTCGCCATCACCTTTGCGATGGGCGTCGTGTCCGGGATCGTCATGTCCTACCAGTTCGGCACCAACTGGTCGGTCTTCTCGGACAAGGCCGGGCCGGTGATCGGACCCTTGATGGCCTATGAGGTCCTGACCGCCTTCTTCCTCGAAGCCGGCTTCCTCGGCGTCATGCTGTTCGGCATCAACAAGGTGGGGCGCAAGCTGCACTTCGCGGCGACCTGCATGGTCGCGCTCGGCACGTTCATCTCGGCCTTCTGGATTCTCTCGGTCAATAGCTGGATGCAGACCCCGACCGGCTTCGAGATGGGCGCGAACGGCCAGTTCCTCCCCGGCCCGAGCTGGTGGGCGATCGTCTTCAACCCAAGCTTTCCCTATCGGCTCGTCCACACCGTCATCGCCGCCTATCTAACCACCGCCTTCGTGGTCGGCGCGGTAGGCGCGTGGCATCTGCTCCGCGACCGCGCCAATCCCGGCGCTCGCAAGATGTTCTCGATGGCGATGTGGATGGCGGCGATCGTTGCGCCGATCCAGATTTTCGTCGGCGACCTTCATGGTCTAAATACGCTGGAGCATCAGCCGGCCAAGGTCATGGCGATGGAGGGCCACTATCAAAGCCATCCCGACGGCGCGCCGCTGATCCTGTTCGGTATTCCCAATAGCGCCGAGCGGCGGGTGGACTACGCGGTCGAGATTCCCAAGGCTTCCTCGCTGATCCTCAAGCACGATCCCGACGCCCCGCTCGACGGGCTCGACACGATTGCCGAGGAAGACAGGCCGCCAGTCGGCATCGTCTTCTGGGCGTTCCGCATCATGGTCGCGATGGGGCTTGCGATGCTCGGCCTCGGCCTGTGGAGCCTCGCCGCGCGGGTGCGCCGCCGGCTTTACGACTGGACTTGCCTGCACCGCGCCGCGGTCGTGATGGGACCGTCGGGTTTCGTCGCGGTCCTGGCGGGATGGATTACCACCGAGGTCGGACGCCAGCCCTGGACGATCTATGGCCTGTTGCGCACCGCCGAATCCGCCGCGCCGCTCGATGCGCCCGCGGTCGCGGCGTCGCTCATCGCCTTCATCATCGTCTATTTCGCGGTCTTTGGAGCAGGCACGCTGTATATCCTCAAGCTCATGGCCAAGCCGCCCGAGCCGCACGAGGACCCCGTGCCGGTCCACGGGCCGGTGCGGACCGCCGGCATCACGCCCGCGCCCGCGATCGATGGTGGGGATCAATGATCGACCTCACCATCATCTGGGCCTTCATCATCGCCTTCGCGGTCTCCGCTTATGTGGTGATGGACGGGTTCGATCTCGGCATCGGCATCCTGTTCCCCCGCTTCAAGGTGGGCAGGGAGCGCGACATGGCGATGAACAGCATCGCGCCGGTGTGGGACGGCAACGAGACCTGGCTGGTCATGGGCGGGGGCGGCTTGCTCGCTGCCTTTCCGCTGGCCTATGCGATCGTGCTGCCGGCGCTCTACGCCCCGCTGATCGCGATGCTGCTCGGTCTGGTGTTTCGCGGTGTCGCCTTCGAGTTCCGCTGGCGTGACCCGGCGCATCGCCACTTCTGGGATGTATCCTTCTGCGCGGGATCGATCATTGCCGCCCTGTCGCAGGGGATCGTGCTCGGCGCGCTGCTCCAGGGGATCGCCGTCGAGGGACGCGCCTATGCCGGCGGATGGTGGGATTGGCTCACCCCCTTTTCGCTGGCGACAGGAGCGAGCGTGGTGGTCGGCTACGCCTTGCTCGGCGCAAGCTGGCTGATCTGGAAAACCGACGGGCCGCTGCATGAACAGGCGCGGCGCATGGCGCGGCCTCTCTTGCTCGGCCTGCTCCTCGCCATCGCGCTCGTCAGCGCCTGGACGCCGTTTCTCGAAGCGCAATATTACCGGCGCTGGTTCGAGTGGCCCGGCGTGCTGGCGGCCGCGCAGATGCCGCTGATGGTCACGGTCGTTGCGATCTTCACCTGGCGAGCGATCGGAAAGGGGCGCGACTGGTTGCCCTTCCTGCTCGCGCTCGCGCTGTTCGGCCTTACGATGATCGGGCTCGGCATCTCGATCTGGCCGGACGTCGTGCCGGGCGCCGTCACCATCTGGGAGGCCGCCGCGCCGGAACGCAGCCAAGTCTTCATGCTGATCGGCGCCGGCATCCTCATTCCGATCATCCTCGCCTACACGGTGTGGGCCTATTGGGTATTCCGGGGAAAGATCGATGAAGCTGGATACCACTGACAAGGGCGGCCCCCTGTGGCGGCGGCTGCTCTGGTTCGCCGCCATCTGGCTCGGCAGCGTAACCGTCCTTGCGGCGGCCGCCTTCGCCATCCGGCTGGTGCTCAAACAGTAAGCGTAAGGAGAGCGATATGAAGGACGACTTGACAAGCGCATCTGACGACGGCGCATTGACCGCCTCGGATTGGGCCGGCGCCTCGGGCGAACGCTGGCTGGCCAATCTCGATAGTCTGGAGCGGATGATCGAGCCGATAGGGACCGCGCTGCTTTCCCATGCCGGCTACAGGCAAGGCGAGAGCGTCGTCGATATTGGCTGCGGCGGCGGATGGACAACGCGGCAGATCGCCAGGGCGGTCGGCCCGGAGGGCGGGGTCGTAGGGGTCGATATCTCGCCGGTTCTCATCGGAGCGGCGCGCGAGCGCGCGCGGGACGAGGAAATCGCGAACATCGCCTTTGAGGTCGCCGACGCCGCGAGCGTTATGCCGGCCGGGGCGCCATTCGACCGGCTGTTCTCTCGCTTCGGCTCGATGTTCTTCGCCGTTCCCTATGCCGCTTTCGCCAATCTGCGCCGCATGCTGGTGAACGGCGGCCGGCTCGATATCGCCGTCTGGGCGCCGCCGGGCGAGAACCCCTGGTTCACCGCCATGATGAGCGTGCTCGCGCGGCACGTCGAGCTTCCGCCGCCAGTGCCGCGCGCGCCCGGCCCCTTTGCGCTTGGCGAAACCGACTATGTGCGCGACCTGCTGGGCAATGCCGGCTTCGATGAGCCCGATATCATCGCGTGGGAAGGAACCCAATATATCGGCGGGCGGGGGAACGGGGCGGAGGAAGCCGCGTCCTTCACGCTGGAGTCCCTGCATATCGGCGATCTCATCAAGAATCTCGATCCTTCCGGACAGGCGGCCGTCCGGGACGATCTGATCCGCATGTTCGCAGGGCGGGAAACGCCCGAGGGCGTCGGCTTGCCGTCGAAAGCCCTGTTCGTCACAGCCTATGCCGGGAGGACGGCGTGATGACCCGGCGCGAGACGAGGATCGCCCTGGTCGCCGCCGCGCTGGCGGCCGCCGGGACGACGAGCGCCAGCGCGCAATCGGCGCCGGACCCCCGCCATCCGGTGATCGCCGGGTTCGGGACCATCACGCCGATGCCGGGAACGGCCGGCCAACCCGACCCCTCTCTTGCTTACAGGGTCGTGTTCGACGTGACGGAAGGAGCAGAAAAGCCGGACCAATCCAATCCCGGCCTCGATAAGGTTGCGCGGTTCGTGAACTTGCTTGGTTCCGCCGGCATCCGCACGGAGCGCGGAGACTTGGTAGCGGTGGTGCATGGGCCGGCAACCATGTCCGTCCTGGGCGACGCGGCCTATCGAGCGCGCTACGGGCATGACAATCCGAATACGCCGTTGATCGCGGCCCTGGCGGAGGCGGGCGTGGACATCCGCGTTTGTGGCCAGGCACTGGCGCGGCAGGGCATCGAGCGGCAGTCGGTATCGCGGCAAGTGACCGTCGATCTTTCCGCGATGACCACGCTAGCGACGTTGCAGCTCAAGGGATGGTCGCTGATCCGTTGAGGAATGGGCGCCTGCTGCATCGCGGGCGTCGCTGCTAAGCCAGCCTTAAGCTGCGCGGCCGATGGCGCCATGATGCACGGCTCCATGAACATCGTCGGCCCGGCGCCGGCCACGCCCACGTTGTCGCTCGGATCGCTCAAGGCCCTCGCGCTCGGGGTGATTCTGGCGATCCTGCTCATTGCTGTCCCATCGACGGCCGCGCAAGGCAGCCAGCATATCGACGCATCCATTCATGCCTCGACCGAGACGCCCAGGCCGGGGGCGACGAGTCGCATCGCCATCCGCATGACGCCCGAGTCCGGCTGGCACGGATACTGGATCAATCCGGGCGATTCCGGCCTGCCGGTGGAGGCGGTATGGCGCGCACCCCAAGGCGTGCGGATCGGGGAGCTGCAACACCCCGCACCGACTCTGCTCGAACTGGCCGGGCTTGCCAGCTACGTCCATAAGGGCGCCTTCACCCTGCTCGCCGATCTCGACGTGCCGCCATCGATCCCACGAGGGACGCGGCTTCCGATCGAAGTCGATCTCAACTGGCTCGCTTGCTCGGACACGCTGTGCGTGCCCGAGCGCGCCACGCTCCGGCTCGACCTTGCTACAGGCGACGGCGCGGCAGGCAGCAGTCGCGCGCTGGTTTCCGCCGCCGAGGCCGCATTGCCGCGTCCGGGCGCGGCGCGCATCGCGATCGCGCGGCAGGGGGCGAACTGGACTTTCGACGTGACTGGCGCGCAAGGACTCGATCCATCCAGCGCGCGCCTCTTTCCGGGTGACGCGGGATGGTTCGATGCCGCCACGCCTCAACGCGCGACGAGAGGGCAAGGCGGCGCGATCCAGATCACCGTTCCGGCGTCGGGCTCCGCGCCGCCCGGCGACTTTTCCGGCGTCGTGACCGATGGGCGCAGAAGCTTTGTCCTGGGCGGTTCACCGACACCTGCACCGGCCTCGGCGAGTGGTCCAGTCGCCGAGGCCGAAGAAGCGCCTGCGCCCATTCCCGGTCCGACGGCGAAGGTCGAGACGATCGATCCATTGATCGACACCGCGTCGTCCACGCCTTCACAAGAACCCGGCAACGGCTCGCCGCTGCGGTTCGCGCTGATCGGCGCGATCCTTGGCGGCCTTTTGCTCAACCTGATGCCGTGCGTGTTCCCGATCCTCTCGCTGAAAGCGCTCAGTCTGGCCAAGTCGGGGATCGATCGACGCACGGCCAAGGTGGAGGGTGTCGCCTACTTCGCGGGCAGCGTCGCCACGACCACGCTTCTGGGTGCGATCCTGATCGGCGCGCGGGCGCTGGGCCACGACATCGGCTGGTCGTTCCAGTTACAGGACCCCCGCATCATCTTGGTTCTGATGCTGCTGTCGCTCGCCATCGCTCTCAACCTTGCGGGCCTGTTTGAAATCCGCGGCATTTCGCTCGCCGGTGGGCGGTTGGCACAGCCGGGCTGGAGCGGCGCGTTCGGCACCGGCGCGCTCGCGGCAATCATCGCCACCCCTTGCAGCGGGCCGTTCCTGGGCGTTGCGCTCGGCGCCGCGCTCGTGCTGCCGGCACCCGCCACGCTGGCGGTTTTCGCCGGGCTTGGCATCGGCATGGCGCTGCCCTTCCTGGCGATCGCCTTCGTTCCCGCCTTGCAGCGCATTTTGCCCCGACCTGGAAAATGGATGGAAACGTTTCGCCGCGTGCTGGCCATTCCCATGCTGCTCACCGCGATCGGCCTCGCCTGGGTGCTTGGCCGTCAGAGCGGCGTGGACGGCATGGGCTTCGGCCTCCTGCTCGCGGGCCTCGCGGGCATCGGGCTATGGTGGACGGGCCAGCGTCAGGCAGGCGGCCGCACGGCGGGGCCGGCGCTGATCCCGGTGTTGGCGTCGGTTCTTGTCGTCTTCGCCATCCAGATGTCCGTTCCCTCGACCGCCGGCAGTCAGGCCGCCGCCACGGTTTCGGCGGGCCGGGCGGAACCGTTCAGCGAAGCACGGCTGGCCGAACTGCGAACGGCGGGAACGCCGGTATTCGTCGACATGACCGCCGATTGGTGCCTGATCTGCCAAGTCAACAAGCGCGTCGCCATCGACCGTGATGACACCCAAGCCGCCTTCGCCCAGGCCGGCGTCGTCACCCTGGTCGGCGACTGGACGCGCGGCGATCCCGCCATCACGCGCTTCCTGGCCTCGCGGGGCCGAAACTCCGTTCCCTATTATCTGTTCGTCACGCGCGGCGGCAAGGAGCGCGAGCTGCCGCAGATACTGTCAAGCGGGCTGCTGGTCGAACAGGCGTCGACCTCGTGATCGGCGTCACCTCAAGCTTTGTACGCTGAACAACGATTTTCCGGACATAATGTGAACATTGGTGTCAGGCAGCGGCGCGAAGGTACTGGTAGAGGGTTTCGCGGCTGATGCCCATGTCGCGCGCGATGGTCGCCTTGCGTTCACCGGCGGCAACGCGGCGGTGCAGATCGGCAATCATCTCATCCGAGAGCGACCGTTTCCGCCCCCGATAGGCGCCGCGCTGCCGAGCGATCGCAATGCCTTCGCGTTGCCGTTCGCGGATCAGGGCGCGCTCGAACTCAGCAAACGCACCCATGACCGAGAGCATCAGATTGGCCATCGGGGAGTCCTCCCCCGAGAAGGACAGGCTTTCCTTCTCAAACTCGATCCGGATACCTCGCTTGGTGAGGCCCTGGACCAGCTTGCGCAGGTCATCCAGATTGCGGGCCAACCGATCCATGCTGTGGACGACGACGGTATCGCCTTCGCGGGCGAAAGTGAGCAGAGCCTCAAGCTGGGGGCGGTTGACGTCCTTGCCCGATGCCTTGTCGGTGAAGGTCCGATCGAGCGACTGACCTTCCAATTGGCGATCCACATTCTGATCGAACGTGCTGACCCGGACATAGCCGATCCGTTGCCCCTTCACTGCGCACTCTCTCCATCAAAATGTCAGGTTGAAATCTATGATACGCAACGACATTCGTCAACAAATTCCGTTTAGTACCCTAATCTGACAGAAACCGCGGTAGCGCCCTGACGTCCGGTTAGGCTATACTCCAAGCTGACATCACAAAATCAAATCCCTCAAAGATGGCGTCAATTGCCTTGATGGGGTAAAAACTGGAGTGCTTCCAGGATGGGACATTCGGCAACGTCATCTCCAGTGCATCTGGCTAACGTGGTCGCCAGCGTCACCTCTATCTTCTGCAAATCTGCAATGCGGCGGCGGACATCTTCAAGGTGGAGTTCGGTTCTCGCCATAACCTCCGCGCAGGTTTGTGCACCGGTATCGGTGAGCGACAACAATGACCGTATCTCATCCATTGCATAGCCAAGGTCGCGCGCGCGCAGGATGAACTGCAACCTTTGCACCAGTTCCGGCGAATAGACGCGGTAGCCGTTGGAACTGCGAGGCGGCCCCGGCAGCAATCCCACCTTCTCGTAATAGCGGATGGTTTCGAGATTGCAGCCTGTTTTCCGGGCAAGCTGGGCACGCAAGATGCCGACCTGTTGCTCCATGAAAATACCTCTTGAGTCTGTAGTGGCTACAGAGCCTACACTGCGAATCACTCAGTTGGAACAAGGGATTCAAGCCATGGTCTCAACGCCGGAAGCGGGACAGCCAGCCCTCACCGAAAACCACGAGCCGAAGCAGGCAAACTGGGTTGCGGCGGGCGCATTGATCGGCGCGGGGCTCGCCTCGGCTTGCTGCGTCGTCCCGCTACTGTTGGTTATGCTCGGAATTTCCGGCGCGTGGATCGCCAACCTGACGGCGCTCGAACCTTACAAGCCCTATGTCGCAGGCGTAACGCTCGCGCTGCTCGGCTACGGCTTCTGGCATGTCTATTTCAAGCCGAAACCGCCCTGTGAAGACGGTTCCTACTGCGCTCGTCCACAATCGGCTTGGACCACCAAGGCGGTGCTGTGGCTGGGCCTTGCCGTCGCCATCCTGGCGCTCACCATCGACTGGTGGGCACCCTGGTTCTATTGAAAGGAAATACCCATGAAAAAGACAGTATGTATCGCTATGGCCGTGCTGGCTATGGCTGGCGGCGGGGTCGCCTATGCAGTTAGTGGCACGGCGCAAGATCGCCCCGCGGCTACCGCAACCGCTCAGAAGCAAACCACCTTTGCCATAGAGAACATGACCTGCGCCACCTGCCCGATCACCGTGAAGAAGGCGATGGAAGGCGTCGCCGGGGTAACGGCGGTCACGGTCGATTTCGCAGCCAAGACCGCGCGCGCAACCTATAACCCGCGCCGCACCAATGCTGCTGCGATTGCCGCTGCATCAACCAACGCGGGTTATCCGGCGCGCGCTATTCAAAACTGAGCGGGGCGCCGCCAGCGCCTCAAGAAAGCGATAAGCAATGAACGACTGTTGCAACCGCCCCGGGCAGGAAGGATTTGACGTGGCCGTCATCGGCGCGGGTTCTGCCGGGTTCTCCGCCGCGATCGCCGCTGCCGATCTGGGCGCGAAAGTGGCGCTCGTCGGTCACGGCACGATTGGCGGCACCTGTGTCAATGTTGGCTGCGTTCCTTCCAAGACGCTGATCCGCGCCGCCGAAGCGGTGCATGGTGGGCTTGCCGCCGCGCGCTTTCCCGGCCTTGGGGGCGCTGTCCAGATGGATGACTGGTCCGTATTGGCGGCGTCGAAGGACGATCTTGTCACGACGCTGCGCCAAAAAAAATATGTCGATCTGCTGCCCGCCTATGACGGTGTGAGCTATATCGAGGGCAAGGCACGCTTTGCCGATGGTGCGCTGATTGTCGGCGATGCGCCCATGAAGGTCGGCAAGGTCATATTGGCGATGGGTGCGCACGCCGCCGTGCCGCCGATTCCGGGGATGGACAGCGTGCCCTACCTAACCAGCACATCGGCGCTGGCGCTGGATCGCTTGCCCAAATCGCTGCTGGTGATCGGTGGCGGGGTGATCGGGGTAGAACTGGGACAGATGTTTTCGCGTCTGGGCGTTGATGTCACCATCTGCTGCCGAAGCCGCCTGCTCCCCGAAATGGACCCGGAAGTGAGTGCCGCGCTGAAAAACTATTTGGAAGCCGAGGGCGTGCGGGTTTGCGCAGGTGTCGGCTATCAGCGTATCGCCCAAACACAGAGCGGGGTCGAATTGACCTGCGAGGGGCATTGTGACACCGTCGCGGCGGAACAGGTGCTCATCGCCACCGGACGCCGACCCAATAGCGACGGGCTTGGGCTGGAGGAGCGCGGCATAGTGCTTGCCCGTAATGGTGGAATCGTCGTCGATGACCACCTCGAAACGTCGGTTCCAGGCATTTACGCGGCGGGCGATGTAACGGGACGGGACCAGTTCGTCTACATGGCCGCCTATGGCGCAAAACTGGCCGCGCGCAACGCGGTGACGGGCAACCAATACCGCTACGACAATTCCTCCATGCCATCCGTCGTCTTCACCGACCCGCAAGTCGCCAGCGCCGGCCTCACTGAAACGACAGCACGGGCGCAAGGCCTGGACATCAAGGTTTCGCTGCTCCCGCTCGATGCTGTGCCAAGGGCACTGGCAGCACGCGATACGCGGGGTCTCATCAAACTGATTGCCGACAAGGCGAACGACCGTTTGCTGGGCGGCCAGATCATGGCACCCGAAGGCGCGGATTCGATCCAGACACTGGTGCTGGCGATCAAACACGGCATGACCACCCTGGAATTGGGTGCAACGATATTTCCTTACCTGACCACTGTGGAAGGCCTCAAACTGGCGGCCCAAACGTTTGATAAGGATGTCGCCAAACTGTCTTGCTGCGCCGGGTGATTGCTCGGGGATCAACCGGCAACGAATGGCCTCCCTCCAGTGCAAGCCGCTTTGGTGTCAATTTTGTTATTCGCCTCAGCGGGAGAGCAAAATGGCACGACGCCGACTTCTGACCGGAGACGAGCGCCGGCGCCTGTTCGATCCTCCTGTCCAAGAAACCGCGATCATTGGGCATTATACCCTTTCTGCGGAAGATGTTGAATTGGTTGGGCGCCGCTATGGTCCAGCAAATCGCCTCGGTCTGGCTGCACAAATCGCTTTGATGCGACATCCCGGCTTTGGTCTGCAACCCGAGATCGGGCTTCCCGACGTCATTCTTCAGTACCTCGCGGCACAGTTATTCGTCGATCCTTCCTCCTTCTCTGCATATGGTCAGCGCGCGCAAACCCGTACCGATCATGCCGATCTCGTGGCGCGTTATCTTGGCATACGCCCGTTTCGACGCGGCGACCTGGCACTTGCCCTGAATCTTGCCGCGCAAGCCGCCGAGTATACAGACAGAGGTGAACCGATTGTTCGCGCCCTCATGGTTGGCCTGAAGGGTGAGCGGTTCATTCTTCCGTCAGGCGACACACTGGAACGCGCCGGTCTTGCTGGCCGGGCACGCGCACGCAAAGCTGCCGCAGCCGCAATCGTCGAAGGCCTCAGCTCTGCTGAACTGACACGGCTAGACGAACTCGTAATCAACAACCCGGATTTCGGCATGACACCGCTGGCGTGGTTGCGTAATTTCGAAGAAGCCCCGACTGCGGCCAATATCAATGGCTTGCTTGAGCGCCTGCGCTATGTTCGCGGCATAGGTATCCACCCGGTAGTTGGGGGCGCCATTCCGGAATTCCGCTTTGCCCAATTTGTCCGCGAGGGCGGCGTGGCACCGGCATTCCTGCTTTCGGATTACAGCGTCAATCGCAGGCGGGCGACGTTGACGGCCGCAGTGATCGACCTTGAGGCCAGACTTGCCGATGCCGCGATCCAAATGTTTGACCGACTTATCGGCGGCATGTTCACGCGCGCGCGGCGTGGGCGCGAGCGTCGCTACCAAGATAGTATTCAGTCGGTGGGGCAACTCATGCGGCTGTTTGGCGCCACGATTACAGCACTTGATGAGGCTGTCCAGAATGGCGGCGATCCGCTCGAATTGATTGACGAAGCGGTGGGCTGGCACCGGCTTGTTGCGGCAAAGGCCCAAGTAGATGCCCTTGCTGATCTTGCCGGCGAGGACGCACTGGTAACGGCAACCGAGCGTTACGCCACGCTACGGCGTTTCAGCCCGGCATTTCTGGACGCCTTCACCTTCAAGGCGTCTGGAACAGGGACGGCACTGATCAAAGCCATCGATGTCATTCGCGATGCGAACACACGAAAGTCGCGCGACCTTCCCGATGGCGTTCCACTGCCATTCCCCAATCGGCAGTGGAAGCGTCTCATCACCGAAAGCGGCCGTATCGACCGCCGACGTTATGAAATTGCGATCATGGCAACCTTGCGTGATCGTTTGCGCGCCGGTGATGTATGGATCGAGGGAACCCGCAACTATCAGCGCTTCGATGCCTATTTGCTGGGTCGGCGCGACGCCGCCAAAGTGGCGGATGTGCTTCCGTTCGATTCAAATGCTGCATCCTACCTCGCTGACCGGGCACGAAATCTTGACTGGCGGCTGCGCCGATTTGCCAAGCAGTTGAAAACAAACAAGCTTGAGGGAGTGTCGCTCGAACGAGACCGGCTCAAGCTTCAGCAAATGCCGCCTGTCACCCCACCGGAAGCTGAAGCCCTCGATCGCAAGCTCGATACCCTGCTTCCCCGCGTGCGCATCACCGAGCTGCTGCTTGAAGTCGCCGAACGCACTGGTTTTTTGAACGCATTCCGTGACCTGCGCTCAGGCAAGGAGCACGACAACCCCAGCACGGTACTCGCCGCAATTCTGGCTGATGGCACCAACCTCGGGCTGGAGCGGATGGCCAATGCCAGCGAAGGCGTCAGCTATGCCCAACTCGCATGGACCCACAACTGGTATCTTTCACCCGAGAACTATCAGGCCGCGCTGGCCATGATCATCTCAGCCCATCACGAATTACCCTTCGCGCGGCATTGGGGCGCTGGCACCAGTTCGTCGTCCGATGGCCAGTTCTTCCGGTCGGGGCGGAGCCGTTCAGGGGCGGCGGACGTCAATGCCAAATATGGCGCCGAACCTGGCGTGAAAATCTATTCTCACCTTTCCGATCACTTCGCATCATTCGGATCACGGATCATGTCCGCGACGGCAGGTGAAGCGCCTTACGTGCTCGACGGGCTTGTCCTGGGCGCCGGCAACCTTCCGTTGCATGAGCACTATACCGATACCGGCGGCGCCACCGATCATGTTTTCGCACTCTGCCACCTACTCGGGTTCCGCTTCGCGCCACGGCTGCGCGATATTGGCGACCGCAAGCTGGGTTCGATCGCTGCGCCATCGACATACAAGGGCATCGAAAATCTGATGGGCCGCACCATCAAAACGGCAGCGATCGAGGCCGATTGGGATGACATCGTCAGGATTGTCGCCTCAATCAAGGATGGCACGGTGGCGCCGTCAGTAATCTTGCGAAAACTTGCCGCCTACAAACGCCAGAACAGGCTGGATTTTGCATTGGCTGAACTGGGCCGTATCGAGCGCACTTTGTTCACGCTCGATTGGCTTGAACAACCGGAACTGCGACGTGCCTGTCAGGCCGGTCTCAACAAAGGCGAGGCGAGGCACACGCTTGCCGCCGCCATCTATACCAACCGGCAGGGTCGGTTCACCGATCGCTCGCTGGAAAATCAGGAATTTCGCGCATCTGGGCTGAACCTGCTGATTGCGGCGATTTCCTACTGGAACACGGTCTATCTCGACCGGGCCGCCCAGCACCTCAACGCTGTCGGCACGACGTTCGATGCGGCACTGCTTGCGCACCTTTCTCCGATGGGCTGGGCGCACATCAGTCTGACCGGCGATTACCTCTGGGAGCAGGCCAGGCGACTTCCAGCAGGTGAATTCCACCCACTCAACGAGCCAATGGCGCGGTTGAAGCGTGTAGCGTAGCCCATGTTCCGCTTATGTCCGAGAAATCGTTGTCTGGCGAACAAACCTTGAGGTGACGCCTGATCCGCATCCGAGCGGCGATCTTCGCCCTCGGCGCGATCTCGGCACTCGGCTTTGAACCCTGGTCGCTCTGGCCGGTTACGCTGGTGAGCCTGACTCTGCTGCTCCGCCACGCGGGCGGCGCGCGATCGTGGCGGCAGGCGGCAGGCGCCGGATGGTGGTTCGGCCTTGGCCTGGGCTGCGCCAGCCTGACCTGGCTGGCGCATGCCTTCACCTTTCAGGCAGCGATGCCTCAATGGCTTGGATGGCCCGCGGTGGCGTTGCTGGCGGCCTACACCGCCGGCTATTGGGCGCTGTCGCTCGGCGCGGCTTCTGCTGTCTCGCGAACCAGCGGACCGGCCGGCTTCGCCCTTGCCAGCGCCGCCACCTTCATCCTGGCCGAATGGCTACGCGGCGTCCTGTTAACCGGCTTCCCGTGGAATCCGCTGGGCGTCATCTGGCTACCGCTCGGTGAGATGGCTCGAAGCGCGGCGGTGATCGGCGCGCTCGGGCTATCGGGCGTGACCATAGCGATCGCGAGGCTGCTCGCGGCCATCACGCGGCGCGATGGTGTGACTGCGATGCTTCTGGCGCCCGCGGTAGTCGTCCTCACGCTCGCATTGGCTGGTCCCCGATCCGCACCCGACACGGATGTGCCAATCCGTCTCGTGCAGGGGAATATCGATCAGGCCGACAAATGGCGGCCGGGTCAAGCGATGGCGCAGGTCGAACGCTATCGCAGCCTCAGCGGTCCGCCTGGAACGACAGCAACACCGCGGCTCGTATTCTGGCCGGAAGCGGCGATCATCGAGCCGCTCGATGCCGATCCCGTGCTGCGATCGCGAGCGGCATCGGTTCTGGGTCCTCGAGACCTGCTGTTCACCGGCGCGACCGGCGAAGCTGGAGACGGCCGCTATACCAACAGTGTCTTCGTCCTCGACGCCGCCGGACGCCTTCTCGGCCGTTACGACAAGGCGCAGCTCGTGCCCTTCGGCGAATATCTGCCGTTCGCAGGGTTGCTGGAGCGGCTCGGTGCCGCCCGACTAGTGCCGGGCGAGGCGGACTTCGTTCCAGGACCTGGCCCGCAAACGCTCGATATCGACGGCCTCAGGCTGGGCATATCCATCTGCTACGAGATCGTATTCCCATCAACCGTGATTGATCGATCGCACCGGCCGGCGTTCCTTTTCAATCCGTCCAACGACGCCTGGTTCGGCAAGGGGGGTCCCGAACAGCATCTCGCCCAGGCGCGCATGCGTGCGATCGAGCAAGGATTGCCGGTCATTCGCGCCACATCGACGGGCCGCACGGCTGTCATTCGCGCTGATGGCACTATCGCGGCCAGCCTGCCGGCGCATGAAGCCGCGCGGCTCGATACCGTCCTGCCAGCGTCCAACCCGGCCACCATTTTCAGCCGTTGGGGTTCGGTCCCGCAGATGGGCGCGGCCATCGTCATGCTCGCCACGCTGCTTCTCCGGCGTCAGCAGCACGGCCGAGCGAGTCGTCGTCGCCTGTGACGACGCCTGAATCGCGTTCGCCCAGGCCGGCATCCTTATCGTGTTTGCCGATCCCGTCGAGTTTGAGTGGCGTCTGGGTGGTCGAACGTATGCTGCGCGGATCGAACGGCTTCGATCAGGTGCTGGCGGGACTTCGCAAAACCCTGTCTGCGCCACAGCGCAGCCGGGCTGAGGATGGCGCGCCTTGGCGAACAAGTGGCGGATATTTTTTCGCGGTGCAGCATCTCATAAGCCAGCCTTAAGCTGAGCCGTCTTTTCCCGATCTCGCGGGAGGACGAACGATGCTCACCAATTCACCTCTGTTTGGGAACCAAGCCCGATGATGGCGCTCGTGCGCGTCGCTCTGACGCGACCGCTGACCTTCATCGTCATGGCCGTGCTCATTTTCGGCCTGGGAATCCTGTCCGTTCTTCGGATGCCGGTCGATATCTTCCCGCGCATCGGGGTGCCGGTGATCGCGACCGCATGGACATATAATGGGCTGTCCCCCGAGGACATGGCCGGGAGGATCATCAATCCTTTTGAACGCGTGCTGACCACGACCGTCAACGACATCGACCGGATTGAAAGCCAGTCGATGAACGGCGTCGGCGTCGTGCGAATCTACTTTCAGCCCGGCGCGGATATCCGCACCGCGACCGCGCAGGTGACGTCGATCTCGCAGACGGTTTTGCGTCAGCTCCCGCCGGGCATCACGCCGCCCCTGATCGTGAACTACGACGCATCGACCGTGCCGATCGTGCAGCTCGCACTATCGGGCGAAGGACTGAGCGAACAGCAGCTCTACGATCTCGGCGTCAACCAGATCCGCCCGCAACTCATCACCGTTCCCGGCGTCGCCATGCCTTTCCCATTCGGCGGGAAGCAGCGCCAGATTCAGATCGACATCGATCCCGAGGCGCTGCGGGCTCGCGGCTTGTCCGCTGGCGACGTCGCGGCCGCGATTGCCGCGCAAACCCAGATCGCCCCGGCCGGTTTCGCCAAGGTCGGCGGTCTGCAATATACCGTCAGGCTCAACAACGCGCCGGGCTCGGTCGAACAGTTGAACAATCTGCCGGTTCGCGTGGTGGACGGCGCAACCATCACCATGCGCGACATCGCTCAAGTCCGCGACGGCGCCCCGCCGCAAATGAACATCGTCCAAGTCGAAGGTCAGCGCTCGGTCCTGATGACCGTCCTGAAAAGCGGCGCGGCTTCGACCATCGATATCGTCGATACGGTTCGCGGCCGTATCCCCCAGATACTCGAAGGTCTTCCCGAAACCCTGCGGGTCCAGCTTATCGGCGACCAGTCGGTTCTCGTGAAGGCCGCCGTCTCCACCGTGGCCCACGAGGGCATCCTGGCAGCGGTGCTGACGTCGTTGATGATCCTCCTGTTCCTGGGATCGTGGCGATCGACGATCATCATCGTGACCACGATTCCCCTGGCCATCCTCGCCGCATTGCTGGCTCTCGGCGCGACAGGCCAAACGATCAACATCATGACGCTGAGCGGGCTGGCCCTGGCCATCGGCATATTGGTCGACGACGCGATGGTCACGATCGAGAACATCAACTGGCATCTGGAGAAAGGAAAGCCGGTGCTGCGCTCGATCATGGACGGCGCCGCGCAGATCGTGACGCCGGCCTTCGTGATCGTGACCTGCATCTGTATCGTGTTCGTGCCGATGTTCTTCCTGCCGGGCGTCGCGGGCTATCTGTTCGTGCCGCTGGCGCTGGCGGTCATCTTCTCCATGATCGCCTCGTTCATCCTGTCTCGCACGCTCATTCCGACGATGGCGATGTATCTGTTGCGTCCGCACCGGGAAGGCGAGGAGGCGGAGCGGGCTCGCTCGCGCAATCCGCTTGTCCGGTTCCAGCACCGATTTTCGGCGGGCTTCGACCGGCAGAAGGACCGCTTCGAGCAAATGCTGGCCCGCGTAATGTCCGCGCGCCGCATCTTCATCCCGGCCTTCCTCGGCGCGATGGTGGCGTCGCTGCTGCTGATTCCCACGCTTGGCCGCGATTTCTTTCCCACGGTCGATTCGGGTCAAATCACCCTGCATGTGCGTGCGCCGGCAGGCACGCGTATCGAGGACAGCACGGCGCTGATATCGCGGGTGCAGGCGCGCGTGCGTGAATTGATTCCCGCCGAGCAGGTCGAATCGATGGTCGCCAATGTCGGCCTGTCTTCCGCGCCGCTCAACATCATCTACAACAATTCCGGCACGGTGGGTCCGAACGAAGGGGACATCCTTATCTCGCTCGGCCGGGATCGCACCGCGACCGGCGCGCATGTGGCGACCTTGCGGCGCGAACTGCCCTTGAGCTTTCCGGGTGTCGACTTCTCCTTTCTGCCCGCCGATATCACCAGCCAGATTCTCAATTTCGGCTCGCCTGCGCCGATCGACATCCAGGTGCGCGGCCGCAATCTCGCGGCCAACGAGACTTACGCGCAGGAGCTTCTTAAGCGCATCCGCGCTGTCCCCGGCCTGGCTGACGCCCGCATCCAGCAGTCCTCGCGCGCGCCGCAGCTCAACATTGACATCGATCGTTCGCGGATCGCGCAATATGGCCTCAACCAGCGGGACGTCACCACCAGCGTCGCAACGGCCCTGGCGGGCACGCAGCAGTCAGCACCCGTCTATTGGCTCAATCCCGAGAACGGAATCTCCTATCCCGTCGTGGCGCAGGTTCCCGAGCTGGACGTCAGCACCATCTCCGCCTTGGAAGCGCTGCCGGTTTCACCGACAGGCGCGAGCGAAGCGCAAACGCTTGGCGGCTTGGGCGCAATCACCCGCGATACGACCGTCAACGTGGCGAGCCGGTGGAACATCCAGCCCGTCGTCAACATCTATGCTACGCCTCAGGCGCGCGATCTGGGTGCCGTGGCCGGCGACATCCAGCGTATCATCGCAGAGATGGACGCCGAGCGTCCGGCAGGCGTGACCGTCACGCTCGCTGGGCAATATGAGACGATGAACCACGCCTTCTCCGGGCTCGCGTTCGGGCTCATCGGCGCAATCATCCTCATCTACCTCGTGATCGTCGTGAACTTCCAGAGTTGGATCGACCCGCTGGTCATCATCGGCGCTCTACCGGCCGCCTTCGCGGGCATCGTCTGGATGCTGTTCGTCACGGGGACGACCATCTCCGTGCCCGCCCTGACCGGCGCGATCATGTGCATGGGCGTCGCGACGGCGAACTCGATCCTCGTCGTCAGCTTTGCGCGAGAACGACTGGCCGAGACCGGCGACGCGACCCGTGCCGCAATCGAAGCGGCGGTGGTCCGCTTCCGCCCCGTGCTGATGACCGCGCTTGCGATCATCATCGGCATGACCCCCATAGCGCTCGGCATCGGCGAAGGCGCCGAGCAGAACGCCCCGCTCGGCCGCGCCGTCATCGGTGGCCTGTTCTTCGCGACGGTGGCGACGCTGCTGCTCGTGCCCGCCCTGTTCAGCATCGCCCATCGCAAGGGCGCACCGTCCTCACCTGCAAGGGAGCTTGAACTCCAGCATGTCTGATCCAACCCCAAGGAAACGAACCGGCCTTTACCTCGGCGCGGCCGGTCTCGTAATCGCCGCTCTCGTTGGCGGGGGCCTCGCCTCTCGTAGCATGGCCGAACGCGAACAGGCCGCCATCGCGGCGGAGAACGCGCTGCCGACCGTCAGCGTGATCCAGCCCCGCGCCTCCGAGGCGGGAGAGATCGTTCTGCCAGGCAGCCTCGACCCATATAATCGCGCGGCGATCAATGCCCGCGTGAGCGGCTATGTGCGTGAATGGCGCGCGGATATCGGCGACCGGGTGCGGCGCGGACAAACGCTCGCCATTCTCGATGCGCCGGAGATCGACCAACAGCTCGCGCAGGCCCAGGCGACCTATCAGACCGCGGCCGCCGATCGCGGGTTGGCCGAGACGACAGCGGCGCGCTGGAACAACCTGCTCGAAAAGGATGCTGTGTCCCGGCAGGAAGCCGATGAGCGCCAAGGGCAGTTCGCCGCTGCCGATGCGCGCGCGCGTGCCGCTCGGGCGGATGTCGGCCGGCTGAGGGCGCTGACCGGATTCACGCGGCTGACAGCTCCCTTTGATGGCGTCGTCACCAGCCGTTCGGCCCAGCTCGGCGCCCTGGTGCAGACGGGCGCACCGGGAGCGGAACCGTTGTTCACCGTCGCCGACGTCAGCCGTCTGCGCCTCTATGTGCGCGTGCCGCAGGCCCTGTCCGGACGGCTGGCGCGCGGCATGCGAGCGACATTCACCGTGCCTGAAAGACCGGGAGAGGTGTTCGAGGCCACCTTGTCCCGTCTCGCCGATGCGGTGGACCGCCAGTCCGGCGCCATGCTGGTCGAGTTTCTGGTCGACAACAGCGATCGGCGCCTCAGGCCCGGCGGCTACGCGGAGGTGCGGGTGTCCATGCCCGGCGGCGCTGGAACGTTCCAGGTGCCGGCAAGCGCCCTCATTCTCGGTTCCGACGGCGCGCGCGTCGCCGTGGTCGATGGTCAGGGCCAGGTCGCGCTTCGCGAGGTCGCGGTGGGTCGCGACCAGGGAGCGACCATCGAAATTCTGTCAGGGTTGCGCCCAACCGACCGTATCGTCCAGACGCCGCCCGATGCGCTGGCAACCGGCGACAGGGTTCGCGTCGTCCCCGCACGGCAACCGGCGGCTCCGAATGCGCAGCGCTAGGATCGTCCTCGTCGCCGCTTTCGGCCTCGGCGGTTGCGCCACCCTGCCGCCGATGCAGACGCCGGCGATCGAGACCCCCGCGAGTTTTCGCCATATGGACGGATGGACGACGGCCACGCCCGGCGATCATCTCGATCGCGGTGAATGGTGGCGCGGTTTCGCGGACCCGGTGCTCGATGAACTGATCGCGCGGGTGGATGAACGGACCCCGACGCTCGCCGCTGCGCTTGCGCGTTACGACCGGGCGCTGGCAGCGGCTCGGCTCGACCGATCCGACCAGTTGCCCAACGTGGACCTGGCAGGCAGCGCCTCGCGCGAACGGCTTTCAGCCGGGCGTCCCATCGGACCTGGCGAGCCCATAATCGCGAACCAGATTATCTTCGGTGTCGGCCTCGACTATGAGCTGGACCTGTGGGGCCGGGTCCGTAACAGCGTGCGCGCGAGCACGGCGGACGCCCAAGCGCAGGAGGCCGCATTGCGTTCGGCGCGGCTCAGCCTTCAAGCATCGGTTGCCGACCTGTATGTTCGACTTCGCGCCGTCGATGCGGAGCAGATGCTGCTGACCCGCACCGTGGCCGCCTATGCGCGCGCCGATGAACTGATACGCACGCGCCACGAAGGCGGCATTGCCTCAGGAGTGGACCGAAGCCGATCGATGGCCCAACTCGCCGATGCCCGCGCGCGCTCTGAAGCGTTACGGGCGCAGCGCGCGGCGATCGAGCACCGGATTGCCGCACTGGTGGGTGAGAGCGCGTCCAGTTTCGCCATAGCCCCCGCGCAACAGAACTTGGCGCTACCTGACCTGCCGCCGTCCTTGCCGTCCGAACTGCTTCAGCGTCGTCCCGACATCGCCGAGGCGCAGCGACGCCTGGTCGCCGCCAATGCGAGGATCGGCGTCGCTCGGGCCGCCTTTTATCCGCGCATAAGCCTCGGCCTCGGGGCGGGCTATCAGGCCGTCGAGGCACCGATCATCAGCGCGGATACCGGCTTCTGGGCGCTTGGGCCGATCAGCACGATCTTCAATCTGTTCGATGGTGGCGGACGCCGAGCGCGTCTCGCCATCAGCCGGGCGAACTATGAAGAACTCGCGGCGGACTATCGCCAGACCGTGCTGGACGCCTTTCAGGAGGTGGAGGATGGCCTGTCCCGCATGGATGCCCTGGCCGGTCAGAATCGCGAGCAGCGCATCGCCGCCGAAGCGGCGGCCCGCGCGGAGAATCTTGCGCTCGAACGGTATCGTGATGGCGCGGCGGACTATCTGGAAGTGACGACCGCGCAAACGGCTGCACTCGCCGCACAGCGCGCCAGCATCACGGTCGACTATGATCGCGCCCGAACGGCGATAGCCTTGATCCGTGCCCTGGGAGGTGCAACCCCAGACGATACATGACAGAAAAGCGCCGCCTTTCACGACGAGAGCTGCTGCAAATCGGCGGCGTGGTCGCCATCGGTTATGGTGTCAGCGTTGTTCTGAGCGCCACCGCACCCCTCGGAATCGATGTCTCGACAAACGCTATCGCTCAGGGTCTCGTGCTTGATCCCGGTGGCCCCATCGAAGGCCCTGAACACGCGGATCTGCGCGTCGTGGTATTTACCGACTATCAATGCCCGGCCTGTCGCCGGGCGGCGCCGGAACTCGATGGCGCGATGCGTGACGACGGCCGCACCCAGGTAGCCTACAAGGACTGGCCGATCTTCGGCGACGTGTCCGAGCAGGCGGCGCAGGTGGCGCTAGCAAGCGAACCTCAAGGACTCTACTTCAAAATTCATCATGCGCTCATGCGCGAGCATCGGGCGCTCACAGAGCCGGTGCTGCGTGCGATTGTCGAGCGCGAGGGCGGCGATTGGACTCGCCTCGCTAGCGACCTTCAAGCAGGGCAGACCAGAATCCAGACCGCCTTGGCGCGAACCGCTACCCAAGCCTTCGCTCTTGGCATCTCTGGCACGCCCGCATTTCTGATCGGGCCATTGCTGGTGAAGGGCGCGCTAAGCCGTTCCGAGTTTGCAAAGGCGTTTTCGGATGCCAGAGCCAAACTCTCCCGCTGATACAAGGCTCCTAGCAGAGCGGAGTAAATGTCCGCGATAACGGGATCGCTGGCTACCTCGTCATGCCGTCCTTTCCCGTTCTGTGGTTCACCAGCGTCCCCATTGAGAGGCAATCCTTCCGCGCGGCGCATAAATGTTCCAGCCGAGGGCTCCGGCTAGACCGGCCACGCCGATCCCGCCGAATGGCCGGATCAGCGCGGCCGGATGCATCGGATCAAGCTGCAAGCGCCATATCGGCGTTTTCGGCCTCGCCCGCGCCGGCAAGGAAGCGCGCAAGCGCCGCCTTCCGTGACCGTCGATCGAGAGCGTAGTGCGTGTGCGATAGCTCCGCGCCGTCTAAGAGCGCTTGGATGTAGCCTGACACCGTATCTGCCGCCATGACCAGCGCAGCATCTAGCGTGTGGATATAGCGGCTTGTGATCGAACCTGAGGCATGGCCGAGCAGCGCCGCAATGGTGATCTCGGTGAAGCCGAGATCGTTGGCGATGCTGGCGAAGCTATGGCGCAAGACGTGGGCGGTGACGCTCTCCAACTCAGTATCGGCGAAGATTTTCTCCCAGTGCCGTGGAAAGCTTCCGAACGGCCCGTCCGGGTTTCTCTCGCCCGGAAACACATAAGGGCTGTCGCCGTCCATGTTCCGCTCGTCGAAATACTCGACGATCGGTAGACCCATCGGGCGAACGGACTGACCTTCCTTTGTATCCTCGAACCGGAAGGCACTCCCCATCGTATCGATTTCCGTTTTCTTCGCTTCGATAATCTCGCCGCGACGGCACCCCGACATTGCAATCAGTCGAATCATGTCGACGGTTCGCGTATAGCGTTCGTCCTCAGCAGCTTTGGCGAGGATGCGGCCCAGCGTCCGATACTCGTCCTCGTTCAGTCGTCGCTTCCGCACCACATCCTTCGGCTTGCGAACACCATGCGCGGGATTGATCTCGATGATGCCCAGCTCATCCCGCGCATAGCTGAAAATGCCGCCCAGCAGCCCGACCGTCCGGCTCGCGGCACCGAGGCCACCCCGGACGATCGACTTGCCACGCAACTTCTTGGTCTTCTCCGTAGCGCGGGTCTTGCCGGCCATGATGTCCTTCATCATCGCCGTCACGTCCGCCTTCGTGACATGCGTGACGCGCTTCGAGCCGAGGAGCGGAATGATATGGCGCGTAATCCGGCCGAGATCGGTGATCTTGGTGCTGGCCTTCTTGGGGCGACCGCCCTTGCCGAGAATCCGGCCGGCTTCAAGTTCCGCCGTATATAACTCGCAAAGCTCCTTCACCGAGATCGCCTTGCGAACGCTGTTCCGATCTTCGAGCGGATCGTTGCCCTTGGCGACTTCGGCCAGCGCCTGAATCGCCAGCGTCCGCGCCTGTTCGGCGGTGACGGTGCCGTGGCGACCGAGTTTCATCCGACGCCGAACATTGTTAGCGTTTCGGTAATCGACGAAGTAGGTTCGTGTTCCTGAGGGCAGCACGAACACGCCAAAGCCTTTCAAATCGCTGCACCAAACGGTATATTGCCGGTCCCGTTGCTCGGCCTTGTCGACGACGGTTTTCGTCAGTTTTGGCATATGCACCTCGCTAGAGCGGGCTCAGAAAACTCACCAAAAACTCACCAGCAGATCGAAAACTGTGGGGGTTTTTTGCGTAGTCTGGAATACCCTTCGTGTCAAGAAAACACTGTATAAACAGTGAGTTATCGTGCTCTAGCGTTGACTTGAAAAGCCTAGCGTAGCGTTGTAGTTCTAGCTCCGAAGGCGAAGGCCACAGGTTCGAATCTTGTCGGGTGCGCCAAAAATCTCCAATAAAATCAGGCTCTTGAGAGGAAATCGATCTCTCCCATTCGCAGCCTCGCTGATCGCAAAACTCACCAGCTTGGGCCGTGAGGTCAGCAAAACACTCGGGTTTTCCTCGCAAAAATCGCCGAAGCAAACTCACCACTTCCAAGAACCGTCTGGCAGAAGGTGCAAAATGACGACCACCCTGCACACCGGTGCCGTGCTGAGCCATCCCAGCGGCGACTACATGGGCAATTTGCTCTGGCCCGGCGTGCTGCCCGCGGACCAGCGCGAGGCGCTGCCCGCGGCGATCGCCGCCATCTCCGCTCAGGGCTATTGGGCAAGCCCCTTTCCGGAAGGCGATGGCGTCGCCTTCCAGCGCTATGACGAGACGCCCTACGATCCCGACGCCGCGCTTGCCGATTTCCAGGCCGCGTTCGGATTTCTGAAACTGGACGTGCTCGACCCCGACGAAGGACAGGGGCGCGCCCTGGCACGGCTCGCCGGAGACCGGTCGATCAGTTGCATCTGCCTCGTGCCGGTCGAGGGCCTGCGCTTGGAAGCGCCGTTCGATCTCGGGGAAACGCGCTTCCATGCGCCGGTTGACGGCACGGAGATCGTCGCCGATCATGTAGCGGACCGTCAGGCTGTTGCCGTGTTGCACCAGATATTGACGGTTGATGACTCGCGCAGCGTCCGCAGGCATGGCCGAGTTGGTAAACTCGGGCGGCCCACCTGCGACGATAAAGGCGCCGCAATGACGGTCGAGCGTCAGCCACCAAGTCCGCAGATTGTTGAAGAAGTCGCCGAAGATGGACTGCCGTCCGGGCACCGAAATCATGAGCGTCGGGTTGGTCGAGGTGCGGAGTGGTATAGGTGAATGGCAGACCATCACGTTGATAGCGGCCGCGTCCGCCGGGATATTCGTCCTATGATGAGATACCCGAGGATGTGGCGGCAAAGCTGGAGGCGATTTCCGATGAGATCGACGCCATCTCCGAGAAGCGCCACGCCTACGATGCCAACGTGATCGCGCACGGCGGAGCATGATCGGCCATCTCCAGACCAACAAGGTCAAGGACGTGCTGGATTTTGCCGTTGAGATTCAGTCGCTCGACAGGCTCCGGCTGGCGGCCGCGCTCGATCGCCGCCTCCAGCAGCTTGGCCGCGGGCTTGACGTGCTGGTGCAGGTGAACACGTCGGGCGAAGCCACCAAATACGGCCTCGCGCCCCAGGATGTGCCAGCCTTCCTCACCGAGCTGCCGGCTTTCACCGGCCTTCGCGTCCGGGGTTTCATGACGCTCGCGCGGTTCACGTCCGATCTGGACGAAGTGCGCCGATGTTTCCGCCTCCTGCGCGAAATCCGGGATCGCGCGCGGCAGGAGTCACTGCAACGGCTGCCGATAAAGGCTCCGAGCGAACCGCCAACAGCGACGGCGATAAGCCACCCGGGTAGCGGGCTCGGAATCTGATCCCAGTAGGCACAGGCTCCGAGCAACGCCGCAGCCGAATTTAGAAGGTTATAAACGGCGGTTATCGCGGCAGTCTGGCGCGCTGTGCCCCAGTTCATTGCCAGGATAACCGGCGCGAGAAATACGCCGCCTCCAGTCCCTGTTGCTCCGGATATGAAGCCGATGATCGCGCCCGTGGCCAGCGCCGGAATGAAGGGCGGATCGATCGACAGGTCCGAAGACGATCCAGATCTACGAAACGCCGTCCGCGCCATCTGGGCGGCCGACAGGACCAGAAGCACCCCGACGACCGGATAATAGATATCCGCCGTTAGCTGGACAACGCCGCCGGCTAGAGAAAACGGGAAGCCCAAGATCGCAAAAGGCCAGACGCTTCGCCATGACAGCCTTCCAGCCTTCAGGAACATGGCTGTCCCGATTCCCGCAACCAGGAGATTGAGGGCGAGCGCAGTCGTCTTCATGGCCAGCGGCGCAAAGCCGAGCAGCGCCATGATCGCGATGTAGCCAGATGCGCCAGCCTGGCCGACCGACGCATAGATCAGTGCGATGAGGAAGAAGGCTACCGCGAGCCAGGGCGCGTCTAATTCCACCTTGCCTAAACCTCGTCATGGTTCGCATCCCGAGCGTGTGCCGGCCAGCGTTGCCCCAAGCTCCCTTGACTATCACCAGACTGGTGTGAGCAATACGGTAGCACTCACCGATGACGATCGCGCTTGTCGGATGTCCCCGATCTGTCTTGCCGCACCAGAACCGCATTGGCGGGACAGTGAGGTGACAGGCCAAGAAACCGGGGCCGAGCTGGATGGTGATACCCTCGACGCCGTTCCCATGTTCGGAATTCAGGCAAATGGGCCAAGGGGATGATGCGCGCGGGCGACCGCGTAGATGCCATAGAAGACGAACGCCGCCCCAGCCAGGCTAAGCCACCGGCCGGCAGGCGTTCCGGCCCGCAGCGCCCGGTAGGCGAGGAAGATGTAGGGTGGCAGTAGCAGGACTTTCACCGTCAGCCAGCTATCGGCGAAGGGCCCCTGATTGACGATCGTGACGAGCATCAGCGCGGCAGTCAGAAGGGTGGTGTCGATCGACCAGGACAGGCAGCGCAGCGGGAGGGCGAGCGGCCATCGCGCCCCAAGGAGATTGCGCGCGAGGCTGCGGATGAGGAACAAGGAGAAGCCGGTCAGCGCCGCCCAGATGTGGACGGCGCGGATCTCCAGATAATAATGCTCCATCCCGGCGCGTCAGGTCGCCCGCGCCGCGTGCGTTTCTATGGCTTCCTCATGCGCCGTCGGCACTACATCCGGTTCGCGCCGCGGCCGCAGCCAGAGGCTCGCCACGAACCAGGCCAGGGCCAGCGCGCCGATCGAGAACACCACGTCGCCGGGGACGCGCATCCAGACCAGCAGATCGACCAGCGGCTGCTGCATGAACTCGGCGGAGCGCGCATACCAATAGCCTTCGTCGATCGCGGCGATAAGCTGGATGGTCCCCAGCGGCAGAAGCGTCAGTAGCGCCATCAGAGCAAGCCCGATGTTGAAGCACCAGAAGCTGATCCGCAGCGCCCGTTCGTCCCAGACAAGATTGGGCATCATGCCGCGCAGGCAGAAGAGCACCAGGCCGACCCCGAGCATTCCGTAGACGCCGAACAGCGCCGTATGGCCATGCAGCGGGGTGAGGTTGAGACCCTGCATGTAGTAGAGCGATAGCGGCGGGTTGATAAGGAAGCCGAACAGGCCGGCGCCGACCAGGTTCCAGAAGGACACGGCCAGGAAGAACATGACCGGCCATTTGTAGCGCTGCATCCAGGGCGTCGCGCTGCTCAGCTTCCAGTGCTCATAGGCCTCGTAGCCGATATAGGCGAGCGGCACGACCTCGAGCGCCGAGAAGCTGGCGCCAAGCGCGAGCACCGAGATCGACGTGCCCGCGAAGTAGAGGTGATGGAGCGTGCCCAGCACGCCGCCGGCCATGAAGATGATCGTGGCGAACAGCACCGCGACCGTCGCGGTCGGGATCGGAATGAGGCCGAGACGCGTGAACAGGAAGGCGATCACCGCGGTCGCGAAGACCTCGAAGAAGCCCTCGACCCACAGATGGACCACCCACCAGCGCCAATATTCGATCATCGATAGCGAACTGTGTTCGTTCCACAGGAGCGCCGCCCCGTAGAACAGCCCAATGGCGACGGTCGAGAGGAAGAACAGCATGGTGATGTGCTTGGATTCGGAGTTCGTCCGCAGTGCGGGCCAGAGCGCTCGTCCAACCAGCACCAGCCAGAGCATCAGGCCGATGAACAGGAACCACTGCCAGAAACGACCCATGTCGACATATTCATAGCCCTGGTGTCCGAACCAGAAGTTCTGTTCGAGACCGAGCGTCTGCATCACCGCCAGCCACTGCCCCGCGAAGGAACCGATGACGATGATGAGGAGGCAGACCCAGAGGATATTGACGCCGAGCGCCTGGAACCGGGGTTCATGGCCGGAAATGGCCGGAGCGATGTAGAGGCCCGTTCCCAGCCAAGCGGTCGCGATCCACAGGACGGCGAGTTGCGTGTGCCAGGTCCGGGTGATCGAATAGGGGAGGATTTCCGCGGCTTCATAGCCGTAAACGAGCTGACCCTCGACCTGATAGTGCGCGGTCATCGCGCCGAGCAAGATCTGGACCAGGAACAGGGCGAGGACGACCCAGAAATATTTCGCGGTCGCGCGCATCGAGGGCGTCACCACGACCTTGCGCAGCGGGTCGCTGGCCGGAAGATCGTGCTCGCGCTCCCGGCGGCCGTGGGTCACCGCATGATGCCAGCCCAGAAGCGCGATCCCGGCGAGCAAAAAGGTGACGCTGAACGCCGACCAGATGAAGGTTGTCGCAGGGGGGCGGTTGCCGACCAGCGGTTCGCTTGGCCAGTTGTTGGTGTAAGTGGTCTCGCGTCCGGGCCGCTCGGTGGTCGCCGCCCAGGCGGTCCACCAGAAGAAGCGGGTCATCGCGGTGCGGTAGGCCTCGTTCGGCACCGTGTTGTTCTTCATCGCATAGTTTTCGCGCAGCTCGGCGGTCGCCGGGTCGTTGCCGAACAGGCTGACATAGTGGCTGGCGACCGTCTCGATCGCCGCCGCGCGGTCGTCGCTGATCGTGATCGTTTCGCTGCGCGGGTCGTAGCTGTTGGTGCGCATTTCGGTCTGGAGGCGTCGCTGGAGACCCGACTGCTGCTCCTGGGTGAGGCTGTCATAGCCCTGGCCGAAATCGCGGCGTGCCCACAGGTCGAGAAGCGCGATGGACTCGCGGTGCAGCCAGTCGGCCGACCAGTCCGGAGCGACATAGCCGCCGTGGCCCCAGATCGAGCCGAGCTGCATGCCGCCCATCGATTGCCAGACTTGCCGGCCGCGCTGCAAGTCGGCCCGCGTAAACAGGGTCTGCCCGCTTTGGGTGACCACGCGCTCGGGCAAGGGGGGCGCCTGGATGCTGATGTCGCGCCCGACCAGCAGCAGAACGGCAAACGACGTTGCAAGCAATGCGAAGAGCCAGATCCACAGTTTGCGCGTACTGCTCATGATATTTCCCCCTTGTCGGCTATCCTATTCGAGGCGATGCGACTTTGTCCGGCGACCTGTCCTTCAATCCGCTGACCAGGACGCATCGTGCTGCTTGCGCGCTTTCAAGCCTAACGAGGCTATGTTGCGAGCCGAAGAACCGTGGACCGAAGTCTCCATCCGCGGGCTATGCATGATCGGCCGAAGCGCTGTTCGCAGCATCGGAAGGCGGAAAAAGGATCGTCAGCAACAGCACCGAGTCTTCGAGTCCCTTGACCGAATGTGCCGCGCCGCCTTCGAGATAGACCCATTGATGCGCGCCAAGCTCGGCCACCGTTTCGCCGAGCCCCAATTGCACGCGGCCCTCCAGGCAATGCAGCGTGATGCTGCCGGGAACCTGATGCCGGGGCATATCGGTGCCCCGCGGGATCACGAGGCGAATGGCTTCGAACTGATCGGTCTTGACGATCGCCGTAGAGTGCCCGGTTTCGGCGGAGAGCGGCCGCAAGGAGAGGTCGACGACCTCGCCATGTGTCGCATGGTGCAGAGCCATTATTCGGATTCCTCCCTTGTGGCGCGATGATCGCAGTGATTGCGTAGAGCGCCGCGGCTGGCGATCCGGCGAAACAATGCCGCGATCGTTGCAAGCAGACCCCTCGATTGGCGGCGAGGGTCGAACGGCGCGGGATCGACCGGCTGACCGCATTCGGGGCAGAACATGGCTCAGGTCTCCTTTTGCAACGCCGGCTCGCGGCTGCGCTTCGAGGCGGCGGGCGCGGGCGCGTCAGGCGCGCCGATCTCCCGCGAAGCGAAGATCGCGGCGATATCTGCTCGTTTGGCGAGCAGGTCGGCAAGCGTATAGCGGTCGAGCACCGCCATGAATGCGGCGAGCGCCTCTTTCAGCACGCCCGTCAGGCCGCAGGCCGGCGCCACCACGCAGCTTCCACAATCGACCAGATCGAAGCCGTCTTCGGTGTGCCGAACGACGGCGCCGACATTGATCTGTTCGGGCGGCATGCCCAGACGAATGCCGCCGGAACGGCCGCGCACGCTCTCGACATGGCCGCTGCGCACCAGTTCGACGACCACTTTCATCAGATGGTTCTGCGAGATGCGATAGGCCTGCGCCACTTCGCCAATCGAGCAAAGCCGCTCCGGACGCGCGCCCAGATAGAGCAGCGTGCGCATCGCATAATCGGTGAACAAGGTCAGCTTCATGGGCACTCCGGAGCCAGTCCGTCGGCTCGTCGCATAATCATGTATTTACATTGCATGTTTTTAGCTTCCCGTATAGATGCATTCGTGACGCATGATTTGGAGTCGGGGCAATGGCCGCGCTGGAAATGGACGATGAGGGGCTAAAAGCGCTGGTCGAAGTGTTCTACGCGCGCGTCCGCGCCGACGCCGCGCTCGGTCCGATCTTCAACGATGCGATCGCCGACTGGCCCGAGCATCTCGACAAGCTCGCAGCCTTCTGGTCGTCGGTCATGCTCACCAGCGGCCGCTACAAGGGGCAGCCGGTGCCTGCGCATATGAAGCACAAGGATCGCATCACGCCGGCGCTGTTCGACCGCTGGCTGGCGCTCTGGGCGCAGACCACCGACGAGCTGATGACGCCTGGGGCGGCGGCCGCTTTGCAGGACCGCGCGGCTCGCATCGCCCACAGCCTGCAACTCGCCATGTTCTTCCGGCTGGATGACCGTCCGTTCCCCGGACCCGCGCGCCGCGATGCCGCCGCGGCTGACCTTCCAAGGAGTGTGCTGCCATGACCGATATTCCACTCGGGGACCTCACCGTCCATCACCAGCCCCGCGATCTGCGCGACCGCGTCGCGCTCGGTTTCACGAAGGTTCTGCGCTGGAGCGCCGACACCTTCTTTGCCAAGCGCTACGGCCACCGCGCCATCGTGCTCGAGACGGTGGCAGCGGTGCCGGGCATGGTCGGCGCGACGATCAACCATCTCAAATGCCTGCGCCGCATGTGCGACGACAAGGGCTGGATCCGCACCCTCATGGAGGAAGCGGAAAATGAGCGGATGCACCTCATGACCTTCATCGAGGTCGCCAAGCCGACCCTGTTCGAACGCATGGTCATCCTGGGGGTCCAGTGGGTGTTCTATCTTACCTTCTTCGCGCTTTACCTGGTCAGCGCCAGGACCGCGCACCGCATCGTCGGCTATTTCGAGGAAGAAGCGGTGATCAGCTATACGCTCTATCTCAAGGAGATCGACGAGGGCCGCAGCCCGAACCTGCCGGCGCCGGCCATCGCGCGGCATTACTGGAAGCTCGCCGATGACGCGACCCTACGGGACGTCGTGCTCGCCGTGCGGGCGGACGAGGCGCATCACCGCGATGTCAATCACGGCTTCGCGAGCGAGCTTGCCGGCTTGGCGCCGACGGGCAGGGCGGCGCCTTATCCGGCCCATGCCGACGATATTCGGCGGGCCGCCTGAGATGGCTGTCGCTCCCGTCCCCTACCGCTCGACCCCGGTGTTCGATCAGGACACGCTGCCCGCAGCCCTTCGCGCCCGTCACGATACCAAGGCGGGCGTTTGGGGGGTGATCCGGGTCATCGAGGGCGAACTCCGGCTCAGCTATCTCGATCCTCCCTCCGAAGTCGTACTGACGCCGGACAATCTCGGCCTCATCCAGCCCCAGCAGCCGCATTTCGTGACACCGGTCGGCCCCATGAAAATGCAGGTCGATTTTTACAATCAACCGCCTGCGGGCGTCTGAACCAGCACCACCCATTAGCCAACCAGGAGATATTCATGTCGCAGCCCTTGAGCGAGCAGACCATCGCGCTCGTCAAAGCCACCGTTCCCGCGCTCGAAGCGCATGGCCTCGACATCGTGCGCGAGATGTATTCGCGCATGTTCGAGAACCCGGAGATCCGCGACCTGTTCAACCAGTCGCATCATGGCGACGCCGGCTCGCAGCCGCGCGCGCTGACCGGTGCGATCCTCGCCTATGCCAATAACATCGACAATCTCGGAGCCCTTGCGCCTGCGGTTGAGCGCATCGCGCAGAAGCATGTCGGGCTCCAGATCCTGCCCGAACATTATCCCTATGTCGCCGAGGCGCTGCTCGGCGCGATCAAGACCGTGCTGGGTAATGCTGCGACCGACGAAATCCTGGCCGCCTGGGGTGAGGCCTATTGGTTCCTCGCCAACATCCTGATCGCCCGCGAACACCGCATCTATGACGATCAGAAGGAAACGGTCGGCGGCTGGAACGGCTGGCGCGATTTCCGGATCGAGGAGGTCATCGAGGAAAGCAGCGTCATCAAGTCCTTCATCCTGCGGCCCGTCGATGGCGGTTCGGTCATGGATCACAAGCCGGGTCAGTATCTGACCTTCTGGATCGAGATCCCCGGCCATTCGCCGATCAAGCGCAACTATTCGATCTCCGCTGCGCCCAATGGCGAGACCTATCGTATCTCTGTGAAGCGCGAGCCGCAGGGTCTCGTTTCTGGATGGCTGCATGAGCATGCGAAGGTCGGCACGGTGCTCAAGGTGGCTGCACCGGCGGGTGAGTTCTTCCTCGACGGTAAGCCCGAGCGTCCGGTCGTGCTGCTCTCGGGCGGCGTCGGTCTGACCCCGATGGTGGCGATGCTCGAAGCGCTGGTGGCGCAGGGCTGTGAGGCACCCGTCCATTATATCCACGGCACCCACGACCGCGGCACGCATGCGATGCGCAATCACGTCCGTCAGCAGGCCGCCAAAGGACAGGCGGTCACGGTCACCGACTTCCATCAGACACCGCTCGGCGACGAGGCCCAGGGCCGCGATTACGACGTTGCCGGGATCATCACCGACGAATGGCTCGTCGCCAACACCCCGGTGGCGCAAGCGGACTATTTCATCTGCGGTCCGCGCTCGTTCCTGCGGCACGCGGTCTCCGCGCTTTCGCTCGCAGGCGTCCCCGCAAGCCGCATCCATTATGAGTTCTTCGGCCCCGCCGACGAGTTGCTCGCAGCCTAAGGCGCGCCATGGACGACTTCATCATCGCGCGCGTGATCCATGTCGTGGCGGTCCTGTTCTGGATCGGCGGCGTCGCCTTCGTCACGCTCGTGGTGATGCCGTCGGTGCGAACCGGCCATCCGCCGGACGAGAGGCTTGCGGCCTTTCACCGCATCGAAGGCCGCTTTGCCCCGCAGGCGCGCATCTGGGTACTTCTAGCAGGTGCCAGCGGGTTCTGGATGACGTGGCGTGGCCAGATGTGGGACCGTTTCCTTAATCCCTCCTTCTGGTGGATGCATGCGATGGTCGCTGTGTGGCTCGTCTTCGCGGCCATGCTGTTCCTCATCGAACCGTTGTTCCTGCACCGGCATATGGAGCGAGCGGCGCAGCCGGCTCGGGATTTCGCGCGCATGGAGCAAATGCACCGTGTCCTGCTGACGGCTTCCGTCATCACGCTCATGGGTGCTGTGGGCGGTAGTCACGGCTTGTTCTGATCCGCCCCCGGTAAGGGAGAAATGCGGACTCATCTTTGAAGAACTCAGCCTCACGCAGCAATTGGTAGGTCCGCGTCTTTCGACTCGTCTGCGCTGGCGAGGAAGCGCGCAAGCGCGGCCTTCCGCGAGCGTCGATCGAGGGCATAGTGCGTGTGTGACAGTTCCGCGCCGTCCAGAAGCGCCTGAATGTAGCCCGACACGGTGTCGGCTGCCATCACCAGCGCTGCGTCGAGCGTATGCACATATCGGCTCGTGATCGAGCCCGAGGCATGGCCGAGCAGAGCCGCGATGGTGATCTCGGTGAAGCCGAGATCGTTGGCGATGCTGGCGAAGCTGTGACGCAGCACATGCGCTGTCAGGCCCGCAAGCTCCGTGTCAGCGAAGATCTTTTCCCAATGCCGGGGAAAGCTGCCGAACGGTCCTTCCGCGTTCCTCTCGCCGGGAAATACATAGGCGCTGTCGCCGTCCATGTTCCGCGCGTCGAAATACTCGACGATGGGCAAGCCCATCGGGCGAACGGACTTACCCTCCTTCGTATCCTCAAAGCGGAAGGCGCTTCCAATCGTGTCGATCTCGGCCTTTCGCACCTCGATAATCTCGCCGCGACGGCAGCCCGACATCGCGATCAGCCGGATGATGTCGACGGTGCGCGTATAACGTTCGTCTTCGGCCGCTTTGGCGAGGATGCGGCCGAGGGTTCGATATTCCTCCTCGTTGAGCCTGCGCTTGCGCACCACGTCATTCGGCTTGCGGACACCATGCGCGGGATTACCCTCGATGATGCCCAGATCATCCCGCGCATAGGTGAAGATGCCGCCCAGCAGCCCGACCGTGCGGCTCGCCGCCCCAAGGCCACCCCGGACAATGGACTTGCCGCGCAGCTTCTCCGTCTTCTCGCTGGTGCGCGTCTTGCCGGCCATGATGTCCTTCATCATCGCCGTCACGTCCGCCTTGGTAACGTGCGTGACGCGCTTCGAGCCGATCAGCGGAATGATGTGGCGCGTGATCCGGCCAAGATCGGTGATCTTGGTGCTGGCTTTCTTCGGCCGGCCGCCCTTGCCCAGAATCCGGCCGGCTTCTAGCTCCGCCATGTACAGCTCGCATAGATCCTTGACCGAGATCGCCTTGCGGGCGCTGTTCCGATCTTCGAGCGGATCGCTCCCCTTGGAGACGTCCGCGAGCGCCTGGATCGCCAGCGTCCGTGCCTGCTCGGCGGTGACAGGGCCATGCCGCCCGAGCTTCATGCGCCGCCGCACGTTGTGGATGTTGCGATAGTCGACGAAGTAGGTTCGCGTGCCCGAGGGCAGCACGAACACGCCAAAGCCCTTCAGATCGCTGCACCAAACGGTATACTGCCGGTCTCGCGGCTCGGCCTTGTCGACGATGATTTTTGTCAGTTTCGGCATACGCACCTCGCTAGAGCGGGTCCAAAAAACTCACCAAAAACTCACCAGCAGATCGAAAACTGTGGGGTGTTTTTGCGTAGTCTGGAATACCCTCGTTGTCAAGAAATCACTGTATAATCAGTGAGTTATCGTGCTCTAGCGTTGGGTTGAAAAGCCTAGCGTAGCGTTATAGTTCTAGCTCCGAAGATAAACGCCAGCGTAGTATTATACCATTATTTTTGCCGTTTGTCAAGGGCTTACGCATCCCTTCTTTGCGCATGATCAGGCCAGGTGGACAGTGTTTGGACAACCGTCGGTCCACGTCATCGTCGGTAACTTCACGTTCACTCACGCTGTCCTTCCCTTCGATCATCACGCTGATGATCTGAGCACCAGCGGCTTTGCTCATCAACGGCGACGAAGCCCGGAGTTTGGGGCACGTAAGCAGTGTGTGAGAGCGTGTCTCGATCGGTTGCGACCCAAGCCGTCGCTGCCTTTCGTCGTTGACGAGATCAATGCAGCCGGGCTAAGCGGCCCACGGGCACCCGTAGCTCAGCTGGATAGAGTGGCGGCTTCCGAAGCCGTAGGTCACAGGTTCGAATCCTGTCGGGTGCACCACAACGCTGCTTTACGCCTTCAACTCCCCCGCTTAGCTGCTGCTCGACTCGGTAGTCGAGCAGCGCTTGTGAGGGCGCGGCTCTCCTATTAGCGGCATCTCTCATCGAAGTTGCGCTGCATAGCTACGAGCGTATCCGCACGCAGGGATAAGATTTGCTCCAGCTGTAACGCGAGACCGGCGGAAACCGGGACCTGCCCGGCAAGCAGAGCATCCACAAACTCGATCGGTCGTCCAAGCCGCACTGCGAGCTGGATCGAGTCTACGCCAAGAGGTTCTAGCACCTCGGACTTTAGCCAAGGTCCTGGATGAGTCGCAAAGGAGGCATGTAGTGCGATACCCATTGTGCATCCTTTCCGGTGCGGTGCTGTACGATGATAGGCCTAATCGAATCAGTCCGTAATCACCACTGGGTCGGTGTCACAGCCGCTCGATCCTGAGATGGTAAACTTCTTCATCATTTGGGGGCCTCCCGGCCGCTTCCGCGCGCTCAGCTGGCATACCGGCCCTTTATTCAGCTCGGCTGATCGACAGCTTTGCGCGCCAAAACCGGTCGCTCAGCAGGAGGCCCGCTCATCTCATTATCTGCTGTTTACGGCAATCAGGTAAAATAGCTGATCTATAGGCTCATCACGTAATCGATGCGGAAGGAACGCTCCTTTCGTGAGCGTCGCAACGCATAGGGTGTTGATCTCCGCAACACTGTGGCTAGTCCTGTGCCGGAGGAACTGCGCCGTGGATCAGGAAGCATGATGCCGAGAATGCCATCCGCATGACAGAGGCCGTTTCATTTCAGACGCGCGCGAGAACGATCGACCACTTGGGCCGTGAACAGATTGCGGATGTGCCGACGGCCGTCAGCGAACTGTGGAAGAACGCGTACGACGCCTACGCGCGGACTGTCTCGCTGCATATTTATTCGGCCGATCCGCCGACCGCAGCGATCTACGACGACGGCACCGGGATGTCCCGCTCCGCATTCGTGGACAAGTGGCTAGTCGTGGGCACGGAGTCTAAGGTCGATGACCGGGCGGTCTCTGCGGATCAGCGACAGGGCCTGCCAGAGCGGCCGCGTCAGGGACAGAAGGGGATCGGGCGACTCTCCGTCGCGGCGCTCGGATCAGTTGTGCTCGTCGTGTCGAAGCAGGCCGATGCGCGCTTCATCGCATGTCTCGTGGATTGGCGGCTTTTTGAGAATCCATACATCTTCCTTCACGACATCAAGCTGCCGGTGGTGGAGTTCGATCGTCCCGAAGAGCTCGAAGGCCTGGTCGAGAACCTGCGTACGGCGCTCCGGGAAAATCTCACCGGTTCGGACGACGATCCGGCTCGGCGCGATCGACTCGTCGACGCCTGGGTTCAGTTCGACGAGCTCGACCAGGGCAGGACGCCGGGCAACCTCACTTCGGCTCGCATCCGAGCCGCGCTCGCGGCGAGGGTGCCTTACGAGGCCCACCTTGCGGACTGGCCGGTTTGGACCGGGGACCGACCCAGCGGAACCGCGTTGGTGATGACGGAGCTCAATAGCGCGCTGACGGCTTGGACGCTTGAGGGCGAGGACGCGACAAGCGAGGAGGCAGGATCGATCCGCGATTCTCTCGTTCGGACGCTGACGGGGTTTTCCGATCCGTACGCACCCGCAGGCGGCTCCGTCATGGACTATGGCGTCGTCGTGCACCAGGCGGGCCCGCCGACCACGCCCGTCAGTCGGGAGGAGGGCTACGGAATCGACTTCCTGAAGTCTCTCGACCAGTACATCGAGGGCCATGTGGACGAGACCGGCATCTTCCGCGGCACCGTGCGTGCGTTCGGAAAGGATCTGGGCGAGGTCGAACTCGTCCCGGCTCAGGCGCCCCCGACGACCGGCCGCGACCGGATCGGACCATTCGACATTGCGATCGGCACCTTCGAGGGAGAGAGGCAAGCGTCGGTCCTCGATCCCGACGTCTACAGGGAGGTCGTGAAGCGAGCTGAAACGCACTCCGGCCTTTCCATCTACCGGGATGGTCTTAGGGTTATGCCCTACGGTCGCCCGGAGAACGACTTCTTCAAGATCGAGGAGCGGCGGCAGATGCATGCCGGTCGCGAGTTCTGGGCGAGCCGACGCATGTTCGGACGCATTGCCATCACACGGGCGGACAACCCCAACCTGCGCGACAAGGCCGGGCGAGAGGGTTTGATCGACAACTCCGCTAGCCGGGCCATACAGCTGCTCGTCAAGGATATCCTCCGGACGACCGCGCGCCGCTATTTCGGGAGTGACTCCACATATAGGAAGGAGCTTCTGCCCGGTATCCTGGCGGATAACGAGGCTGCGGCCGCCAAGTCGAAGAAGGCGCGCTCGCAGCAGCTCGCCAACTTCCGTAAGGCGCTGCGGTCGCAGACCGCCGCGCTTCAGGCGGCGTTCAGTACAGTCGCGACGATCGTTCAAGACCTGGACGCAGCGGTGAACGCGAACGATGCCGACGGAGTGTGGAGCTTGGCACCGCGCATCGATGAGGCTGTCAGCATCCGGGCCGACCTGCGGCTGCCGCCCAAGCCGCGCAACCTCGGCAACTTCGAGGAGCAGTACCGTGGCTACCGTGATCTCTATAGCTCTGTGGCTAACGAGGTCGAAGAACTGCGGACGCGCTGGACGGAGGAGAACGAACGGCTCAATCCCCGACCGCCTGTAGACGTCGCGAGATCGCACCTTGGACGTAATCAAAAGGCGGTGACCGATCGGCTCTCCGGCTGGAAGCGTGCTATCTCCGCGCTTCTCAAGAGCGAGAGCGTCAGGATCGACGCGCAGATCGATCAGGACATGAAGGCGTTCTACAAGGACGCCGCTCCCTTGCTCGTGGACGTGGAGGCGGGGCGCACGTCCCTTCGGACGGCGATCGAGGAGATGGACGAGCTCCGCGACCGGCTCACAAGTGAGTTTTCCGAGGTCTATGAGCCCTATTTGCGCGCTCTGGGCCAGCTTTCCGTGGGGGTCGATCTGGAGGGGGCGTTCGCCTACGCGGGCGCCCGCGAGTCGACGCTCGAGCGCCGGCTCGAGCAGATCCAGGGTCTCGCCCAGATCGGCATCAGCGTGGAGATACTGAGCCACGAGCTCGGCACGCTTGATCGGCGCCTCGCGACCAGCCTGTCCGATCTCGCGAAGTCGGCGCCGCCGACACCGGCGCTCGGCGAAGCGCAGCGGGCCGGCTCGGAGCTAGTGGAGCGCCTGCGCTTCCTTTCGCGGATTCAGGTCTCCGGCGGCGACGAGCGCCAGACGCTGTCGGGCGAGGACATCGTCGTCTATCTCAAGAAGTTCTTCGGCCCGGCGATTGAGGAGCGGGGGATCGACCTCTCCGCAACGCTCGCGTTCCGTTCCGCCAGGTTCATGGAATTCCCCTCTCGGATCTTCCCGGTTTTCATCAACATCGTAAACAACTCGCTCTACTGGCTGGCAGGTCGACCCGTGAAGGAGATCCTGCTCGACGCCGTCGATGGCAAGCTTCTGATAGGTGACACCGGTCCGGGCGTAGACAAGGACGATCAAGGCAATCTGTTTGAGCTTTTCTTCACGCGACGCATCCGGGGGAGGGGCGTTGGCCTGTACCTCTGTCGGCAGACTTTGGCCGCCGGCGGGCATCGCATTGAGTACGTGCCGGACGGTCCGTTGAGGCGCCTTCCGGGTGCCAATTTCGCCATTACACTGAGGAACGGCTTTGATGGCTAAGGTTAGCAGCGAACTTCTCGAAGAGGCATTCATCAAGCCGATCCGCTTCGCGCTTCTGGTTGACGACAAGTTTCCGACCTTCACGGCGTTGGCCACCGACGGGGGGTTTGACCCGACTCTAGATAACAACCGGGCGAGGGCACTGTTCGAACTCTGTCGTGGAAGGGGCTGGCTCTGCGACGTTGGGAATCGTCCGGCGGTGGCCGAGAAGTTCGAGAACGACAATCACCTTCACCAGTCTGACTTGCTCATCCTCGACTACAACCTCGATCCCGTAGATCAGGACGATCCGACGGCTGCGCTCGGCATCATCCAGAAACTGGCCTCTTCCGACCACTTCAATCTGGTGATCGTCTACACGGAGTCCCAGCCGCGGTCCGTCACGCGAGACATCGCCTATAGCTTGGGGGCGGGCGCGGATCTGTCGACGGAAGTTGCAGACGCGGCGAAGGACATCATGGCCGATCTCGATCCCGAGGTCGCAGCGGAGCTTGGAGAACAGTTCAGTCAGGCCATCATAGACGATTACCTCGCCGGGTCTGGTCTGCGGGTCTCGTCCGAACCCTTCCGAAAGATCCTGTTGCGGGAAAAGGTTGCCCCTAAGGACATTCCAGCCGTCCTGACGCTCTGGACCCGCCAGCGGCTGGAGGCCAGGCTGAAGCCTGTGATCGTATCGGAGCGTAGACCAGACCGAACCGTCGTGACGAGCCTCACGTCCGCTGAGAGCCCACACTGGGTGACCCGCGACAACGTGTTCGTCGCGATCGTCAACAAGGCGGACGATGCTCCCGAGGTCCTGATAGACCGGCTCGCCACCGCCATCGAGGCTTGGGATCCGAATCCGCTGCTTGTGATGATGATGCAGGCCCGCGCGTCGTTGGAGAAGGCGGGGACATTGGCGGATCACAAGGTGCTCGAAACGAGCCGGCTCCGGGCGGGTTGGCTTCTGCGGGTGTTGCTGGGTAAGAACGCAGACGAGCGGCGCGCGAATGTCGCCGATCTCTATGGTCGGCTCTTCGAGCGTCTCGCGACGAGCGTCGAGCCCTCCATTGTCGATTTCGGCGCACGTCTCATCGAACCCAACAGCAGGGAAGAAGCGGTTGAGACCGCCAAAACGATGGCCGACGCGGCCCAAAACATGCAGCCCATGCAGGTCTACCATGCACTGAACGAGTATCTGTGTTCGGACGAGTGCCGCGACGGGGGAATGACTACAGGCGTGGTGTTCAGCGGGATGCGCGGTGGCAAGGAGCAGTTTTGGGTCTGCGTGACCCCGGCCTGCGATCTGGTCGAAGGTCAGAATGAACGAGGCTGGGATGGCGAACTCAAGCCTACTCGGCCGGTTGCGGTGGCACGCCTGAAGGCAACCAAGTCTGGCGCAGCGGTCTCCAGACTGCTGGAAGCCGCCACGATTGGCCGGCACATCTACCTCTTCGTGGACAACGTTCCCGTAGCTCTGGAGGCGCTCGACGAGACCTCGCGCCAGATGAGCCTTGAAACATTGTTTCTTCGAAACGGGGGGCTCATCGAGAACGGGAAGTTCTTCGGCCACGTCATCGACCTCGACGAGCAGCGGAAGCCCGTGGCGAACGAGATCGAGTTCAAGGTGCTGGCGAAGCTTCGGCCGGATTACGCCAACAGGCTCCTGACGCAGTCTGGAAGTCAACGGGCTCGAATTGGCGTCGACTTCTTCAACCTACCAAGCGCAGCGGAGTAGCAGACTTGTCCTAGTGGCTCCAACGGGGGGCGTCGTTGACCGAACGTGATCCGCCGATTACAGATTAGGTGAGCATCCACAGCTATCGAGCAGTATCCGCCGGACCGCGTCAGCATCGTTCGTCTGACATTCCCAAATAATGATCGATGACCAAGCGGAAGCGGCGAGAGCCTTGAGGGCGGCCCGGTCTCGCGCAACATTCTTCTCGAACTTGTCCCGCCAAAACTCCTGTCGTGCGGCAGGCATCGAGGCGCGCTTGCAGCCAGGATGGCGATGCCAGAAGCAGCCGTGAACGAAGACTGCTAGCTTGTGCTTCGGAAACACGAGGTCGGGTGTGCCAGGAAGATCCCGCCGGTGAAGTCTGAATCGAAGACCGGCAGCATGAGCGACCTTGCGAACGCGAAGCTCGGGCTGTGTGTCGCGGGAACGCACCCGCGACATGAGGGCGCTGTCAACGGCGGAGCAAAACCAGGCCAGCGGGGCGGAGTAAAAGCAGGCCACTTGAGGCGCGCGCTGACGATATGAAAAGGGCCCCGATCGGGGCCCTTTTCATATCGTTGCCGTCCTCGGCCTGATGGTCAGGAAGATAATATCTCACCGGTGTCCGGGTCGGACAGGGCACTGGCCTGGTTTTGCTCCGCCCCGCGACGTTTGCGTCCGGTGGACTGCTTGAGGCGATAGCTGTCGCGTAAGCGTGGCCTGCGGGCCGCCTTGCCCGTTTTGCCGTAGCTGGGATGTTTGTCGCCTTTGACGAGGGCGATAGCGGTGCGGGAAGTTTTCGGGTCCGTGGAGGTGGTCGGCCGGGTGTCGGGCCGGCGGAGTTGGTCGGACGAGGAGAAGCTGGAGATCCTGGCCGAGGCGTTCCGGCCTGGCGTCCGGGTTCGCGATGTTCTTGAGCGGCGCGAGATATCGAGCGGGCTGGTGTATACGTGGCGCAAGCAGGCGCGGCTGGGCAAGCTGGGCGGCATAGCGCCCGCGCTGCCAACATTCGCCGAGGTGTGTGTGGCTGAGGTTCCTGCACCACAGCCGGCGACATCCACGCCCGGCCTCATCTGCATCGAATTGGCGGGTGGCGTGCGGGTGAGCGTGGACGGCTCGGTGGACGCCGGCGCGCTGGCGCGGGTGCTGTCGGTGCTGAGGTGAGTCCGACGCCGTTGCCGACGCGAGTGTTCCTGGCCTGCGGCGTGACCGACATGCGCAAGGGCTTCGATGGGCTGGCGGTGCTGGTCCAGCAGGTGCTGCGCGAGGATCCGCATTCCGGCGCGCTGTTCGCGTTCCGGGGCAAACGCGGTCATCTGGTCAAGCTGCTGTGGTTCGATGGCCAGGGGCTGTGCCTGTTCTCGAAGCGGCTGGACCGGGGCCGCTTCGTCTGGCCGGTGACCGCGACCGGCGCGGTGACGCTGACGCCGGCGCAGCTGTCGATGCTGCTGGAGGGCATCGACTGGCGCCGGCCCGAGCGCACGTTCGTGCCGACACTGGCGGGCTGAAAACGGCGGTTTCGCGTGGCTTTTGCTCGCCCGTCGGCATGCGATCTGCTATGCAATCCTGGTGTCGGAAGCGCCCGTTTCCTCAGCTGATGTCATCGCGCGGATCGCCGCGCTGGAGGCTTCGCTCGCCCGGGCCAATGCCGCGCTCGTCGCCCGCGACCTGCTCATCGACACCCTGCGCGGGCAGATTGCCTGGCTGCGGCGGATGCAGTTCGGCGCCTCATCCGAGAAGCTGGGCCGCGAGGTCGAGCAGCTCGAACTGGCACTGGAAGAGCTGGAAACCGAGCGCGATGTTTCCGCAGTCGAGACTGCGGCACCCGAAGTAGCGCCGCGACCGGCACCGGTCCGCAGCCTGCCGGACCACTTGCCGCGCGAGGAAGTAGTCCATGAGCCGGCATCTGGTGCCTGCACCTGCCCGGACTGTGGCGGCATGTTGCGTCGCTTGGGCGTGGATACGCACGAGATGCTCGACGTCATGCCGGTCCACTGGCGGGTCGTGCGCAACGTTCGCCCCAAATATAGCTGCCGGGCTTGCGAGAAAATCGTGCAGGCACCCGCGCCGGTCAGCGCCGTGGCGCGGGGCAAGGCGACCTTCGCCACGCTGGCGCATGTCGTCGTTTCCAAGTTCGACCACCATCTGCCGCTCTATCGTCAGGCCGAGATGATGGCGGCGCAGGGCCTCGACATCGACCGCTCCACCCTTGCCGGCTGGACCGGGCAGGCCGCAGTCCTGCTCGACCCGGTCGTCAGCCGTATCCGTGATGCTGTCTTGACCGCAGACAAGATCCATGCGGACGACACGCCGGTGCCGGTGCTCGACCCGGGCCGAGGCAAGACCGCGACCGGGCGGCTGTGGGTATACGCGGCCGATGACCGCGCGTCCGGCAGCACGGCGCCGCCCGCGACCTGGTATCGCTTCACACCCGACCGGACCGCCGCGCACCCGCAGACGCATCTCGCCGGCTTCCGCGGCTTCCTCCAGGCCGATGCCTATGCCGGTTATGACGGGCTGTACCGCAGCGGTGTCACCGAGGTAGCGTGCTGGGCGCATTACCGGCGCAAGGTGTTCGACCTGCACGAGCGCATCCCCACGCCGCTGACCACCGACATCCTCCAGCGCTTCGGCGCGCTCTATGCCGTCGAAGCCGAGGTGCGCGACCAGCCACCGGATGTCCGGCACCGAGTGCGACAGGACCGAACCAAGCCGTTGGTCGGCGCCTTGCGCGAGGTGCTCGACGCTGCCCTTCGTCGCCTGTCGCCCAAGTCCGATATGGCCAAGGCCATCGCCTATGGCACCAAACGCTGGCCGGCACTGTGCCGCTTCCTCGACGACGGCCGCCTGGAGATCGACAACAACATCGCCGAGCGTGCCCTGCGCGGCGTCGCCGTTGGTCGCCGCAACTGGCTGTTCGCCGGCTCCAGGGCGGGCGGCGAGCGTGCCGCCGCGATCTACACCGTCATCCAGACCTGCAAGGCCAACAGCGTTGACCCGCAGGCGTACATCGCCGACGTCATCGCCAGGGTCGCCGACGACTGGCCCGCCAGCCGCTGGGACGAGCTCATGCCGTGGAACTGGGCTCGCGAACCTGCCAGGCTGGCGGCATGAGCGCCGAAACCGTTGCCCGCCTGCACCTCGTCCTGGACAACATCGAACCCGCCATCTGGCGCCGGGTCGACGTGCCGGTCACCGCCAGCCTCAAGATGCTCCACGATGTCGTCCAGGCTGCGATGGGCTGGGAGAACTGTCATCTCTGGCACTTCGAGGCCGGCGACCACCGCTACGGCGTGCCGGACCCGATGTGGTCGGAAAGCGGCATGGCGGCCGCCAAGAACGTGAAGCTCGCCGCCCTCCTCGACCGGGGCATGAAAGAACTCGTCTACACCTACGACATGGGCGACGACTGGCGGCACACCATCACCGTGGAAACGGTCGGCCCCGGCGAGCCTGACGTCAAATACCCGCGCTTCGTCGCCGGCGAACGGCGCTGTCCACCCGAGGATGTCGGTGGCTTGCCCGGATACGAGATGTTCCTCGACGCCATGGGCGACCCCACTCACGAGGAACACGACCGACTGCGCAACTGGTATGGCGGCCCTTACAACCCTGACGACATCGACGAACGCTTCACCCGGCGCGCCGTCGCCGCCATCGCCATCCGCCGCCATGCTGGCAAGCTCGCCTACCAGAAGAGCCGGCCGCAATAACAAGGCGGCCTACCGGCCACGCTTACGCTGTCGCCGTTCATGGTCAGGATGGTGGCATGGTGGGTGAGCCGGTCGAGCAGTGCGCCGGTCAGCCGCTCGGAGGCGAGCACCTGCGTCCAGTCCTCGAACGGCAGGTTGGAGGTGATGATGGTCGAGCCGCGCTCGTAGCGCTGCGACAGCACCTCGAAGAGCAGTTCGGCGCCGGTCGGGGACAACGGGACGTAGCCGAGTTCATCGACGACGAGCAGCTTCACGGCCGCCATCTCGCGTTGGAGCTTGAGCAGCCGTCGCTCGTCTCGCGCCTCCATCAACTGGTTCACCAGCGAGGCCGCGGTAGTGAAGGCGACTGTGAAGCCCTTCTGGCAAGCCGCCAGGCCGAGCGCGAGGGCTACATGCGTCTTGCCTGTCCCGCTGTTGCCGAGCGCAATGACGTTCTCGCGGCGCAGGATATATTCGCACCGTGCGAGCTCGACCACCATCATCTTGTTCAGGCTGGGGATGGCGGTGAACTCGAAGGTGTCGAAGCTCTTCACAGCCGGGAAACGGGCTGCGCGGATCCGTCGCTCGATGGTCCGGCGCTCGCGGTCGATGAGCTCCAACTCGATAAGCCGCAACAGGTAGCGCGTGTGGTCGACCCCGCCTTGCGCGCATTCGCGCGCGACCTTTTCGTACTCGCGCAGAACGGTTGGCAGTTTGAGTTGTTTGAGATGATGGGCGAGCAGCACCTGTGGCGTACCTGCGGTCGTGCCCACCGGCATGGCGTCCTTGTCCGTCATGCTGCCAGCACCGCATAGTCGGCCGCGCACGTCGTTTTGACGTCCATCTTGGGCACGTGCGGATACGCCGCTAAATCCAGGCGCGGCGGACGGCGCTCGATACGCGCCAGCGCGATGAGTTTTACCGCGTCAAAACCAGGTGCGCCCAACTGGACTGCCTCGGTCACGGCATCCGTGACGATGGGAAGCGGCATCGCCTCGAGCAGCCGCAGCACCTGGATGAACTCGCGTTTACCCTTGTTGCCCATCCGGGCCTCGAGCAGGTGGCGCAGATGCTGGAAGATGTCCGGCAGGTTCCAGTCCTGAAGGGCTGCCGCCTGGTCGAGCGCACCGGGCTTGGTCTCGATGAGCGCGAGATAGTGCAGTGGGTTGGAGACGAATACGCCTTCGTCGTAGCAACGCGCGTGCCGGGCAATCTCTTCGCCCGCGCATATGATGACGACCTCGTCGACGAACCCCTTCACCATCACGTCGCGGTAGCCGTACGCGGTCGGCACCGAATAGTCGTTGGTCCGGTAGCGCACCATCGCGGTCGACGACACGCGCGCCGCGCGTTTCTCGCATGGCTCCAGTGGTACGGACGGCAGCGTGCGCAATGCCGATACGTCTGCCGCCAGCCGCTCGGCAATGGTCTGCGCGTGCTGACCGGCATGCTCGCCCTGGCGCGTACGGCAGGACTCCTCGAACCTGGCGTTCAGGACATCGAAATTGGCAGCGACCGGCACGGGCACCATGAAGTTGTTGCGCGCAAACTTCACCAGCCCCTCGACCTTGCCTTTGTCGTTGCCTCGCGCTGGACGCGCAAAACGGTCCTGAAACAGGTAGTGGCTGACCAACTCGGTGAAGGCGCGTGTGCGCTCGCGCGTTCCATCGCCGCAGATCTTTGCCACGGCGATGGTTGTGTTGTCGTAGAGGATGGACAGCGGCACGCCCCCGAAGAACGCGAATGCCGACACGTGCCCGTCAAGAAACGCCTCGGTCGTCTCGCGCGGATACGCCTTGAAGAAGCAGGCATCCGACTGCGGCAGCGACATGCAGAAATAGTGGATCTTCATCCGCTCCCCGCCGACGACCGCGACCGCCTCGCCAAAGTCGACCTGTGCATGCCCCGGCGGGTGCGCCAGCGGCACGAAGGTCTCGCGCCCGCGGGCCCTGCACAGCCGCACATGGTCCTTCACCATCGTGTAGCCGCCCGTATAGCCATGCTCGTCGCGCAGCCGCTCAAAGATCCGCTTGGCCGTGTGCTGCTGCTTGCCCGGCGCCTCGCGGTCGGCTGCCAGGATTGCGTCGATAACCGGTAGCAGCGTCCCGAGCTTCGGCTTGGTCGGAGGTTTCGTCCGGCGGTATCCAGGAGGCGCCGAATACAGGCACATCTTGCGTACCGTATCCCGGTTCAGCCCGAACACCTCCGCCGCTTCCCGGCGACTATGCCCCTCGACAAATACAAACCGTCTGACCGCTGCGTAGCTCTCCACGACAAACATCCCCGCCGCTCCGCAAAGGGAGCAGCTTACCAACTGGCCGGATTTTACTCCGCCCCCGACGGCACTGCGCCGGCGGTCCTGTGGCCTGGTTTGTCACCGCCCTTCACAGGGCGCTCCGCCTGTCGGAACTCAGGCGGTCGCGCCCCGACCTTTGGACTACTTTTCCCACCTCAGCATCGTGCTTGGGAAATGCGGCTTTTCGGCTGCCCTGATTGCCAACGCGGCATCCTTGAGTGGTCGGAGAAGCGCGGCGGCCATGTCAACGGGCACGGCGTTGCCGACTTGCACGCCTCCAGCCATGAGACCGCCCTCGAAGACGAACCAATCCGGGAAGGTCTGTAATCTGGCCGCCTGCCGCAGCGTAATGCCGTGATGGAGCGTCGGATGAACGAATCGGCCCTTGGAAGGATTCACGCAGGCTGTTGTCATAGTCGGCCCCGGCTCCTCAGGGTTGATACGGCCATATACGTCGGAATGCCCGGAATGGCCTACGTGGCAATTCAGGATGCGACCGGAATCCCTTCGGGACCCACCATTTGGCGGCGTCGCTTTGAAAGCGTCGACGAGAGCGCTCCCGTGCTTCATGTGAATGTCGTTCGGATCCCCGTCTAAAGCCGCTGAGGCGAAGGCTTCTGCGGCGACACGCCATCTCGGGCGCTCGTCGTCGACACGATCCGGTGGAACATGCGTGGCGCTTGGTGGCCATTGAAGCGGCGCACGAGCGCGACGTCGGTCCACACCAAGGATGAAGACCCTGCGGCGGTTCTGGGGAACGCCGAAGTCCTTCGCGTTTAGAACGACCGGCGGCAGCATCTCGTAATCGGATGCTTGTCCCAAATCATAGAAGGCGCTCAGGAAGCTCCTGTGCCTCGGCCACAGGAGCCCGGGAACGTTTTCGACGAGAAAGAACGCTGGACGCAAACTTTCGACGAATCTGAAGTAGCGCAGCAGCAGAGCGTTTCGCGGGTCGCCTACGCCAGCGCCGTTTATTCGATGCGTAGAGAAACCCTGGCAGGGCGGCCCGCCCATAAGGATGTCGCAGCCGCTCGCGTCGAACCCAGCCTCCTTCCGAACCCGCTCAGGGTCGAGGGCGGCGATGTCCTCCTCGTACAGCCTTACCTTGGCTTGATCCGAGTCGATCAAGTTTCTGCGATAAGTGGCGGCCGCGTGGCGGTTCACCTCGACAGCCGCTGCCACGTGAATGCCAGCGTTGCGAGCTCCGAGAGAGAAGCCGCCAGCGCCAGCGAACAGATCACAGGCCAGGATCGGACCAAAATCGCCGCGTGGCATCGAAGCTCTATCTGACACCAGCACAAGACTTGATCGACCGTCCTTCAGCGATCGGTCGGATGGGCACTGAATGGAACTGGCAGTCATCCTGCCCTGCGCGTCTTGCTCACAAGCTTATATACCGCACCCGACTCGGGTGCCTAGAGCCCTTAACCCGCAGAGTCCGAGAATCGAACGGTTCAACGCCGGAGAATCCTGGCGGTGTTTGATCAGCCATCGCACTTGTCACGCGGGCGGCCGCGCGGTCTCGCCGAGGTGGTCGTGGTGAGCTTTGACGTCGGGCTAGCCCGCCGGACTGCAAGCGCCGCTTCATCCTGGTTGTTGGACGTCCTTGCAGTGGCCGTTTACCGTTCATTCGGCATGAACGATCTCCCGATTATGGTTCTCGGGATACAGGATCTGCCATTCCGCTCTCGGCTAAATCATCAATCAGGCGCGGCTGCGACCAACGCCTCGATCCGAGCACGAGTTTTTTCCCGCTCGCTAAGGGACTGAGTCCGTGTTGGTGCCACTCGAGCTCCAGTCGTAGACATAGAGCCTTGTGACGGCCGGGGGCCATTTCGACACTCGCGATCGGCATGAATGCGAGCCGCAGCAATCTGTTTCTTCAACTCGTCAATGGGCCTGATGCAGTCGTCTAGGTAGGTCTCCAAAGCTCGTAGCGCGTTCGCTCTTTCAGCAGGATCAGCGTCGACCACCTTCTCGGAGAGGAGGTCGAACTGATCCCCGAAGAAATGTCTGCCCTCAAGGTGTGCGGCGCGCCTGCTCATCTAATCAAAATATCTATATTCCGGATATTCGCAAGTCCCATTTAGCGCTGCCGGTTCATTCGGAGCCCCGCAGCATCACCCGTAGCATCGCCACAGCTGAACACTTCTTGGTTGCCGACCTCCTTAAGAACCGGAGGCGTGAGGCAGGCTTGACCCAAAACCAAGTCGCTCAAGCACTCGGACGGCCCCAGTCGTTTGTCGCCGAGGTGGAAGCTGGCCAGCGGAGGATCGACATGGTCGAACTTCTGAACCTCGCCCGAGCTATCGGGTTCGACCCAAAGGCGTTCTTCAGCGAATTTGTGGATGTCTGCGCGTCGCGGCAGTAGATTCATCCAGGTTAATCGGAGTGTCGTTGGTTCGAGCGCATGGGTTTGCGACGCTGACACCATTCGCTGGAAATGTCAGCGATGCTGACGGAAAGCTCTGAGACGTGGAGTCAAGCCGACGCCCGGTGGACAGTAAATGGACAGGATTTAGCGTCGCCTAAGGGGCTGATTCAGCCGTTTAGCGTCGCCAAAATGGCGGAATCGTGCGGTTTCTGCCCCTATAACATGGACTCCGAAGGCAGAGGCCACTGGTTCGAATCCAGTCGGGTGCACCATTCTCCAGTATTTCCCGTGAACGTGGCCCTCGGCATCGTAGCCGATGGCTCGTCTCGCTGAACCTTGCCAGCGCGATGCCGGTCGCGAGACCTGTGGGGACACAGGCCGGCCGCGGGCTCATGCGCGCAACCGCTCCCCGGCAGGATCGTTGGGCGCTGCTGAGGAGAAAAGCGATCGCCCACGCCAGCAACGTCGTGCAATGCGAAGGACCCGACAGCCCCCACGCGTTCGACATCGTTCCGCTCCAGCCGAGAAACGGCACCCTGGATGCGAAGTGTCCGATCTGCCGGGGGCACGGCCAGTGGAACACCGAGATCGATCTGGTCAGCTTCCGGTGCAAGCGTGCCGTGTGCGACTATTGCCACGGCGCCGGATGGATCGAGACCGGCAACGATCCCATCGGGCACCCCGACATCGTCATGACGCCGGACGGCTATCCCAAATGGGTGGTCGCCTATGATCCACGCCAGAATCCCGAGCAGCAGCCGACCGGAACTGCTCCCGCGTCCTATCGCGTGAACTCATGAACAACCGTGCCTGGATCGGGCGCTGAACCTCCCATCTCTGGTGGGGAGCGGACGTTCGACATTGACCCGCCCACGGGCTTGCGGAAGGTAGAGCGATGGCATCGCGCTCGACATGGCTGAGGTGGGGCTTCGTCCTGTTTTCTGCAGCTATCATGTTGCGAGGCGTGACAGAACGACGAGCCTACAAGCTCGCCATAACCGCTGCTACGGCGGTCGTATTCATCGCCGTTGTGGGCGTGGGATGGCTATTTGCGACTAGGCGCGAGCGCTAAATTGAATGTCGGCAACTGGGTGTTTCCCGACGGTCAGCTCTGTGAGTTTACGCCCTAGTTCGACCCGGCTGGGTCTGCGGTGGGCTTTTCGGCCTCTTGCTCCAGCATGTCCGCGGTCATCTCGAGATTCTCCGCCATTTCCTCCAGACTCTCCTCCTCGGCTGGAGGCCGTTCCTCCGCGGGTGGATCGGCCGGTGCCTGAGCCGCCAGCGCAACGGCATTCGCCTCGTGATGAAGCGCGTCTGCCTGTGCGCTCAACGCCTCGATCTCGACCCGGTCGGGGCTGACGCCGAGCTGCGACAGCACCTCGGGCCGCTGGGGGATGGCGACGGCGGGATCAAAGAGAAGGACGGTTGCCCCCGTGGGTGCGAGCGCCGCGCGCGCCGGCTCTGCCATTTTCGCCGGCAGGGCCACGAACAGTCGTGAACCCGCAAGGCTGCCCGGCCGGGACGCTCGTCCCGCCTCGACCAGGAGGCGCAGGAGGGCGCCCGGGTCGGCAGGAGCCGCAACGGCGAGGTCGAGCTTGGCATCGGCCTTGGTCAAACGCTCGCGGATGGAGCGTGCCGTCCTTGCATGATCGGCGGCGGAAAGCGCAGGCAAGACCAGGGGAAGATCGAACGAAAAGGGCTTGGCTTCCGGCACCAGACGCCGGCGCGCTTGCGCGAGATAGCGGCTCCACGCGTCCTGCTCGGTTCCGGCCGGTGCGGTGAGCGGCGCGATCGTCGATGCCCGCCACTGCGCTTCCTCTGCCTTGTCACGGGCCGCGATGGGAGCGGCGGCGGCCTGGGCGACTTCCCAATCGGGACCCGTCAGCGGCGCGACCGCGCCCGTCGCGAGATTGATGGTCACGTCGACATAGCCGCGCGAATCACTCCCGGAAGCGCTCGGAACGACGACCTTCAGAACCAGCCGCTTGCCGTCTTGCGACAGGACATGCTTGCCGCTCCACCACAGCGAGCTGACCGATCGAGGCAGCGCGCGAACGTAGTCGGGGGGCAGGATGTCGGTCAGCTTGTAGGACCGCACGACGCTCCCGTCGTCGCGGTAAATGACGACCACATGCTCGCCAAAGCCGACGGAATGCCAGTCGTCGAAGGTGACGACGTACGCAGCATCCTCCGTGACGAGCGCCGAGACGGGAGCCACTTCGTTCACCAACGGTGCTTCCCACACGGTGGTCCATCGGCCGGCGACGAGCCGCTCGAGAACGCCGCGCGCTCTGGGCTCACCGCCCGCACGTTGCCCGGCAGGGTCCCGGTGCGCCACCTTGTCTTCAAAGTAGGAAAGCGAGCTCTCGAGATCGCGCGGGATGACGGTGAAACGGACCTTCTTGCCCGCTGACTCGTAGGTCTGCCGTGTCGCCGGGGCCCAGCTGTCCGCCCGCGCCGGAAGGGGACTGAGCAGCACCGCCAACAATCCGATCACAAGCCGCCACATGGTCGATCCCCCCCCTCCGATCGCACCATGCTGCCCGGGATCGGATGCTCCCGCAACGGCGATCCGCGGTGGGCGAAGGGCGGGGCGAAACGGCCCCGATCGACGCTGCGCCTCAATAAGTCGCAGGCGGATCGCTGGCGGGGAAGGATTCGTCGGAGGCTTCGTCGACGCGCGTCCACGGGCGTGCGGTGGGGTCGCGCATGGATTCGGGGCCGGCGGGGCGGACCGGCTGGGAACTGCCGCGGGAGGCGTCCTGGTCCTCGGGCCGGGCGAAGGCGGCGCTGCCGACCAGGGCGTCCGGCGCCGTCGTGTCGGGCGTGCGGTGGCGCGCGCGGCGGGCGCGGCTCGCCACGACGGCGCCGGTGACGAGCGCGCCGAGTGCGAGCGTGCGCGCCACGGGGCGGAGCGCCAGCCAGGTGTAGAGGCTGGGGTGGGTGCGGCCGGTGAAGTCGCCGCGCGCGCGATCGTCGCCATCGGGTGCGTAGAGATTGCCGGGCTGGCCGGCGGGGGCGGGGCGCTGCGTGCGGGAGCCGGGGATGCCGAACTTCGCCAGCAGGGTGTCCATCACGCCGGGAGCCGTCACCTGGTTGAGCGCCATGCTGCGGCCGGCGCCGCCGGCGAACAGGTCGCGCACGGGATGTTCGGCCGCGTAGAGGACGCAGTCGGCGACCACGCCCGGATCGTAGAAGGGCGGCGGTCCCTTGGGCACCACGTCGAGCTTGCTGCGGGAGTTGGTGAAGAAGGGGGTGTTGATCGTCGCCGGCTTGATGCTGGTCACCGAGACCGGCGCGCCCTCTGCCATCAGCTCGCGGCGCAGCGCATCGAACGCGCCCTCGATCGCGTGCTTGGACGCGGCATAGGCGCTGTGCAGCGGCAGCGAGACGATGCTTTCCACCGAGGAGATCACGATCAGCGCGCCGCCCTGTTCGCGCAGGTACGGCAGGGCCGCCTGGGCGCCGTGGACATAGCCCATGAAGTTCACCTCCAGGATGCGGCGGAACTCCTCGGGCGTGGTGTCCTCGAACCCGGCGTAGACCGAGACCCCGGCGACGTTCACCCAGCTGTCGATCCGGCCGAAGCGGGCGACGGCATCGCGCGCCAGCTGGCGGACCTGCGCCTCGTCGGTGACGTCGCACACGACTGCCACGGCCTTGCCGCCGGCCTGGGTGATCTCCTCCACCAGCGAGGCGAGGCCAGCCTGGCCGCGGGCGGCGACGACGAGCGTGGCGCCTGCGGCCGCTGCCCGGCGCGCGGTCTCGCGGCCGATGCCGCTCGACGCGCCGAGGATCACCATGACTTGTTCCGAAAGGGGCTTGAGCTTCACCGCCATGTTCCTGGCCTTCGCTGCCTGAGGGGTCGCGCGCTGCACGGGGTGCTTCACGAACGGCAGGCGGCGGCGGGGGTTCCCTGGCCGAAGCGAAGGGGTCAGGCGGCGCGGCGCTGGGCGTGGGCGGAGGTGCGCAGCGCCTCTGCGACGAGCGCGAAGAAGGCGCGGCTGGCGGGGGCGTGATCCGCGTCCCATTCGGGGTGCCACTGGACGGCGAGCACGTCGGCGCCGCACGGGCGCGCCCAGATCGCCTCGACCAGATCGTCCCCCTCGGCCCGCGCCTCCACGGTGAGGCCGGAGCCGAGCCGGTCGACACCCTGCTGGTGGACGGAGTTCACCCGCAGCCGCGAGCAGCCGGTGGCGCGGGCGAGGCGGCCCTGATCGGCGAGGCGGATGGCGTGGTGATGGTCGAACAGCGCGTCATACCCCTCGTCCCAGTCGCCGCGATGGTGGCCGCCGTCGGCGGGCTGCTCGCACAGGGTGCCGCCGAACAGCACGTTCAACTCCTGCATGCCGCGGCAGATGCCGAACACGGGCTTGCCGCCCTCGATCATGCGGGCGGAGAGCGCCAGGGCGACCGCGTCGCGCTCGGGATCGTGCGCGGCCGGGCGAGGGCCGGGGACAGCGCCATAGCGTTCCGGCGCGACGTGCGAGCGCGAGCCGGTGAGGAGCAGGCCGTCGAGCGCGGCCGCGACCCCGGCGACGTCGGCCGCATCGGCGACCGCGGGGACGAGCAGCACCGTCGCCTCGACCAGCTGGGTGAGCGGGCGGACGAAGCGGGTGGCGACGACCTGCACCGGCCGGTCGGCCACTTCGTTGCAGCAGAGCACGCCGACGACGGGGCGGGCCGGCGCGGCTTCGGGAAGGGCGGGGCGGAAGCGCATCAGTCCGCCGTCTCCACCAGCACGTCGCGCAGCGTCGCCCCGGCAGCGCGATCGAGCCGCCGCGCCTCCGGCTGGACCACGACGCTGTCGGGGGGCACGTCGTCGAGCAGCCAGACGTTGCCGCCGATGGTGGAGCGGGCGCCGATGGTGACGCGGCCGAGGATGGTCGCGCCGGCATAGATGACCACGTCGTCCTCGACGATCGGGTGGCGATCGTGGCGGGGGCGGCCGCCGTCGCGGGTGTCGCCGGGCGCACTGCGCGCGCCCAGCGTCACATGCTGGTAGAGCCGCACGCGATTCCCGACGATGGCGGTCTCGCCGATCACCACGCCGGTGCCGTGGTCGATGAAGAAGCCGCTGCCGATGGTGGCGCCCGGATGGATGTCGATCCCGGTGCGGGCGTTGGCGAGCTCCGAGATCAGCCGGGCGACGATGGGCGCGCCGAGCTGGTGGAGCTGGTGGGCGATGCGGTGGTGCAGGCTGGCGAGAGCGCCGGGATAGCAGAGCAGGATCTCGTCCACGCTGCGCGCCGCCGGATCGCCGAGAAAGGCGGCGTCGACGTCGCTGTCGACCAGCTGGCGGACCTCCGCGAGCGTGGCGGCGAACAGGCGCACGATCATGCCGGCCTGGTCGGGATCGAAGCTGCTGCGCGCCTCCGCCTGCCAATAGCCGAGTTCGGCGGCGACCTCACGCTCCAGGTCGGCGAGGGCGAGGGTCAGGCGCTCGGCGACGAAGCTGTCCTCTGCCTCCGCGGTGCCACGGAAGCCGCCCAGGCGGCGGGGATAGAGGGCGGTCGCCAGCGTCTCGACGATGCGGGCGACGGCGTCGCGGGCGGGGAAACTCTCCACGTCGCGCGATTCGTCCTGGCGCTGCCGCCACGCCGCGCGGGCGACGCGCAGGGCGGCGACGGTCTCGATCAGCGTGCGCGACATGGCCTACCTCCGATGTGGAGAGACATACCCCATCGGCAGAATAGGAATTCAAAGAAATGCTTTGCCGGGGCGAAGCCGCGGATCAGGCCGGGTCGGAGGTGGAGGGGCGGCCGGTCTCGAGCCGGCCGGCGATGCGGCGAAGAAAGCCGGGCGCGGCCGGGCTGGTGAGGGTCAGGTCGTACCAGCCACCGGTGAGCGCGAGGTCCCAGGGCGGCGGGGTGCCGGTGCCGCGCCAGGAGCGGTGGTGGTCGGCATAGGCATTGGGGGCGACCTGCCACGCGGCCGCGCCGGCACGCACGGCGAGGGCCAGGGTGGCGCGCGCCGGATCGAGGTGCCAGGCGATGCGCCCGGCAAGCGCGCGGTCGGCGGCGCGGCCGGCGAAGTGGCGGTGGAAGCCGTTGGGGCCGAGCACCCACAGGTCATAGGCGCCGTCCGCGCCCGCGCCCGCCCAGCGGCCGGTGAGCTGCCCGCCGGCCTCCACCGTGTAGCGGCGGGGCAGGCGATCGAGCGCGAGCCGGTCATAGACGTGGAAGACGGCGGCGACCCCGGCGCGGTTCGCGCCTGCGTGGAAGGTGAGGCGGATGCCGGCCTCGTCCGGCGCCTCGGTGACGGAGAGGTGGTAGGGGAGCGGGCGCGAGGGGCGGACGCCCGGCTCCTGCACCAGCGGCTGGGCGGCGGCGGGCGCGCGGGGCGCGACCTGGCCCTGGATCGCCGCGCTGCGGGTGGCGTCGGGGCGCGGATCGGGGATGCCGTCGGGAAAGCCGCGGTTCGGGCTGGTGAAGTCGAACACCGAGGTGAGGTCGCCGCACACCGCGCGGCGCCAGGGCGAGATGTTGGGCTCGGCGACGCCGAAGCGCTGCTCCAGGAAGCGGATCACCGAGGTGTGATCGAACACCTGCGAGTTGACCCAGCCGCCGCGGCTCCAGGGAGAGATGGCGTAGAAGGGGACGCGGGGACCAAGGCCATAGGGACGGCCGCGCAGCTCCGGCAGGTCGACGGACGCGTCGGCGGCGCTCGGCACGCGGTGATATTCGCCGGCGGTGCTGACGGTGGAGGCGCCGGCGAGGCCGCCCGGGGCCGCCGGATCCTGGGAGGGCGGGGCGGGCGGCGGGACATGGTCGAAGAAGCCGTCATTCTCGTCGAACATGACGAGCAGCACGGTGCGGGCCCAGACCTTTGGGTCGGCGGTGAGCACGTCGAGCAGCTCGGCGGTATAGGCGGCGCCCTGGGCGGGGCTCGAAGGGCCGGGATGCTCGGAACCGGCGGCGGTCGCGATCACGTAGGAGACCTGCGGCAGGCGGCCGGCGAGCACGTCGGCGCGCAGGCCGTCGAGCGCGCGGGTGGTGAGCGCGCGGTCGCGAAGCGCCGGATCGGCACCGGGCGCACCCTTGTGAGCAGCGCGGAACGCCTCGAACCCGACCAGGGGGTTGTCGGTGAAATTGTCGGCCATGTCCTGGTAGATACGCCAGTCGATTCCGGCCGCCTGGAGCCGCTCGACATAGCTGGTCCAGCGATAGGGCTCGGCCCAGCCGCCGTCCTCGGCGAAGCTGTCGTGCGAATTGGCGATGGCGGGGCCGCCGGCTTGGCCCTCGGGATCGTTGGTGCCGGTCCACAGGAACAGGCGGTTGGTGTTGGTGCCGGTCTGCAGCGAGCAGTGATAGGCGTCGCAGACGGTGAAGGCATCGGCCAGCGCGAACTGGAAGGGGATGTCGTCGCGCCGATAGTGGCCCATTGCGCGCTCGGTCTTCACCTCCGGCCAATGTGCCATGCGGCCGTGATCCCAGGCGCGCTGCGCGTCCGGCCAGCTATGGGGCGTGCCCTCCATGCGCATCAGCGCCCAGTCGGTGCGGGTCGACAGATGAAAGGGGGAGACGGTGCGCGGGCCCTGCTTTGCGGTGCGGTCGAGCTGCTGCCAGACGGTGCGGGCGGCGCCGTCCGAACCGGGCGCGAGCGGGATGGGCAGGCGATCGCCGAAGCCGCGGACGCCGCGCAGCGTCCCGAAATAATGATCGAAGCCGCGGTTCTCCTGCATCAGGATCACGACGTGCTCGACGTCGCGCAGCGTGCCGCTGCGCACGTCCGCGGGGATCGCGAGCGCGCGCGCGATCGAATCCGGAATGGCGAGCGCGGCGGCGCCAAGGCCTGCCTTCAGAAGGGTGCGGCGGTGCAGTTCGGTCATCCTGTCCCCGTGGCAGCGACCGCGCAAAGGCTCAAGCCGCTCCCGCCCGCGGAGCCGGTCAGCGCATGCTCCCGCGGCAATTGGTGCGAGTCACTTTCAACAGGAACGGGTGCGTGGCTGATGCGCTTGGGATGGACCAGAACGATACAGCAGGAGCCCGGCAATGTTCATGCATAACAAGCGGTTGCAATATACCGTGCGCGTTTCGGAGCCCAATCCGCGGCTCGCCACCATGATCATGGAGCAGTTCGGCGGGGCCGACGGCGAACTGGCCGCGGCGATGCGCTATTTCACGCAGGGCCTGGGTGAGGACGATCCCGGCCGCAAGGACATGCTGCTCGACATCGCGACGGAAGAGCTGAGCCACCTGGAGGTGATCGGGTCGATCGTCACCATGCTCAACAAGGGCCTGAAGGCGCAGCTGGCCGAGGGCACGATGAAGGAGGCCGAGCTCTACCAGATGGTGGGGCAGACCGGCACCAGCGCCAAGGAATCGATCCTGTTCGGCGGCGCCCCGGCGCTGTGCGACAGCGCGGGCGTGCCATGGACGGCGGCCTATGTGGACTCGCGCGGCGAGCCGACCGTCGACCTGCGCTCCAACATCGCGGCCGAGGCACGCGCCAAGATCGTCTATGAGCGGCTGATCAACATCACCGACGATCCCGGCATCAAGGACGCGCTGGGCTTCCTGATGACCCGCGAGGTGGCGCACCAGAAGTCGTTCGAGAAGGCGCTCTATGCGATCGAGAACAACTTCCCGTCGGGCAAGCTGCCGGGCGTGGAGAAATACGCGAGCATGTACGTCAACACCTCGCAGGGCGAGGGCGACACAACGGGTCCGTGGAACACCGGCGACGAATGGGACCGCGTGGACGACCTGCAGCAGGTGATGCCGGCGGACGAGGGCGACGGCACGGCGACCGTCAAGCTTCCCGCCAAGGACCAGAAGGTCGCGGCCAAGATGGTGGAGCGGACCGCGTCCGATCCGAGCGCCGACCCGACCACCGGGGCGGACCTGGGCGCGGGCCCGGGCGCCGGCCGCACCAAGAACGGCGACATGGGCGGTGCCCCCGACATCCAGTCGGCGCCGGCGATGGCCGAGGCCACCGTCGCGAAGTGACGAACAGGGCCGGCGCTCCCGCAACGGGGCGCCGGCCTTTGCCCTGCGCGGGTGGCTAACGCTTCAGCGTGTAGAGATAGGCAGCCATGTCGCGGGCGTCGCGCTCGGTGACGCCCTGGTCCGGCATGCCGTTGCCGGGAAGCACCTGCTGCGGCTGGCGCAGCCAGCGGGTGAGGTTCTTCGGATCGTTGACGAGGACGCCGGCGATCTCGGCGCGCAGAGCGATGCCGTTGAGCGCCGGGCCGGTGGTGCCCGTGGCGCCGGCGATGCCGGGGATGCGGTGGCAGGCGCCGCAATTGTAGCGGCCGATCGCGGCCTTGCCGGCCGTGGCGTCGCCGCCGGTCATCGCCTCCGCCTGGGTGCGGGTCTGGAGGCTATCCTGCCGGTAGATGCCGAACACCGAGGCGGCGCCCGCGATCGTCGCGATACCGGTGAGGATCAGCACGAAGCGCAGCTCAGACGGCATCGGCGGTCCTTTGCGGCGACGGCACGAGCAGCGTGCGGAACAGGGCGAGCGCGGCGACGAGGTGGACGAGACCGCCGGGCACCCACATGACGAGGCCGGCGACCTGCTGGTCCTCCGCCGGGGTCATGCCGAAGGGCGCGAGCGCGAGGCGCGCATAGCCCGGGTACCAGGGGGAGTCGGAGAAGGCCATCAGCGCCCCCAGCGCCCCCGTCACGAACGAAGTGACGAGCAGGCAGAAGGCGGCGAGCGCACGGTCGCCGAGCGCGCTCGCCCCGGCACCGCGCCGCCCGAGCATCGCCGTCCAGAACAGCAGCGCGCTGACGATGAAGCAGAGGTGCTGGGTGGCGTGCCAGCCCTCGCTCGCCAGCGCCACGTCGAACAGCGACGGCATGTGCCAGATCCACAGCACGGCCGCCTGGAGGAGCGTCGCGACGACGGCGCCCGTCGCCCAGGCGAAGGGGACCGACACCGCCCGGCTGGCGCTGATGCGGCCGAGGGTACGGCGGGCGGCGGCGGGAAAGGCCCAGAGCATCGCCGAGAGCGGTTCGGCCAGCACGACCAGGGGCGCGGCGAGCAGCATCAGCAGCTCGTGCTCGATCATGTGGGCGGTGAAGGAGCGCTCGCCCGCTTCGTGGAGCGGCGACACCAGCGCGCCCGCGAGCGTCAGCCAGCCGGCGGCGAAGAGCCACAGCCGCCGCTTGAGCCGGGGGCGGCCGCCCGCCGAGCGCCCGTAGAGGCGGCGCCAGCCGAGCCCGAACAGGACGGCGGAGAGCAGCAGGGGCACGGTGATCCACGGGTCCCAGGTCCAGCCGGGCGGCTCGCCATGGTCGTGGCCGCCGTGCGCGAGGGCGGCGGCGGGCATCGCGAGCGCCAGCAGCGGGGCGAGGCGGATCAGCTGACGCATGGCGGGACGATCAGCACGGCCAGCGTCTGGAAGGCGATGGCGAGCGCGAAGATGCCGGCGAGCAGCAGCGCGACGCGCGACAGCCAGGCGCGCGGCGGGGTCTGGTCGCCCGCCGGCCGCGCGCAGGGCCAGGCGATCGCCATGGCGAGGCCGCACACCGCAAGGCTGGCGAGACCCCAGGCGAGGCCGAGCCAGGGACCGACGGGGGCGCAATCGACCTTGAGCACGCTGCCCAGACCCAGTTCGAAGACGTACCAGGTGACAGGCGGCAGCAGCAGCGCCGCCCAGGGGCGCACGCGCGCCGCACGGGAGAGGGACTCGCTCACCCGAACCTCGGCGCCAGATAGACGAGCGCGCCGACCGGGATCCACGTCAGCACCACGAAGGTCCAGTAATTGGCATTGTCCTCGACATCGGCGAACTGATCGTCGCCGACCTCATGGGTGTAGAGCCACACGGATTGGACGGCGGTGTCGCCGATGTCGGTGATGAGGTGGCTGGTGTGCAGCACCAGCAGCATCCACGTCAGCGAGCCATAGGCATTGTCGTACCAGGTGACGTTGAGGTGCCCGAACTCGATGCCGCGCGGGATCAGCAGCAGGAGGCCGAGGACGGTCATGGCGAGCGTGCCGATGCGGACGCCGCGCTCGTTCTTGGCCTTGGCGCAGCGGCGGACCCAGAGGTTGGGGATTTCGCTGAGGAACAGGCCGAGCGTCAGCACCGCCGGCCACAGCAGGTCGGGCGGGCGGACGCCGTCGGGCGGCCAGCCCGCCGTCTGGCTCATGAGGTAGAGATAGGCGCCGGCGGCGAGCGCGAAGGCGGTGCCCTCGATCGCCATGAAGCCGATGTTGCCCCACCAGACGAGGTGGCTTGCGCCCGATGCGGTCTCGGGCAGGTTGGCGAGGTCGCCGACGACGCGGGTGGGGACGGCGTCGCTCATCGGTTGCGCGCCCGAAGCGGCCCGGTGGTCGAGCGCTCGCGCTGCGGCCAGAACCAGAGGGTGAGCCCGATCGCCACCGGCACCGCACCCCAGACCAGCGCCCAGGGGGTGAAGATGCTGCCGACGAACAGGATGGTGACGGCGATCGCGGCGAGCAGCGGGGCGATCGAGGGCGGCGGGCTTTTCTGACGATACTCGGGCGTCGCCTCCACGACCGAGGTCACCAGCACTTCGCGGCGATCGACGGCGAGGCCGGTCATGACGGCGAGTTCCTGCTTCTGCGTCCACAAGGGCGTGAGGCTGTCGACCACGGGCATGGCGTCGAAATTATGCTGGGGCGGGGGCGAGGGTGCGGCCCATTCGAGGGTGGAGCCACCCCAGGGGTTCGGGCCCGCTGCCCTGCCGCGGAAGTAGCTCCACGCTGCGTTGGCGACGAACAGCACGCCGCCCGCGACCGCGATCGCCGAGCCGATCGAGGCGACCATGTTGAGCGGGCCCCAGCCCATGCCCTCGCTATAGGTATAGATGCGGCGCGGCATCCCCTGGAGCCCCAGGATATGCATCGGGAAGAAGCCGAGGTTGAAGCCGCCGACGATCAGCCAGAAACTGATCTTGCCCCAGAGTTCCGACATCATCCGTCCCGTCGCCTTGGGATACCAATAGGTGAAGGCGCCGAAGAGCGGGAACATCGCGCCGCCGACGAGCACATAGTGGAAGTGGGCGACCACGAAATAGGTGTCGGTCACCTGCTGGTCGAGCGGGGCGGAGGCGGTCATGATGCCCGACAGCCCGCCGATCACGAAGGTGACGATGAAGGCGAGCACCCACAGGAGCGGCGTGTCGAAGCGCGGGCGGCCGCTTGCCAGCGTCGCGATCCAGCAGAAGATCTGGACACCGGCGGGCAGCGCCACGGCCATGCTGGCGGCGGTGTAGAAGTCGTTGCCGAGCCGCGGCAGGCCGACCGCGAACATGTGGTGGACCCATAGGCCAAAGGCGAGCGCGGCGATGGCGAGCATCGACAGCACCACCGCGGCATGGCCGAACAGCGTGCGGCGGGAGAAGGTCTCGACGATCACCGACACGAAGCCGGCGGCGGGCAGGAAGATGATGTAGACCTCCGGATGGCCGAACCACCAGAAGAGGTGCTGGAACAGGATCGGGTCGCCGCCGGCCGCCGCCGCAAAGAACTGGGTCGAGACGAGGCGGTCCGCGATCAGCATGCTCGTGACCATCATCACCGCCGGCAGCGCGAAGATCGTCATCAGCGAGGCGAGGAACATCGCCCAGACGAACAGCGGGATGCGCGCGAGCGTCATGCCGGGGGAACGCATCTTGAGCACGGTGGCGGCGATGTTGACCGAGGCGGCGAGCGCCGCGACCTCGGTAAAGGTGATCATCTGCGCCCAGATGTCGGCGCGGTGGCCCGGCGAATAGGCGGGGCCGGAGAGCGGCGGATATTCGAACCAGCCGAGATCGGGCGTGATGCCGAAGGCGTGCGGCACCCACAGCATCAGCACGCCGCCGAGGTACAGCCAGTAGCTGAACGCCGCGAGGCGCGGGAAGGCGAGCGCGCGCTGGCCGAGCATCAGCGGCACCAGCCAGATCGCCATCGCCTCCATCACCGGCACCGACACCAGGAACAACATGGTCGAGCCGTGGAGGGAGAAGCTCTCGTTGTAGAGCTGCGGCGTCATCCGCTCCATGTCGGGCATGGCGAGCTGGAGCCGCATGTCGAGCGCGAGCATGCCGGCGAGGAACAGCAGCAGCACCACCGTCAGGATGTAGCGCGCGGCGATCCGCTTGTGATCGACCGTGGTCAGGAAGCCCCAGATGCCGGGCGCATCGGCCCAGGAGACGTGCAGCGTGCGGAGTTCGACGGCCGGGGTGCGCGGATCGCTCATTTCAGGTCCATCAGATAGCGCGACACCGCGTCCGCATCGGCCGGCGACAGCGCGACGGGGGGCATCATCGTGCCGGGCTTCACCGCCTGCGGCTGAGTGATCCAGCCCTGGACGGCGCCGCGGCTCATGGTGAGGGTGCCGGCGGCGACCGAGCGGCGGCCGCCGAAATGGGTGAGGTCCGGCCCGGCGCGGCCGACCGCCTGAGTGCCGCGGATCGCATGGCACATGGCGCACTGGCCGCGGGTGACGAGCTGGAGCCCGCGGGCGGCGGCGGGATCGGCAGGCGGTGTGGCCGGGCGCCGCTGGCTCGCCAGCCAGCGGGCGAATTCCTCCGGCGTGTCGACCTTCACGTCGAGCGCCATGTGGGCGTGCTGGACGCCGCAGAACTCGGCGCACTGGCCGCGGAACCAGCCGGCGCGGGTGGGGGTGAGGTCGACGCGGTTGATGCGGCCGGGGATCAGGTCGAGCTTCTGCGCGATGTTGGGGACCCAGAAGCTGTGGATCACGTCGGACGAGCCGAGCGCGATCCGCGTCGTCTGCCCGAGCGGGAGGTGGAGTTCGTTGGCGGTCTCGATCCAGGCGCCGGTGGCGGGATCGCGATATTGGATCCGCCACCACCATTGGTGGCCGGTGACGCGGACCTCCAGCGCGTCGCGGGCGCGGGCGCCGGCGATGGTGCGCTCTACCAGAAAGCTGCCGGTGATGAGGACGGCGAGGCCGACGACGATCAGCGCGGCCCAGGCAACCAGCCCGCGGGTGAGGCCGCGGTCGGCCGGGTTGATGCTGGGCTCGCCCGTCTCGCTGCGGCGGCGTCGCGCGCGCAGCAGGCCGATGCCGAGCCCGGCCAGCACCAGCAGGTACATGAAGCCGCAGACGGCCATCATCAGCCAGAACAGCGAATGGATGCTTGCCGCCTGCTCGCCCGCGGGCGCGAGCGGCGACTGGAAGCCGCCCTCGCACGCCGAGAGCGCCAGCACCCCCGGCAGCAGCGCGAGCCTGCGCAGGGTCATGGCAGCACCGGCCCGGTCCAGTTGTCGCCCTGCGCCTCGCCGACCTGGTCGACGTCCTGGCGGCGGCGCTTCTCCGGCTTCAGCTGGGGAAGCGTGCGGACATAGGCGGTGATCTGCCAGAGCTGCTCGACGGGGATGCGATCGCCATAGCGCGCGTCGCCATGCCCCCGGGCGATGAAGCGATAGACTTGGTCGAGGTCGCTGCCATGCGCCCAGAGCCTGTCATTGAGGTTGAGCGCGCCCGCGGCATCGCTGCCGTGGCAGCTGCCGCAGCCGTACCAGGTGAAATAGCGGCCGCCTTGCGCGACCTGATAGGCATTGCGCTCGTAGCGGGCCGCGCGCGGATCCTGCGCGCCCGTGGGTTCGGTCTGCGGCAGGTCGGCACCGACCGTGCGCGACTCCGCGCTGCACCCGGCCAGGGCAAGGGCGCACAAGACGATGAAGGACGAGGATCTGTTGCCCGGCACCAAGCGAGCCTTGCCAATCCGGAAGAACCGGTCAAGCACACAGGTTGCTTGACCGGAAGTTGATTTCCGAAGGGCGACGCGATCAGGTGACGATCCGCACCGGCACCGCCTTTGCCGCGGGCGTCTTGGACTCCTGGTCGTGGTGGCTGAGCGGGATCAGCGCGTTCATTTCCGGATAATAGGAAGCGACGCAGCCGCGCGGCAGCAGGAACGGGGTGACGGTGAGCCCGCCGACCTCGCGATGGATGCCGTCCCCCGCATCGGTTTTCAGCCCCACGACCTGGCCTTCCGCCAGCCCGGCCGCGGCGATCTCGTCCGGATGCATCAGCAGCACGTCGCGGGTGCCCTCGATCCCGCGCAGCCGGTCCGAATAACCGTAGATGGTGGTGTTGAACTGGTCGTTGGAGCGCAGGGTCATCAGCCGGTAGCGGCCGGGCGCATCCTCGAACCCCGCGGCCGACAGGTGATCCGGCACGGTGAACTCGGCCTTGCCGCTCTCCGTCTTCCAGACGCGATCGCGCGCCGCATTGCCGCGGTAGAAGCCGCCGGGCGTGAACAGGCGCTCGTTGAACTTCGCGAACTCGTCGGGATAGGTCTGCTCGATCAGGTCGCGCACGCGGCCATAGTCGGCCACCCACTCGTCCCACTGCACCTTGGGATTGGGCGGCAGCGTCGCCTTGGCGATGCCGGCGACGATCGCGATTTCGGAGAGCAGGTGTTCGCTCGCCGGCTTGTTGTGCGCGACCGAGCCATGGATGCAGCTGAGGCTGTCCTCCATCGTCACCGTCTGCGGCCCGCTCGCCTGTTCGTCCACCTCGGTGCGGCTGAGGCAGGGCAACAGATAGGCGACCTGGCCGTTGATGAGGTGGCTGCGGTTGAGCTTGGTCGCGATCTGGACGGTGAGGCGCAGGCGCGTCCAGGCCTCCTCCATCTTCTCGCGCTCCGGGATCGCGCGGACGAAGTTGCCGCCCAGGCCGATGAAGGCCTTGATCTCGCCGCTCAGGATCTTTTCGCAGGATTCGACCGTGTTCATCCCCTTGTCGCGCGGGGGATCGAAGCCGAACAGCTCGGCGAGCTTGTCGAGCGGCACCAGCTCGGGCTTTTCCGAGATGCCGACGGTGCGCTGGCCCTGGACGTTGGAATGGCCGCGGACCGGCGAGCAGCCGGTGCCCTCGCGGCCGATGTTGCCCTTCAGCAGCAGCAGGTTGACGATCATCGCCAAGTTTTCAAAGCCGTGCACCTGCTGGGTGAGGCCCATGCCGTACATGACGATGGTGTTCTTGGCCTCGACATAGACCTGCGCGGCCGCCTCCAGATCGGCGCGCGACAGGCCGGATTCGGCCTCGATCGCCTCCCAGCTCATGCCCGCGACATGCGCCTTCAGCGCCTCGAACCCCTCGGTGTGCTGTTCGAGGAAGTCGACGTCGAGGACGTGGCGCTGCTCCTCGGCCCAGAGCTTCTCCTCGGCCGCGAGGATGTGCTTGATGAGGCCGGTGATCGCCGCGATGTCGCCACCGGCGCGCACCTGCAGATACTGGTGCGAGATCAGGGTGGGCTTCTTGAGGTGCAGCATCTCGGCCGGGCTCTGCGGATCGCGGAACACCTCCAGCCCGCGCTCGCGGATCGGGTTGAAGGTGACGATCTTCACCCCGCGCTCGACCGCCTCCTTCAGCGGGTGGAGCATGCGCGGGCTGTTGGTGCCGGTGTTCTGGCCGAAGAAGAAGATGGCGTCGCAGTGGTGGAAGTCGCTGAGCACGCTGGTGCCCACCGGCACGCCGATCAGCTTCTTGAGCGCGACCGAGGTCGTCTCGTGGCACATGTTGGAGCTGTCGGGCAGGTTGTTGTGCCCATAGAGCCTGGCGAACAGCTGGAAGAGATAGGCGGTCTCCAGGCTGGCGCGGCCGGAGGTGTAGAAGACCGCCGAGCCCGGATCGATCGCCCGAAGCTCCCGCCCGATGCCGTCGAACGCCTCCTGCCAGCTGCACGGCACATAGCTGTCGGTGGTCGCGTCATAGCGCATCGGATGGGTGAGGCGGCCGAGCTGCTCGAGATCATGGTCGCGCCAGGTCTTGAGCTCGCTGACGCGGTGGCGGGCGAGCACCTGCGGCGTGCAGCGGCGGCTGGTGAGGTCCCAGAGCGTGGCCTTGGCGCCGTTCTCGCAGAATTCGAAGCCGTGGGGGTGTGCGGGCTTGGTCCAGGCGCAGGATACGCACATGAAGCCGCCGGGCTTGTTCTGCCGTTCGAGCGTGCGCAGCGCACCGGGACGGTCGACCTCGCGCATCCACGTCTCGGTGATGCCGCGGACCGAGCCCCAGCCGCCTTCGGCACCCTTGTAATGTACGGTGCCCTTCTTTTCCTCGTCCATCGCCGCAGCTCCTCCCCGCCCCGGCCGGGACGTGCCTTTGAAAAGGCACAACGCCCCGGCACCCGGAAAGGATGCAGCGCGATCACCTGGCCAGTTCGGCGAGGTCCGCGGGCGTGTTGATGTTGGGGATCGGCTGCGAAAGGGAAAGAACGGTGGCGCCCGCAGCCGCGCCCCAGCCGCGCAGCGAGCGGCGCGGGTCGGTAGCGAGGAAGGCGTCGAGGGCGGGGGCGAGGGCGCTCGGCCACCAGCCGATCAGCGGCATGGCGTCGAGAAAGCTGGCGCCGCCGGGCGCCCGCAGCCGGGCGACCAGATCGTCGGGGAGCAGCGGCGTGTCGCAGCCGACGCTCACCACCCCGTCGAAGCCCTGTTCGCGTGCATGGGCGAGCGCGGCGGCGAGGCCGCCGAGCGGACCGAGGCCGGGAGCGGGGCGGTCGGGCAGGTGGAGCAGATCGGGGAGGAGCGGCACGCCGCCGCAGACCGCCACCGCTGCGACCTGGGGTGCCATCGCGCGGGCGGCATGGGCGATCAGCGGCTCACCGCGGAGCGTCGCCAGCGCCTTGTTGGAGCCGAACCGGCGCGCCTGGCCGCCGGCAAGGATGGCGCCCAGGATCCTCACGGCGTGTCCGGCAGCAGCAGCATGGCGTCGGAACGGGCAAGCACGATCAGCCGCAGCCCCGCGTCGCGCGCCCGGACGATGGCGAGGCTGGTCGGTGCCGAGATCGTCACCAGCGTGGGGCAGTCGGCGAGCGCGGCCTTTTCGACCAGCTCATAGGAGCAGCGCGACGACAGCAGCGCAAAGCCGCCCTCCCAGCGAAGCCCCTTGCGCAGCATTGCGCCGATCAGCTTGTCGAAGGCGGTATGTCGGCCGACATCCTCCCGCACGAGCCGCACCGCGCCGACCGCGCTGACCAGCGCCGCGGCGTGCACCGCGCCGGTCACGCGATTGAGCGGCTGGTGATCGCGCAACGCCTCCAGCGCGGCGAAGATCGCGGTTTCGGCGGGAGCGGGGGCGGCGGGCACGCGGCGAAGCGGCCGGATCGCCTGTTCTAGATTCTCGATCCCGCACAGGCCGCAGCTCGATTCGGACACGCGGTGGCGCACGCGCTCGACGACGGCCGCGGCCCGGGACGGAGCGAGCGTCACGCGCAGCACCAGCCCCGCGTCGGCCGGGTGGCAGTCGATGTCGACGATCTCGTCCGCCCGCCCGATCAGCCGTTCGGAGAGCGCGAAGCCCGTGGCGAAATCCGCCAGGTCCGCAGGCGTCGCCATCACGACCGCATAGCCGAGGCCGTTGAACTCGATTGCGAGCGGGCGCTCCAAGGCGACCGGGCGCTCGACCGCCACGCGGCTGCCGTCGGCGCGGACACAGACCAGGGTCTCCACGACCGAACGGCCGGTTTCGGCAAGCTCCTGGGTCACGCGGCGTTTCCTTGGGCGGTGGATCGAATGCTGTTGGACGAGCACCACCGGGCGCACAAGCCGGGTATAACCGTAATTCGGGCTGGCCAGGGTACCGAGCGATGCGCCAGACGTCGCAAGGACAAAGCAGGAAGTGCGCATGCCGCTGGAAGAAAAGTCGTCCGCCCCGGTCCCTTGCGCGGCCGATTTGAGCTTCGATGCCGCGCAGGCGCTGCTGGCGGCGGGGGCCGTGCCGCTCGGTACCGAGCGGGTGCCGCTGCGCAAGGCAGGGCGACGGGTGCTGGCCGAGCCGGTGGTCGCCGCCTTCGATTCGCCGCGGCGGGACACGGCGGCGATGGACGGCGTGGCGGTGCGCGAGGCGGACCTGGCGGACGGGACGCGGCGCCTGGCGGTAGCGGGAGCGGCCTATCCGGGCGCCCCCTTCACCGGAACGGCGGAGGGCGCGGCGGTGCGGGTGACGACCGGGGCGGCGCTGCCGGCCGGGACCGACCGGGTGGTGCCGGTGGAGCTGCTGGCGCAAGCGGATGGGTGCGTGCTGCTGCCGGAGCGGCTGCCGGACAAGCGCCATGTCCGCCCGCGCGCGTCCGACTTTGCCGCGGGCGCCCCGGTGCTGGCGGCGGGACGCATCCTCGACCCGCGCGCGCTGGTGGTGGCAGCGGCAGCCGATGCGGCGGAGGTGGTCGTGTGGCGGCGCCCGCGCGTGCACGTGATCGCAAGCGGCGACGAGCTGGTGCCCCCGGGCCAGGCGGGGGCTGGGGACGGGCTGCTTCCCGACAGCCTTTCGGAGGCCCTCCAGCTGCTGGTGCGGCAATGGGGCGGGCAGCCGGGCGGCGCGACCCGCGTGCCCGACGATGCCGGCGCGATCACGGCCGCGGCGCAGGCGGCGTTGGCGGACTGCGACATTCTGGTGATGGCGGGCGGCGCGTCGCGCGGCGAGCGCGACCTCGCCCGCGCCGGCCTCAAGCCGATGGGGCTGGAGACGGACTTCGCCGGCGTGGCGATGAAGCCCGGCAAGCCCGTGTGGCACGGCCGGGTGGGGGCGAAGCAGGTGCTGGGCCTGCCCGGCAATCCTACCGCGGCGATGACGGTCGCGCGGCTGTTCCTGGTGCCGTTGCTGACGGCGCTGGAAGGGCGGGGCTTTGCCGCCGGGCTCGACTGGCAGCCGATGCCGTTGGCGGCGGGAGCCGAGGCGGGCGGATCGCGTGAGGCGTTCCTGTGCGCGGCGCGGACATCGGGCGGCGTCACCATCCTCGATCGCCAGTCGGCGGCGTCACAGGCGATGCTGGGATTGGCCGACCTGCTGGTGCGGCGCCCCGCAGGGGCACCGGCGCTGGCGGCGGGGGAGCGGGTCGAGGCGCTGCGCTTCTGATCCCCGGGGCGACGGGCGCCAACAGTGCCGTGCGGGGCCGCAGGAGCCTTTTTCCGCGTTCGCGGAACAAATTTCAAAAAACTGCAATCGAATCGCTTGACGGTATCCGACCCCTCCCCTAAATGCCTGTTCACCGGACGGGGC